>NZ_JBSGJA010000014.1:0-255835 GCF_053605345.1 Amycolatopsis sp. NPDC003865 | reverse complement strand
CGTATTCGCGGCCGCGCAACGAAAGCGTCTGCGCTCGAAGGACTCGCGCGCCCCACGCCCACGACGTGAAGCCGATGATGACGGCCACCAGGTAGAGCCCTGCGGGAAAGATGCCTTGACCCGGTGCCGCCGGCCGTGTTCTGGCTTCGGATCGGGGTTGCGGGGGGTCTGGGTTGGTCTCTGGGCCTGTTGGGCTATTCCCCTCGCGTTGAGGCCCTGGCGGGGCGCTGGTCAGAGGCGCGGGTCCACCGGGTCCGACTCCAGGGCCAGCACCGCGAACACGCACTCGTGGACGCGCCACAGCGGCTCGCCCCGTGCCACGCGCTCCAACGCCTCCAGGCCCAGCGCGTACTCGCGCAGCGCCAGCATCCGCTTCCGGTTCAGCCCGCGCTTGCGCAGCCGCTCGAGGTTCTCCGGCAGCGTGTAGTCCGGGCCGTAGATGATCCGCAGGTACTCGCGCCCGCGGACCTTCACCCCCGGCTGGACCAGCCCGCGCATGCCGCGGGTCAGGTTCGCCGACGGCTTGACCACCATGCCCTCGCCGCCCGCCCCCGTCAGCTCCTCCCACCACGCGACCCCACGCGCGACGGACGCCTCGTCCAGCACGTCCACCGTCAGCGTCCGGGTCCGCTGGAACCGCGGGCCCGCGAGCCGGTCCAGCACCGACAGGTGCCACGAGTGCGGCCGGTCGTGGTAGGCCGTGCCTTCCGACGCCAGCAGCTGGAACGGGGCCAGCCGCACGCCGTCCAGACCCGACGTCGGCCAGCAGTACCGCCGGTACGCCGCCCGGTAGGAGTCCACTGTGGACGCCCGGGACGCCGTGCGCCGCACCAGGTCAGAGACGTCGATGCCGCGTGCGGACGCCGTCGTCAGCGCCGAGACCGCCGCCGGCAGCACCGCCTGGGCCGCCGCGCCGACCGACGCGTACTGGTCCGCGATCAGCCCGCCCGCCTTGGCGCTCCACGGCAGCAGCTCGGCGTCCAGCAGCAGCCAGTCCGACTTCAGCTCGTCGAACAGTTCGCCGGCCGCCGCCCGCACGTCGTCCAGGAGCGAAGCGTTCTGCGCCGCCGTGAAGAACGGCCGCCCGGTGCGCGTGTACACCGCGCCGCCGCCCTCGATGCCGAAGCGGGAGACACCGCTGTCCCGGCACACCAGCACGACGGCTCGCGAGCCCATGTGCTTCTCCTGGCACACCACCGACTGCACCCCGGCCGCCCGATACTCGGCGAACGCCTCCTCCGGGTGCTCCAGATAGTCCTCGCGCGCGGACGTCGAACACGGCGCCATCGTCGGCGGCAGGTAGGCCAGCCACCGCGGGTCGACCGCGAACCGGCTCATCACCTCCAGCGCCGCCGCCGACTGCTCCGCCGAGACACCGACTCGGCCGTGGTGCGCGGTCTGCACGATCCGCTTCCCGGTGACGTCGGCCAGCTCCAGCACCGCCGGCTCGCGCCCGCCCAACGGCCGTGCGGCGTCCAGCGGCCGCGAAGGCTCGTACCAGACCTGGTGTGCCTTCACCGAGACGACCTCGCGCTCCGGGTAGCGCAGCGCGGTCAGCTTCCCGCCGAACACGCACCCGGTGTCGAGGCACATCGTGTTGTTGACCCACTCCGGCTCCAGCGTCGGCGTGTGCCCGTAGAGGACCATCGCGGACCCGCGGTAGTCGCGGGCCCACGGCAGCCGCACCGGCAGGCCGTACTCGTCGGTCTCGCCGGTCGTGTCGCCGTAGAGCGCCATGCTCCGCACCCGGCCGGACGCGCGCCCGTGGTAGCGCTCGGGCAGCCCCGCGTGCGCGACGACGAGGTCACCACCGTCGAGGACGTAGTGCGCGATCAGCCCGTCGCAGAACTCGTGCGCGGCCCGGCGGAACTCCTCGCTCTCCGCGCCGAGCTGCTCCAGCGACTCCGCCAGGCCGTGCGCGACGTTGACCTTCCGCCCGTGCAGCGCGCGCACCAGCTTCTGCTCGTGGTTCCCGCACACGACCAGCGCGCTCCCCGCCGCGGCCATGCCCATCACGCGCCGCAGCACCCCCGGCGTGTCCGGGCCGCGGTCGACGAGGTCGCCGACGAACACCGCCGTCCGGCCGTCCGGGTGGATGCCGTCGACGTAGCCCAGCTCGGCCAGCAGCTCCTCGAGCTCGGCCGCGCAGCCGTGGACGTCGCCGATCACGTCGAACGGCCCGGTCAGCGACCGCTTGTCGTTGCGCAGCGGCTCGACGACGATCTCCGCCGCGGCCACCTCGGCCTCGCCGCGCAGCACGTGCACGCGCCGGAAACCCTCGCGCTCCAACGACTTCAGCGAACGTTGCAGCTCGCCGCGCTGCCGCCGGACGACGTGGTCGCCGAAGTCGCGGTCGGGCCGGCCGGCGTTGCGCGCGACGCACACGGACAACGGCAGGTCGAGCACGATCGCCGTCGGGAGCACGTCGTGCTCCTTCGCCAGCTTCACCAGGCTCGCCCGCGAAGCGCGCTGGACGTTCGTCGCGTCGATCACGGTCATCCGGCCGGCCGCGAGCCGCTTGCCCGCGACGTAGTGCAGTGCGTCGAAGGCCTCTGCCGACGCGGACTGGTCGTTCTCGTCGTCGGCGACGAGCCCGCGGAAGAAGTCGCTGGAGAGCACCTGCGTGGGCGCGAAGTGCGTGCGCGCGAAGGTCGACTTGCCGGAGCCGGAAGCGCCGACGAGCACGACGAGCGCCATGTCGGGGACGGTCAGCTTCACGCGGCCACCTCCTCACTGGTCGAAAAGACCGCCATCTGGGTCGGCGGTCCCGATTCCTGGTCCACCGGTCCGATCGGCACGTACCGGACCTCGTAGCCACGCCGGGTCGCGACGCCGTCCGCCCAGGCGCGGAACTCGGCTCGCGTCCATTCGAACCGGTGGTCGGCGTGCCGGAAATGCCCCATCGGCAGGAACTCGAACAGCCGGTTGTACTCCGCGTTCGGCGTCGTGACGAGCACCGTGCGCGGCGCCGCGACCCCGAACACGGCGTGTTCGAGCGCCGGCAGCCGCTCCGGGTCGACGTGTTCGACGACCTCCATCAGCACGGCGGCGTCGTAGCCGGCCAGCGCCGGGTCGGCGTAGGTGAGCGCGGACTGCCGGAGCGTGACACGGGCACTGTCCTTGATTCGCTTCTCGGCGACGTCGAGAGCGCTCGCGGAGACGTCGACGCCGACGATCTCGGTGAACGTCCGGTCCTTCTCGAGGACGCGCAGCAGCGCGCCGCTCCCGCAGCCGAGGTCGAGCACGCGCCGCGCGCCCGCCGCCCGCAACGCGGCGAGCACGCTGCCGTGGCGCTGCGTCGCCAGCGGCTCCGGGCGGTCCGGGACCTCGGTGACGAGCGCCTCGGCGTCCGCGGGGACGTCGTCCGCTTCGGCCAGCCGCGAAAGCGCGTAGCGCACCACCGGCCGCCGCCGGTCGAGGTAGCGGTTCGTGATGAGCGTCCGCTCGGGGTGCTCGGCGAGCCAGCCGTCGCCGGCGCGCAGCAGCTTGTCGGCCTCGTCCTGGCCGACCCAGTAGTGCTTGCCGCCGTCGAGCGCGGGCAGCAGGACGTAGAGGTGCCGCAGCGCGTCGACGACCCGGTGGGTGCCGGTGAGCGTCAAGTCGACATAGCGGCTCTCGCCCCACTCCGGAAATTCCGGGTCGAGCGGGATCGGCGCGGTGGAAACGCGCCAGCCGAGCGGCTCGAACAGCTTGTGCACGACTTCGGCCCCGCCACGCGCGGACAGCGACGGCACGCGGATCTCCAAGTCGAAGAGTTCGTCGACGAGCTCCGGACGCGCCGAGCAGCGGCCCGCGAGCGCGGTGGTGAACGCGGCGCGCAGCGCGACCGCGAGGTACGAGCCACCCGCGTACGGCCGGTCGTTGACGTACTGGGTCAGCGAAGTCCCGCCACCGCGGACGAGCCCGACCGGATCGATCTCGACGAACAACGCGACGGTGCAACGGTCTTCGGCCGCCTCCGGGTAGAAGACGTGCGCGGTCCCGGCCGAAAGCGCGACCGACTGGGCCTTCTCCGGATGCTTGTGGAGGAGAAAGCCCAGGTCGGTCGCGGGTGTCCGGGTGGTCGTGATCGTCAGCAGCACCGGGCCAGTGTGACGGAGAGGACTGTGACCGCGCGCCCGGTTTTCCCGGGTGCCACCCTGGACGCATGAACCGTCTCGCGAGCGCGACCAGCCCGTACCTGCTCCAGCACGCGGACAACCCGGTCGAGTGGTGGCAGTGGGGTCCGGACGCGCTGGCCGAGGCGCGCCGGCGGAACGTGCCGATCCTGCTTTCCGTGGGGTACGCCGCGTGCCACTGGTGCCACGTCATGGCGCACGAGTCGTTCGAAGACACCGAAACCGCCGCCGTGATGAACGAGCACTTCGTCAACATCAAGGTCGACCGCGAAGAGCGGCCGGACATCGACGCCGTCTACATGGCCGCCACGCAGGCGATGACCGGCCAGGGCGGCTGGCCGATGACGTGCTTCCTGACGCCGGAGGGCGAGCCGTTCCACTGCGGCACCTACTACCCGCCGTCGCCGCGGCCGGGCATGCCGTCGTTCCGGCAGCTCCTGGCCGCCGTCGCCGAGGCGTGGCGCGAGCGGCCGGAGGAGCTCCTGGACGGCGCGAAGCAGATCGTCGCGCACATCGCCGAGCAGACCGGCCCGCTCAAGGAGTCCGTTGTGGACGAAGCCGCGCTCGCCGGCGCGGTCGCGAAGCTGCAGCAGGAGGCGGACCCGGTCAACGGCGGCTTCGGCCGCGCGCCGAAGTTCCCGCCGTCGATGGTGCTGGAGTTCCTGCTGCGCCACCACGAGCGCACCGGTTCCGAGGTCGCGCTGTCCCTGATGGACCAGACGGCCGAGGCCATGGCCCGCGGCGGGCTGTACGACCAGCTGGCGGGTGGCTTCGCGCGGTACTCCGTGGACGCCGAGTGGATCGTGCCGCACTTCGAGAAGATGTTGTACGACAACGCGTTGCTCCTGCGGTTCTACGCCCACCTGTGGCGGCGGACCGGTTCGGCGACGGCGTTGCGCGTCGCCTCCGGGACCGCGCAGTTTCTCTTCGACGCGTTGCGGACGCCCGAGGGCGGCTTCGCGTCCTCACTGGACGCCGACACCGACGGCGTCGAAGGCCTGACGTACGTCTGGACGCCGTCGCAGCTGCGTGAAGTGGTCGGTGACGACTCCGCGGCGTCGTTGTTCGGCGTCACCGAGGAGGGGACGTTCGAAGAAGGCGCCTCGACGTTGCGCCTGTTCGGTGACCTGCCGGAACCCCTGCGCGTCCAGCTCCTGGAGGCGCGCGCGAAGCGGCCGCAGCCGGGGCGTGACGACAAGGTGATCGCGTCCTGGAACGGACTGGCGATCACGGCGCTGGCGGAGGCGGGCGTCGCCCTGGATCGTCCACAGTGGATCGAGTGGGCGGCCGCCGCGGCCGGGTTGCTGCTCGACGTCCACGTCGTCGACGGCCGGTTGCGGCGCAGCTCGCGTGACGGCGTCGTGGGCGAGTCGGCCGGGGTGCTGGAGGACTACGCCTGCGTCGCCGACGGCTTCCTGGCCCTGCACCAGGCGACCGGCGACGCGAAGTGGCTCACCGAGGCGACCCGGCTGCTGGACCTGGCGCTGGCGCACTTCGCGTCGCCGGACGTGCCCGGCGCGTACTTCGACACCGCCGACGACGCCGAGACGCTGGTCCAGCGGCCGGCCGACCCGGGCGACAACGCGAGCCCGGCGGGAGCGTCCGCGCTGGCCGGGGCGCTGCTGACGGCGTCGGCGCTGGCCGGGCACGACTCGTCGCGGTACCGCGAGGCGGCCGAGCAGGCGCTGCGGCGGGTCGGCGTGCTGGCCGCGCGGGTGCCGCGGTTCGCCGGGCACTGGCTGTCGGTGGCCGAGGCGGCCCACGCCGGCCCGGTGCAGGTGGCGGTGGTCGGCGCGGACCCGGCGTTGCGGCTGGCCGCGGCGCGGGGTGTGCACGGCGGCGGCATCGTGCTGGCCGGGGAGCCGGACGCGCCGGGTGTCCCGCTGCTGGCGGACCGCCCGCTGGTGGACGGCTCGCCCGCGGCCTACGTCTGCCGGGGGTACGTGTGCGACCGGCCGGTCACCTCCGCCGGGGAGCTGACGGCTCAGCTCTGAGTGAACGACCCGCTCTTTCACCTGTATTCGGCGTAGCGTCAGTAGCGTTGTAATCATGTAATCGCGGAGGTGGCGAACATGGGACGAGGCTGGAAGGGCAGCCGGGGCTGGCAGCAGACCGAAGTGCCCCCGGCGGACGACGCGGCGGCCTGGTTCGGCGGGCGCCTGCCCGACGGCTGGTTCACCGGCGCCCCGGAGGTGTCGGTCGACCGCGAGGAGATCATCGTGGTCGGCGAGCTCCCGGCGCTGACGGAGGAATACGCGGACGACGCGGCCCGCGCGGCGGCCGAGGAGGGCCGCATCAGCCGCCACCGCGAGGAGACGCGCGACGAGCGCATCGAGATCGCCAGGCAGGCGGAACACCGCTACCAGCGCAAGGTGGCGTGGGGCGCGAAGCTGGGCGGCACGAAGGCGCTGTTCACGACGCATTCGGCGCCGGTGATGACCAGGCTGAGGCAGCCGGAGCGGCTGATCCTGGACACGCTGGTGGACGCGGGCGTGGCCCGGTCGCGCTCGGACGCGCTGGCGTGGGCGGTCCGCCTGGTGGGCGAGCATGCCGACAGCTGGCTGGGCGAGCTGCGGGAAGCGATGAGCAAGGTCGACGACCTGCGCTCGAAGGGCCCCGACCTGGCCTGACCCGAGCCGTGGGGTGCCGCCCCCTCGGTGGCACCCCACGGACCCGTCAGTCGGCGACCAGCACCGGCCCGCCCTCGTACCAGCGCGCGCCGACCTTGCGGAAGCCGCCGTGCTCCCGCTGCCGCCGCACGATCCAGCGGCCCGGCGCGATGCCCGTCGCCCCGTGCTCCGGGTGCACCAGGTACACCGGCGCGGTGTTGTGCAGCATCGCGACCGCGAGCCCTGCGGGATCGGCGACCTGGACCGTCAGCTGACACACGCCGACCAGCGTGTGCGGGTTGGTCCCGTCACCACCGCGGACGAGTTCGGCGCCTTCCGCGGGCAGGGAATGCCAGCCGGCGCGGCTGCGCACGGCATCGGCCATCGCTGCCGGGACGACGATCAAGTCGCCTTGGGCCTGCGGGCCGTCGATCACCGGGACGTCGACCTGCCGGTCCAGGTGCGCCAGGACGTCGAGGCCGGTCCGGTCGAGCAGTTCTGCGAGAAACATGCTTTCACCTCAAGGAGTTCAGGTCCGGCGCCGCAGCCGCGCGTACTGGGCTCCGGTGAGCCCGTACGTCCAGCCGGCGGCGTCGAGGGGATGGTCGATCTCCGTTGGCACGCGCAGCCCGTAGTGCCGGCGCGTGCCATCGCGTTCGACGGAGCCGTTGACCACCAGCAGCAAGCGGGCCGGAGCGCGCCACGGCTGGGCCGACCCGTCGTAGAGCCGCAGTTCGCAGCCGGGGTTGCCGGGATCGGCCGCGCGGTCGAGCAACGCGAGCCCTGCCTCCTCGACGAACGCCGGCCAGCCGACCCGCTCGATCGCGCACCGGCGTACTTCGACGTTGCGCTCCACCATGATCCGGTCGGCCGTCGGCGCGTCGATCACCCAGGACGGCACCCGCGTCCCGTGCCACGCGTGCACGGCCCAGCCGTCGGGGAACGCGATCGCGGGGCCGCTCGCGTGGTGCGGCCGGATCCCGCCGTAGTCGTCGTCCACGCGCTCGGTGCGCATGACGAGCGGCCGTTCGGCGACGACGCACCTGCCTTCGCGCGGCCACCACCAGCCGCAGGACCGCGCGAGCGTGGCCCACAGATCCAGTTCGAACGCGTCTTCCGGAGCGAACCCGGCGCCGCCGACCCGGCGGTGCAGGTCGTACAGCGCGATCCAATGGGCTTCCTGCTGGCCGTACCAGTGCAATCCGGCCCCCGTCGGCAGCGCACCCCGCAGGACGCCGGCGACGGAATCCCGGATCGACCGCTCCAGCGCGGCACCCAGCCCGTTGTTCAGCAACGCCCGCAGCGGGACGCGCAGCGGGTCCGGGGGCGGCCGGTCCGGCACCCGGTACCGGTCGCGCCGGCCGCCGGTCCGCTGGTCGAGCCGCTGCCGCAGGGAGCGGACCCGCGTCGCCAGCCGCGCTTCGACCGGCTGGTCGCCGTCCAGGGAAAGCGCTTGCCCAGGTGTCACCAGTTCGACCGCGGCGGCCGGGGAACCCGCCCACGAGAACGCCGGTGGTGCCGCGCCGGCCAGTTCGTAGAGCAGGCTGATCGCCGTTTCCGCGGCGGGCCGGTCCGCCGGTTCGGTGCTCAGCGCGAAGCTCAGCCAGGCATCGCGGATTTCGAGAGCTCGGGACCACGGATCGGGTCCGGGGAAGCGACGGCCCGGCCGTCGCGAGGCGCTCAACGCGCGAGGGCGCGCACGCCCTTTCGAATCGACATGCGCCGATCATGACAGCACTTTCGCCGGCCGCGCAAGCCTGGACCCGGACCCGCGTCGGCGCCTAGAGTTCGTCGTGCCCACGGTCCGTGCCGTGGTTCCGCCGTCGCAGTGGTCTTTCCCGAGGAGGAAGGCGTCCATGGACGGCAGGTTCACCCGGCGGCAGCTGATCAAGGGCACGCTCGCGGTCTCACTCGTACCCGGTCTCCCGGCGGCGCCCGCGCGCCGGTACCGCGTCGACGTCCCCGCGCTCCCGTGGCCGGCGGCGAACGACATCGTCGCGAACACCACCATCCCCACGTTCCCGGACCGCGGCTTCCCGATCACCGGCTACGGCGCGAAGAACGACGGCAAGACCGACAACACCGCGGCGATCGAGAAGGCGGTCGAAGCGTGCACCGCGGCCGGCGGCGGACACGTGGTCGTGCCGAGCGGCACGTTCCTGACCGGCGCAATCCACCTGAAGAGCAACGTCGACCTCCACCTGGAAAAGGGCGCGGTGCTCAAGTTCAGCGGCGACGCCTCGAAGTTCCCGAACGTGCTGACGCGGTACGAAGGCATCGAGTGCGTCAACCGGTCGCCGATGATCTACGCCCACGGGGCGAAGAACATCGGCCTGACCGGCAGCGGCACGCTCGACGCCGCCGCCACGTCGTCGTGGAACAAGGGCAGCGACCGCGCCTACCTGGAAACGCTGGTGGCCAAGGGAACCCCGCCGGAGAAGCGCGTCGTGCCGGGGTCCGGCCACAACATGCGCTCGGCGTTCGTCGAACCGTACGCCTGCGAAAACGTGCTGATCCAGGGCATCACGCTGAAGAACTCCATGTTCTGGCAGCTGCACCCGACGCTGTGCCGCAACGTCACCGTCGACGGCGTCAGCACCGACCCCAGCACCGCGCACTCCAACACCGACGGCTGCGACCCCGAGTCGTGCGACCACGTCGTCATCGCGAACTGCGCCCTCGGCGCGCACGACGACAACATCGCGATCAAGTCCGGCCGCGACGCCGACGGGCGGCGGGTGAACGTCCCGTGCCAGAACCTCGTCGTCGTGAACTGCGTGATGAACGGCAACTGGGGCGCGATCACCTGCGGCAGCGAACAGACCGGCGGGATCCGCAACGTCTACGCGTACCGGCTCACCGTTAAGGGTGACACGAAGTTCGCGCTGTACGTCAAGTCGAACACGTTGCGTGGCGGGTTCTCGGAGAACATCAACCTCGACAGTGTTTCGGGCACCTTCGCGCGGAACTTCGTGTACGTGACGTCCACCTACAACAGCCAGACCGGCGGCTACGTCCCGTCGTTCGGGCCGTTCACGATGAGCAACTGCGCGAGCACGAAGATCGCGGGCAAGACGTTCGACGTCAGCGGGCTCTCGACCGCCCACGTGCACGGGTTCTCCGTGGCGAACTCCACGTTTGAGGGCGTGTCCGACACCTCGAACACGCTCAAGTACGTGGACAACGCCAAGTTCACCGGTGTGACGGTCAACGGCAAGCCGATCTGATCCTGCGCGATCGGCGCGGCTGCGGCAGGCTTACTACCAACGAGTAGGAAGCCTGCCGTCAGTCCTTTACGGAGGTAGCCGTGGACGTTCCCGAAGTGCCCTCGAAGGTGGATCCGGACGCGCTGACCACCGTCCTCGACGGCCGCTGGGCCGAGCTGCGCCGCGGGGTCCGCGCGCAGATGGCCGACGCGGAGTTCAAGGACCCGGTGGACCTCGGTGTCGAAGCCCACCGCGCCCAGGTGCTCGACCAGCTGCGCGCGCTCGCCGAAACCGACCGGCCCGGCCTGGGTTTCGACCCGGCGTACGGCGGCGGTGGCGACGTCGGCGGCTCGGTGACGTCGTTCGAGCTGCTCGGCTACGGCGACCTGTCGCTGATGGTGAAGGCCGGTGTCCAATGGGGACTGTTCGGCGGCGCGGTCCAGCTTCTCGGCACCGAACGCCACCACGCGCGGTACCTGCGCGAGGTCATGGACCTCCGCTTGCTCGGCTGCTTCGCGATGACCGAGCACGGCCACGGTTCCGACGTCCAGCACCTGCGCACCACGGCGACCTTCACCGACGGCGGCTTCGTCGTCCACACGCCGGATGCCATGGCGCAGAAGGAATACATCGGCAACGCGGCCCGCGACGGCCGGATGGCCGTGGTGTTCGCCCAGCTGGTCACCGGCGGTGAATCCCGCGGCGTGCACGCGTTCATGGTGCCGATCCGGGACGAGTCGGGCGCGCCGATGCCGGGGGTGTCCATCGAGGACTGCGGCCCGAAGGCCGGCCTGAACGGTGTCGACAATGGACGGTTGAGCTTCGAAAACGTCCGGGTGCCTCGCGAGGCGCTGCTGAACCGCTTCGGCGACGTCGCCGAAGACGGGTCGTATTCGAGCCCGATCGAGAGCGACAGCCGCCGGTTCTTCACGATGCTGGGCACGCTGATCCGCGGCCGGGTGAGCGTCGGCGGCAGCGCGGGGAGCGCGACGAAGCGCGCGCTGGCCCTGGCCATCCGCTACGGCGAGCAGCGTCGCCAGTTCATGACGCCGGACGGCGACGAGGTCGTCATCCTCGACTACCTCGGGCACCAGCGGAAGCTGCTGCCGGCGCTGGCGAAGACGTACGCGTTGCACTTCGCGCAGGAAGAGCTCGTGTCGAAGCTGCACGACATCGACTCGTCGGCGCCGGAGGAGGAGCAGCGCGAGCTGGAGTCGCGCGCGGCCGGGTTGAAGGCGCTGAACACGTGGCACGCGACGGCCACGATCCAGGCGGCGCGCGAGGCGTGCGGCGGCTCCGGGTACCTCGCGGAGAACATCCTCCCGGGCCTGAAGGCCGACACGGACGTCTTCACGACCTTCGAAGGCGACAACACGGTGCTGCTGCAGCTGGTGGCGAAGGGCCTGCTGACCAGCTACAAGCAGGACTTCCAGGACCTCTCCCCGCTGGCCACGGCCCGGTTCTTCACCGACCAGGTGGTCAGCGCGATCCTGGAGCGGACTTCGGTGCGCAAGGCGCTCGAGTCGCTCACCGAAGGGTCCGACTCGGACGTCTTCTTCCGCCGCGAATGGCAGCTGAAGCTGTTCGAGGACCGCGAGGAGCACGTGGTCGAAGGGGTGGCGAAGCGCCTGCGCAAGGCGGCCGAGGACCCGTTCGGGGTGTTCAACTCCGCGCAGGACCACGTGCTGCGCGCGGGCCGCGTCCACGTCGAGCGCCTGGTGCTGGAGGCGTTCGCCGCGGCGGTCGAGCGCTGCGAAGACCCGGACGCCCGCGCACTGCTGGAGCGCGTCTGCGACCTGTACGCCCTGTCCGCGATCGAGGAGGATCTCGCCTGGTTCCTGGGCCACGGCCGCCTGACGGCGTCACGCGGGAAGGCCGTGACCGCGGCGGTGAACGGCCTGTGCGCGCAGCTGCGTCCCCACGCGCGGGCGCTGGTGGACGCGTTCGCCATCCCGGAGCAGTTCCTGGCGGCGCCGATGCTGCGGTCGTGATCGGGCGTTTTGCCGGATTTCTTCGGTGAGGCAACGGAAAGCGGGCCGCGCGGGTCACTTACCCTTGCGCGTCCCGCTTCTCCGAACTCCCCGAAGGACCCCTGATGGGCGCACGCCGCGAAAGACGTTTGCTCGAAACCGCCGCACCGTTGATGCAACCGGGCGAAACGCCCGAAGTGGTCGCCATGGCCAAGGTCGGGTCGCTGCGGAAGGTGCTGGGCGAGCACTTCGCGCTCAGCATCGCGACCGCGGTGCTGAGCGGCGGAACGATGTTCTCCCTCACCACCCAGCGTGAGCTCTACCTGCTGCTCACCGATCGCCAGCTGCTGTTCTTCGAGGCCGACGCGTACACCGGCGGCCCCGGCAAGGCCCTGTTCGGTGTACCGCGCACGCACGTCGCGATCTCCGAGCCCAAGCGGGGCTTCCTGGTGAAGTTCGAGCTTTACGTCCACGGCTGGGACCAGGCCATGACGCTGTCGATGCCGCCGATCCCGCCGTCGCTGCGCAAGAAGGGCCTGCGGCTGATCGCCGGCCTGCCGCGCGTGGCGGCCGCGGTGGCGTGACGAAGGGGTGGCCGGTGTCGGGAACCGGCCACCCCCGCGCGTTCGTCAGGACCGGCGGTGCTTCTTGCCCTCGTCGTCGGTCATTTCGAACTGTTCCTTGCGGACCTTGCCGGAGACGGTCTGCTCGTCGGTCACCGTCTCCTTGCGCAGGCGCGCCCGTTCGACCGGCACGGTCTCCTTGCGCACGACCGGTTTCTCGGCGTGGAGGACGACGTCCTGCTCGGCCTCGCCGATGTCGGCCCCACGCTGCCCGTCCTTGATCGGCTCGCGCTCGAGCCGCACCTCTTCGTGCCGCACCGGGACGGTGACCTGCTGTTCTTCGGTGACGACGTACTTGCGCAGCCGCACGTGCCCGGTTTCGACCTGCTCGGTGCCGACGTTGAGCCGTTCCTCGGACCGCGTCATGGTGTCCTTTTCGGACTTCCCGCGCGTCCCGGCGTCCATGCCACCGCGGCCGCCCATGGCGGAGTCCCGCCCCTGGGACCGGTCGCCCATCCGGCCGTCCGGCGACGTCCGCGGCACGGGCAGGCCGTAGTGCTGGTAGAGCCGGCTGCTCTCCTCGGGGGAAAGGTGCCCGTCGGCGTCGATGCGCGGTGCGTCGGAGACGGCGTCCTTGTCGACCCGGACGTGCACGCCGTCCTTGTCGGTGTGCGCCCCGGAGAGCGGCACGAAGCTTTCCTTGGTGCCGAACAGACCGGTCTTGACGGTGATCCACTCCGGCTGGTGCGTGGCGTCGGCGAGGTAGACGTTGCCGACCTTCCCGAGCTTGTTCCCGGCCGGGTCGACCACGGCACTGTCGATGAGCTCCTGGGGCTGCATGGTCTTGGCCATCGCGGTGCTGCTCCTTTCGCGCGTGGGTGTCTGTGGGAGCCACCGTGGAACGCGCCGGTGATCACGGCAACCGCCGTGGTGTCCCGGTGGGTGACCCCGGAAAGTGGTGGTTTGAAGCGCGTCCGGCCGGCGAAGTCCGCCGGGTCTTCGCAGGTCCGCCGGGGTGTGTGAGCGGTGATCAAGTCCGTGGGTGATGACGCGAAGGTGTGGATGTGACCGGCGCCACTTCCGGTGCTGTCACACCGCCGTCGCGGACCTCGTCAAGGGGGTGACACCGACGAAGGGAACGGTCATGGAACCGCGGTTCAACATGTTCGAGAACGAGCTCGCCGGCAAGTTCGTGAAGCGCCTGATCGCGGCCGCGCGCCCGGTCGAGGAATCGTCGCTCCCGCACGCGACGCAGGAGCTGGTGAAGATCCGCGCGAGCCAGATCAACGGCTGCGGCATGTGCCTGGACATGCACACGAAGGACGCGGCCGCGGCGGGCGAGACCCCGGTCCGCCTGGCGATGGTCGCGGCGTGGCGCGAAGCGGTCGTGTTCACGGAGGCGGAGCGCGCGGCATTGGCGCTGACGGAAGAAGGAACCCGCCTGGCGGACGCCCACACCGGCGTCGGCGACGAGACCTGGGCCCAGGTCCGCAAGCACTACGACGAGGAGCAGATCGCGGCCCTGACGTGCCTGATCGCGATGATCAACGCCTGGAACCGGCTGAACGTGATCGCGAAGAACCCGGCAGGCGAATACCAGCCCGGGATGTTCGGCTGAGGGTTTCGCGCGGGAGGGGCTTCGCTGAATTCGCGAAGCCCCTCTTCGCGTGCTGATCTCACCCCCGACGGGCGAGCCGGAACCGCCCGCCGGGCCGGAAGCCTGTGGGCGCCATCGGAAACTCCTGCCTGGGGGCGACGCCCATGAGCTCTGCGCAGCACCGACCCGGCCGGCCGGCGAGCCCGGCCCCCACCTGGATCTCCTGGGTGGCACTGGCCTTGATGACCACGAGCTCGGTGGCCAGCCTGCGGCCGTCGCCGACGATGGCCGTGTACGGCCTGGCCTGCGTCCTGCTGTACCTCATCCCGGCGGTCGTGTTCCTGCTGCCGACCTCGCTGGTCTCCGCCGAGCTCGCGTCGGGCTGGCAGGGCGGCGTCTACAACTGGGTGGCCCAGGGCCTGTCCAAACCACTCGGGTTCCTGGCCGTCTGGTGCCAGTTCGCCATGACGATCTTCTACTACCCGAGCCTGCTCGGGTACGTCGCGAGCACCCTCGCCTACGTCTTCGACCCGTCGCTGGCGGGCAACGGCGTGTGGACCGCCGTGGTGATCGTCGTGGCCTACTGGTCCGGGGTGTGGGTCTCCTCCCGCGGCACGAAAGGCGTCGCCGGTCTCGCGAGCGGCGGGCTGATCGTCGGGACGCTCGTCCCCGGCGCGCTGCTGGTCGTGCTCGGGATCGTGTTCCTGGGCCGGGGGAACCCGTCCGCGGCGCCGATGACCGCCGGCCACCTCCTGCCCGCGTGGACGGGACTGGCGAGCCTGGTGCTGATCGTCAACAACTTCCTGTCGTACTCGGGCATGGAGATGAACGCGGTGCACGTGTCGTTCCTGCGCAAGCCCGGCCGGGAGTTCCCGCGCGCGATGTTCCTCGCGATGGCCCTGGTCCTGGTCATCTTCATCCTGCCGGCGCTCGCGATCAGCTGGGTCGTGCCGGGCGAAGAGCTGTCGCTGACCGCCGGTGTGATGCAGGCGTTCGACGCGGTGTTCGCCGAGTTCGGCTGGCAGGCGCTCACCCCGGTCGTCGGGATCATGCTCGTGGCCGCGTCGCTCGGCGGCATGCTCACCTGGCTGGCCGGCCCGTCGAAGGGCCTGCTGCTGATCTCCCGCCAGGAGGGCTACCTGCCGCCGTTCCTGCAGCGGCTCAACAAGCACGGCGTCCAGCAGAACATCCTGGTGGTGCAGGGCCTGATCACCACCGGGATCGCGCTGCTGTACGCGTTCATCCCGGACGTCTCCAGCGCCTACTGGATCTTCTCGGTGATCACGACCCAGGTGTACCTGATCACGTACCTGCTGATGTTCGTGGCCGCGGTGCGGTTGCGCCGCACCAGCCCCGGCCACGCGCGGGGCTTCCGCGCGCCGATGCTGAAGTCGTTGTGCGGTATCGGTTTCACGGCGTCACTGGCGGCGCTGGTCGTCGGGTTCGTCCCGCCGTCCCAGTTCGAGTCCGGCAACGCCGGCGGCTACGTCGTGGTGGTGGCCGTCGGCGCGCTGGGGCTGGGCGTCGTCGTGCCGATCCTGTTCTACCGGTTCCGCAAGCCGTCCTGGAAGCAGGCGGAGGTGACCGCGTGACCACCCGCCACCGGTTCGTCCTGTACGGGGTGGCTGCCGCCGTCCTGCTGATCCTCGTCGTCGTCGCCCTCGCCGCGTGGCGATCGACCGCGGCGGACCGGGAAGCGCAGCGGAAAGCGGAGCAGCTCGTGTCCGCGTTGTCCGTAGCCGGCGCCCGGACGCCGGACCCCGCCGACGTGGCCAGGGTCCTCGGGAACGACGGTGGGCCGGTGTGCGCCTCGCCGAACGAGGCCCTGGTCAGGGCGGCGGCGCTCGCGGGGTCGGCGAACGGCAGCGGCGGGCCCGGGGCGAGGCCGGGCGTCGCCGACGGCCGGCTGCTGAAGGGCGAACTGCTGGTCATCTCGATCTACTGCCCGGCCGAACTGCCCGGGTTCCAGCACTTCGTCGCCGGCCTCGAGGCCGGCGACCTCGGAGGTGGATGATGCGGCTGCGCACCCGGATCGCGGGCCTGATGCCCCGCGCGAAAGCGGAGCTGGCCGAGCTGGTCGCGTTCCGGTCCATCGCCGACCCGCGGCAGGCCCCGGTGGCGGAATGCGACCGCGCGGCCGGCTGGATCGTCGCGAAGTTCGCCGAGCTGGGGTTCGACGTCCGCCTGGCGGAAACCCCCGACGGCAGCAAGGCCGTCGTGGGCTCGAGGACGTGCCAGGATCCGGCGGCGCCGACTGTCCTGCTGTACGCCCACTACGACGTGCAGCCCGCGCTCGGCGAATCCGCGTGGCGCACGGACCCGTTCACACTGACCGAAGTGGACGGACGCTGGCACGGCCGCGGAACGGCCGACTGCAAGGGGAACGTCCTGGTGCACCTCACGGCGTTGCGCGCGCTCGGTGCCGACGTCCCCGTGCACCTCAAGGTGGTGGTCGAGGGCTCGGAGGAGCAGGGCACGGGCGGGCTCGAGCGGTTCGTGCCCCGGCACCCGGAGCTGTTCCGCGCCGACGCGATCCTCGTGGCGGACACCGGGAACGCGGCGGTGGGCCGCCCGGCGGTCACGGTGAGCCTGCGCGGCATGGTGAACGTCGTCGTGACGGTGGAGGCGTTGGCCGGCGCGGTGCATTCGGGCATGTTCGGCGGCGCGGCCCCGGACGCGCTGGCGGCGCTGGTCGCGATCCTGGCCACCCTGCGCGACGCCCGCGGGAACACCGCCGTGCTCGGCCTGGACCACGACGGAACCTGGCTGGGGGAGCAGTACCCGGCAGACCGCTTCCGCGAGGACGCCGGCGTCCTCGACGACGTGGCGTTGCTGGGCGACGGCAGCGTCGCGGACATGGTGTGGGCGCGTCCGGCGCTGACGATCCTGGGCATCGACTGCCCCCCGATCCTCGGCTCGGCCGCGGCGGTCACGCCCCGGGCGTCGGCCCGGCTCAACCTGCGCGTCCCCCCGGGCACGGCGATCGGGGACGCCGAAGAGGCGCTGAAGGACCACCTCCACTCGGCGGCCCCGTGGGGCGTCCGCGTCCAAGTGGAGACCGAAGCGTCGGGAGCACCCTTCCGAGCCACGACCGACGGTCCGGCTTACCGCGCGATGTCCGAAGCGATGCGCGAGGCGTACGGCGTCCCGATGACCACCCTCGGCCAGGGCGGATCGATCCCGCTGTGCACGGTTCTCGCGGAGACGTTCCCGGCCGCCGAGCTGATCCTGCTGGGCGTCGAGGAGCCGCAGGCGAGGATCCACGCGCCGAACGAAAGCGTGGACCCGAACGAGCTGGCCGCGATGGCCCTCGCCGAGGCGGTCTTCCTGCGCCGGTACGCGGGCCGGTGAGGCCCGGTGTACACGGTGCCCGTGGTGCTGGTGCTCCTCCTGCTCGGCCCCCTGCTCATGGAAAGGCTGGAGCGCAGAGTCCTGCCGGCGCCGAAGAAGGACGAATGAGGCCCCGGCTGCGAGCAGGGACGACGTACGCACTGTCTACGGCCGGAGCGGCCCTGGTGGCAACGGCGCTGCTGCACCTGCTGGCCGCGACAACGCCGCGTTTCTGCCGACGGCGATCGCGACGGCGTGGCCGCTGGGCCTCGACGGTTCCAGCGCGCTGGCGCAGCCGCCGTACTAGGCGTACATGGCCAGCCAGATCGCGATGTAGTGCGAAACGGCGGCCAACACGGTGCAGGCGTGGAAGTACTCGTGGTACCCGAAGGTCTCCGGCCAGTGGTTGGGCCACTTGACGGCGTAGAAGACCGCCCCGAGGGTGTAGAACAGCCCCCCGACGCAAAGCAGCACCAAAGCCGCCACCCCGGCGTGCGTCAGCAGCTCAGGGAAGACGAAAACGGCCACCCACCCCAAAGCGATGTAGATCGGCACCCCGACCCACCGCGGGGCATGCGGCCACAGCATCTTCAGGGCGACCCCGAGAACCGCCCCGCCCCAGACGATCGACAGGATCACGTACCCGGTCGGCTTCGACATCGCCAGCAGCGTGAACGGCGTGTACGTCCCCGCGATGAACAAGAAGATCATCGAGTGGTCCGCGCGCTTCATCCACTTGTACGCGCGCGGGCTCCACAAGCGCCGGTGGTACAGCGCGCTGACACCGAACAGCCCGAGGATCGTCAACCCGTAGACCGACGTCGACAGCGCCGCGATCGGGGACACTGTGGACGCCGCCAAGCTGATCAGCGCCGCCGCCGCCGCGAGGGCGCCGAAGAACGTCCAAAAGTGGATGTGACCCCGCAACCGCGGGCGGAGGTCCACTACGGGCTCGGGTGGTTCCGTCGTCAGGCTCACCCTTCCAGGTTACGGGACCGTAGGTTGCCCGGCAGCGGTCGAGTCACGCGCCTCACACCGGGTGCGTAGGCTTCCTCGACGTGAGTGTTCGCTCGTTCTTGTCCGACGTCGTGTACAGCGCCTACGGCAGGCGCCTCATCCAGCAGGCCGCCGGCCGGCATCCCCGGCACATCGCCATCATGCTCGACGGCAACCGCCGTTGGGCCCGCGAAGCGGGCTTCACGGACGTTTCGGACGGCCACCGCGCCGGGGCGAAGAAGATCGCGGACTTCCTGAGCTGGTGCCAGGAGGCCGAAGTCGAGGTCGTCACCATGTGGCTGCTCTCGACCGACAACCTCAACCGCGACCCGGACGAGCTCACCCCGCTGCTGAAGATCATCACCGACGTCACCGACGAGCTGGCCGCGCCCGGCAAGAGCTGGCAGCTGCGGATCGTCGGCGCGCTCGACCTGTTACCCAGCGATGTCGCCAAGCGACTCAGCGAAGCCGCCGCGCGCACCGAGGGGCGGACCGGGATGGAGGTCAACGTCGCGGTCGGTTACGGCGGGCGCCAGGAAATCGCGGACGCCGTGCGCAAGCTGCTGCTCCAGCACGCCGACGAGGGCCGGACCATTCACGAACTCGCGAAGATCCTCGACGTCGACCACATCTCCGAGCACCTCTACACGTCGGGGCAGCCGGATCCGGACCTCATCATCCGAACATCCGGCGAACAACGGCTTTCCGGATTCCTGCTCTGGCAGTCCGCGCATTCGGAATTCTGGTTCACCGAAGCGTATTGGCCGGCATTCCGCCGCGTCGACTTCCTGCGCGCCATCCGTGACTACGCCTGGCGGCACCGCCGGTTCGGTTCCTGAGGCTTCGCTGGAACGCCGAAGGGCCCCGGAGCGAACTCCGGGGCCCTTCGCAAGCCACACTCAGTGGTGGTGGTGCTCCAGCGAGTGGAGGATCAGCGCCGGGGTGGTGGCGATGCCCGTGTAGGCACCCGCGACCAGGGAGGCCGCACCGTAGCCCAGGGCGCCGCCGCCCTCGATGAACGTGGCGTAGGCGTCGCCGAACGTCGGGTCCGGGGTGCCCGTCGTGTCGCCCGTCGCGGCGAACGCGGTGCTGCCGATCATCATGAGACCCGCAGCGGTGGCGGCGACGAAACCAGCCTTCTTCAGCACTTCGCACACTCCTAGGTAGAACTGTTGGGATCCGGGGCACCGGGGGTCCGGTGGTGTGTCCCGCAGTGAGAAAATTACCCGTCGATCAGGCGTCTTGTGTGGCTTGTACGCCCATTGTGTGAGCCTGACGCAGGCGCTTTCACCCGGACCGGTTCTCTCCTGTCGCCGGGAAATGCGCGCCGCAACCGAACGTGGTAGAACCCGAAAAATCACTTTTCTGAATACCGCGGGTCAGCAATTTCCTCAAGATCATTCCGACGAGTGTGCATCGATCGAGAGGCCGATGACACAGAGTCACCGTCACGAGCCGTCGATGTCGGACGACCGACAGTGAGGTGACGATCTGGCGAATCACCGTGTTGGCTCCCTGCGCGATCCGGCATTCGTGGGTACCTTCCGAGGAGAGGACGCGCGTTCCGTGCGGGTCCTCGCGGGAGGCCCTGGTCGTGACGGTGATCGAGGGGGCGGCGCAGCCGCCCACGAGACGCACGAGGGGGCCGGCACCCGGCCCTCGTGGCCGCGCCACCTGACCCAGGTCAGGAGGAGTGGTCCAGCCAGGGAGGTGCCCGGCCCAGCGAGTGCGGGCGTGAGGTGCACACGCCCTCGAGGGAGATGCCGTCGTGACTGCGCAGCGTTTGCCCCGTAAGGCCTCTGGCCACTCTTCGACCGGTGCCGTTCCCGGCCCGGGGAAAGCCTCGACCTCGCCCGAATCCCAGCAGCACATGTACGTGCTCGACACATCGGTCCTCTTGTCGGACCCGTGGGCGGTCACCCGCTTCGCCGAGCATGCTGTCGTGCTTCCGCTGGTCGTCATCAGTGAACTGGAGGCGAAGCGCCACCACCCGGAACTCGGCTGGTTCGCCCGGGAATCCCTGCGCATGCTCGACGACCTGCGCCGGCAGTACGGCAGGCTCGACGCGCCGCTCCCCATCGGGGACCACGGCGGCACGCTGCAGGTGGAGCTGAACCACTCGGACCCGTCGGTGCTCCCGTCCGGGTTCCGGACCGACTCCAACGACCACCGCATCCTCGCCTGCGCGCTCAACCTCGCGGCCGAGAACCAGGCGGTCACGCTGGTGACGAAGGACATCCCGCTGCGGGTCAAGGCGGGGGCCGTCGGCCTCGAGGCGGACGAGTACCGCGCGCAGGAGGTGACGCCGTCCGGCTGGACCGGCATGGCGGACGTCGACGTCCAGCAGGAGGTGCTGGACACGCTGTTCGGCGGCAGCACCGTCGACCCCGTCGAGTGGGGCATGGACGAGCTCGCCGAGCTGCCCTGCCACACCGGGCTGCGGCTGCTCGCGGGCACTTCCAGCGCGCTCGGGCGGATCACGGCGGACAAGCGCATCCGGCTCGTCCGGGGCGACCGCGAGGCGTTCGGCCTGCACGGCCGCAGCGCCGAGCAGCGCGTCGCGCTCGACCTGCTGCTCGACTCCGACGTCGGCATCGTGTCGCTGGGCGGCCGGGCCGGCACCGGCAAGTCGGCGCTGGCGCTGTGCGCCGGCCTCGAGGCGGTGATGGAACGCCGTCAGCACCGCAAGGTCGTGGTGTTCCGGCCGGTCTACGCGGTCGGCGGCCAGGACCTCGGCTACCTGCCCGGGTCCGAGAGCGAGAAGATGCAGCCCTGGGCGCAGGCGGTGTTCGACACCCTCGGCGCGCTGGTCAGCCAGGACGTCCTCGACGAGGTCTTCGACCGCGGCATGCTCGAGGTGCTCCCGCTGACCCACATCCGGGGGCGCTCGCTGCACGACACGTTCGTCATCGTGGACGAGGCGCAGTCACTGGAGCGCAACGTCCTGCTCACGGTGCTTTCGCGGCTCGGCACGGCGTCCCGGGTGGTGCTCACGCACGACGTCGCCCAGCGCGACAACCTGCGCGTCGGACGGCACGACGGCGTCTCGGCGGTGATCGAGAAGCTGAAGGGCCACCCGCTGTTCGCGCACGTCACGCTGACGCGCTCGGAACGCTCGCCGATCGCGGCCCTGGTCACCGAGATGCTGGAGGACCACGGCTGACGGACTCCGGGAGCGGCGTGCGAGCGCCGCTCCCGGCTCGTCACCAGCCCGAAGGAAGCGGGCGGCCCTCGGCGAACCCGGCGGCCGACTGGACGCCCAGCAGCGCGCGCTCGTGGAACTCTTCCAAGGTGCGCGCGCCCGCGTAGGTGCAGGACGAGCGGACGCCGGAGCCGATCGAGTCCAGCAGGTCCTCGACGCCCGGGCGCTGCGGGTCGAGCGACATCCGCGACGACGAGATGCCCTCTTCGAACAGCGCCTTCCGGGCGCGGTCGAAGACGTTGTCCGTGCGCGTCCGCGCGCCCACCGCGCGCTTCGACGCCATCCCGAACGACTCCTTGTACGGCCGGCCCTGCTCGTCGAACCGCAGGTCGCCGGGGGATTCGTACGTGCCGGCGAACCACGAGCCGACCATCGCCGCCGACGCGCCGGCGGCCAGCGCCAGCGCGACGTCGCGCGGGTGGCGGACGCCGCCGTCGGCCCAGACGTGCTTGCCCAGCTCGCGCGCGGCGGCCGCGCAGTCGGCGACCGCGGAGAACTGCGGGCGGCCGACGCCGGTCATCATCCGGGTCGTGCACATCGCGCCCGGCCCCACGCCGACCTTGACGACGTCGGCGCCGGCCTGGATCAAATCCCGCGTGCCCTCCGCCGTGACGACGTTCCCCGCGACGACCGGGACCTTCGGCGACACCGACCGGACGGCCTTCAGCGCGGCGATCATCTTCTCCTGGTGGCCGTGCGCGGTGTCGACGACCAGCACGTCGACGCCCGCCTTCAGGACCGCGTCGGCCTTCGCCGCGACATCGCCGTTGACGCCGATCGCGGCGGCGACGCGCAGCTTGCCGTCGCCGTCGACGGCCGGGGTGTAGATGTCCGCGCGCAGCGCGCCGACGGCGGTCAGCACGCCCGCGAGGCGGCCATCGGCGTCCAGGCCGAGCGCGAGCTGAGCGCCGGCGCTGTGCAGCTGCTCGAAGACCTCGCGCGACGGCGTGGTCAGCGGCACCGCGACGGCCGCGGGCTGCGCGACATCGGCGAGCCGCGCGAAGCGGTCGACGCCCGCGCAGGCCGCTTCGTCGACGATGCCGACCGGGCGGCCTTCGCCGTCGACGACCACGACGGCGCCGTGGGCGCGCTTGTGGACCAGGTTGAGCGCGTCGGCGACGGCGTCACCGCCGGTCAGCACCAGCGGCGTGTCCCACACCGTGTGCCGGCTCTTCACCCAGCCGATGATCTCCGCGACGGCTTCGGTGTCGACATCTTGGGGGAGCACGACCAGCCCGCCGCGGCGGGCGACGGTCTCGGCCATCCGGCGGCCGGCGACCGCGGTCATGTTGGCGACGACGATCGGGATGGTGGCGCCGGTGCCGTCCGCGGTGGCGAGGTCGACGTCGAAGCGGGACTCCACGTCCGAACGGTTCGGCAGCAGGAACACGTCGTCGTAGGTCAGGTCGTGGGCGGGCCGGTGGCCGTCGAGGAAACGCACGAGTCACCAGACTACCTGCCGGGCCCGTGGCAGGATCGAGGGCATGAGCCGCCGCGACCGGGACGCCGAGGGACGGGCACGCAACGCACGGCCGCGCGACGGTCTCGGGCGGCCGCTGCCGTACGGCGCCGACGGCGTCGAGCGCCAGCCCGAAGGCATCGAGCGAACCCCGGCGCAAACGCTTGCGGAGGCGCAGCGGCTGCTCGACGACGGCAAGCCGTTCCACGCGCACGAGGTCTTCGAAGACGCGTGGAAGACGACGGACGGCCCGGACCGCGAGCTGTGGCGGGGACTGGCCCAGCTCGCGGTGGGGATGACGCACGCGGCCCGCGGCAACAACGTCGGCGCGGTGTCCTTGCTGGAGCGCGGGGCGGCGAACATCGAGCCGTTCCGGGGCGAGCCACCGCACGGGATCGACGTCGCCGGCCTGCAGCAGTGGGCGCTCGCGCTGGCCGAAGAGGCGAAGCAGCGCGTACGGGTGTCGCCGAGCGCCCCGCGGCTGACGTGCTGACCGCGGTCGGCGCCGCGGGCATCGCCGCGGTGGCGTCGCTGATCGGGGTGACGCTCGGCGCGCTGCTCGAGCCGTTGAAGCTCAACGCCGCCCGGCGGGCGAAGCTGCGGCAGGACCGCGCCGACCGCTGCGCGGGCCTGATCGAAGCCGCGACCCGGGCGCGCAAGCACATCATCGACATCAACGTGATCCACCGCCGCCGGGCGCTCGGCGAGGAGCTCGAAACCGACGCGCAGCGCGAGATCGAGTTCGACGACGCTTACTACACGGCGCGCACGGACATGCGCGCGTTCTACGGGCTGCTCGTGATGAGCGGGCCGGACGAGCTGGTCGAGCAGGCGAACCTGCTGCGCACGAAGGAGATGGCACTCCACCGCACCCGGTGGGAGCTCGACGACGACAAGAAGTTCGACCGGAGGTTCCTGCCCACGCCGGTCCGGGAAGCCAGCTCCGCCTTCGACCGGGCGATCGAGGAGTTCGCCCTCGTCGCCCGGAAGCACACTTCCTAAGCCGCGTCCCAGCCGCTCGACGCCGACTTCTCCGCGCCGAGCGTCGTGCCCTCGCCGTGGCCGGTGTGCACCTTCGTCGCCTCCGGGAGGGTGAACAGCTTCTCGCGGATGGACTTCACGATGGTCGGGTAGTCCGAATAGGACCGTCCGGTGGCGCCCGGGCCGCCGTGGAACAGGGTGTCGCCGGTGAACAGCACGCCCAGCTCTTCGGCGTACAGGCACACCGCGCCCGGCGCGTGTCCCGGTGTGTGCACGACCCGCAGCGCCGTGCCCGCGATCGTGATCGTCTGGCCGTCCTTCAGTTCGCCGTCCGGCGCGCGGTCGGGGTGGGTCTGGTCCCAGAGCACCCGGTCGTCCGGGTGCAGGAAGATCGGCGCGCCGGTGGCCGCGGCGAGCTCCGGGGCGGCGTTGACGTGGTCGTTGTGCGCGTGGGTGCAGACGATCGCGGCCAGTTTCCGGTCGCCGATGACGTTTTCGATCGCCTTCGCGTCGTGCGCCGCGTCGATCACGATCACTTCCGCGTCGTCGCCCACGATCCACACGTTGTTGTCGACGTCCCAGCTACCCCCGTCGAGCTGGAAGGTTCCGGACGTCACCAGGTTTTGCACGATCGCCGTCATGGGGCGACCCTAACGGTCATTCGGCGGGTAGATGACATACCGACGGTATGCTACTCTCGCGTCACCTTACTTCGAGTAAGTTCGAGAGGGGACGCGATGACGCTCCTGGCCGAACCGCTGAAGCTGCGCTGCGGCGCCGTGCTGCCGAACCGCCTGGCCAAGTCGGCCCTGAGCGAGCAGCTCGGCGACCGGCGCAACGCCCCGACGCGGGAGCTGCACGAGCTGTACCGCACCTGGGCCCGCGGCGGCGCCGGGACGCTGATCACCGGCAACGTGATGGTCGACCCGGCCGCGCTCGGCGAGCCGCGCAACGTGACGGCGACCGCCGACCCGGCCGGCTTCCGGGCGTGGGCGCGCGCGGTCGAGGACACGGACACGCGCCTGTGGGTGCAGCTCAACCACCCCGGGCGCCAGAGCCCGCGGTACCTCTCGCGCGAGCCGGTGGCGCCGTCCGCCGTGCCCTTCGGCAACCGCGGCATCCGCACCGCCTTCGCCGCTCCGCGCGCGTTGACCGGCGAAGAGATCGAAGCGATCATCGAGCGCTTCGCCGTCGCGGCGCGGACGTTCGTCGACGCCGGCTTCCACGGTGTCCAGATCCACGGTGCCCACGGCTACCTCGTGTCCCAGTTCCTGTCGCCGCTGACGAACCTGCGCACGGACGCCTGGGGCGGCGACGCGGTGCGCCGCCGGCGGTTCCTGCTGGAGGTCGTGCGGCGGGTGCGGTCGGCCGTCGGGGACGACGTCCCGGTGGCGGTCAAGCTGAACAGCGCGGACTTCCAGCGCGGCGGCTTCACCGAGGAGGAGTCCCTGGAGGTCGTGCGCGAACTCGGCGAAACCGGCGTCGACCTGCTGGAAGTGTCCGGCGGCACGTACGAGAAGGCCGCGATGATGGGCTCCGGCCGGGCGAGCACGCAGGCGCGCGAGGCGTACTTCCTGGACTACGCGGCGAAGGCGCGTTCAGTGTCCGAAGTGGCGTTGATGGTCACCGGCGGCTTCGCGACGCGAGACGGGATGGAAGAGGCCCTGCGCTCGGGCGCGCTGGACGTCGTCGGACTCGGCCGGCCGCTGATCGTCGACCCGGGGTTGCCGGCGCGGCTGCTCGACGGCGAAGACGTCCGCGCGGAACGGCGCTGCCCGAAGACCGGCGTCCGGCTGGCCGACAGTCTCCTCGAGATCCAGTGGCATACCCGGCAGATGCACCGGATCGCGGCGGGCAAGCCGGTCGACCGGCGCGGCGCGCTGCCGACGCTGGTCCAGGCCGGGCTGAGCGACGGGCTCAACGCGTTCCGTCGGGTGCGGGCGTGAGCCGGCGGTCGTAGAGGAACGCGCCCGCGGCGAGCGCCGTGAAGAACAGCCCGATGAAGACGCAGTTGAGCGCGACCTGGCCGTAGCCGAGCGCGCCGGCGTCGACGAACGGGTACGGGTAGAAGCCGGTGAGCGCGCCGCGCGGCAGGGTGAAGGCGAGCCAGGCCAGCGGGTAGAGCAGCGACCACCCGACCGTGGACCAGGTCAGCACGCCGCGCGGTGCCGCGAGGAGCCAGCCGAGCACGAACAGGATCGGCGTGACCTTGTGCAGCATGGTGTCGGAGAACAGCGAGAGGCCGTGCAGCTCGTACAGGCCGGCGAGGGCGACCTGGTAGACGATGCCGGTCACGATGATGCCGACGAGCGCGTCGAGCCAGAGCACGGTGAACAGCCTGCCGCGGGCCGAGCCCAGCGCGACCAGCGCGGACGTGACCGCGACCAGCAGGTTCGAGTCGATGGTGAAGAAGCAGAGCAGGTTCGCGACGCGGCCGTTCGCGTCGGTCGCGGTGGCGACGACCTGGCTGACGAGGCCGGTCACCGCGACCACGGCGGTGACCGCGAACCAGGCGCGGGTGAGTGTCTCGCTGCGCATTTCCGGAGCTTAGCTCCACTGTGGACGATCCGGCCGGTATCACTCGATCGAGGCGCGCCGGTCACCCGGTCCGCGTCCTATCCTCGGCGGAGATGGACGTCGAACGCACGCCCGGGCGCCGCGGGAGGGTCGCGCTCGGCCCCGCGGGGGAAAGCGGGCCGGTCGCCGCGTTCGCGCGCCGGCTGTGGGAGCTGAAGCGCGCGGCGGGCGACCCGTCGTACGACCGGATGCGCGACGAGCTGGGGGCGCTGGCGTCCAAATCGGCCCTGTCGGCGGCGGCGCGGGGGCGGCAGCTGCCCAGCTGGGAGACGACGTGGGAATTCGTGCGGGTGCTGGCGGTGGGGGTGCTCGGCCAGGACGAACCCGCGGTGCTGCTCGAGTGGCGCGGGTGCTGGGAGAAGGCGCGGGAGCCGGAAGGAGCCGAGCCGGAAGCGCTCGCGCCGGAGCCGGAGCCGGGGCCGCGGCCGCAGTCGGGGCCGCAGTCGGGGCCGGGGCCAGAGCCGGAGCCGGGGCCGCGGCCACAGCCGGAGCCGGAGCCGGAGCCGGGGCCAGAGCCGGAGTCGCTGGGAGCCGAGCGGGCGCCCGCGCCGGAGCCGGGCCGCCGCCGGTTGTTCGCGCGCGGATCACCCCTCGGCGCCGAGCCGGATCCCCTGCCGCGTCGCCGGTGGGCCGCTTATGGCCTCGCCGGGGCCGTCGCCGCGGTGCTCGTCTTCGCTCTCTTCCTCGTCTTCGGCGGTGCGTTCTCGGCCGAAGAACCCGCCGCCGGTGATGTGTCCGAGTTCGTCGCCGACGTCACCGTTCCCGACGGCAGCGCCGTGCCCGCAGGGAGCCGGTTCACCAAGACGTGGGAGCTCCGCAACGCCGGATCGGTCGGATGGATCGGGCGGTACCTCATCCGCTCGGGCTCGTTCGGCAGCCCGGAGCAGTGCCGCACGCCCGACCGCGTGCCGGTGCCCTACACCGCGCCCGGTGAGCACGTGCGGATCTCCGTCGACGTGCAGGCGCCACCCTCGGCCGGGCACTGCCAGGTCTACTGGAAGATGGCCGACTCCGAGGGGCACCTCCTGCTGCCGGACGACCGGGCCGTCTTCTTCTCGGTGCGGATCACCGCCTGAATTGGCTTTCCAGGCCCCCTGGTCATTGCGCTGACCTGCGCAAACGATCTTCCTTTGGCTTTCGCTCCGGTGTGGCCGGTGAAGGGCTTCCGCCGCGGCCGCGGGTGTCCCTAACGTCTTCGGTGTCCGGATCTCCCGGGCGAATCCATCGTGCAGGGGAAGGAAATCCATGCGTCCGTATCTGAGGGTCGCGGCCGTCACGGGAGCCGCGCTCGTCGCGGGCCTGCTGCCGGCCGGCGCGGCTTCGGCGTCGGTTCCGTCGGCGAGGACCGTCGCGAGTGATCCGATCATCACGTGCGAATCCGGGTACCACGGCTGGATGCGCCGGGCCGGCAAGGACGCCATCTGCCTGTGGCCGGGCGAGCGCACCTGGGACATCCGCGTCTTCGAGTGCGCCGGCGACCTGACGCTCTACTTCAAGAACGGCAAGCACGCCTACTGCGGCGGCTCGATGAAGTTCGGCATCGACATCGCCGAGACGTCCACTGTGGTCAAGACGAAGGTGGGGAACCGCTGATGCGCAAGGTGATCGTTCCGGTGGTGGCCCTGGCCGCGGCGCTGGTGGCCGTACCGTCCGCGGCCGCCGCGACGAAGGTGTGCGCCGGCGGCCCCCTGATGGGCGGCGCGACGAAGGTCGTCGAGGTCAGCGCCGGGCAGAAGATCGACATCACCGTGCACAACCACGACTACCGCGGCCTGCTCGTCCAGATCGTCGAGGACGTCTTCGACAAGGGACTGTGGAGCGGCGCGATCGCCCCGGGCAAGGAGCACACGGTGTCGCACGGCGTGCTCGGCGACCCGCCCGTCTACCACAAGATCCGCTTCGAGGTGACGTCCAACCTCTCCAACAACTACACGTACGCGATCAAGTCCGACCGCTGCTACTGACGCCGGCGGCGCCCCGATGCCGGACGGCACCGGGGCGCGCGGTCGTCAAGCCGAGACGAGGGCGTCCCGGAGGGTGGTGAACGCCTCGTACTCCTCCTTCTGGTCGACCGGCAGCTGGTAACTGGCGGCGAGCAGCTTCGGCACGGAGGGGATGATGCTGAGCCGGAAGGTCCGGCCGTCCGTCGTCTTGATGACGAACCGGCCCTGCAGGTCGCGCTTCTTGACCGACGCGCGGTTGGCGTCCGTGATCGTCAGCGGGGTGCCCGCGGTGATCGCGCCGTTCTTTTCGTCGAGCGGGACGATGACGAGGTCGGTCTGCCCCGGCCGGAAACCCACCGCGAAATTGCTGACGGTGGTGGTGCGGAAAACGATGAAGTTCTTTTGCTTGATTTCCGCGGCGTACACCTTCGTGTAGCTCGTCCCGTCGGCGACGGCCGCGTCGAAAGCGGCGTGGATCGCCGCTTTCAGCTGTTCCTTGCTTGCCACTTGTACTCCTCCATGACCGCTCGGGGAGGTGAGCGGGACTTTGCGAGGAGCAGCATCGTAGCGGCGGTGCGCTTCCCCTGCTGTGGGGAAAAATCTCGACATGATCATGCGTCGAACAAACCGAACTCCGCCGTTTTCGGTAAATTGTCAGCGAAGCGCTTTCAGTTCCCCTCCGAACGGTCGCCGTGCAGGAGGCCGCGGACCGTGTCGATCGTGTCCGCCTCCGCCGGGTCCTTGTCCGGGCGGTAGCGGACCACCCGTGCGAACCGCAGCGCCAGGCCGCCCGGGTAGCGGGTCGAAACCTGGGCGCTGTCCAGCTCGATCTCGACGACGACCTCCGGCCGGACGTACACCGTCCAGTCGTCGCGGTGGGTCTCGATCTCCTGGAACGTCCTCGTCTGCCACGCCAGCAGCTCGTCGGTCATGCCCTTGAACGTCTTGCCCACCATGATCGGCGGGCCGCCGTCCGGGTCGCGGGCCCCCAGGTGCAGGTTCGACAGCGTGCCCGTGCGCCTGCCGTGTCCCCACTCCGCCGCGAGCACCACCAGGTCGATCGTGTGCACCGGCTTGACCTTGAGCCACGCCCGCCCGCGCCGCCCGGCCGCGTACGGCGCCGCCAGGTCCTTGACCATCACGCCTTCGTGGCCGGCTTCCATCGCCGCCTCCAGCACGGCGGCCGCCCCCGCCACCCCCACTTCACCGGGGATCACGTGCGCCCCGGCGACCTTGCGCAGCGCCGCGTTGCGCTCGGACAGCGGCGCGTCCAGCAGGTCGACGCCGTCGAGGTGCAGGCAGTCGAAGAAGTACGGCCGCAGCAGCAGCGCCTTGACCTGCTCCTCGCGCGTGCTGCCGAACCGGCTCATCGTGTCCTGGAACGGCCGCGGCCGCCCCGCGTCGGTCAGGGCGAGCGTTTCGCCGTCCAGCACCACCGACTCGCACGGCAGCGCCCGCACCAGCTCGACCAGCTCCTGGACGCTCCCGGTGATCTCGCGCAGCGTCCGCGTCCAGACGTGCACCTCGTCACCCTGCCGGTGCACCTGGATCCGGGCACCGTCCATCTTGTACTCGACGATCGCCTCGGCGTGCTCGGCGACCGCCTCGTCCAGCGACTCCGCCGGCGACGCCAGCATCGGCTTGATCGGTGTGCCCAGCGTCAGCCGGAACTCCGTCAGCGCCGCCTGCCCGCCGGTGATCGCCGCGACCCCGGTGACGCCCAGCTTGCCGGACAGCATGAAGGCCCGCCGCACGTCCTCGGCGGGCACCTCGGCCGCCGCCGCGACCGCGTCGACCATCACGCCTTCCAGCGCGCCCTGCCGCAGCTCGCCGGTGACCAGCCGGAACAGGAACTGCTGCTCGTCCTTCGTCAGCCGCTCGAACAGCGCACGCAGGACCTCCTGCCGCCGCGTCGCGGACCCCGTGCCAGCCGCGACGCCGGCCGCCGCGGTGAGCGCCGCGTCGACCTCGGCCACCGTGACGACCGGGTCCGGCACCGACCCGGCGCCCAGCCCGGCCAGGGTGCGCCAGCCCGCACCCAGCCTGTCCTGTGCCGTCTGCCCGGTCAGGTACGCGATCACCACGGGCAGCTCACCGACCTCGGCGGCGCGCAGCACCGCGGCCAGGAGGGCGATCTTCGCCTTCCTGGACCTCGTCGCCGCCAGCTCGGCGGACGCCCGGACCAACTCGCTCAGCAACACCCGGACATCATGACCCGGACCACCGACAATTTCAGGACGGCCAGATGTCCGGCCTGGTACAGAGGGGGTTTTCGCCGCCGGAACGTCGGCCTCACCCGGCGTGGGGCTGGGACGACCGCGTGCTCACCGGCCGTTCATCGGCGGCGATCCAGCTGGCCAGCAGGCCGAGCGCGCGTTCGGTCTCGGACCCCGGTTCGGCGTGGTAGACGACCATGCCCTGGTCGGGGTCCTGGGGCAGCCGCAACGTCTCGTAGCGCAGCCGCAGCTCACCGACGACGGGGTTGTGCAGCACCTTCCGGCCGTGCGCCTTCTCCTGGACGGCGTGCTCGGCCCACAGCGTCCGGAACTGCTCGCTCGCCAGTGACAGCTCGCCGATGAGCTGGGCGAACTTCGGATCGCCGTGGCGCCGGCCGCTCTCCGCGCGCAGGTTCGCGACGAGCTCGCGGCAGACGGCGTCGTACTCCGGATGCAGCTCCTTCGCGCGTTCGTCGGTGAAGACGAGCTTCGGCATGTTGCGCTCTTCGAGGTCGGCGAAGGCGAACGCGACCGCGCCGCCGAGGGCGTTCCAGGCGAGCACGTCCATGTACCGCCCGAAGACGAACGCCGGCGCCTGGATGGCGTCGAGCAGCTGCTGCAGCTCGGGCCGCACCCGCTGCGGCGCGTGGTCGTCCCGGCGCTTCGGCGCGGCGAGGTTGCGCAGGTAGGCCTCCTCGCCGGGGTCGAGGCGCAGCGAGCGGGCCAGCGCGTCGAGGATCGCGTCCGACACGTTCTTCGCGCGGCCCTGTTCCAGCCGCGTGTAGTAGTCGACGCTGATCCCGGACAGCTGCGCGATCTCCTCGCGGCGCAGCCCCTTCACCCGCCGCTGCGTGATCCCGGGCGGCAGGCCCAGGTCGGCGGGGTCCAGTGCGGCGCGGCGCGCCTTCAGGAAGGCGCCCAGCTCGGCTGCGTCACTCATGCCTCCAGTATCCCCGGCTCGGCGCTCCCCGCCTGGTACTGCCGGACCCAGGTCGAGCGTGACCTGGTCCGGTGTCGGCGCGGCCCGCAAAGTCGGTGGCATGGAACGACGAATTCTGGGCGGTACGGGCATCTCGGTCAGCGAGTACGCGTTCGGCGCGATGATGCTGGGCAAGTGGGGCAACCCCGATCACGAAGAGGGCATCCGGATGCTGCACACCGCGCTCGACGCGGGCGTCAACTTCTGGGACACCGCCGACATGTACAGCGACGGCGAGAACGAGCGGATCGTCGGCAAGGCGCTGAAGGGGCGCCGCGACGACGTCGTGCTGGCCACCAAGGGCTTCTTCCGGATGGGTGCGGACCCGAACCAGGGCGGCCTTTCGCGGCGCTGGCTGACCCGCGCGCTGGACGACAGCCTCCGCCGCCTCGACACCGACTACATCGACCTCTACCAGGTCCACCGGCCCGATCCGACGACCGACATCGAGGAAACGCTTTCGGTGCTCACGGACTTCGTGCGCGCCGGCAAGGTCCGCGCGATCGGGTCGTCGGACTTCCCGGCCGAGCAGATCGTGGAGGCCCAGTGGGTGGCCGAAAAGCGTGGTCTGGCCCGGTTCCGCGCCGAGCAGCCGCCGTACTCGATCTTCAACCGGGCGATCGAGGCGGCCGTGCTGCCGACCGCGCGGAAGTACGGCATGGGCGTGCTGACCTGGAGCCCGCTGGCCAGCGGCTGGCTGTCGGGTCGCTACACGAAACCGTCCGATGTGGACCTTTCGGAGGGGCGCAGGACCCTGCAGGCGCACAAGTTCGACCCGGCGCGGCCGGAGAACGCGGTCAAGTTCGAGGCCATCGCGCGGCTGAAGGAGATCGCGGACGACCTGGGCCGGCCGCTGACCCACCTCGCGACGGCGTTCGTCCGCGCGCACCCGGGCGTGACGTCGGCGATCGTCGGCCCGCGCACCCCCGCCCAGCTCGACGACCTGCTGGCGGGCGCGGACCTGGTGCTGGACGACGACGTGCTGGACCGGATCGACGAGATCGTCCCACCGGGCACGGACCTGAACCCGGCCGAAAAGGACTACACCCCGCCGGCGCTGGCGGACAAGCGCCTGCGCCGGCGGTAGCGGGTCACTTGCCGCCGCGGGCCATGCGGAGGACGTCGAGTGCCTCGTCCAGCTGCTCCTCCGTCAGCTTTCCGTCGCGGACGTACCCGCGCTCGAGCACGACCTCGCGGATCGTCTTCAGCTCCTTCAGCGCCTGCTTCGCGACCGCCGCCGCTTCTTCGTAGCCGATGTACTTGTTCAACGGCGTCACGATCGACGGCGAGCCCTCGGCGTAGGTGCGCGTGCGCTCGGTGTTCACGGTGATCCCCGCGAACACCTTGTCCGCCAGCAGGCGCGACACGGCGGCGAGCAGGCGCGCGGACTCCAGGACGTTCCGCGCGATCACCGGCAGGTTGACGTTGAGCTGGAAGTTGCCGGCGGCACCGGCGAAGGCGACGGCCGCGTCGTTGCCGATCACCTGCGCCACGACCTGCAGCGTCGCCTCCGGGATCACCGGGTTCACCTTGCCCGGCATGATCGACGAGCCGGGCTGCAGGTCCGGCAGCGCCAGCTCGGCCAAGCCGGTGCGCGGGCCGGAACCGAGCCAGCGCAGGTCGTTCGCGATCTTGTTGAGCGAAACGGCGATCGTGCGCAGGTGCCCGGACGTCTCGACGACGCTGTCCTGCGTCGCCTGCGCCTCGAAGTGGTCGCGGGCCTCGGTCAGCGGCAGTCCGGTCACCGTCGCGAGTTCCGCCGCGACCGACGAGCCGAAGCCGTCCGGCGCGTTCAGGCCCGAGCCGACCGCGGTGCCGCCGATCGGCAGCTCGCCCAGGCGCGGCAGGCCCGACTTCAGCCGTTCGACGCCGAACCGGACCTGCGACGCCCACGCGCCGGCCTCCTGGCCGAGCGTGATCGGCACGGCGTCCATCAGGTGCGTGCGGCCGGACTTCACGACGTCGGCCCACTCCGCGGCGCGCACCTCGATGGCACCGGCGAGGTACTCGAGCGCCGGGATGACGTCCTTGATCACGGCCTCGGTCGCGGCGACGTGGATGGTGGTCGGGAAGGTGTCGTTCGACGACTGCGACGCGTTGACGTGGTCGTTCGGGTGCACGTCCCGGCCGAGGGCGCGCGAAGCCAGGGTGGCGATGACCTCGTTGGCGTTCATGTTCGACGACGTCCCGGACCCGGTCTGGAAGACGTCGATGGGGAAGTGCGCGTCGTGGGCGCCCTCGGCGACCTCGTCGGCGGCGGCCGCGATGGCGTTCGCGACGTCGGCGTCGAGCACGCCGAGCTTCAGGTTCACGCGCGCGGCGGCGGCCTTGAGCAGGCCGAGCGCGCGGATCTGGGCCCGCTCCAGGCCCCGGCCGGAGATCGGGAAGTTCTCGACGGCCCGCTGGGTCTGCGCGCGGTAGAGCGCGTCGGCCGGCACGCGGACCTCGCCCATCGTGTCGTGTTCGATCCGGTATTCCTGGTCAGCCATACCCCCGATTCTGGCCCTCTTCGACGGCGCGCGCGTGGTGGCGTTGCGCACCCGTCCGGCGGTCACGGAGCAGGAGCTGCGCGACCGGCTCGGCGTCAGCCGCACCCGGTGCGGTAGCCCGCCGATCGTGTACGCGGCTGTACACCACACCTACTCGCTGGTAGGTTACGGCGATCCGCGTGATCCACTTCATGATTCAAAGGGGAGTCATGATCCGTCGTTTTGCAGCGCTCGCCGCCGCACTCGCGCTCACCCTCGCCGCCGCGCCGGCGAGCCCGGCCGCCGCGTCAGCCGATTCCTTCTACAGCTACGACGGCAGCGCACCGCTGTCGTCCTACGCCCCCGGAACGGTCCTCAAGACCCGGACGCTGAACTACCACGTCGTCGGGCTCGCGACGCCGGTGAAAGCCGTCCAGCTGCTCTACCGGACCACCGACGCGCAGGGCCGCCCGGCCGCCAACGTCACCTCGGTCGTCCGGAGCATCACCGGCGACAGCACGAAAGCCGTGTCCTACCAGTCGGCCTACGACTCGCTCGACCCCGCCGACGCGCCGTCGCGGGCGATCGCCGGCGACGTCACCCTCGGCGGGCTCCTGCCCAACGCCGAATCGCTGTTGCTCCTGCCGTCAATCCTGCAGGGCTACAACGTCGTCGTCCCCGACACCGAAGGGCAGACCGCCGACTTCGCCGCCGGACCGGAGTACGGCACGACCACCCTCGACTCGATCCGCGCCGCGACGAGCTCGGCCGCGACCGGGATGACCAAGAGCACAAAGTTCGGTCTCCTGGGCTACTCGGGCGGGGCGATCGGGACCGGCTGGGCGGCCGCGCTGGCGCCGAGCTACGCCCCGGACGTCAACGCGAACCTCGTCGGCTTCACCGAAGGCGGCGTGCTCGTCGATCCGGCGCACAACCTGAAGTACGTCAGCGGCAGCCCGGTGTGGGCCGGTGTCATCCCGATGGCGCTGATCGGCGTTGCCCGCGGCTTCGGCATCGACTTGCGGCCGTACGCGAGCGAGTACGGGCTGAAGGTGCTCGACGAGCTGGAGCACGCGTCGATCATCAGCGCCCTCGGCCGGTACCCAGGGCTGACGTGGCAGAAAATCGCGAAGCCCGAGTACGCGAACCCGAACTCGGTGCCGCCCTTCGTCGAGGCCGTGAACAAGGTCAACATCGGCTCCGCGCCGACCCCGTCGGTCCCCGGTTTCATCTCTCAGGGCAACGCCGGGTTCCTCGAAGGCACCACGAGCAACCTCCCGGGCATCGGCACCGGCGACGGCGTGATGGTGGCCGGCGACGTACGGGCGCTGGCCCGCCAGTACTGCGCCACCGGCAACAAGTCGATCGAGTACCAGCAGTACGACGCGCTCAGCCACGTCGGCGGCCTGGTGGCGTGGGCGCCCGCGGCGATCGGCTGGCTGGCCGACCGGTTCGCCGGCCGGACGCCGCCGTCGAGCTGCGGGCACATGCCGGCGGGCAACTCGCTGGACCCGGAACAGCCGGCCTGAGCACCCCCCCCGGCGGACCGGTCGTCGCGACCGGTCCGCCGGGTACGGTGCCGCGGATGAGGACCCAGGACCGCCGTCTCCCCAAGGGACCGCACAGCCTGAGCCGGGCGGAAGTGGCCGGGGCGCAACGTGCCCGGCTGATCGAAGCGGTGCTGGTCAACGTCGGCGAACGCGGGTACGCGGCCACGACCGTCGGCCACGTCACGGCGGCCGCGGGTGTCTCGCGCACGTCGTTCTACGAGCAGTTCGCCGGCAAGCAGGCCGCGTTCCTGGCCGCCTACCGGTCGGTGACGGCGGAGTTCCTCGGCCAGGGCGTCGCGGTCGCGGCCGGGGCGCCGGCCCCGCTGGACGCGGTCGCGGCGTGCGGCGACTTCGTCGTCGGCTACGCGCGCCGCCGTCCGGTGGTGACCCGCGCGGTCCTCCTGGAGATCTACGCCCTCGGCGACGCGGGTCTCGAAGCGCGTGAAGAGGTGCTGCGCGCGAGTGAAGCCGTGTTCGACCGGACGGCGGCGTGGCTGCGCACGACCGAACCAGGCTTTGCGCTCCCGCCGCCGTTCACCGCGCGCGCCGTCGTCGCCGCGACGATCGAGCTGCTCACCCAGGCCATCTGGCTGGACACCGCCGAGGCCTACGACCGCGCCCGCGAAGCCATCCGGCACACGTGGCTGCTCGGCCTGTTCGGGCACCGGAACATCCCCGCCTGAGCCGCCCGGCCGGGCTAGGATCGGCTGTGTTCTCGATCACCGCCATCCACCACTGGCTGGAGCGAGCATGACTGAAGTTCCTGGGGATTCGTACGACCTCGTCATCATCGGCGCGGGCCCGACCGGCCTGTTCGCCGCCTACTACGCCGGGTTCCGCGGCCTTTCGATGGCGGTGGTCGACTCGCTGCCCGAGCCCGGCGGGCAGGTCACCGCGATGTACCCCGAGAAGATGATCTACGACGTCGGCGGGTTCGCCGAGGTCCGCGGCCGCGACCTCGTCGACGGCCTGGTCAAGCAGGCCGCGCCGTTCGCGCCGACCTACCTGCTGGGGCGCAAGGCCGAGAAGCTCGAGAGCGTGGGCGAAGGGGTCGAACTGACCCTCGACGGCGGGGAGACCCTGCGCGCGGGCGCGGTGCTGATCACCGCGGGCATCGGCGAGTTCACCCCGCGCCCGCTGCCCGCCGGTGACGGCTGGCTCGGCCGCGGCATGGTCCACTTCGTCCCGTCGCTGCAGGCGCACGCGGGCCAGCACGTCGTGGTCGTCGGCGGCGGCGACTCGGCGTTCGACTGGATCCTCGCCCTGCACCCGGTCGCGGCGAGCGTGACGCTCGTGCACCGCCGCGCCAAGTTCCGCGCCGCGGAGTCGATCGTGCGGCAGGCGCGGGAGCTCGGCACCCGGATCATCACCGACGCCGAAGTCACGCGGTTCGTCGAAGCGGCCGACGGCTCGCTCGAAGCGGTCGACGTCTCGATCAAGGGTGCCGGCGACGAGCGGCTGCCCGCCAACGCCGTCGTCGCGGCGCTCGGGTTCACCGCCGACCTCGGGCCGATCGAGAGCTGGGGCCTGGAGATCGACCACCGCGCGATCGCCGTGGACTCGACGATGGCGACGGCCCGCGAGCGCGTCTACGCCGCCGGCGACGTCGCCGCGTACCCGGGGAAGGTGAAGCTGATCGCGACCGGCTTCGGCGAGGCGGCGACGGCCGTCAACAACATCGCCGTCGCGCTCGACCCGGACGCGCACCTGTTCCCCGGCCACTCGAGCAACGCCGAGTAGATCAAGCCTTGGTCTTCTCCGCGATCCACGGCGCGTACGCGACGACGGACGTGTAGATCGACGGCGCCGTCGCACACTGCGGGTCGTTGTTGCCGGGCCGGCTCGTGACGCCGGCGAGCAGCCAGTGGTCGCCGTCGCGGACGATCTCGGGGCCGCCGGAGTCGCCGAAGCACGCTCCCGACTTGCCACCGGGGTTGTCCGTGCACAGCTCGGCGGTGCCGTCGAAGACGGACGTGCACTTCGCGCCCTCGACGATGTGCGTGTCGAGCTGCTGCAGCGTCGTTGGGACCTGCCCGCAGTTGACCTTCGGGCAGGTCTGGCCCCAGCCGAGGATCCGGGTCGCGGTGCCGGGCGACGCGGCCGTCGCGAGCGCGATCGGGGCCGCCTTGACCGGCGTCGCCAGCCGCAGCAGCGCGATGTCGCCCGCCGGGCTCTGCGTGTTGAAGGCCGGGTTCACGACGATGCCGGCGACCTGGGCGACCTCACCGCCCTGGCCGACGTCGTTGGTCCCCGCCCGCGCGGAGATCGCGGGCGGGGTCTTGTCGAACGCGCAGTGCGCCGCGGTGACGACCCAGGTGGGGGCGATCAGCGCACCGGCGCAGAAGAGCTTGCCCGTCGACGTGTGCAGCGACACCGCGAACGGGTACGGCTGGTCCGCGTCCCCACCCCCGACGATCACGGGGTGGGCCGACGCGGTGCCGGGGACCAGGGCGAACAAGCAAGCGATCAGCAGGGCCGGCAGTCGCCTGGGCACGGAACTCCTTACGGCAGCGGGGGTACGACGTCGTCGTCGGGCGCGTCCAGGTGGCCGTCGAAGTTGACCGAGGAGTACGCCCGCAGCTTGGTGAGCCGGTGGTAGCCGTCGATCATTCTGACGGTCCCGGACTTGGACCGCATCACGATGGACTGCGTCGTCGCGCCGCCCTCGCGGTAGTGGACGCCGCGCAGCAGGTCGCCGTCGGTCACGCCGGTGGCGCAGAAGAAGACGTTGTCGCCGCGGACGAGGTCGTCGTTCAGCAGGACGCGGTCGAGGTCGTGACCGGCGGCGAGGGCCTTCTCGCGCTCGGCGTCGTCCTTCGGCCACAGGCGGCCCTGCAGCTCGCCGCCGAGGCACTTCATCGCGCAGGCCGCGATGATGCCCTCGGGGGTACCGCCGATGCCGATCAGCATGTCCACGCCGGTGGTCGGGCGGGCCGCGGCGATCGCGCCCGCGACGTCGCCGTCGGAGATGAACCGGATCCGCGCGCCGGCCTCGCGGACCTCCTTGATGAGCTGCTCGTGGCGCGGGCGGTCGAGGATGCACACGGTGACGTCACCGACGCTGCTGTTCTTCGCCTTGGCGACCCGGCGGATGTTCTCCGCGATCGGCGCGCCGAGCTCCACCTTGCCCGCCGCCTCCGGCCCGACGGCCAGCTTCTCCATGTAGAACACCGCCGACGGGTCGAACATCGCGCCGCGCTCGGCGACCGCGAGCACCGCGAGGGCGTTCGGCATGCCCTTCGCCATCAGGGTGGTGCCGTCGACCGGGTCGACCGCGACGTCGCAGTCCGGCCCGTCGCCGTTGCCGACCTCTTCGCCGTTGAACAGCATGGGCGCTTCGTCCTTCTCGCCCTCGCCGATCACCACGACCCCGCGCATCGACACCGTCGAGACGAGCTGGCGCATCGCGTCGACGGCCGCGCCGTCCCCGCCGATCTTGTCGCCGCGGCCGACCCAGCGGCCGGCGGCCATCGCGGCGGCTTCGGTGACCCGGACCAGCTCCATCGCGAGGTTGCGGTCGGGCGCTTCACGACGACTCTCAGCGGCGGACATCTCGGCCTCCCGGATCGTGGAACTGGCGGATCAACAGTCTGTCAGATCCCTGTCCGGTTTCCCGATGCCGAAGACATGGCAAACGTCACTGGCTGTCGCCGGGTTCGTCCTCCACGGAGGCCAGAGCAGCCTCGATGCGCTCACGGGCGCCTTCGAGATGGCGCTCACAGACCTTCGCGAGCTTCTCGCCCTTCTCCCACAACGCGAGCGACTGCTCGAGGGACAGACCTCCGGCTTCGAGCTCGCGCACGACCTCGACGAGGCGGTCGCGGGCCTGCTCGTAACCGAGTTCCTCGGCGGCTGCTTCACTCACGCTCGGTGTTCTCCGACCTTCCGGGCTTCCACGCTGTTCGCGCACACTACCGCGCTGGCCATCGCGTGGTCGTACCCGACGAAGGCGAGGGCGAACTCCTGCCCGTCACCGTCCGCGATCGCCTCTTCGAGGTTCTCCTGCGCCCCGGCGACCCGCTTGCGGTGCCCGGCCCCTTCGGCGAACCACCAGCGTGAGCCGACCTGCATCGACGTCGCCTCGGACAGCCGCCGCAGCTGCGGACCCAGGTCGCGGCGCGCCGCGCCACCGCAGCCGGCGAGCAGTGCCGTCCAGCACTCGGCGGCCGCGCGGTCGGTGCGCACCGCCTGGTCCAGCAGCGGGCGCGCGCCCAGTCTCCTGGCCGCGTCCACGGTGAGCGGGAGGAACGTCGCTCTCACCCCTGCTCTCCTTCCGCCACCGCGCCGATCGCGCCGTCGCCCACGCGCACGCGCAGCTGGGCACCGGCCTCGACTTCGGAGACGGAGCGGAGTACCTGGAGGTTGCCTTCGGGATCGAGGAACTGCACGACCGCGTACCCGCGGGCCAGCGTCGCGGCCGGGCCGAGCGCGGTCAGCCGGGCCCGCGCGCTCGCGAGTTCGGCCTGGTCCTTGGCGAGCAGCGTCAGCATGGCGCGGCGCCCGCGTTCGCGGTGGACCTCGACGTCGTCCTGGCGGCGCTGGATGGGGCCGAGCGGGTCGGCCAGCGACGGGCGGCTGCGGAGCTGCGTCAGCAGCCGCGCCTGGGTGTCGACCCAGCCGTGCAGCGCCCGGCGCCCGCGGTCGCGCATCTGCCGGACGCGCTCGGTCTCCTCGCGCAGGTCCGGGACGATCCGCTTGCCCGCGTCGGTCGGCGTCGAGCAGCGCAGGTCGGCCACGTAGTCGAGCAGCGGGGTGTCCGGCTCGTGCCCGATGGCGCTGACCACGGGCGTCCCGGCGGCCGAGACGGCGCGGCAGAGCGCCTCGTCGGAGAACGGCAGCAGATCCTCGACGCTGCCGCCGCCGCGGGCGATGACGATGACGTCGATGTCGGGGTCGGCGTCGAAGATCCGCAGCGCGCGCATGACCTGCGGCACCGCCTGCGAACCCTGCACGGCCGTGTTGAGCACCTTGATCCGGACGTGCGGCCACCGCCCCTGCGCGTTCGCCAGCACGTCCCGCTCGGCCGCCGACGCGCGGCCGGTGATCAGCCCGACGCCCTTCGGCAGGAACGGGATCGGCCGCTTGCGCTGGGCCGAGAAGAGGCCTTCGGCGGTCAGCAGCTTCTTGAGGCGCTCGATCCGGGCCAGCAGCTCACCGATGCCGACGGCGCGGATCTGGTCGGCGCGCAGGCTGATCGTGCCGCGGCCGAAGAAGAACGACGGCTTCGCGTGCACGACGACGCTGGCGCCCTCGCGCAGCGGCGGTTCCATCTCGCGGATCAGCCAGTTCGGGCAGGTCACCGACATCGAGACGTCGGCGGAGGGGTCGCGCAGCGTCAGGAACGCGGTCTGCGTGTTCGGCCGCGAACTGACCTGGGTGACCTGGCCTTCGACCCAGACGGCGCCGAGCCGGTGGATCCAGTCGCCGATCTTGCGCGCGACCGTGCGGACCGGCCAGGGCTTCTCGGCGGTACTCGGTTCGGTTTCGGTCACTGGCCGTTCTCTTGGCCGTCTTCGCCGGCCCGTTCGGCCTTGCGGGCGTTGGCGATCCGGCGCGAGAGCATCCCGGTGAACGACGAGCGGTCGGCGTGCGCGCGCTCGTACTCGAGGATCGTCTCGAGCTGCGGGATCGACAGCTGGCGCAGCCGGGCGCGCAGCTGCGGGAGGGTGAGCTGGTCGTAGCCGGTCAGCCCGGCGGGACCCTCGTATCCGGCGGCGCTGGTCCGCGGCGTCTCGCTCTTGGTCTTCTTGTCGATCGCGGGCGTGCCGGGCTTGGGCTTGGTGCCCTCGTCCGGGGCGTCGTTCTCGCCGTCGGCGTGGTCCTCGGCGAGCGCGCGCTCCTCGTCGGCCCAGGGGTCGCCCAGCTCCGCTTCGAGTTCGGCCGCTGACGGAACGTGACCGTTGGTCTCCGAACGGGGCTCGGGCACTTCGGCGACCGTCGAAAGGTTCGGCCGCGCGGGCGGGACGTCGAGGTCTTCGTCGAAGGTCGCCCAGCTGGGCGCGTCCTCGACGGGCCGCAGGCCGGAGAGGGCGTTGTCGCCCTTGATCGCCAGCTCGGTGACGTGCTGCTGGACGCGCATGGAGGCCTGCAGCACCTGGCTGACCACGGTCACCGGAAGCCCGGCGAGCTGCCGGGGAAGCTCACGAACCCGCTCGGCGGTGGAGACGGCGAGGCCCGCGGCGACCCGGAGGGGGAGCGGGAATGGCTTCATGCGTCCAGCCTGCCGCATGACCGCCGTCCGTGCCCAACCGGAAGTGCGCGGTGCGTGACCGCCGGCACACTCCCGTGGCGGGACGAAGCTCACCCGAAAGGGACTTCGAGTTCGTCTCGGACCTGCCCGTACCCTGGGTGCCATGAGTTCAGCGAGTCCCGGAATCGAGCCCGCGGGTACCCCGACGATCACCGGAACCGCTTCCGGCAAGCGGGTCCTGCTCGCCAAACCCCGTGGTTACTGCGCGGGCGTCGACCGCGCGGTGATCGCCGTCGAGAAGGCCCTCGAGGTCTACGGCGCCCCGGTGTACGTCCGCAAGGAGATCGTCCACAACAAGCACGTGGTCGAGACGCTGCGCGAGCGCGGCGCGATCTTCGTCGACGAGACGTCCGAGGTGCCCGAGGGCGCGCTGGTGGTGTTCTCCGCCCACGGCGTCTCGCCGATGGTGCACCAGGAGGCCGCGGACCGGAACCTGCGCACGATCGACGCGACCTGCCCCCTGGTGACGAAGGTGCACAAGGAGGTCAACCGGTTCGCGAAGGACGACTACGACATCCTGCTGATCGGCCACGAAGGCCACGAGGAGGTCGAGGGCACGGCCGGCGAGGCGCCGGACAAGGTCCAGCTGGTCGACAAGGCCGAGGACGTCGACAAGGTCGAGGTCCGCGACCCGTCGAAGGTGATCTGGCTGTCCCAGACGACGCTGTCGGTCGACGAGACGATGGAGCGCGTCGACCAGCTCCGCGAGCGCTTCCCGGGTCTGGCGGACCCGCCGAGCGACGACATCTGCTACGCGACGACGAACCGCCAGGTGGCGGTCAAGGCGATGGCCGCGGAGTGCGACCTGGTGCTGGTGGTCGGGTCGACGAACTCGTCCAACTCGAAGCGCCTGGTGGAGGTGGCCCTGAAGGCGGGCGCGCGGGCGTCGTACCTGGTCGACTTCGCGCACGAGGTCGACGAGGCGTGGCTCTCCGGCGTGACGACGGTCGGGGTGACCTCGGGTGCGTCGGTCCCGGACGAGCTGGTCATGCAGCTGCTGGACTGGCTGGCCGAGCGCGGCTACGGCGATGTCAACGAGGTGACGACGGCCAACGAGAAGATCACCTTCGCGCCGCCCAAGGAGCTGCGGAAGGTCTGAGCGGGTCCGTCCGGCGGCGGGTCGCGTTCGCGGCCCGCCGCCGGCTTGCGTTGCGGGGCGGGAGCGGTTCGCGTGCCGCGGCACTGAGCGGGCGGTGCGCCCAGGCGCCGCGGAGTGGTTCGGTTTGCCGAGCCGAGCCGAGCCGAGCCGAGCCGAGCCGAGCCGAGCCGAGCCGAGCCGAGCCGAGCCGAGCCGAGCCGAGCCGAGCCGAGCCGAGCCAAGCCAGGGCCGAGCCGAGCCGAGCCGAGCCAGGGCCGAGCCGAGCCGAGCCAGGGCCGAGCCGAGCCGGGCCGAGCCAGGGCCGAGCCGAGCCAGGGCCGAGCCGAGCCAGGGCCGAGCCGAGCCAGGGCCGAGCCGCTCATGCGAAAGGCCGGTCACCCTCCGCGGAAGGTGACCGGCCCTTTCGGCTGGTCGTCAGCGCTCCTCGTCGTCCCAGGGACGGTTGCGGCGCGGGGGCGCACCCCGTCCTCCGGACGGGCGGCGGGGCGGCGGCGTGTCACGGCCGTCTTCCGCCGGCGGGCGCGGGCGCCGGCGGGGAGCCGCGTCGCCACGCCTGTCCGCCGGGGGTGGGGTCCGCCGGCCGGCCGGCGGCGGCTTGCGCGCGCCCCGGTCACGTTCGGCGGGGGCGCCACCGCGCGACGTCCGGCGCTCGGCGTCGCCCGAGGCTCGGCGTTCGCCGTCCGCGGGCGGGCGGGGCCGCCGCGGTGGTTCGCCGTCACGGCCGCGTCGCGGGGGCACCGGAGTCTGGCCGGTGCGGCTCGACCCGGGCGGCCGCGGACGGCCCCCGGCCGAGGTCGCCGCGGCGCGCGCCGACGGCTTCTCGTCGTCTTCGTCCGCCCGGCGGCGGTCGGCCGCCTTGCCCTTCTTCGGGGCGTCGGGGTCGCGTTCGCGGAAGATCCGGACGAACCCGATCAGCAGCGTGATGCCGGTGGTGATCGCCATGGTCGGGAAGCCGTTGATCAGCGGCGTGCCGATGTTCAGGGCCTTGGACAGCATGTCGTCGCCCTGGGACCCCGAGGTCAGCAGGATCACGCCGGGCACGACGACGGCCAGCACCAGCGGCGGCATCACCATCGGCCCGAACAGCCCTCGCCGCCGCACCGCGCAGACCGCGATGACGGCCCCGGCGATGTAGCAGACGGTGAAGATCACCGGGATGCTGCCCTGGCTGGGTTTGCCGATGAGAGCGCCTACGATCGCCAGGCCGAAGCCGACGAGCACCGCCGCCCACCACGGCAGCCCGCGCCTCGAACCGACGACAGGACGCTCGTCCCACGGTACGGAGGCGTCGTCGGCATCTGGATCGCTCTGGCGATCGCGAATCGCGGTCACGAGACAACACCGTATCTCGTGGTTGTGAAGATCTTGCCAGCACCGCCGCCGACGTGGGTGTATCGCCACCCGGCGGCGTGAGCCGAGTGGCCCCGCCGGGTGCTGCTGTGCTGCGGCCCGGTCCCTCGCTCGCGCTGCCGGTTTGTCTCCTTTCCGTGGCCGTGCGTTTCAGGTCGTCGCAGGTGAGAGGCCTGCGGTCAAGGCAGGCGCCCGGTGCGGGCGGGTCAGCCGGCCGACAGGACATATCGGACAACTGGCTCCGACGACAGACGACGCTCGGTGTGCGCCAACTCGCGAAGCCGTCTCGGTCGAGGCCGTCGACGGACTGGGGTACCCGTCTTGTCGACGTTCAGTCATCTCGGCTCCGGCAGCGCGCCGGCTCGCCACCGCCGCGACCCGGTTCGCTCAGCTGGCCGCCAGCTCGTCCCCCTTCCGCACCTGGGGAACCGGAGCCGGGCTCCCCGCCGCGTCCGTCAGCGGTGCGACCGTCGCCCGGAAGGCTTCGAGCGCCTCCAGTTCCCGCCGTCGCGCCGACAGGAACCGCTGCAGGTGCGTGCTCGACAGGTTCAGCGCGTCCACCGCGCCGCCCGCCGCCCGGTGCGCGGCCGCCGCCCCGGCGCGCACCTGCTCGACGTCGGCTTCCAGCGTCCGGTCGCTCGCCGCGAACAACGCCGCCGACGCCAGCACCCCGAACCCGGTCGGGCCGCACAGGAACACCCGCCGGTCGATGAGCCAGCGCAGCAGCTCCGGGTCGGTGTCCAGCGCCGCGACCACGGCCGCGTCGGACGGGACGAACATGATCGTGCCGTAGATCGCGTCGGCCCAGCGCTGGTAGCCCTTGCCCGCCAGCTCCGCCGCCCGCGACCGGATCTGCCGGACGTGCGCGCGCAACGCGTCGATCCGCTCCTCCGGGTCGTCGGTCTCCACCGCCTCCGCCCAGATCGCCATGCTCGCCTTCGCGTCCACCGGCACCGTGCGGTCGCCGCCCACCCGCAGCACCATGTCCGGCTTCGCCGAACCGCCGCCGCCCACGTCCGTCTGCAGCGTGAAGTGCAGGTTCTCGCGCAGCCCCAGTGCCCGCGCGGTTTCCACCAACACCTGCTCGCCCAGTTCGCCGCGACCGCTGATCGAGGCGAACGCGACCTCGTAGCGCCGCAACGCCAGCTGCTGCTGGTCCGACTTCGCCCGCTCGGCCGCCACCTGCCGGGTCGCCGCGTCCGCCCGGCGCATCCCGTCGTTGTACAGCCGCCACAGCACCGCGACGGCGAACAGCAGCAGGACCGCGAGCACGATCGCCGCGGTGGTCAGCACTGTCGCCACTTCCGCCTCCTCCCTCCGGGCCGCCTGGTTCGGACCGCGCAGACATCATGGCGGACCCCACCGACAAAAACCGCGCCCGATCCGTCGCTCTGGGTAGCTGACCTGCGAACAAATCGAATCCACGCAGGGCGTGTCCGGTCCGGCACGCTCGTGTTAGTACACACGTTCGAGTGAGGAGTCGGCGAGCCTGCGCCTTTTCGTCGGGGCCGGGTCGTACCTTGGCCCCCGTGAGATTCCTGCACACCTCCGACTGGCACGTCGGCCGCACCTTCCACGGTGCCGACCTGCTCGCGGAACAAGAAGCGGTGCTCGGGCACCTCGCCGACCTCGTGGCCGGTGAGGCGATCGACGCCGTCCTGGTGGCAGGCGACATCTACGACCGCGCGGTGCCGTCGGCCGAGGCCGTCCGGGTGGCCACCGCCGCGGTCGCGCGGATCCGCGCGGCGGGCGCGCAACTCGTTGTCACGCCGGGGAACCACGACTCCGCGCCGCGGCTCGGCGCGTTCGCGGAGTTCGCCGCGGCGGGCGGGCTGCACCTGCGCACCACCGTCGGCGGGCTGGCCGAGCCGGTGCTCCTCGAAGACGACCACGGCCCGGTCGCCGTCTACGGAATCCCTTACCTGGAGCCGGAACCGGCGCGCCACGCGCTGGGCGTGCCGGAGGCGCGCGGCCACACCGGCGTGCTCACCGAGGCCATGCGCCGGATCCGCGCGGATCTCGAAGCCCGGCCCGGGGTCCGCTCGGTCGTGCTGGCGCACGCGTTCGTCACCGGCGGGGAGCCTGCCGATTCCGAGCGCACGATCGCGGTCGGCGGTGTCGAGCAGGTGCCCGGCTCGGTCTTCGACGGCGTCGACTACGTGGCGCTCGGCCATCTCCACGGGCCACAGACGCTCGCCGAGCACCTGCGGTATTCCGGCAGCCCGCTGGCGTACTCGTTTTCCGAAGCGCGGCAACGCAAATCGGTCTGGCTGGTCGACTTCGACGCGGGCGGGCTCGGCGACGTCCGCCGGCACGAGCTGCCGGTACCGAGAGCGCTCGCCACCCTGCGCGGCGAACTCGAAGAGCTGCTGGTGGCGCCGGAACACGACCGGTTCCTCGACCACTTCCTGTCGGTCACGGTCACCGACCCGGTCCGCCCGGTGGACGCGATGCGGCGGCTGCGCGAGCGGTTCCCGTTCGCGGTGCACCTGGAGTGGGAACCCGAAGGCGGGTACAGCGGTGCCCCGCTGCGGTACTCCGACGCCGTCCGCGGCCGGTCGGACATCGAGGTCTCGCGCAGCTTCCTCGACGACTGCCGCGGTGCGCCGCCCACCAAGAGCGAAGAACAGCTCCTGTTCCGGGCCCTCGAGGCGGCCGACCGGGGGGCACTCGCGAAATGAGGCTGCACAGGCTGGAGGTCGAAGCCTTCGGGCCGTACTGCGCCCGCGAAGTGGTCGACTTCGACGTGCTCGGCGCCGACGGTCTCTTCCTCCTGCACGGCGAAACCGGCGCGGGCAAGACCACGTTGCTCGACGCGATCGCGTTCGCCCTGTTCGGCGTGGTTCCCGGGGCGCGCAACGAGGCCAAGCGGCTGCGCTGCGACCTGGCCGAGCCCGACCAGGTCACCGAGGTCGCGCTGGAGCTGACCGTGCAGGGCCACCGGCTGAAGATTCTGCGCAACCCGGAGTACCAGCGGCCCAAGCGGCGCGGCGAGGGCACGACGACCCAGCAGGCGAAGGTGTCGCTGAGCTGGGTCGGCGCCGCGCCCGCCGGGTTGCCGCCGGAGGGCCTGATCCGGATCGAGGAGGTCGCGCGCACCGTCGAGCGGCTGCTCGGGATGACCGCGGCCCAGTTCTTCCAGGTGGTGCTGCTGCCGCAGGGCGAGTTCGCGCGGTTCCTGCGGTCCGACACCGCCGAGCGCGAGAAGCTGCTGGAGAGGCTGTTCGGCACCGAACGCTTCGCCGACGTCGAACGCTGGTTCGCCGACCTGCGGGCCGAGCGCGGCCGGGCACTCGAGCAGCGGCAAGGGAAAGTGCGCGAGCTGCTGGCCCGGTACGCGCAGGAAGCCCAGGAGGACCCGCCCGAGAACGACGTCGCGGAGTGGGTCGACGCCGTGCTGGCGGCGTCCGCCGACCGCGTCGGGCAGGTCACCGCGGAGGAGCTGCGAGCGCGGTCGGCCGCCCAGCGCGCCGATGTCTACCTGCAGGAGGAACGGTCCGGCGCGGAGAAGATCCGCCGGGTCCGCACGGCGCACCTGCGGCTGGTCGAGATCACCGAGCAGGCGCCGCAACGCGCCGAGTGGGCGCGGGAGGTCGCGGCCGCGCGGCGGGCGGCCGGGGTCGCGATGGAGGCGGACCTGCTGGACCGGCGGACCGCGGAACTGACCGAAGCCGAGCAGGCGGAGAAGGAGCGCGGCGCCCGCCTGCGGGAGTACGGCACGCGGGCGACCGGCGACCTCAAGGCACGGGCCGCCACCGCCCGGGAGGAAGCCGGCGCCGTCGCGGAACTCGTCGCCGAGGCCGAGCAGCAGCAGCTCGACGTCATGCGGCGGGACGACCGGAAGCTGGCCGCCGTCACGGCACAGCAACAGGCCGAAGCGCTGACCACCGAGCTGGCCGCCATCCCGGGGCAGCTGGCCAAGCTGCGGGCGGACGCCCTCGCGGCGGCCGAAGCCGAGGCGAAGCTCGACGGCGCGCGCGCCAGGGTGGACGAGCTGCGGGGGTTCGCGCGTGACGCCGCGGAACTCCCCGAAGCGCAGGCGAAAGTCGCGCGAGGCGAAGCGAAACTGCGCGAGGTCGTCGACGCGCACCAGGCGGCCCGGCAACGGCGGCTCGATCTGCGCGAGCGGCGGCTCGATGGGATGGCGGCCGAGCTGGCCGCCGCGCTGCCGGCCGGCGCGCCCTGCCCGGTCTGCGGTTCGGCCGAGCACCCGGCGCCGGCGAACCGGGACGCCGAACTGGTCGACCCGGCCGAGGAACGCGCCGCCGAGGAAGCCGAGCAGGCGGCGGACGCGGTGCGGCAGCGGGTGGTCGTTGCGCTGGAAGAGGCGAAGGCGCGGCTGGCCGGGCTGCTCGAACGGCTGGCCGGGCGCACGGCCGAGTCGATCACGGCGGAGCTGGCGGAAGCCCGGTCCGCGGTCGCCGGCCTGACCGAACGAGCCGCCGCGAAGGCGAAGCTCGGCGAGCAGGTCGTCCTCCTGGAACGCGATCTGGAGGTGCGGACCGAACGTCGCCGCCAGGCCGAACAGGCGGCGACCGAGGCCACGACCGACGTCCGGGCCATCGAGGAACGGCTGGCCGAGCGCGAACGCCGGCTCGTCGCCGGGCGGGGCGAGTTCGCGGACGTCACGGCCCGGCGGGAGCACCTGGTCGGGCTGGCGGAGGCGCTGGAAGGGGTCGCCGAGGCGCGGACGGCCGTCGCGGGCGCCCGGGAGCGCGTCGCCCAGCAGCGCGCGCTGGTCGAGGCCGCGGTCAAGGCGAAGGGGTTCACGTCGCTGAAGAAGGCGCGGGCCGCGATGCTGCCGGACGAGCAGATCGACAAGCTGGAACAGGGCATCGCCGAGGCCGAAGCCGCCGCGGCCGGAGCGCGGGCACTGCTGTCCGAGCCGGATCTGTTCGGGATCTCGCCGGACGACGTCGCGGACGTCGACCGCGCGGCCGACGCGGCCCAGCTGGCGCGGGCAAGGGCCGACTCCGCGTACGCGGCGCTTCGGGTGGCGACCGCCCAGCACGAAGAGCTGACGCGGCTGGCCGTCTTGCTGCGCGAAGCGCTTGCCGGCCTCGCCCCGGCCGAAGCGGCGTATGCGGAGCTACGTGCGCTCGCGGACGTCGTCAACGGACGCGGGCAGAACAGCCGGAAGATGTCGTTGCGCTCGTACGTGCTGGCGGCGCGGCTCGAAGAGGTGGCGGTCGCCGCCACCCACCGGCTGCGCACGATGAGCCAGGGGCGGTACTCGTTCGTGCACTCGGACGCGGCCGGGGCGCGCGGCACCCGCGGCGGGCTGGGCATCGACGTGCTGGACGACTACTCGGGCACGATCCGCCCGGCGAAGACGCTGTCCGGGGGCGAGTCGTTCCTGGCGTCGCTGGCCCTGGCGCTCGGGCTGGCCGACGTGGTGGCGGGCGAGACGGGCGGCGCGCTGCTGGACACGCTGTTCGTCGACGAAGGGTTCGGCACGCTGGACGCCGAAACCCTCGACGTGGTGATGAACATCCTCGACGAGCTCCGCGCGGGCGGCCGGGTGGTCGGCCTGGTGTCCCACGTGGAGGAACTGCGGCAGCGCATCCCGACGAGGCTGCGGGTCCGGAAGTCCCGCACGGGCTCGACAGTGGAGGTGCGCGCCGGTTGACGATGCGGACAAGATGAAGCCATGACGGACCAACCGCCGAACGGCCTGCCCCGCTACCGCCTGCTGACCGGCCCGGACGACGCGAAGTTCTGCCACCGGGTCAGCGAGGCGCTCGAGCTGGGCTACCGGCTCCACGGCTCGCCGGCGGCGACGTTCGACGGCAACCAGGTGATCGTCGCGCAGGCGCTCCTCTGGCACGGCGAGCAAGGCTAAGCAGCGGCGCGCCGGAGGTACATCCCGGCGTAGGAACACCACGGCGTCCAGGCGCGGGCCCGTTCGCCGAGCGAATCCGGCGGGATGCCCAGCACCTCGGCACCGCGGCGGACACCCGCGTCGTCGGCCAGCAGCACGTCCGGGGCGCCGAGGACTCGCATCACCACGTGGTCCGCGGTCGGCAGGTCGACGTACGCCAGCAGCTCCGCCCGCAGTTCCGCCGCGTCCCGGCCGACGTGCACGTCCAGCCGGCCCTCCGCCAGCGCGAGGACCCCGGCGTGGCCCGGCACGGCCGCGGCGACCTGGGCCGCCGTCGGGAACAGCTGCCTCACACCCCACTCGCCCGGCACCTCCTCGCCGGGCGGCAGCGCAACGTCGGGCAACGCCCGCAGCAGCAGCTCCTCGCCGTCCACCGCGCCCGGCACCCGGATCCCCGGCACGGCCGCCACCACCGGGGCCAGCACCGGGTCGGCGCCGAGCACCCGGGTGACCGCCGCCGGGTCGGCGTCCAGGTCGAGCACCCGGCGCACCCGGCTGACCGCGCTGCCGAGGTCGCGCAGGTCGGTGAGCAGCAGCTCGCAGCGCACATGGTCGGACGAGGGCGTCAGCCGGACGACGCCGGTGCCGTGCGCGAGCCGCAGCGTCCGGGCGTAAGACTCCGAGGTGACTTCCTCGACCCCCGGAACCGCATGCGCCGCGAAGAAGCGAAGCAGCCCGAGAGCGTCGAAAGGCGGCCTCAACGGCAACCGGAGACTGAGCCGGGTTCCGCTCACGTCGTGCCGACGTCGTGACGCGGCGAAGGCGCGAAGCTGTGACGGGGTCGTCGCGAAGACTTCGCGGATCGTCTCGTTGAACTGCCGCACGCTGGAGAAGCCCGCCGCGAACGCGACGTCCGTCAGCGGCAGCCCCGACATCTCGATCAGCAGCCGCGCCGAGTGCGCGCGGTGCGCCCGGGCCAGCGCGAGCGGGCCCGCGCCCAGCTCGGCGGTGAGCACCCGGCCGAGCTGGCGTTCCGAATAGCCGAGCCGGCGCGCCAGGCCGGGGACGCCTTCACGCTCCACCGTCCCGTCGGAGATCAGCCGCATCGCCCGCGCGGCGAGGTCGGCGCGCACGTTCCAGTCCGGCGAGCCGGGCACCGCGTCGGGCAGGCAGCGGCGGCAGGCGCGGAAGCCGTTGGCCTGCGCGGCCGCCGACGTCGGGAAGAAGCGGACGTTGCGCTCCTTCGGTGTCGACGCCGGGCACGACGGCCGGCAGTAGATGCCGGTGGTGCGGACCGCCATGATGAACTGGCCGTCGAAGCGCGAATCGCGGGCGGTGACCACGCGGTAGCAGCGCTCGGCGTCGCGCCAGAGCGCCGGTGCCTCCGTCGATGTGACCATGGATCCGAGCATGCCAGCAGGTCAGAGCCGTCGCTGGCAAGAATCCGACGCCGCGTTGGGCGCGTGGGCCCCGGCCGGGCGGCCCACGTAGACTGCGGGATCGTGAGTCTCACCCTCGGTATCGTCGGCCTGCCCAACGTCGGCAAGTCCACCCTGTTCAACGCGCTGACCCGCAACGACGTGCTCGCCGCGAACTACCCGTTCGCCACGATCGAGCCGAACGTCGGCGTCGTGCCGCTGCCGGACCCCCGGCTGGACAAGCTGGCCGAGCTGTACAAGTCGGAGAAGACCGTCCCCGCCGTGGTGTCCTTTGTGGACATCGCGGGCATCGTGAAGGGCGCGTCCGAGGGTGCCGGGCTGGGCAACAAGTTCCTCGCGAACATCCGCGAGGCCAACGCGATCTGCCAGGTCATCCGCGTGTTCGACGACCCCGACGTGGTGCACGTCGACGGCCGGATCGACCCGTCGAGCGACATCGAGACGATCAACACCGAGCTGATCCTCGCCGACCTGCAGACCCTGGACAAGGCGCTGCCGCGGCTGGAGAAGGAAGCGCGGACGAAGAAGGAGAACAAGCCCGCGCTCGACAACGCGCAGAAGGCGAAGGAGATCCTCGACGCCGGGCGCACGCTCTTCCAGGCGCAGAAGGAAGTCGACTTCGACGCGCTGCGCGAGCTGAGCCTGCTGACGACGAAGCCGTTCCTGTACGTCTTCAACGCCGACGAGTCGGTGCTCACCGACGAGGCCCGCCGCGAGGAGCTGACCAAGCTGGTCGCGCCGGCGGACGCGGTGTTCCTCGACGCGAAGGTCGAGGCGGAGCTGCTCGAGCTGGACGACGAGGAGTCGGTGCGCGAGCTGCTCGAGTCGGTGGGCCAGCCGGAGCCGGGGCTGTACTCGCTGGCCCGCGCGGGCTTCCACACCCTCGGGCTGCAGACGTACCTGACGGCGGGCCCGAAGGAGTCCCGCGCCTGGACGATCCCCCAGGGCGCGACGGCCCCCCAGGCGGCGGGCGTGATCCACACGGACTTCGAGCGCGGCTTCATCAAGGCGGAGATCGTCTCCTACGACGACCTGATGGAGGCGGGCACGATGGCCGCGGCCCGGGCGGCGGGCAAGGTCCGCATGGAGGGCAAGGACTACGTCATGGCCGACGGCGACGTGGTCGAGTTTCGCTTCAACGTCTGAGTCGGCTACTGGTTGTTACTTTCATTGGACGCAGGATATGCTGCGTCCAATGAAAGCTTCGCCGAGCTTGCTGCCCCTGCTGCGTTCGCGCCTGCAGGGCGAGCTGCTCGCGCTGGTCCTGCTGCACCCGGAGCGCGAGTACAGCATCACCGAGCTCGCCGAGTCGTTCGGCGTCTCGGCGACGACCGTGCTGCGCGAAGCCGAGCGGCTCGTCGGTGGCGGCATCCTGGAAGACCGGCGGGTGGGCCGGAGCCGGCTCGTCAAAGCCCGCACCGACACCCCGCTCTACCGCCCGCTGAGCGACGTCATCGCGGTCACGTTCGGGCCGATGTCCCTGCTCGCCGAAGCCCTGGCCGGGCTGGCGGGCGTGCGCGAGGCCTACATCTACGGGTCCTGGGCCGCGCGCTACAGCGGCGAACCAGGGCCGCCGCCCGGTGACGTCGACGTCCTCGTCGTCGGTTCGCCCGATCCGGACGAGCTCTTCGACCGGGCCGAGCGCGTGTCGCGGCGGCTGGGCCGCGAGGTCAACGTGCACCGGATTTCGCCCGAGGCGTGGGCGACCGCGGACACGGCGGATCCGTTCCTCACCAGCGTTCGCGACCGTCCGCTGGCCCGGCTGAACCTCGACCAGGAGTCCTGATGCCCCAGTGGAACCAAGGGCGGGAGCGGATCGACGCCTTCATCGCGCGCGGTGCCATCGAGCACGTTCCCGCGTCGCGGGAGGCCGCCGAGGCCGAACTGGTCCGGGCCCGCACCCACCTAGCTTCGGCGCGGCAGCTGCAGGACACGGATCCGGAAGGCGCCTACACGCTGGCCTACGACAGCGCTCGCCGGGCACTGGCGGCCGTCCTGCAGAACCAGGGCCTGCGGGTGACGAGCCGGGGTGGGCACGTGACCGTCTACGAGGCGGTCCTCGCCCAGCTGGATCCGCCGCTGGGGCCGGTCTTGCGGCCCTTCAACCGGATGCGGGCCCGGCGCAACGAAGTCGCCTACCGGTCTTCCGAGGCTCCGTCGATGACCGCCGAGGACGTCGCGGCCGACGTGCCGAAGGTGCTCGCGCTCATCGAGGTGGCCGAAAAAGCCATTCCGAACATGCCGCGTTACTGAGCGGCGGGGAGCCGGCCCGGCCCGGAAGCCAGGCCGGCGGCCGGCTCAGCCGAGCAGGCCCATCAGGGCGATCGCGATCAGCACCACCGCGGGGGCGAGGGCGTTGATCCAGGCGCGCTGGGCGGGGGTGAGAGCGGCGGTGCTGTTCATGGCGTTTCCTAGGGCCGAAATCGATGCTTCCGCCCTGCTCAGCGCGCTGATCATGTCCTTCGTTAGCGGCTGTGATCGAATTCACCGGCATCCGGGTGACGACGTCCCCGCGCGGTGAACCAGAGCACGCCGCCCGCCGCTGCCACCATCGCCGCGAATGCCGCCGTACCGACCACGATCGCCTGGGTCATGCCATCCCTCCGTTAGCAGAAGCCGTTTACCGAGAGACGTCGAACCCGCGAGAAAGTGCACTCTGAGTAACCGAGATCACACCGAGCCGAGCACCGAGTCGATCTGCGCCGCCAGGTCGAAGTCCTTCGCCGTCAGGCCGCCCGCCGAATGGGTCGAGAGCCGGAACGTCAGCGTGCGCCAGCGGATGTCGATGTCCGGGTGGTGGTCGGCCGCTTCGGCCAGCACCGCGACGCGGTCCACCACCTCGATCGCCTGCGGGAAGCTCGCCAGCTCGGCCTCGCGCGAGATCACCGCGCCGGACCGCGTCCAGCCGGCGCCCAGCCGTTCGTCGGCCTCGGCGTCGCTCAAGATTTCCGTCATGCCTCCATGGTCGTACGTCCTGGACTACGCTGCACGGTTGCCACGGGAGTCCGGTCAGCCGGGCTGAGAGGCGGGTCACCCCGCGACCGTTCGCACCTGACCGGATCATGCCGGCGAAGGGAGGGCTTCCCCTCCTCGTCCGGCGAAGTGCAGGAGGGTAGATGAAACACAGGGCTGTTCGCGCCGCGACGGCCGTCGTCGCCGTCAGCGTCGTCGCCGCGGGGTGCTCGCTGTCCGACGGTGACGGTGGCACGCAGCAGACGCCCACCGTCACCCTCGTGACGCACGACTCCTTCCTGGCACCGCAGGAGGTGCTCGACGCCTTCCAGAAGCAGTCGGGCATCAAGATCTCCGTGCTCAAGCAGGGCGACGCCGGTTCGCTGACCAACAAGCTCGTGCTGACCAAGGCCAACCCGATCGGCGACGTCGCGTACGGCGTCGACTCGACCTTCGCCTCCCGCGCCCTGCAGGAGGGCGTCTTCGAGCCCTACACCAGCCCGGAGGCCGACCGCGGGCCGCAGCGCTACGCCGTCGACCCCGAGCACCGGCTCTCCGCGGTCGACGTCGGCGACGTCTGCGTCAACGTCGACACGAACTACTTCACGAGCAAGGGCATCCCGGCGCCGGAGTCCTACGACGACCTCGCCGACCCGAAGTACAAGGACCTGCTGGTCGCCGAGGACCCGGCGACGGCCTCGCCCGGGCTGGCGTTCCTCCTCGGCACCATCGCGAAGTACGGCGAAGCCGGCTGGAAGGACTACTGGACGAAGCTGAAGGCCAACGGGCTCAAGGTCGTCAGCGGCTGGGAAGAGGCCTACACCAAGGACTTCTCCGGCTCGTCCGGCAAGGGACCGCGCCCGATCGTCGTCTCGTACGCGTCTTCGCCCGCCGCCGAGGTCGGCGACGACGGCAAGCCGCGCACCAAGGCACTGCTCGACACCTGCTACCGGCAGGTGGAGTACGCCGGCGTGCTGGCGAACGGCAAGCAGACCGAGAGCGCGCGCAAGGTCGTCGACTTCCTGCTGTCGCAGCAGTTCCAGGCGACGGTCGCGGCGAACATGTACGTGTACCCGGCGCGCCAGGGTGTCGACCTGCCGGCGGGCTGGGCGCAGGTCGCGCCGCTGCCGCAGAAGCCGCAGTCGCTCACGGCGGACCAGGTGCAGGCCGGGCGCGAGAAGTGGATCGGCGAATGGCGCACGCTCGTGCAGCAGTGACATCCGAGGCTCCGCCTCGGGCCGGGGGCTTCGCCACCCGGAGCCCCCAAAAGAAAGCCGTAACCCCGCCGAGTACAACCCGCGGCTTCGGCCTGGCCCTGCTCGGCCTGGCCCCGATCGGCTTCCTGGTCGTCTTCTTCGCCTGGCCGGTGCTGGCGATCATCGGCCGGGGGTTCGCCGCGGGCGGGCTCGACGTCGTCCTCGGCGACGCGCGGACCTGGCAGCTGGCCGGGTTCACCGTCGCCAGCGCGGCCGCGTCGACCGTGGTCGCGGTGGTCGCCGGGCTGCCGGTGGCGTTCCTGCTCGCGCGGGTGCGGCTGCCCGGTGTCGGCCTCGCGCGGACGCTCGTGCTGGTGCCGTTCGTGCTGCCGACCGTCGTCGTCGGCCTGGCGTTCCGGGCGCTCTGGCCGGACGGCGGCGTGCTGCCGATCGTGCTGGCCAACGCGTTCTTCAACGTCGCCGTCGTCGCGCGGACCGTCGCCGGGCTGTGGGCGCGGCTCGACTCCCGGACGACCGACGCCGCCCGCGCGCTCGGCGCGTCGCCGTGGCGCGCGTTCCGCTCGGTGACGCTGCCCGCGCTGGCGCCGGCGATCGCGTCCGCCGCGGCCGTCGTGTTCCTGTTCTGCGCCACCAGTTTCGGCGTCGTCCTGATCCTGGGCGGGGCGCGCTACCGGACCCTGGAAACCGAGATCTACCTGCGGACGGTGGACCTCCTGGATCTTTCGGGCGCGGCGGCGCTTTCCCTGATCCAGTTCGCGGCCGTGGTCGCCGCGCTGGTGCTCGGCGGCCTGGCGCGCCGGCGCAGGGACGGCGCGCGGATCGGGGCCGGCGGGCCACGGCGGCCGCGGGGCGGCGAATGGTGGGTCGCCGGCGCCGCGGGGGTCGTCCTGGCGTTGCTCGTGACGCCGATCGTCGCGCTGCTCGCCGAATCGGTGTCCACTGAGGACGGCTGGAGCCTGGCCGGGTACCGCGCGCTGAGCGGGACCGGCGAGAAGGGCGCACTCCAGGTGTCCGGCTGGGACGCCGCGGTGAACTCGCTGAAGGTGGCGATCGACGCGACGCTGCTCGCGATGGTCGTCGGCGTGCTCGCGTCCGTCGTGCTGGTGGCGCTGCGCCGCTCGCCCGCGAAAGCCGCGCGGGGGCTCGGCGAGACCATGGACGCCGTCCTGATGCTGCCGCTCGGCGTGTCCGCGGTGACGGTCGGGTTCGGCTACCTGGTGACGCTCGACGCGCTGCCCGGCGACCTCCGGACGTCGCCCTACCTCGTGCCGCTCGCGCAGGCGCTGGTGATCATCCCGCTGATCGTGCGGATAGTGCTGCCGGTGCTGCGCTCGGTCGACGTCCGGTTGCGGCAGGCCGCGTCGACCCTCGGCGCGAGCCCGCTGCGCGTGTGGCGGGAGATCGACCTGCCGCTGGCGCTGCGGCCGCTGGTCGCGGCCGCGGGCTTCGGGTTCGTCGTCGCGCTCGGCGAGTTCGGCGCGACGAGCTTCCTCGCCCGGCCGACCGCGCCGACGCTGCCGGTCGCGATCGCGTCCCTGATGGGCCGCCCGGGGGAGCTGAACAACCAGATGGCGTACGCCGCGTGCGCGCTGCTGATGCTCGTGACGGTGCTGGCGGTCGCGCTGATCGACCGGCTCGGGCGCGGCCGGGTGGGGGAGTTCTGATGGCGCTGTCGGTGCGGGACCTGACTGTCCACTACGGAGACTTCGCGGCCGTCCGCGACGTCCGGCTGGACATCGCCGACGGCGAAGTGCTGGCGCTGCTCGGCCCGTCGGGCTCGGGGAAGTCGACGCTGCTGCGCGCGATCACCGGGCTGGAGCCGTCGGCGCGCGGCACGGTGAGCTGGGACGGCGACGACCTCGGCGCGGTCCCGGTGCACAAACGCGGCTTCGGCCTGGTGTTCCAGGACGGCCAGCTGTTCACCCACCGGGACGTCGCGGCGAACATCGCGTTCGGCCTGCGGATGCACGGTGTGCCGCGGGCGCAGTGGGCCCCGCGCGTCGCCGAGCTGCTGGAACTGGTCGGCCTGGCGGGTTTCGAGAAGCGGCGGGTGACGGAGCTGTCCGGCGGGCAGGCCCAGCGAGTGGCGTTGGCGCGCGCGTTGGCGCCGAAGCCGCGGTTGCTGCTGCTGGACGAGCCACTGTCCGGTTTGGACGCGGGGTTGCGCGAGCAGCTGGCGATCGACCTGGCGGACCTGTTGCGGCGCAGCAAGATCACGGCACTGCTGGTGACGCACGACCAGGAAGAGGCGTTCACGCTGGCCGACCGGGTCGCGGTGCTCGACGCGGGCGAAGTGCGCCAGGAGGGCGCGGTCCGGCGGGTGTGGCGCAACCCGGCGGACGACGACGTGGCCCGCTTCCTGGGGGTGACGACGTTCGTGGCGGGTACCGCGGCCGGCGGCGTCGCGCACACGGCGCTGGGCGACGTCGTCTTGCCGGAGGTGAAGGACGGCCCGGTGCGGCTGGGATTGCGGCCGCACGCGCTGCGGGTGGCGGCCGAAGGGGTGCCGGGCGAGGTCGTGGCGGCCGTGCACCGCCGGGAGCACGTGCGGCTCGTCGTGAAACTCGAGGAGTCCACTGTGGACGCGGTCGCCCCGGCGGCGTCGGACCTTCGGGCCGGTGACGCGGTGAAGCTGGAGTTCGACCCGGACGGCGTCGCGCTGGTCGGCTGACGCCGTCCGGGAAGAACCCTCAGCCGTCGCGGGTGGACAGCCGGGCGTAGGCCAGCGACAGCCCGATCACGATGTAGCACGCCGCGCGCAGCGCGCCTTCGCCCAGCAGCTGCCCGCCCATCGGGTCCTGCAGCACCTCCGCCGGGGCCATCGACCAGTTCTGCGTCAGCAGGAACGGGTGCAGCCAGTCCAGCGACGTCAGGAACCCGAGGATCGTGAACACGATGTCGCCCGCCAGCACCGACGCCACCACCAGCATCGGGTGCTCCGTCCAGCTGGAGATCGCCAGCGCCACCGCGCCGACCGCCCACAGCTGCAGCACCACCCAGCCCGCCACCAGCAGGATGCGGGCCAGCGCGCCGCCCAGGGACAGCGTCGTGCCCGACAGCGTGAACAGCGAATCCGTCCCGTTGATGATCAGGCCGGTCACCACGCCCGTCACGCACATCGCCAGCACCGAGACCACCGACACCGTCGCGACGCCGAACGCCTTGACCGCCAGCAGGCGGCCTCGCCCGACCGGGGCGATCAGCCAGCCGCGCAGGGTTCCGTGCGCCGTCTCGCCCGCGATCGCGTCCGCGCCCGCCATCGCCGACGCCAAGGGCAGCAGCAACGCCAGGGACATCACGATCGCCGCGATCGGCAGCACGAACGCGTTGTTCACCGCGGACGCCAGCAGCGCTCCGTCGGGGTTCGGGCCACCGGCGTCGGGCGTCCCGCTGACCAGCGTCAGGCCGATGCCGATCACCACCGGGATCAGCGCCAGCAGCCCCAGCACGGCCAGCGTGCGCGGCCGCCGGAAGATCCAGCGCAGTTCCGCGGCCAGCAGCCGCGGCAACGGCACCGTGTCGTGCCCCGTGCGGGCCGCCGGTGCCTCGAGGACCGCTGTCATTCCGCCCCCTCCGTCAGCCGCGCGAACAGGTCTTCGAGCCCGGTGCGGGCCCGCGTCGCCTCGTGGACCGCGACCCCCGCGCCCACCAGGACCTGCAGCACGCGCGGTGCCTCGGTCGCCGTCAGGTCCGCGCGGACGCCGTCCGGGGTCAGCCGGACGCCGATCCGCTGCTCCCGCAGCACCTCCACCGCCTGCTCCGCGTCCGGCGTGCGGACCAGCAGCGCCGCGTTGCCGGACTCCAGCAGCTCGGCCAGCTCGCCCTGCGCGACGACGTTGCCGGCCTGCAGCACGGCCACGTGCGTGCACGTCGCCTCCACCTCGGCCAGCAGGTGCGACGACACCAGCACCGTGACGCCGGCCGCGTGCAGCTCGGCCACGATCCTGCGGATCTCCCTGGTACCCGCAGGATCGAGGCCGTTGGTCGGCTCGTCGAGCACGACCATCTTCCGCGGCACGAGCAACGCCGAAGCGAGCCCGAGCCGCTGCTTCATGCCGAGCGAATAGCCCTTGTAGCGGCGCCGCGCCGCGCCGGTCAGCCCGACGCGCTCCAGCGCGGCGTCCACCGCCGCCGGGATCCCCGCCGACGTCAGCCGCGGTTCCGCCGCGGCGAAGCGCAGCAGGTTGTCGCGCCCGGACAGGAACGGGTGGAAGCCCGGCCCCTCGACCAGCGCGCCGACGTCCGGCAGCGCGTGCGCCGCCGCGTCCGGCATCGGCCGGCCGAGCAGCTCGACCTCGCCCTCGGTCGGCCGGACCAGGCCGAGCAGCATCCGGATGGTGGTCGTCTTGCCCGAGCCGTTCGGCCCGAGCATCCCGACGACCGCGCCCTCCGGGATGTCGAGGTCGACGTGGTCGACCGCGACGGTGCTGCCGTAGACCTTGCGCAACCCCCGCGTGCGCGCGGCCAGCGGGACCGCCGGGGCGGACGCCTCCGAAGAGACGTCCGCCCCGGACTCGATGGCCGTGCTGGTCACTTCTGACCCAGCGCTTCGTACAGGACCTGCTCCGGCACCGCGCCGGCGGCGAAGCGGCCGTCGTCGGTCAGCACCGCGCTGCCCACCTTCGTGGTGACGAGGTAGCCGCTGCCCCACGCACCGTTGACCTTCTTGGCGAACCGCTCGAGCAGCGCCTTCGGGTCGGCGTTGCCGCCCCGGCCTTCACGGCCGGACTGCTGCTTCGGCGCCGCGTTCAGCGCGTCCGCCGGGACCTTGCCGGTGACGACGGTGTCCCAGCCGTCACCGACGATCTTGGTGTCCTGCTTGGCCTGCTCGGCCAGGTCCTTGTGCTCCTGGTCGACCGTCGGCGTCTTCTCCTGCACCTTGGCGCCCTTCGGCGGGGTGAAGGTGAAGAGGTCGGCCGGCTGCTGCGTGAACTGGATCTCGCTGAAGGCGACCTCGAGCGCCGGCGTCGACGTGCCGTTGCTCAGCACCGACACCCGCAGCGGCATCCGCGTCTGCGAGTCGACCGCGACGCGGATCTCGCGCAGCAGCGTCCGCTCGCTCGGCTTCGGCGTCAGGACCAGCTCGTAGGCCGGGCGGTCGGCGACGGTGGCGGTGCCGTCGACCGACACCGTGCTGCTCTCGCGGACCTTCGCCAGCAGCTCGGTCGACGCCGCGACCGGGTCGGCCAGCTTCTCGCTGCCCGCGCCCTTCTGCTTGGCCACGTCGGCCGGGATGGTCACCTTCGTCGCGGTGTTCGTCTTGGAGCTGTAGTCCCAGACCGTCGTGCCGTCGTGGACCACGGTCTCCTGGCTCGCGCCCTGCGTGGCGGCCAGGCGGCTCTTGCCGGCGCCGTCGCTGAAGATGTGCGCCGAGTCGATGTTCAGCGCCGACGCCCCCGGCAGCGCGCTCCCCACCGACGGCAGCCCCAGGTCGTTGCTGATCTTCACCGTGCCGTCGAACGCGCCCGGCTTGGCCGTCATGACCGACTGCACCAGGTCCTCGGCGCTCACCTGCGGCAGCGCCGGCTTGTCGTCGGCGCTGGCCGGCATCGCGATGAACGCGAGCCCGCCCGCACCGAGCGCGGTGCCGACGACCGCGGCGGTGATGCCCTTCGTCTTCGGTTTCATGCGTCTCTCCCTGTGGTGTTCCCGGGCTCGAGTGTGCCCGGCTTCCCGGCACCGACGCTTCCCTCTCGAGACTGAGATACCCCTGAAGGTTCTCCCTCTCCGGCTGAGATCGTGCTGAGAGCTGACGCACGACCTGCGGAAACCGGCCATGATGAACCTCGTGAAACCTCGGGTGCTGGTGGTCGACGACGAACCGGGCGTGCGGAAAGCACTGCAACGCGGGCTGCGGGCGGAGGACATGGACGTGGTCACCGCCGCGGACGGCCCCACCGGCCTGCAGCTGGCGAGCACGGGCTCGTTCGACGTCATCCTGCTCGACATCATGCTGCCGGGCCTGTCCGGCTACCGCGTGCTGGAGCGCCTGCGCAAGGACGGCGTGATGACGCCGGTGCTGCTCGTCTCGGCCAAGGACGGCGAGATCGACCAGGCCGACGGCCTGGACCTCGGCGCCGACGGCTACCTCGTCAAGCCGTTCTCCTTCGTCGTGCTGGTCGCGCAGGTCCGCGCGACCCTGCGCCGCGCCGGGCCGGAAGCGGGCCGCGGCACGCTGCGGCTGGGCGCGCTGGAGGTCGACCGCGGGCTGCGGCAGGTGCACTGGAACGGCGAAGAGGTCGGGCTCAGCCCGCGCGAGTTCGCGCTGCTCGAGGTGCTCGTCGGTCGCGCCGGCACGGTCGTCACGAAGGACGAGCTGCTGCGCGCGGTCTGGGGCGAGGAGCAGGCCGTCACCCGCAACCTCGTCGAGGTGTACGTCGGATACGTGCGACGCAAGCTGGACGCCGTCGGCGCGGGCGCGCTGCTGCGGACCGTGCGCGGGCACGGCTACCTGGCCTCCGACGCGCAGCTCGACGAGGTCATCACCCCGTGAACTCCTGGTGGCGGGGCCGGTCCCTGCAGGTCCGGATCACCCTGCTGGCCGCGACGATCACCCTGGCCTGCCTGCTCGGGCTGGCCGCGCTGGCCGCGTCGAACCTCTCCCCGCTGCTCATCGGCTCGGTCGACCGCGAGCTTTCGGCCGCGCTCGGCCCGGCGAGCGCGGAGGTGAGCGCGGGCCGCCCGCTGTCCGGCGCGGCGCCGGTGACGCTGCGGGTGCTCGACATCGCGGGCACGCCGGTCGACGGCGGCAATCCGACCGGTCTCGCGTCGCCCGACATCTCGACGCTCAAGGCGGGGCAGCCGGTGCAGCGCGACGGGGCGCGGTTCCTGGGCACGGTCGTCAGCGCGCCCGACGGGTCGCAGCGGCTGGTCGTCGCCGGGGCCGGGCTGGTCGGGTTCTCCGCGGCGGTGCACTACGGCGGGGTGTGGCTGGTGGTCGTCGCGTCGGTGGGGGCGCTGGTCGCCGGGTTCGCGACGTGGCTGGTGGTGCGGCTGTCACTGCGGCCGGTCGCGCGCATGCGGGGTTCGGTGCGCGCGCTGCCGCCGGGGGCGAGGCTGGCGCTGCCGGACTCGCACGACGAGCTGCGCGCGCTGGCGGAGGAGTTCAACGCGCTGCTGGAGCGGCAGGAGCAGGCGAGCGACCGGCTCCGGCGGTTCACCGGCGACGCGGCGCACGAACTGCGGTCGCCGGTCGCGTCGATCCGCGTGCAGGCCGAGGTCGCGGTGACCAACCCGGATCCCGAGCTGGCCCAGGAGACGCTGTCGGACATCCTGACCGAGGCCGAACGGCTGTCGTCGCTGCTGGACGGGCTGTTGTCACTGGCCCGTTCGGACGCGGGGGAGGTGCCCGCGGCGGAGCCGGTCGAGCTGGTCAGCGAGGTGCGTGCGGCGGTCGCGCGGCTGCCGGCGGGGGCGCCGGAGACGCGGGTGAGCAACGCGGTCGCGCAGGCCTGGGCGTCGGCGGCGCACGCCGAGGTGGAGCTGGTGCTGGACAACCTGCTGCGCAACGCGTGCCGCTACGCGCGCGGGGAGATCGTGGTGTCGGTGCTGGCGTCGCGGTCGTCGGTCCGGGTGGTGGTCGACGACGACGGCCCGGGCATCGCGCCGGAGCACCGCGAGAAGGTGTTCGACCGGTTCTACCGGATCGCCGACGACCGGGCCCGGTCCTCCGGCGGGACGGGTCTGGGGCTGGCGATGGTGGCGGAGACGGTCCGGCGCCGCGGGGGCCGGGTCCAGGTGGGCGAGTCCCCGGACGGCGGCGCGCGGTTCGTCGTCGTCTGGCGCGCGGACGGCGGCGGCGAGACGGCCCGCCGCGGGGCTTCCGGGTAGATTCCGGGGCTGTGAACGGTGTGATCGTGGGTGCCGCCCTGGTGCGGGACGGCAAGCTGCTCGCCCAGCAGCGGGCCTGGCCGCCGAAGCACACCGGGCAGTGGGAACTGCCCGGTGGCCGGGTCGAGGACGGCGAGTCCGAAGCCTTCGCACTGGCCCGCGAGTGCAGCGAGGAGCTCGACGTCGTCATCGAGGTCGGCGAGCGCGTCGGGGAAGACGTCCCGCTGCCCGGCGAGAAGGTCCTGCGCATCTACGCCGCGACGCTGGTTTCGCCCGGCGAGGAGCCGCGGGCCGTCGAGCACACCGCCGTGCGGTGGCTCGGGCCCGACGACCTCGACGACGTCGACTGGCTGCCCGCCGACCGGATCCTGCTCCCGGCCCTGCGCGCGCTCCTCAGTTAGCCCCGATCATCCGCAGGGCCGCGTCGAGCCGGTGGGAGCCGCGCTCGCGAGCCCGCTCCGCGCCCGCCTTGCGGACCCGGTCCAGCTCCGCGACGTCCTCCAGCAGCGTCACCGCCCGCGAACGCAGCGGGCGCAGCTCCTCGATCACCGCGTCCGCGACCGCGTCCTTCACCGCTCCGTACGAGGTGAACTCCTCGGCCAGGTCGGCAGGCGAGCCGCCCCGGCACGCGGCCAGGATCTCCAGCAGGTTCGCCATCCCGGGCCGGGTGTCCGGCGCGTGCACCGGCACCGTCCCGCCGTCGGTGACGGCACGGCGGATCTTGCGGCGGATCTGGTCGGGCTCGTCCAGCGCGAACACCACGCCCGCCGCGTCCCGCGCCGACTTCGACATCTTGCGCGTCGGGTCGGCCAGGTCCTTCACCCGCGCGCCCGCCGGCGGCAGCACCGCCCGCGGGATGGTGAACACGTCGCCGTACGTGCCGTTGAAGCGCTTGGCCAGCGTGCGCGTCAGCTCGACGTGCTGGCGCTGGTCCTCGCCGACCGGCACCTCGTCCGCGCCCTGCAGCAGGATGTCCGCGGCCATCAGCGCCGGGTACGTCAGCAGCGACAGCCGGACGCCCGCCTGTCCCTTCGACTTCTCCTTGAACTGGATCATGCGCGCGGCTTCGCCGTAGTTGCAGGTGCACTCCAGGACCCAGGTCAGCGCGCCCAGCTCGCGGGCCAGGTCGGATTGGACGAACACCCGCTCGGGATCGATGCCGGCGGCGATCAGCACCGCCAGCTGTTCGCGCGCCAGTGATCGGAGTTTCGCCGGGTTGTGCGGCGTCGTCATGCCGTGCAGGTCGGCGACGAAGTACAGGTCGTCCGCGCCGCCCTCGCGAGCCCAGCGGCGCACCGCGCCGAGGTAGTTGCCGAGGTGGACGTGGCCGGACGGGGTGATGCCGGACAGCTTGCTCATGGGATTCCCTCCGAGGTGGGGCCACCCCGGAGAAGGCACGAAAAAGGCCGCCCGTCCGGGGCGGCCGCTGGTGATCAGCGCAGGACTGGGACGGCCGCCGAGGGCGGCCACCAGCTGGACGTCTGCATGCGCATACGGCGAGCATAGGCGCGAAGCGGCGTGCGGGTCTACCGTCTAACCATGTATGTCGTCCTGCTGAACTACACAGCACCCATCGAGGAAATCGACTACGCGCTCCCGGACCACGCCGAGTGGCTGAACAAGCAGTACGAGCACGGCCACTTCCTGGCGTCGGGACGGCGGAACCCGCGCACCGGCGGCGTGATCATCACGCGCCCCATGTCCCGCGGGAAGCTGGACGCGATCCTGGCGTCCGACCCCTTCTGCGTGAAGCACCTGGCGCAGTACGAGGTGATCGAGTTCTCGCCGACCAAGACCGCCCCGGAGCTGCGCTTGCTCAACGAGGCGGTACCGCATTAGGCGGCCAGGTCTTCCTTCGCCCTCTTCAGAGCCAATACCGGGCACTTCTTGCAGCGCGGCTTCGACCGGCAGCACTTCTTCTTGACCTTGCCGGCCTTCATGAGCTTGCGCACGACCTTCCGCGGGTCTTTCGGCTTCTTGCCCACGCGCACGCACCTTCCGGATCGGCGACCTTCACCGGGTTTCCACGTTAGGTCAGCCTAACCGTCACGGGGGCGTGGGGCCGCTCACAATGGGGTGGCAGGTATCCTGGGTGAGGTCCGCGTGTGACCAGAGCCGGTCACGGGATGCCTGAACGGCTTGCGCGGCCACCCACCCCTTGAAGTTCAGGAGTTCTCGCGTGCCCGCAGCCAGCGCTACCGTCGAAACCGGCCGGCCGACCGGTAAGACCCGGCCCGACCTGCGCAACGTCGCGATCGTCGCCCACGTCGACCACGGCAAGACCACCCTCGTCGACGCGATGCTGCGCCAGTCCGGCGCCTTCGCCGAGCGCGCCGAGGTCGTCGACCGCGTCATGGACTCCGGGGAGCTGGAGCGCGAAAAGGGCATCACCATCCTCGCGAAGAACACCTCGATCCACCGCCAGACGCCCGAGGGCCAGGTGACGATCAACGTCATCGACACCCCCGGCCACGCCGACTTCGGCGGCGAGGTCGAGCGCGGCCTGGCCATGGTCGACGGCGTCGTGCTGCTGGTCGACGCGTCCGAGGGCCCGCTGCCGCAGACCCGGTTCGTGCTGCGCAAGACCCTCGAAGCCGGCCTGCCGGTGATCCTGCTGGTCAACAAGACCGACCGGCCGGACGCCCGGATCGCCGAGGTCGTCGAGGAGACCCACGACCTGCTGCTCGAGCTGGCCAGCGACATCGAGGACGCCGACCACGACGCGATCCTCGACCTCCCGGTCGTCTACGCCTCCGCGCGCGCCGGCAAGGCGAGCCTGGAGCAGCCCGCCGACGGGGAGATCCCCGAGAGCGAGAACCTCGACCCGCTGTTCGACACGCTGCTGCGCCACGTGCCGCCGCCGGCCGCCGACCTCGACGCGCCGCTGCAGGCGCTGGTCACCAACCTCGACGCGTCCAACTTCCTCGGCCGCATCGCGCTGATCCGCATCCACGCCGGCAAGCTGCGCAAGGGCCAGACCGTGGCCTGGATGCGCGAGGACGGCACGACGCAGAACGTCCGCATCTCCGAGCTGCTGGTCACCGAGGCGCTCACCCGCGTCCCGGCGACCGAGGCCAGCGCGGGCGAGCTCGTCGCCATCGCGGGCATCCCGGACATCACGATCGGCGACACGCTCGCCGACGTCGACAACCCGGTGGCGCTGCCCCGGATCACCGTCGACGAGCCCGCGATCTCGATGACCATCGGCGTCAACACCTCGCCGCTGGCGGGGCGCAACGGCGGCGACAAGGTCACCGCGCGCCTGGTCAAGGCCCGCCTGGACCAGGAGCTGATCGGTAACGTCTCGATCCGCGTCCTGCCGACCGAGCGCCCGGACACCTGGGAGGTCCAGGGCCGTGGCGAGCTGGCGCTGGCCATCCTGGTCGAGCAGATGCGCCGCGAGGGCTTCGAGCTGACCGTCGGCAAGCCGCAGGTGGTCCTGCGCACGATCGACGGCAAGCTGCACGAGCCGTTCGAGCGCCTCTACATCGACTCGCCGGAGGAGCACCTCGGCGCGATCACCCAGCTCCTGGCCGCCCGCAAGGGCCGCATGGAGGACATGAGCGGCAACGGCACCGGCCGGATCAAGCTGGAGTACGTGCTCCCGTCGCGCGGCCTGATCAGCTTCCGCACCGACTTCCTCACCGAGACCCGCGGCACCGGCATCGCGAACCACGTGTTCGAGGGCTACTTCCCGTGGGCGGGCGAGATCCGCACCCGCCACAGCGGCTCGCTGGTCGCCGACCGCACCGGCCCGGTCACCGCGTACGCGATGATCCAGCTGGCCGACCGCGGCACGTTCTTCGTCGAGCCGGGCGCCGAGGTGTACGAGGGCATGGTCGTGGGCGAGAACCCGCGCTTCGAGGACCTCGACATCAACATCACCAAGGAGAAGAAGCTGACGAACATGCGTCAGTCCTCCGCCGACGTGATGGAGACGCTGGCCCGGCCGCGCAAGATGGGCCTGGAAGAGGCGCTGGAGTTCTGCTCGGTCGACGAGTGCGTCGAAGTCGCGCCCGATGTCGTCCGCGTCCGGAAGGTGACTTTGGACGTCAATACCCGCGCGAAGGAGCGTTCGCGCGCGAAGAGCCGCGACAACGCCTGATCGGCGAATAGCGCAAAAACCTCCCGGCGTTCCGCGCCGGGAGGTTTTTGCGTTGCCCATCCGTCACCCTGGGTGGAGAATAGGCCGACGGGACGTCACGAATTCCGCCGTTCTTCTCCTTATATCTTTATAGGGGTCGATGGCTGGTGTTCACCACCGCGTGAATACCGCACCGTGTCCGGCGCGTGTTCGTTCCGCCGTTCCGGAACGGTCCGGGAACCCGGACGGCTCTCCGCGCGTCCTTTCCCATAGCGGCACCCAGGGGTGCCGGACCCGGCCGATCCGGGTGTGGGAATCTCGGTTCCGGCCGCGGACGCGGCCGTGGGAGCATGGCTGACCCGATCGGCGGAATCTGGGGAGGAACGGGGCGTGCGGGTGAATCGCAAGGCGGTGCCGGTACTGGCGCTCGCGACCGTGCTGGTCACCGCCTGCTCGAACACCCCGCCGCCACCGGTGGTGTCGTCGTCGGTGCCGCCCGCCTCGACCACCGGGAAGACGCCGTCGCAGATCGTCGTCGGCGTCGACGACGTGCTCGGCGGGTACAACCCGCACAACCTCGCCGACTCCTCGCAGGTCACCTCGGCGCTGTCGCAGCTGCTGCTGCCCTCGGTGTTCCGCCAGAAGGACGACGGCAGCGTCCAGCTCGACAAGAACCTGATGAAGTCCGCCGAGGTCGTCTCGCAGCAGCCGTTCGTGGTCGCCTACGAGATCCGGCCGGACGCGTCCTGGTCCGACGGCGCGCCCATCGCCGCCGAGGACTTCGACTACCTGCGCACCCAGCTGCGCGACCAGCCCGGCGTGATCGAGCCCGCCGGCTACCGGCAGATCACCGACCTGCAGTCCCGCGAAGGCGGCAAGCGCGTCGAGGTCACCTTCGCCAAGCCCTACCCCGGCTGGCAGACGCTCTTCTCCGACCTGCTGCCCGCCCACCTGCTCAAGGACGCGCCCGACGGCTGGCGCGGGGCGCTGGCCTCGAACTTCCCGGCCATCGCCGGCCCGTTCTCGATCAAGAGCCTCGACACCGCCCGCGGCGAGGTCATCCTCGAGCGCAACGAGCGCTACTGGGAGAAGCCCGCCGCGATCGACCGGATCGTGCTGCGCCGGTCGGACCCGCAGACCCTGCTGGCCGCGCTGCAGAGCGGCAACGACCAGTTCGCGCTGGCCAGGACCACCGGCGACCAGCTCAAGCGGCTCGGCGACCTCGGCCCGGCCGTCAAGCTGCACACCGTGGCCCGGCCGCTGGTGGCCGACGTGCTCCTGCGCCCGGTCAGCGCCACCCTGCAGGACACCCAGGTGCGGGCCGGGATCGCCGCGCTGATCGACCGGGCCAAGCTGATCACCGAAGGCGTCAACGGCGGCCCGTCGTCGCAGCTGCACGCCGACGCGCAGGTGACGGCGCCGTCGGTGAAGGGCTACGCCGCGACCATCCCGCCCGGCCCGCCCACCGCGCCCGACGTGGCGAAGGCCGAGGAGTCGCTGAAGGCGGCCGGCTACACCAAGACCGCGGGCACCTGGCGCAAGAACGGCAAGGCGCTCTCGCTGGTCATCGCCTCGCCGGGCACCCAGGAGCCGTACGCGACGATCGCCAAGGAGCTCACCGGCCAGCTGGCCGCGCAGGGCATCGAGGTCAACGCGATCACGCCGCAGCCGCGCGACCTGTTCGCCGGCCTGCTCGCGATGCCGGTCGTCTCCGGGGTCCAGCAGCCGACCGGCGACTCGGCGGGCAACGTGGGTGTCGACATCGCGGTCGTGCCGCAGGCGGTCGGCGGCGACACGGCGTCGGTCCTCGCCTCGACCTTCGGCTGCCGCCCCGAGCAGACGGCCACCGGTGCCGACCGGACGAAACCCGTCGTTCCGGGCAATTCGGCGGGCTTCTGCGATCCGGCGCTGCAGCCGTCGATCGACGCGGCGCTGTCCGGATCGACGCCGATCACCGAAGCGCTGACCACCCTTGAGCCTGAACTTTGGCGGCAGAACGTGGTGATTCCGCTGTTCCAATCGGCTGACACCCTGGCGATCGGTTCGGGCATCTCCGGCGTAACGCCGGGTCCTCCGATGGTGGGCCCGTTCGGGTCCGCCGTGAACTGGACTCGCGGCCCGAAGTAATCGCTCGGCTACGCATTCAGTACTACCGGGTGATCTTGACGCACGCCTTCGAGTGGGACTCCGTGAATCCGTGAGGTAACCGTCGTATTTCTGGATGTCGGCTGGAAGTCACCCTTTGGTCACGATCGACCCTGAACTGGTGACTGTCGGTGCTTTTCCTTTCTAGCGTGCTCCCGCAGTGCGCCAGTTGAGTGTCGCTTGGCGTGTCGTAGGCTCCGGCACCAAACCGGAGCGGTGTGGGTCCTTGTCACAATTCAAGGGCTCAGTGCTAGGAGGGCACACTTCATGAGGAGAACCAAAGCAGTCTCCGCCTTGTCGCTCGTCGCAGGCGCCTCGCTGCTGCTGAGCGCCTGCAGCGGTGGCGACTCGGGCTCGGGCAGCACCGACCAGAACGGGTCGTCGACCGACGTCAAGGCGATGGCGGTCGGCAAGGCCGAGCAGGGTGACACGTTCAAGCTCGCGGACGTCAAGGGCTGGGACGGCACGGTCACGGTCGGGATCGACGACGGGTACTCCGGGTACAACAACAACACCCCGGACACCAACAGCTCGTACAACACCTACATCTTGACCGCCGTCCTCGAAGACTCCTTCGTCCTCGACGGCAACAACAAGATCCTGCTCAACAAGGACATGTTCGACTCGGTCGACGTGACCTCCAAGGACCCGCAGGTCGTCACCTACAAGATCCGGCCGAACCTCAAGTGGTCGGACAACGAGGCCTTCGACTGCAAGGACCTGTACCTGAACTGGCTGTCGCAGAGCGGCCAGGCGAAGGGCACGGACGGCAAGAACCCGTTCAACGCCGCTTCGACCACGGGCTACGACAAGATCAAGACCGCCACCTGCAAGGACAACCTGACCTTCGAGACGGACTACAGCGAGCCGTACCTCGACTACAAGGGCCTGTTCTCCGGCGTCTCGATCCTCCCGGCGCACATCCTCGAGAAGCAGACCGGCATCCCGGACATCACCAAGCTGGCGCCGACCGGCGACCCGGCTCTGCTGTCCAAGGCCGGTGACTTCTGGACGAACAAGTGGAAGGGCTTCGACAAGGCCCTCATGCCGGCTTCCGGGCCGTACATGATCGACGCGTTCGACGCGAACCAGAAGTCCGTCACGCTGGTGAAGAACCCGAACTGGGCGGGCGGCAAGGGCGGCCCGGCCAAGATCGTGGTCCGCGCCATGGAAGACACCAAGGCCATGGCGACCGCGCTGCAGAACGGTGAGATCGACGTCGCGGCGTCGACCCAGCCGGACGCCACCGCGGCCAACACGATGAAGGGCCTCGCGGCGCAGGGCGTGACCTACGGTTCGGCCCCGCAGCTGACCTACGAGCACCTTGACCTGCAGTTCAACCGCATGTTCAAGGACGACGCGCTCCGCAAGGCGTTCTTCGAGGTCGTCGACCGCAAGGCGATCACCGACAAGCTGCTCAAGGAAGTCCAGGCCGACGCGGCCCCGCTGAACTCGATCGTGTTCTTCCAGGGTGAAGAGGGCTACACCGACCTGTACGGCAGCAAGGCCGGCCTGGGCGCCGAGGCGGCGGCGAAGACGCTGACCGACGCGGGCTGGGCGAAGGGTGCCGACGGCATCTTCGCCAAGGGCGGCCAGCGGGCTTCGTTCAAGATCACGCACAACCAGAACGCCCGCCGCAGCCAGACCGTCGAGATCATCATCTCGCAGGCCAAGGCGGCCGGTATCGAGGTCAAGGACGAGACCGACGCCAACTTCCTCAAGGGTGGCCGCGTTTCGACCGGTGACTACGACATCGCGCTGTTCGGCTGGTCGTCGGCTCCGTTCAAGTCGCAGTCGCGTTCCATCTACGTCTGCAAGGACAACGGCGGCGACCAGAACTACCAGAACCTGTGCGACCCGAAGATCGACGCGGCCTTCACCGAGGCCGTGAAGGCGACGGACGAGCAGGTCAAGCTCCAGAGCTACCAGGCCGCCGACAAGGCCATCGCGGACAAGTACGCGACGCTCCCGCTGTTCCAGACGCCGAGCATGTGGGCGTTCAAGGGCATCGACCGCGTGTACATGCAGTCCTACAACGGTGTCCTGTGGAACGCCGGCGAGTGGGAGCAGAAGAAGTAGGGCTCGTCCCGCCTCTTCTTTCCCCTCGTTCCAGATGACCTGGGAGGTACCGGGGTCCGGCCACGAGCCGGGCCCCGGTACCCACCGGAAGTAGCTGTTGACCGTAGGGTTACCCCCACTACGGTAGACAACCGGGTAGCGGTCCAGCGCACTTCTGACGACCAGGCCCGGATGAGGAGCAGTTCGTTGAACCTGGTGATCTACATCCTTCGCCGTCTGGCGATATCGATTCCCGTCCTGCTGGTCGGGACCTTTTTGTCGTTCGTGATGGTCGCCGCCACCGGTGACCCGCTCGGCGAGCTCCGCAACAACCCGCAGCTGAGCAAGGACGCGATCGACGCGCTCTCCCACAAGCTGGGCCTGGACCAGGGCGTCGTCCCGCGGTACTTCAACTGGCTCGGCGACTTCCTGTCGGGTGACTGGGGCACGTCCATCGCGCAGGGCAACGCGCTGCAGCCGGTCGCGCCGAAGGTGATGGCCGCGTTCGGTGTCACGTTCAAGCTGGTCGTCGGAGCCGAGATCCTCGCGCTGGTCATCGGCATCATCGTCGGCGTGCTCGCCGCGGTGAAGCAGTACTCGATCATCGACTACCTGGCCACCACGCTGGCCTTCCTGCTGTTCTCCATGCCGATCTTCTGCGTCGCGATCGTGCTGAAGAACTACGCCATCGAGATCAACGGCTGGGTCCGCGACCTCGGCCTGCAAGACGTCCTCGGCAACCCGTGGCTACGCACGACCAGCCCGGAACAGCTGAAAACGGACGGCGTCGGCGACTTCATAACCAGCACCATCGGCGCCTACCTGCTCCCGACGCTGTCGATCATGGCGATCAGCTTCGCCGCGTACAGCCGGTTCCAACGGGCGTCGATGCTCGAGGTGATGGGCTCGGACTACGTCCGCACCGCGCGCGCCAAGGGCCTCGGCAACGGCCGGGTCATCTTCCGGCACGCGTTCCGCAACGCCCTGATCCCGGTGACGACGCTGTTCTCGGTGAACTTCGGCTCGGTCCTCGCCGGCGCCATCATCACCGAAACGGTGTTCAACTGGCACGGTATGGGCACATTGCTGGTGGAAGCCGTCTCGAAGAACGACACTCAGGTGATGATGGGCTGGCTCGTGGTCATCGCCACCAGCGTGATCGTCGCCAACCTGATCGCCGACCTGGTGTACGGCATCCTGGACCCGAGGATTCGCGTTGGCTGACTTGAACTCCCTCCTGGCGAGCGAAACCGCGACCAAGGACGGCACGCTCCCGCCGGAAGCGCTGCCCGAACCCCGGAGCCAGGGCAAGCTGGTGCTCCGGAAGTTCCTGCACCACAAGCTGGCCATGGCGTCGACCGCGGTGCTGGTGCTGATCGTGCTGCTCAGCATCATCCTGCCGCTCTTCTGGAAGCACAGCTACGAGGACAGCTCCTTCCCGTCCTTCGCGAAGCCGAGCGCCGACTTCCCGCTGGGCACCACGCAGGTCGGCAAGGACATGGTGTCGCAGATCCTGCGCGGCACCCAGTTCTCGCTGCTCATCGCGCTCACGGTGTCGATCCTGTCGACCGTGGTCGGTGTCGTGCTCGGCGCGCTCGCGGGCTACCTGCGCCGGTTCACCGACTCCGCGGTCTCGCGGGTGACGGACCTGTTCCTGATCATCCCGCAGATCGCCGCGGCGGCCATCCTGGCGAAGGTGTTCGGGAGCGGCTCCTGGTACATCGTCGCGCTGGTGCTGGCGGCGTTCGGCTGGATGCAGATCGCCCGGATCACCCGCGCCGAAGCGATGTCGCTGTCCCAGCGCGAGTTCGTCGACGCGGCTCGCGCTTCGGGTGCCGGCACGTTCCGGATCATCTTCAAGCACCTGGTGCCGAACATGGTCGGCAGCATCACGGTCAACGCGACCCTCGCGGTCGCGCAGGCCGTGCTGGCGGAAGCCGCGCTGTCGTTCATCGGCCTCGGTGTGCAGCTGCCGGACACCTCGCTCGGCCGCGTCATCCTGGAGAACTACGCCCAGCTGCAGACGCGGCCGGCGCTGTTCTTCGGGCCGTTCATCGTGCTCGTGCTGATTTCACTGACGATCAACTTCATCGGTGACGGTCTTCGCGACGCCTTCGACCCGCGGCAGCGGAGAATGAAGGCCTGAACGCCGACGCGGGGGTGACCGGGTTCCGGTCGCCCCCGCGTCCGTTTTCGCGCGACGATCGCCGGAACTGGGGGTTTCGGATGAATCTCGTGCTCTACGTGCTCCGCAGGCTGGCGATCTCCGTTCCGGTCCTGCTGGTCGGCACGTTCCTCTGCTTCGTCATGGTGGCCAACACCGGCGACCCGCTCGGCGAGCTGCGCAGCAAGCCGGGGATCAACCTCCAGGCGATCGCCGACACCGAGCACAAGCTCGGCCTGGACCAGGGCGTGGTCGCGCGGTACTTCACCTGGCTCGGCCACTTCCTCACCGGCGACTGGGGCATCTCCATCGCGCAGGGCAACGCGTTCCAGCCGGTGGCGCCCAAGGTGATGGCGGCATTCCGCGTGACGCTCGAGCTGGTGCTGGCCGCGTCGATCCTGGCGTTGGTCTTCGGCGTGCTGGTCGGGGTGCTCGCGGCGGTCAAGCAGTACTCGATCTGGGACTACCTGGCGACGACGCTGGCGTTCCTGATGTTCTCGATGCCGATCTTCTGCATCGCGATCGTCCTGAAGGGCTACGCGATCCGCCTGAACGGCTGGGTGCGGGACCTGGGCCTGTCCGACGTCCTCGGCGACCCGTGGCTGCGCACGACGAGCCCGGAGAGCCTCTCGGCGACCGGAGTGGGTGACGCGCTCGCGAAGTACGTCGGCGCGTTCCTGCTGCCGACGCTGTCGATCATGGCCATCACGTTCGCCGCGTACAGCCGCTTCCAGCGGGCGTCGATGCTGGAGGTCCTGGGCGCCGACTACGTCCGCACAGCGCGGGCGAAGGGCGTCTCGAACAGCCGCGTGATCTGGCGGCACGCGTTCCGCAACGCGCTGATCCCGGTGATGACGCTGTTCTCGGTCAACTTCGGCGCCACGGTGACGGGCGCGATCATCACCGAGACGGTGTTCAACTGGCACGGCATGGGCACGCTGCTGGTGGAGGCGGTCAACAAGAACGACCCGCAGGTGCTGATGGGCTGGCTGGTGGTGATCGCGGCGAGCGTGGTGATCGCGAACCTGGTGGCCGACCTGATGTACGGCATCCTGGACCCCCGCATCCGCGTGGGCTGAGGTCGCCGAGGTCCTCGTCCGGTTTCGGTCAGAACGAGTCGCGCAGCTCGCGTAGCCGGCGCGCGGGATCGCTGTAGCCCCGAAGATCGACCCACCGCCTCTGCCATTCGGCCAACTCGTCTTCGGCTCCCAGGGCCTTGAGCACTTGGGCGACGGTTTCCCAGCGTGGAACACCGTTGCCGCTCAGCAGGTGCGCAATGGTGCTTTTCGGTACCGGGTGGTGATTCTGCGCGGTCACACGCTCGATCTCACGGATCGTCATGCCAGAGGCATATCGTAGTTTCCTCAGGGCGTCCTGGAAGTCTCTGAGCAGAGCCGAGGTGTCTTCGGTCGAGCGCGTGGGGCGCCCGCTCGACAGTTCACCCCAGGTGACTCCGGTTCGCTCGAGGTCGCCCCAGGTGACCGGGGTGCCGGAGGGACGTGGCGTTCCGGTCGAACGGTCGCCTCGGTCCTGGAGTTGGCGTGCCGTGCTGAGCGCGTTTTCGAGCGCGGTGCGCTTGGCGGCCCATTCGGGTTGGTCACCCCGCCAGTGCTTGACGATCGCGGCGAGCACGTCGCGACTCGGGACGCGTTTGCCGGACAAGGCGGCATAGACCGTCGTGCGGTGGATGTTCTCCTTGCCGGCGATATCGTCCGGGGTGGGCGCCGTCGGTCCGCAGCTGTCTCGCAGGGCCCTGAGTTCGATGGCGAAGACGGCCAGCGGGCCGTCATCGGGACTGAGCGGGCGAGGCCTGCGAGGCATCCCGTCCTCCTTTGTAGCGCGCAATGTGAACATAGTAGCGCTTTGTAGCGTGCCGATTGAACGCGGCTCCGGCTCCTGCTTCTGTGGGGTCAAGGCCGCCCGGAGCGGCATCACTTCCGAAGGAGAGCGGTCACGTGGCAACCAAGAACGGCACCGGCGGATCGGACGGAGATGAACGCCTTCCGCTGCGCTGGGGCGTGATCCTCGCGATCGCGGTCGGGGTCGGCGTTCTCGCTGGGTCGCTTGGCGGCCCCCTCGCCGGCCTCGGCACCGGGCTCGCGGTTTGTGGCCTCCTGTACCAGGTCCTGGGGCACTGACGCCCGGGTCCGGGAACGGCGAAGGGCCCACACCCGAGCGGGTGCGGGCCCTTCGGCGCGTCTGGGTCAGTCGGCGACCGGGGCCAGCTTGCCGGCCTCCCAGGCCGCGCGGCGCTCGGCTTGCAGCACCGGGTCGGCCACCGGGGCCGCCGACAGGAGCCGGCGCGTGTAGTCCTGCTGCGGCGAGTGCAGCACCTGGTCACGCGTGCCGACCTCGACGAGCTTGCCGTGCTGCATCACCGCGACGCGGTCGGCCAGCAGGTCGACCACCGCGAGGTCGTGGCTGATGAACAGGCACGCGAACTGCAGCGACTGCTGCAGGTCCAGGAACAGGTCCAGCACGCGGGCCTGCACCGACACGTCCAGCGCCGACGTCGGCTCGTCCGCGATCAGCAGCGCCGGGTCGAGCGACAGGGCGCGGGCGATCGCCACGCGCTGGCGCTGGCCGCCGGACAGCTCGTGCGGGTAGCGGTTCATGTAGTGCCCGCCCAGCTCGACCTTGTCGAGCAGCGAGCGCACGCGCGCCGACAGCTCCTTGCCGGACAGCACCTTGTGCAGCACCATCGGCTCGGCGATCGACTCGCCGATCGTCATCTTCGGGTCCAGCGTCGACGCCGGGTCCTGGAACACGATCGAGAAGTACCGGCGAAGCGGGCGAAGCTCCTTCGCCGACATCTTCGTGATGTCCTTGCCCGCGATCGACACCGTGCCCGACGTCGGGTCGAGCAGGCGGATGGCGCAGCGGCCGACCGTCGTCTTGCCCGAGCCGGATTCGCCGACCAGGCCGACGATCTCGCCCTTGGCGATGGTCAGGGAGACGTCGTCGACCGCGCGGTTCTTGCCCTGGCCGCGGCGGCCCGGGTACTCGAGCACCAGGTTCTTGATCTCGAGGGCGGGCGCGGTCTCCTCGATCACCGCCTCGAGCTCCTCGTCGGCCAGCCGGATCTCCTCGGCGATCTTGGCCGCCTCGGTGCTGTCGGTGGCGATCCCGGCGTCGTCGAGCAGGCGACGGCCCTCGGGGCGCTGGCCGAGCACCGGCACCGCGGCGAGCAGCCGCCGGGTGTAGTCCTCCTTGGGCGAGGCGAACAGCTCGCGCACCGGCGCCTCTTCGACGATCTCGCCCTGGTACATCACGATTACGCGGTCGGCCATGTCGGCGACGACGCCCATGTCGTGGGTGATCAGCACGATCGCGGTGTCGAGGGTGTCGCGCAGCTTGCGCAGCAGGCCCAGGATCTCGGCCTGCACGGTGACGTCGAGCGCGGTGGTCGGCTCGTCGGCGATGATGACCTTCGGGTCGCAGGCGATCGCCATCGCGATGACGACGCGCTGGCGCAGCCCGCCGGAGAGCTGGTGCGGGTACTGCTTGAACCGCAGCGGCGGGTTCGGGATGCCGACCATGTCCAGCAGCTCGACCGCGCGCTTGTCCGCGGCGGCCTTGGAGATGTCGAGGTGCGAGCGCAGGGCCTCGCGCAGCTGCCAGCCCACCGTGTAGACCGGGTTCAGGGCCGTCATCGGCTCCTGGAAGATCATCGCGACCTGGTTGCCGCGGATCTTCTGCATGTCCTTCTCTTTGAGATCCGCCAGGTTGCGCTCGCCGAGGCGCAGCTCGCCGGCGATCTTGCTGGTCTTGGGCAGCAGGCCCAGCACCGACATCGACGTGACGGACTTGCCGGATCCCGACTCCCCGACCACGGCGACGATCTCGCCGGGCTTGACGTCGAAGCCGATGCCCTTGACGGCGTTGACGATGCCGTCTTCGGTCCGGAACGACACGTTGAGGTCGGAGATCGACAGAACGGATCCGGACACGCCGGCGACGTCCGCCGAAGTTGCTTCAGTGCTCACCAAGATGCCCTTCGTGGGGGTACAGACGATCGCGACGCGGCGGTCGCGACTCGCGCGAGGATAACCGAGGGTGTCCCCGACTAAGGTCGGAGCACGGGAATTACGCTCAACCCGTGATCTCCCCGGTACCGCGCAGGCTGCTGCTCGTCCACGCCCATCCCGACGACGAGAGCATCACCACCGGCGCCACGATCGCACGATACGCCGCCGAAGGCGCCGAGGTGACCGTGGTGACCTGCACACTCGGTGAGGAAGGCGAGGTCATGGCAGGCCTGCCCGAGCTGGCCGGGCTGGGCGCGTGGGCCGCCGACCAGCTGGGCGGCTACCGCGTCGCGGAGCTGCAGCGCGCGTGCGCCGCGCTCGGGGTGTCACGACATCGTTATCTGGGCGGCATCGGCCGGTGGCGCGATTCGGGCATGGCGGGCACGCCGTCGGCGTCGCACCCGCGGGCCTTCACCGGCGGCAGCGCCGAAGAGCAGGCCGCGCAGCTGGCGGAGGTCCTCGACGAGGTCCGGCCGCAGGTCGTCGTCACCTACGACGCCTTCGGCGGCTACGGCCACCCCGACCACATCCGCGCCCACGAGATCACGATGGCCGCGGCGCCGCGCGCGGAGTCGGTGGCGCGGGTGTTCCACACCGTTACTTCGCGTGACGCCGTCCGCACCGGTCTGGCCGAGCTGCGTTCCCTCGGCGACACGGCGTTCACGGTGCCGCCGGACGACGAGCTGCCCGCGACACCGGACGAGGAGATCACGACGACGCTCGACGTCGCCGCGTACGTCCCCGCGAAGCTGGCGGCACTGCGCGCGCACGCGACGCAGCTGGCGGTGGTCGAAGGCGCCGTCCCGTACTTCGCGCTGACGAACGAAGTCGCCCAGCCGATCCCGGCGCGCGACTCGTTCGTGCTGGCGCACGGGCCGGCCGAGGGTGCGGCGGACGACCTGTTCGGCGGGCTGTGACCGTGCCGGAGCCCCTCACCCTGGACCAGCGGCTGCTCCTGGTGCTGCTCGTCTTCGACACGGTGCTGCTGGCCGTGCTGGAGCTGTTCTTCCTGCCGCTGCGGATCGGTGTCGTGCCGCTGCCGGTGACGGTCGTCGTCGGCGCCGTCACCACGCCGTGGCTGGTGTCGACGACGGCGAAGCTGGTGCGGCCCGGGCTTTCGTGGGTACCCCTGGCGGTGTGGGTGGTCGTCGTGTTCGGGCTCGGCCTGCTGGGCCCGGGCGGCGATCTGGTGCTGATCCAGGACTGGCGAGCGCTGGTGCTGCTCGGCGCGAGCGCGCTGCCGGGCGCGTTGGTGCTGGGCGGCGGGCTGGGCCAGGTGGCGGGAAGGAAACCGGGACGTGGCTGAGGCGATCTCCGACAAGCAGGTCGTGGCCGTGCTGCGGCCGTTCGTGCGGGCGTGCGGGCCGATGCTCGACGCCCTGCGCGAGTCCGACCCGTTCGGCCTGCAGGCCCGGGCGAAGGAAGACCTCGCCGAGGTCGAGTCCGGTCTCAAGGCGAAGCTGATCCACGGCGTGACGTCGGTGAAGGTGCCGGGCACGGCGGCGTGGGCCCGGATGACGGGCTACGACCGGTCGAGCTGGTGGATGAACCGCGTCGGCCGCTTCACGGCGTTGCTGACGTCGATCCCGGGCCTGGGCGGCGCACTGGCCGACCGGCTCCCGGTGCAGGACACGCTGGGAGCGGCGTCGCAGGGGCTGCTGCTGTGCGCGATCGCGGGCGAGTACGGCGTGACGGACGTCGGTACGAGGGTCCGGCTGATCGCGTGGGTGCTGTTCGAGCGCGCCATCGACGCGGACCTGGCGGCGGGCAAGCACCCGGAGCACGACGAAGCGGCGGAGGCCGACGAAGCGGCTCGCCTGACCGAGGACCTGACGGCGTCGGAGAAGAAGCACGGCAAGGCGACGATCAAGGCGGCCGGCCGGACGCTGTGGCGGCTGGGGCGCGGACTGCTCGGGATCACCGAGGAGCTGGAGAAGCGCCCGCGGGGAAACTTCTTCCACCGAGCGCTGGGCATGCTGCCGGTCGTGGGCGCGGCGGGGGACTACCTCGGGGAGCGGTCGGGGTTGCGTGAGGTCTGGAAACGAGCGCACGTCTGGCTGACCGAGCACCGCACGTGATCTTCCCGCGCGGCGCCCGGTCCAAACCTCAGTCCCAGAACCGGAACAGGCTCGCTCCGGCGCTGGCGCCGAACCTGTTGCCGCCGAGAGCGTCGAAGATCGAGTAGGCGCCGTCCCACAGCGCGGCGTTGGCCGGCTTGAAGAACCACAAGATCGCGAACAGGATGATCGGGGCCCAGGGGCGGATCTGCGCGCCGAAGGCACGCGCCTGGGGCGGCAGGTACGGCTCGATCGCGCCCCAGCCGTCGAGGCCGGGGATCGGCAGGATGTTGAGGATGAACGTCACCACCTGCAGCAGCGCGAGGTAGGACATCGCGGCGACCAGGCCACCTGACATCGGGACCAGCGCGACGACCAACGCCAGCGCCGCCCCGACCGCGAGGTTGCTCAGCGGCCCGGCCAGCGACACCCACGTCGACGTCCCGCGCGAACGCAGGGCACCGCGGTTGATCCACACCGCGCCGCCCGGCAGCGGGATGCCGCCGATGATGAGGAAGACGAGCGGGAGCACGATCGACAGCACCGGGTCGGTGTACTTCCGCACGTCGAGCGTGAGGTAACCCTTGTGGGCGACGCTGTAGTCACCGCCGCGGTAAGCGACCATCGCGTGGCCGAACTCGTGCAGCGACAACGACGCCACCCAGCCGGCGGCGACGAAGATCACCACGCCGGCGATCAAGAGCGGGTCGCGATCGCGGAGCAGGATGCTGCTCACGTCGCCGAACGCGGCCATCGCGCCGCCGGCGACGGTGAGCGCGAGGATGCCGAGGAAGACCGGGCTGGGGCGCACTGCTGACTTCTGCACGCTTCCAGTCTTCCGTATGCCCGGTGTGAAGTTACCGGCGTGTCCCCTTGCGCGATCGGGCCCGAACGTCCCCCGAACTCGCTACTCCGCTTGACCTGACCGCACTACACGGGTGTAATCACAGTGATGTCATTCGCCGCCTAGAGGGGACGGCGGGTGTCGTTTCACCACCGCCAGCCTGGGGAGTGCTAGGGAGCGAGGAGGCGGACGTGCGGTTGGAAGCCGATGGGAAGGAATGGGGGCACGTCATGGGTTGGGGCGAGATCCCGGAGCAAGCTCTGGGAGATCTCACCGAGCTCATCGATGCCACCGAAGAAGAGCAGGATTGGCAGGAACGCGCCCTGTGCGCGCAGACGGACCCGGAGGCGTTCTTCCCCGAGAAGGGCGGCTCCACCCGCGAAGCCAAGCGGATCTGCCTGGGCTGCGAGGTCAAGGACGAGTGCCTTGAGTACGCGCTGGCCCACGACGAGCGCTTCGGCATCTGGGGTGGTCTGTCCGAGCGGGAGCGCCGGAAGCTGAAGAAACGAGCGATTTAGGGAGGGGTGTGTTCGCGGAACGCGCGAACCACGATCGCTCGTTTCAGTGTCTTCTGGGGGTGCAACCCCCAGACCCCGCCCGGGGGCAAGCCCCCGGACCCCCGCCGTGCTCGCGTTGAGCGTGCGGCTTCGACCGGCAGTTGTCTTGATCGTGCGCCCACGCAGTACCACTGCGTGGGCGCACGGCGTGGGTTCACCACCGGGTGACGGACCGGGGCCGTAGGGTGGCCGCACCGATCCGCCGCCTGAACCGGAGTGTTCGTTGCCCCGAACCGCCGCGCCGCCCGTCCTGCGCACCGCGCCCGTTCTGGCCATTGTGGTCTGTCACAACGGCGAAAACTGGCTACCGCTGGCGCTTTCCTCGTTGCGCCGCAGCACCGTCCGGCCCCGGCACGTGCTCGCCGTCGACACCGGATCGACCGACGCCACCCCGCGCTTGCTCGCCGAAGCGGCCGCCGATCCCGGCCCGGATTCTTCGCCCGTGCTCTCCGGGGTCATCACACTTTCGAGCGATACCGGCTTCGCCGCCGCGGTCGCCGAAGCCGTCGCGCACGCCACCGAACGCTGGGGCGACCCCGGTTCGTGGCTGTGGCTGCTCCACGACGACTGCGCCCCCGAGCCCGACTGCCTCGACGAACTCCTGCGCGTCGCCACCAAAACCCCGTCGGCGACCGTGCTCGGCGCGCTGGGCCTCGACTGGACCGACCCGCGGCTGATCGTCGAAGCGGGCCTGTCCACCGACGCCTCCGGCCACCGCCAGCAGATCGCCGCGCTCGGCGAGGAACCCGCCGAGGTGCTCGCCGTGCCCAGCGCCGGCTCGCTCGTGCGCCGCGACGCCTGGGACGACCTCGGCGGCTTCGACCCCGATTTCCCGTTGCTGCGCGAGGATCTCGACTTCGGCTGGCGCGCCAACGCCGCCGGCGGGCTCGTCCTCTCGGTGCCGACCGCGCGGGTGCGGCACGCGCGCGCCGTCACCACCGGGCAGCGCGCGGCCGACGCCGTCGCCACCCCGCTCGCGACCGCGAACCGCGCCCACGGGCTGCGCGTGTTCCTGGTGAACTGCTCGCCGTTTTCCTTCTGGCTGGGCATGATCCGGCTCCCGCTGCTCTCCCTGCTGCGCGCGCTCGCCTTCGTCCTGCTGCGCCGCACCGGCGAAGCCCGCGCGGAATTCGCGGCGGCGACGTACCTCCTCAGTGGACGCGGCGGATTGCGCGCCGCCCGGGCGCGCCGACGGCGGAATCCGCGGCCGGGCACGGTTCGCGGGCTCTTCACCGGCCGCGGGACGCGGCTGCGCAACGCCGTGCGCGCCGGGGTCGTCGGGCTGGTCCGCCGCGGCGTCGAGGAAGACGTCGCGCTCGGCCGCGTGCCCGAGACCGTCGAAACCGAGTCCGCGTGGGTGACGCCGGAGGCGCTCGACGCGCGTGAGACCCGTCCGGTCGGGCCGGACGCGCTGCCGGCGGGCGCGTTGCGCGGGCTCAGCTCGCGGGGCAACGGGCTGCGCAAGCCGGGCACGCTCGTCGCCGTCACGCTGCCGGAAACCCCGGCGCCCGAAGCGGTCGCCGAGACCGAAGAACCCGCCGAAGAACCCGAGCCCGAGATCGTCTTCGTCGAGGTGAACCGGCGGCGCGTGCTCGCGGCGACGGTCTTCGCGCCGCCGGTCGTGCTGCTCGTCGTGATGACCGCGCTGGGCCTGGTCGTCAACCGCGCCCGGCTCGGGCTCGACCTCTTCGGCGGCAAGCTGCTCCCGGTCGGCGGCCTGGGCGAGCTCTGGTCGTCGTACCTGACGCCGTGGCACGCGATCGCGGGCGGCACCGGCGCGCCCGCGTCGGCGACGCTCCCGGTGCTCGGCGCGCTCGGCGCGGTGTTCGCCCCGATCGGCGGTCCGGCCGCGTTCGTGGCGATCCTGCTCCTCGGCGACATCCCCTTGTCGGCGATGGCGGCGTATGTCGCGACTCGGCGGCTGCGTGTGCGCCGCTGGGTCCGCGCGGTCGTCGCCGCGACGTACGCGCTGCTGCCCGCCGCGACCGCCGGCGTCGCGCAGGGCCGGCTCGACGTCGTCGTGGTGCACCTCGCGCTGCCGCTGGTGGCCGCGGGCATCGCCGGGCTGCTGGTCCGCGCGGACACGCGCTGGCTGCACGTCTCCGCGCTGTCGGCGATCGGGGTGGCGGTACTCGGCGCGTTCTCCCCGCTCGCGCACGGGCTCGCGCTCGCCGGGCTGCTGATCGGCTTCGTCGTGCTGCCGGCGCCGACCGGGCTCGCGCGGCGCATCGCGTCGGTCGGCATCGTCGTACTGCTGCCGCTGGCGCTGCTGCTGCCGTGGCCGACGGTGCTGCTGCGGCACCCGGAGCTGCTGGTGCAGGGCCTCGGCGGCGCGGCGGCGACGGTGTCCGGCACCGACCTGGCCGGCCTCGACCCCGGCGGCCCCGGCGCGTGGCCGATCGGCGTCGCGGTGATCGCGGCGGCCCTGATCGCGATCGTCGTCCGCCCGACGAAGCTCGCCGCGGGCGGGCTCGCGCTGGCCGCGCTGGGCGCGGGCGGGCTGGTCCTGGTGCGGCTGGTGGCGGCGACGCCGATGCAGGGTGGCTCACCCGCGCACGGCTACGCCGGCGTGCCGCTGCTGATCGTCGGCGCCGGGCTGCTGTGGGTGGTGCTCGGTTCGTGGCAGCGCGGCGGCTCGGCCGGGGTGCCGTCGCCGTGGCTGCCGAAGGTGTTCGCGGTCGCCGGGGTCGTGGTGTTCCTCGCGCTCGCGGCGGGCGCGGTCGTCGTCGGCGGCCAGGGTCCGCTCCGGGCGGGCGAACGGCCCGCGCTCGCGCCGGAGGTGTCCGCCGAGCTCGCGGTGTCCGGCCGGTCGGTGCTGGACCTGGCGGCCGACGCGACCCGCCAGATCGGCGGCCGCCTGCCCCACTACGGCGACGACGACCTCGCGCCGACACCCGGCACGCCGACGCGGCTGGCGACCTGGCGCCGAGACCTCGGCCAGGGCGACGCGGCGGCGGTCCAGCGGACATTCGCCGCCGCGGCGGCCGCGGGAGTGCAGTTCGTGGTCCTCCCGGCGGGCGTCGACCCGCAGGCGTACCCGCCGCTGGCGAAGGACCTGGTCTCGGTGACCGCGCCGACGTCCGACGGCCGCGGCGTGCTGCGCCTGCTCCCACCGGCCGGTCAGGTGATCCTGATCTCCCCGGAACAGGCCAAGGCGGCGGTGACGGGCGGCGGGGCGCCGGGGAACGCACCGGGCGTGGCACCGGTCCAGGCGGGGCTGCCGGACGTGCGGGTCCGGGTGTCCGACGGCCCGACCGGGCGGCTGCTGGTCCTGGCGGCGGAGCAGGAGGCGGGCTGGAAGGCCTCGGTGGGCGGCAAGAGCGTGCCGATCGTGCCGGCGTGGGGGCACCAGGTGGCGGTGTCGGTACCACCGGCGTCGTCGGAGGTGACGGTGGAGTTCCCGGGCACGGAACGGAACCTGCTGCTGCTGGCCCAGCTGGCGGCGGTGCTGTTCACGCTGTTGACGGCGGTCCCAGGCCGGCGGCGCTTGCCCCAGCGGCCCACCTCGACAACGTGACGAGACTCGGAAGCCCGGGTCATCCCAGAGCCTGCCCGTCCGGCGAGGACAGTCTTTGCCTTCTGCCGCGGCAGAGCTTGCGTTGCCGGCCGGCGGTGCGCAGCGAGCCTCAGCCCGCCGCTACTCGCCTTCGATGACGTCCGGCTCCACGCCGAGATACCCCGCCACCTGCTCCACCAGCACGTCGTGCACCAGGTCCGCCAGTTCCGACGGGTCCTTCGCCCGCGCCTCCAGCGGCCGCCGGTACAACACGATCCGGGCCCGCGTCGGCATGCCCGTCCGGTCCACCCCCGCCGGGACCAGGCGCGACAGCGGCACCGCGCCGTCGTGCAGCACGCCGTCCGATGGCGCCCGGCCGTTCTCGCGGACCTCGGGCACGTCGTCGACCGCCACGTCCAGCTTCGTCAGCTCGTGGCGCCAGCGGGCTTCGATCGGCTCGAGCGCGTCGAGCACCAGCGCGTCGAACCGTTCCGCGCGGCTCGCGGCGGCGGGCAGGGTCGCCGGGTACAGCGTCCCGCGCAGGCCCCGGCCGTGCCGGTCCCGTCGCGAACGCCGCCGCTGTCGGTAGTCACGAGCCGTCGCCACCCCGGAAGTCTATGCGGTCGGCGCGTCCCAGCGCGTGTCGCTCCTCCTACCTTGCGGCGACGCGCTATCGTTTCCGATCGTGCGGAACGTACGGAAGTGTTCGCGTACCGGCTGCCTCGAGCCGGCTGTGGCCACGCTGACGTATGCCTACAGCGACTCCACCGCCGTCGTCGGTCCTCTGGCCACCGCTTCCGAGCCGCACTCCTACGACCTCTGCGAAGCCCACGCGCTGCGGCTGACCGTCCCCAAGGGCTGGGAAGTTGTCCGGCACGAAGGCGCCTTCGCCGCGCCGGACCCGTCGGCCGACGAGCTGACGGCGCTGGCCGAAGCCGTGCGCGAGGCCGGCCGCCCCGGCAAACCGGCCCCCGCTCCCGAGCCGGAGGGCCCGTCCGGGCGCCGCGGCCACCTGCGGGTCCTCCCCGGTCGCGCCTGAACGCGTAACCCACCCACCCCGCCGGTAGGCTTTCCGCGCGGCGCAGCGGGCGCCGGGACGACTATTCGCGGGGAGACGGCGTGCCAGACCTTTCGGGCATCGTGAAGGCCTACGACATTCGCGGCGTGGTCGGCGAGCAGCTCGACGCGGACCTCGTCCGCGACTTCGGCGCCGCGTTCGCCCTGCTCATCAAGCCGGAAGCGCCGGCCGTGGTGATCGGGCACGACATGCGGGACTCGTCGCCGGGGCTGTCGGCGGCCTTCGCCGAGGGCGTCACCTCGCAGGGCCTCGACGTCGTGAGCATCGGGCTGGCCAGCACCGACCAGCTGTACTTCGCCTCGGGTTCGCTGAACCTGCCGGGCGCGATGTTCACCGCGAGCCACAACCCGGCCAAGTACAACGGCATCAAGATGTGCCGCGCGGGCGCGTCGCCGGTCGGCCAGGACACCGGCCTCGCCGAGATCCGCGACACCGTCGAGCAGGGCGTGCCCGAGTTCGAGGGCCAGCGCGGCACCGTCAGCGAGCGGGACGTCCTCGCCGACTACGCCGCTTACCTGCGCAACCTCGTCGACCTGTCGGGCAGCCGGCCGCTGAAGATCGTGGTCGACGCCGGCAACGGCATGGGCGGGCACACCGTCCCCACCGTCTTCGACGGTCTGCCGATCGAGGTCGTGCCGATGTACTTCGAGCTCGACGGCAGCTTCCCCAACCACGAGGCCAACCCGCTGGACCCGGCGAACATCGTCGACCTGCAGGCCAAGGTGCGCGAGGTCGGCGCGGACGCCGGCGTCGCGTTCGACGGCGACGCCGACCGCTGCTTCATCGTCGACGAGCGCGGCGAGCCGGTTTCGCCGAGCGCGATCACCGCGCTGGTCGCCGTGCGCGAGCTGGCGAAGGACCCGGGCGGCACGATCATCCACAACCTGATCACGTCCAAGGGCGTGCCGGAGATCGTCGCCGAGCACGGCGGCAAGCCGGTCCGCACCCGCGTCGGCCACTCGTTCATCAAGGCCGAGATGGCCCGCACCGGCGCCATCTTCGGCGGCGAGCACTCCGCGCACTACTACTTCCGCGACTTCTGGCGCGCCGACACCGGCATGCTGGCCGCGCTGCACGTCCTCGCCGCGCTCGGCGAGCAGACCGGTCCGCTGTCCGAGCTGACCAGCGCGTACTCGCGCTACGCGGCTTCGGGGGAGATCAACTCCACGGTCGACGACCAGGTCGCCAAGATGATGGCCGTCAAGGACACCTTCGGCACCCGCTCCGGCGTCGAGGTCGACGAGCTGGACGGCCTCACCGTGCAGCTGCCGGGCGGCGCCTGGTTCAACCTGCGCCCGTCGAACACCGAACCGCTGCTCCGGCTGAACGTCGAAGCCGCGAACGCCGAGGCCGTGCAAGGGCTGGTGGACGAGGTACTCGCGATCATCCGCAACTGACCGTCCCCGGTGGAGGGCGCCGCAACCGTGTCCGGAAGGTGCCCTTCACCACACCCCTCTGCGTGGTATGGAGGAACCATGGCCATCACGCTCGACGCCCAGCTCCTCGAGATCCTGGCGTGCCCGTCGCCCGATCACGCCCCGCTGCGTCCCGGCGCGCCGGGCGACCCCGAGGCCGACGCGCTGACGTGCACGGAGTGCGGCCGGGTGTACCCGGTCCGTGACGGCATCCCGGTGCTGCTCCTGGACGAGGCGACCCTGCCCGGGGACAACGGGAAGTCCGATGCCGACAGTGCTTGACGACACCCTGCTGGACGACCCCGCGCGGCTGGCCGAGGCCGACAGCGCGGGGCTGCTCCGAGCCGCGGCGATGGCGGGCGCCCAGGTGCGCGCGACCGCCGAGCTGGCCGCCGAGCTGGAGCTGTCCGAGCGGCTCGACATGGGCCGCCCGCGCGCCCTCGTGCTGATCGACCGGCCGGGCGTGAGCCGCACGCTCACGCGGCTGCTGGCGGCCCTGCTGACGCCGTCGTGCCCGGTGCCGGTCGTCGTCGCCGAGGTGGTGCCGAGCTGGATCGGCGCGCTCGACGTCGTCTTCGCGCACACCGACGACCCCGGCGACCGCGAGCTCGCCGCGTCGCTCGAGCGCGCCGCGCGCTACGGCGCCTCCGTCGTGCTCTCGGCGCCGGCGGAAGGCCCGGTGGCGGCCGCCGTCGCCGGCAAGGGCGTGCTGCTGGCGCCGCGGATCCCGGTGCCGCCGGAACTGGCGTTCCCGCGCGGCCTGGCCGCCGGGCTGCTCACCGCGAACGCGCTGGGCCTGCTGATCTCCGACGTCCAGGTGCTGGCCGACCAGCTCGACCTGGAAGCCGAGAAGGACTACCTGGCCCGGGAGTCGTTCGCGAACCCGGCCAAGGCGCTCGCGCTGCGGGTCGCCGACCGCGTGCCGCTGCTGTGGGGGCTGGACCCGGTCGCGGTCGCCGTCGGTGAACACGCTGCGCACGCGTTCGCCGCCCATGCGGCTACGGTGTGCGACGTCGAGGACTATCGTCAGGCTCTTGCGCGTCCCGCACTGCGGCGGGCCGCGCAATCGAGTGGCGCGGAGCGTGACATCTTCGCCGATCCGGACGATCCATCAGGTGACATCCCGACCCGGGTGCTGCTCCTCTCGGTGCGGACCGGTCCGGCCACGGACGCGGCGCGCTACCAAGCCGAGGATCTGCTGCCCGGTGCGGACGTCATCGCACCCGCCGAGGAGATCGAGGCGGACGAAATCGTGCGAGCCGCGGTGCTGGCGCTGCGGTTCGAACTGGCGGCGGTCTATCTCGGGCTGGCGGCGGGGAGCATCGGCGGCGCGGGCCGCTTCGCGCCCGCGACGGCGTGAGACCCGCCGAGCACCGGCCCCGGCCGGCGCCGAAGGAGTGGAGTTGAGGTGACAGTGGAGCTGCTGCGCAACGCGGTGCGGCCCTACGCCTGGGGATCGCGGACGGCGATCCCCGAGCTGCTGGGCCGTCCGGTACCCGCGCCGCACCCCGAGGCCGAGCTGTGGATGGGCGCCCACCCGGGTGATCCGTCGCACGTCATCGGCCCCGACGGGACCGAGCGGAGCCTGCTCGAGCTGGTGGACGCCGACCCGGTGACGCAGCTCGGCGAGCGGTGCGCGAAGCGGTGGGGCGGGCGGCTGCCGTTCCTGCTGAAGATCCTCGCGGCCGAGGAGCCGCTGTCGATGCAGGCGCACCCGTCGGCGGCGCAGGCCGCGGAGGGGCACGCCCGCGAGGAGAAGCTGGGCATCCCGCGCGACGCGGCCAACCGCAACTACCCGGACCCGACGGCGAAGCCGGAGCTGGTCTGCGCGCTCACGGAGTTCCACGCGCTGGCCGGGTTCCGCGCGCCGGACCGCACGGTGAAGCTGCTGAAGGCGATCGAGACGCCCGGGCTGGCGAAGTACACGGGCCTGCTGGAGGCCCAGCCGGACCCGTCGGGGCTGCGGGCGCTGTTCACGACGTGGATCACGCTGCCGCAGTCCGCGCTGGACTCGCTGCTGCCGGAGGTGCTCGACGCGTGCGTGAAGCACGTCCAGGAGCACGGCGAGTTCGCGGTCGAGTGCCGGACGATCCTGGAGCTCGGCGAGGCGCACCCGCGCGACGCCGGCGTACTGGCGGCGTTGCTGCTGAACCGGCTGACCCTGCGCGCGGGCGAGGCGATCTACCTGCCGGCCGGCAACCTGCACCTGTACCTGCACGGCACGGCCGTGGAGATCCTGGCGAACTCGGACAACATCCTGCGGTGCGGGCTGACGCCGAAGCACGTGGACGTGCCGGAGCTGCTGCGCGTGGTCGACTTCGCGTGCGGCGAGATGCCGGTCCAGTGCGGCGACGCCGGCGGCCGGATGGCGGTCTACCACACGGACGCGCCGGAGTTCGAGCTGTCGCGCGTCGAGTGGGCCGCGGGCCAGGACGACGAGATCTCGGTCGACAGCGTGGGCCCGCAGATCCTGCTGTGCACGGCGGGCGACCTGCTGGTGACGGCCGACGACGGCGAGAAGGTCGAGCTGCGGCGGGGTCAGTCGGTGTGGCTGCCGGCGGCGGACCCGCCGGTGCACGTCCGCCCGCTGGGCGGCGAACGGGCGCAGCTGTTCCGGGCGACCGCGGGAACCTGCGAGGACTGACTTCCGCGCGGTTCTGTGTGCGTTCCGTGTGGTGCTCTTCTCCACTATCGCTCGTGGGGGTGGTTGTTACGCCCCCTCGTGTCGATTTTCGAGGAGAACGAGCTTGTGACTTCCTATCCCGATGCCGCGACCGGGCTTCCCCAGCCTGCCCCGGTCGCGGCACCGTCCCGGCCCGGAGCGCTGCTGGCGCTGGTGGGGGTGGCCGTGCTGTCGGCGCTGGCGGCGATCGTCGACGGGGTCCTGTACTTCGCCGGCGGCCGCGACCTGGCGCTCGACGTCGCGGCGGAGACGATCGCGTCGATCACCGGCGCGTCGGCGGAGTCGGTCAAGGCCGACGGCGGCGCCCTGCTGCAGGCGGCCCTGGACGAGGTGCAGAGCACGCTCCAGGTCCGCGGCGCGGTGGCGATCTTCTTCGGCGTGCTGCTCCTGGTGTGGGCGCTGCTGGCACTGCGGGCAGCGGTGTGGGTGCGGGTGCTGCTGACGCTGACCGCCCTGGCCAACGCGGGCCTGGCTCTGCGCCTGGCGACGGACGTCGAGGGCGGAACGGCGGCGATCCGGGCGGTGGCGTGGCTGGTGCTGGCGACGGGCCTGGTGGCCGTGGTGCTGTCGTGGCTGCCGGCGATCAACCGGTACGCGAAGGCCCGCAAGGGTCACTAGCCCTCTGGGGGTGACGCCGGTCGCGGGGCCCGGCGTCCGTGGGCTGGGGTGGTGCCGCGAGGGGGCGGCACCACCCCGTTTTGCGTCGGCCGGGCGCGGTCACGGGAGGGCCGGCTCGGTCAGCGCGAGCAGTGCCCGCCGCAAGGCGGCCGCGCTCGCGTCCCGGGGGTCTGCCAGGCTCTCCGCCTCCTCGGCCGCTTCCGCCGCCGCTGCCGAGTCGCCCACTGCTTCGCACGCCCGGGCGAGGACCAGCCAAGTCAACCCCGTCGCCGACCGGCCGCCCATCGCGCGGAACTCCGCCAGGCACGCCCGCAACACCGGGATCGCCTCCGGCGCGCAGCCTTCGCCGATCCAGCTCGCCGCGATCGCCCGGGTGCACGACAACTCCCGGGGGCGCTCGTCGAGGTCGCGAGCCAGCGCCCGGGCTTCCTCGAACGCCGCCGTCGCACGGGGCCGTGAGCCCGTCGCCGCCGAGATCGCGCCCAGCGTGCGCAACGACTTGGCCAACGCCGAACGCGCCACCGTGCCGCGCAGGAGCGCCACCGACTCTTCGATCGCCGTCGCCGCCTGCGCGTCGGCGCCCGTCAGCAGGGCCGACCACGCGAAGTCGTGCAATGCCATGCCGATCCGGCGCGGATCGTCCGTTTCGCGGGCCGCCGCGAGCGCCAGCTCGCCGACCCCGTGCGCGTCCGCCACCCGGCCCAGCCGCAGCAGGGCCGCCGACTCCGCCGCCCGGACCAGGTGCGCCTCCTGCTGACCGTCCACAGTGAACAGTTCGCGGGCCTCGGCGGCCGTGTGCAACGCCTCTTCGGCGCGGCCCAGCCCGATCAGGCAGTGCGCCAGGTTCGCCGCGACCCACGCGTGCGTACTCCGGTCGCCGATGGCTTCGAGCTCCTTCGCGCACGAGCGGTACGCGGACGCCGCCTCGAGGTACTGGCCGCGCGTGTGCCGCAGCAGGGCCAGGTTCGCCTCCGCGAGCACCGCCGTCGCGCGGTCTTCCGCGGCCGCCAGCACCGTTTCGTACGCCGCGCGCAGGTCCGCGTAGTGCCCGTGCAGGTACAGGTACACGCTCAGCTTGTCCAGCAGCAGCAACGCTTCCCGGGCGGGCAGCGAGCCGATCAGCCGCGCCAGGTTCGCGCGCTCGGCCGAGAACCAGTCCTCCGGACGCTCCAGCAGCCGCGACACCAGCGCGTCCGGCAACGGCTGCGGCAACGGCGAGTGGGCGACCGCCGGCATCGGCACCGTGCGCGGCAGCCGGGCCGCGGCGGCGTCGGCGAGCGCGAGGGTCGCCGCCAGCACCGTCGCCGTGCCGCCCTCGCCGGCCCGCTCCTCGGCCGCGTACAACCGGACGAGGTCGTGCATCCGGTACCGGCCCTCGCCGGTCGCGTCCGGGCCGCGCGTCTCGAGCAGGCTCGCTTCGACGAGCTCTTCGACCGCTTCGTCGGCGTCCGGGGTGCCGATCAGCGTCGTGACCGCCCACGCCGGCAGGTCGACCAGCCGGCACCGCCCCAGCAGCCGGAACGCGCGCCGCGCCGGGGGCCGCAGCCCGTCGTGGCTCAGCGCGATGCTGCTCCGGACGGCGAGGTCGCTCACGGTCAGCTCGTCGAGGCGGCGGACCTCGTCCTCCAGCCGGTCGGCCAGCTCGCCGAGCCGCAGGTGCGGGCGGATGGCCAGCCTGCTGCCCGCGATCCGCAGGGCCAGCGGCAACCGCGCGCACGCCGCGATGATCCGCCCCGCCTCCGCGCGCTCGCGGGCCACGCGCGCCCCGGCGAGGCGGTGCAGCAGCTCGGCCGCTTCGGCGTCGGACAGCGGGCCGAGCGCCAGCCGGTGCGCGCCGGCCAGCCCGCTCAGCCGCTGCCTGCTGGTGACCAGCACCGCGCAGCCCGGCGTGCCCGGCAGCAGGGCGCGGACGTGCTCGGGGTCGACGGCGTCGTCGAGCACCACCAGCACCCGCCGGTCGGCCAGCCGGCCGCGGAACACGGCCGCGCGGGCGCGGACGTCGTCCGGCACCGCCGGGCCGGGCACCCCGAGCGCACGCAGCAGGTCAGCCAGCACCTCGCCGATGTCACGCCCCAGCGGCACGTACAGCTGGCCGTCGGGGAACCGCGCCCGCAGCCGGTGCGCCGCGCGGACGGCGAGGGTGCTCTTGCCCGCGCCCGGTTCGCCGCTGAGCACGGCCACCGGGACGCCGGTGTCGCCGCCCAGCACGCCGGTCAGCTCGGCCAGCTCGGCCTCGCGGCCGGTGAAGTCCGCGATGTCCGGCGGCAGCTGGCACACCGGCCAGACCGGCGGCGGCATGCGCGGCACCGGGTCCTCCCCACGCAGGACGGCGGCGTGCACGCGGCGGGCCTCGGCACCCGGTTCGACGCCCAGCTCCTCGATCAGCGTCGTCCGCAGCCGCCGGTAGATCTCCAGCGAGTCGCCCTGCCGCCCGGCCCGGTGCAGCGCGATCATCAGCTGCGCGGCCAGCCGTTCGCGCAGCGGGTGTTCGGTGATCATGGCCTGCAGCTCGCCGGTCAGCTCGCCGTGGCGCCCCGCGGTGAGCTCGGCGTCGACGCAGTCCTCGAACACGGCGAGCCGCTCGGACTCCAGCCGCGCGACGTCGGCGTCGAGCCGCGGGACGTGCAGCCCGGCCAGCACGGGCCCGCGCCACTGCGCGAGCGCCCGCCGGTAGTGCCGCGACGCGGCGACTGCGTCTCCGGCCCGCTGCCCGTCCGCGACGGCCGCCCGGAAGACGAGCAGGTCGAGCTCGGCGGGCTCGACGCACAGCCGGTAGCCGAGCGGCCCGTGGTCGACGCGCAGGCCGTCGATCCGCTCGCGCAGCCGCGAAAGGTAGGTGTGCAGGTTGGAGGCGTAGGACTTCGGCGGCCGCTCCGGCCACAGCGCTTCGACCAGGACGTCGACGTGGACGTGCTGGTTCGCGTTGAGCAGCAGCACGGCCAGCAGCGTGCGCTGCCGGTCGCCGCGCAGCGTGATCCAGTGCCCGGGCGGCCCCTCGATGGCGAGCGGCCCGAGCACGCCGAAGTGAGCCATGTCCACCTACCCCAGTGCCGGAGCGGTCACCGTAGCGAAGGGGTCCGACAGAAACCGGTGGTTCGCCGAAGGTGACGGTCTCGCCCGGCGTTCGCCCGTTCGTGGGGTATAGTGATCGCTATACTCGGGTGATGGGTGGGCAGGATTGGGAAATCTATGTCGTCGACGAAGTCATCGAGTGGATCGGGCAACTGGATGACTCGACGCACGCTCGCGTCGTCCAAGCGATCGACGCGCTGGCGGAGGGTGGCCCTGGCCTGGGGCGACCGCTGGTCGACACGATCACCGGCTCGAAGATCCAGAACCTGAAGGAATTACGGCCGGGCACGGTTCGCATCCTGTTCGTCTTCGACCCTTGGCGGTCCAGCGTGCTGCTCGTCGCCGGCGACAAGGCAGGACAATGGAATTCCTGGTACCGAGAGGCGATCCCGTTGGCGGAAGACCGCTATGACCGCTATCTGAAGGAACGTGAAGCAGAGGAGGGGCAACCATGACGGGGTACACGCGCTGGAAGGACGTCCGCGCGGCGCATGTCGAGCGGGCCGGCGGCGAGGAAGCTGTCGAAGCGGGCAAGCAGGAGCTCCTCGCGACGGTTCAAGGGCATCGGCTCGCCGAAATCCGCCGCGGTCGGGGCCTGACCCAGCAGCAGCTGGCCGAGCGGATGGGCGTCACCAAGGGCCGCGTCTCGCAGATCGAACAGGGCAAGGTCTCCGGCCTGGAGGTCCTCGCCCGCTACGCCGTCGCTCTGGGAGGGCGGCTTCACCAGGCGATCTACTTCGACGACGGGGACATCGCCGCCATCGCCTGAGCGATTGCCCGGCCGGTGACGCCGCGGCCGGAGCGGCCCTATTAGGCTCCACCCGGACATACGGGACCAACCAGGGGAGCGGTCGTGTCAGCTGGAGGCGGAACCAAGGCGATCATCGCCGCGCTCGGGGCCAACGCCGGGATCGCGGCCGCGAAGTTCGTCGGCTTCCTCGTCACCGGGTCGTCGTCGATGCTCGCGGAGTCCGTGCACTCGCTGGCCGACACCACGAACCAGGGCCTGCTGCTGCTCGGCCAGAAGACGTCGAAGCGGGCCGCCGACAAGGAGCACCCCTTCGGCTACGGCCGGGACCGGTACTTCTACTCCTTCATCGTCGCCCTCATGCTCTTCACCCTGGGCTCGGCCTTCGCGATCTACGAAGGCATCCACAAGATCGGCCACCCCGAGCCCCTCGACTCGCCGATCGTCGCGGTGGTCATCCTGCTCGTCGCCGTGGCCCTGGAGGGTTACAGCTTCTACACCGCCGTCGGCGAGTCCAGGAAGATCAAGGGCGACGCCACCTGGTGGGGCTTCATCCGCCAGGCCAAGGAGCCGGAGCTGCCCGTCGTCCTCCTCGAGGACGCCGGCGCGCTGATCGGCCTCGTCCTGGCGCTGCTCGGCGTCGGGCTGTCCGTCGTCACCGGCAACCCGGTCTGGGACGGGATCGGCACCCTCGGCATCGGCCTGCTGCTCGGCGTGATCGCGGTCATCCTGATCGTCGAGATGAAGAGCCTGCTCATCGGCGAGGGCGCGAACGAAGGTGTCCTCGCGACGATCGTCGACGAGCTCGCCGCGGGCAAGGTCGAGCGCGTCATCCACATCCGCACCCAGTACCTCGGCCCGGACGAGCTGCTCGTCGCCGCGAAGCTGGCGATGGTGCCCGGCCTCGACACCGCCGAGCTGGCCACGGCCATCGACGACGCCGAAGCGCGCGTCCGCGCCAAGGTGCCCGTCGCGAAGCTGATCTACCTCGAGCCGGACCTCGACCGCAGTCTCGCGAAGTAGCTTCTCAACGAGCCGTCACGCGGCTGACCCGATAGGGTGACCCACTGCGATACATGCAGGCCAGCCGCAGGAGGTCAACGGTGCCCGGAACGGGATTGTGGCGCACTAAATCGATCGAACAGTCCATTAAGGACACCGACGAGCCGGATACGAAGCTCCGCCGGAACCTGAGCGCGTGGGACCTCACGGTCTTCGGCGTCGCGGTCGTCATCGGCGCCGGTATCTTCACGCTCACCGCGCGCACGGCCGGTGACTACGCCGGCCCGTCGGTCTCGCTGGCCTTCGTCTTCGCCGCGATCGCCTGCGCGCTGGCGGCGTTGTGCTACGCGGAATTCGCGTCGACCGTGCCCGTCGCGGGCAGCGCGTACACGTTCTCCTACGCCACTTTCGGCGAGTTCATGGCGTGGATCATCGGCTGGGACCTGATCCTCGAGCTCGCCGTCGGCGCGGCCGCGGTGTCCAAGGGCTGGTCGGTCTACCTCGAGACGGTGCTCGGCTACCTCTTCGGCAAGGGCACCAAGACGACGTTCGACATCGGCAGCGTCACCGTCGACTGGGGCGCGCTGCTCGTCGTGGCGATCTTGACGACGCTGCTGGCCGTCGGCACGAAACTCTCGTCGCGGGTCTCGATGGTGATCACCGGCATCAAGGTCGCCGTCGTGCTGTTCGTGATCATCCTCGGCATTTTCTACATCAAGGGCGCCAACTACTCGCCGTACATCCCGCCGGGCTCGACCGGCGGCTCGGGCGAGACCGGCGTCGACCAGTCGCTGTTCTCGCTGATCGCGGGTGGGGCGAGCAGCTCGTTCGGCGTCTTCGGCCTGCTGGCCGGCGCCTCGCTGGTGTTCTTCGCGTTCATCGGCTTCGACATCGTCGCGACCACCGCCGAGGAGACGAAGAACCCGCAGAAGGCCGTCCCGCGCGGGATCATGGGCTCGCTGGCGATCGTGACCGTGCTGTACGTCGCGGTGTCGCTGGTGGTCGTCGGCATGACGTCGTACAAGGACCTGGCCACCTCGGCGGGCGACGGCAGCCACAAGACCCTTGCCACGGCGTTCGCCGCGAACGGCGTCGACTGGGCGGCCAACATCATCTCCTTCGGCGCGCTGGCCGGCCTGACCACGGTCGTCATGGTGCTGATGCTCGGCCAGGTCCGGATCATCTACGCGATGTCGCGCGACGGCCTGATGCCGCGCGGGCTGGCCAAGACCGGCGAGCACGGCACGCCGAAGCGCGCGACGCTGATCGTCGGCGGCCTGGTCGCGCTCGCGGCGGGCTTCTTCCCGGCGGACAAGCTCGAAGAGATGGTCAACGTCGGCACGCTCTTCGCGTTCGTGCTGGTCTCGGCGGGCGTGCTGGTCCTGCGCCGGACGCGGCCCGACCTGCCCCGCGCGTTCAAGGTGCCGCTGGTGCCGCTGATCCCGATCCTGGCGATCCTCGCGTGCCTGTGGCTGATGCTGAACCTGACCGTGCTGACCTGGCTGCGGTTCGTCGCCTGGATGGTCGTCGGTGTGCTGATCTACTTCGCCTACAGCCGGCGGCACTCGCTGCTCGGGAAGCGGCAGGCCGACGGCGTCGAGGAACCCGTCAAGGCACCCGAAGCCTGACTTGCGCCGAGAAAGCCCCGCTGACCGGATCCGCAGGTCGGCGGGGCTTTTTCGCGCGATGGTACCGAAACACCCGGTCACGGCACGGTTAAGACGATCTTGCTTTTCGCACTCAAAGGGGGACCCCCCGTGATGGGCCAAGTGACGTGCGATACCTTTCGATCCTTCGCGCGCCACTGACGGGTGAATTACAGCAGCGTGATTCACACGGTCGGTGGCTTCGCGACCCCCCAGATTTCGCAAGTGCTCTCTCCCCGCCGGTACAGGAGTTCTGAATGCGCAGACGTACCTTCCGCGGCGCCGTCGCGATCATGGCGCTGACCACCGCCGCCCTCATCGGCACCGCCGGCTCCGCGCTGGCGTGCGTCCCCGGTGACGACCGTGCCGAAGGCACCGTCGGCAACGCCACCAAGTGCGAGGACATCGGCCTCCGCAAGGCCATCGACGTGAGCGACCTGCTCAAGGTCACCGGTGGCACGCAGAAGGACCAGTACCTGACCGTCAACGGCGTGCCCGAGGGCGTCACGGTCGCCGCGATCGTGGTCAAGGGCGGCAACGAGTACAACACCTACCGTCCGGGCAAGAAGGGCCTGCCGGCCACTCCGCCGTGGGAGAAGCTGCACGCCCCGATGGTCGGCAAGAACTTCCAGAACGTGCCGACCATCAGCCACTGGTTTGCCTGCGGCACCAAGACGGACACCCCGCCGACGAAGACCACCACCGCGCCGCCGACCAAGCCGACCGAGACCACGAAGCCGAGCGCTCCGGCCTCCTCGGAGACCACGGTCGCGCCGACCAGCACCACGGGTGCGGCCGTCGTGCCGGCGGGCAACGAGTCCGGCACCGGCGGTGGCCTGGCCAACACCGGGTTCGACAACATGTGGCTGGTCTGGATCGCCGGCCTGCTGATCCTCGGCGGCGGCGGCCTGCTCGCGCTGCTGAAGTTCCGCCGCAAGGCTTCCGAGTGAAGCTGAGCTAGCTCGCGGTCGAAGGCCCCTCGCTCCGGCGAGGGGCCTTCACTGTTTCGCGGGGAAGTCCCCGAAGAGCAGACCCTGCTCACCACCGGACGGCTTGCCGAGACCGGCCGCCATCGCCACGGCGTGGTCCCACTCCGCGTCGACCACGTAGTCCTGGTGCTTGAGCACGCCCGGCGCCCAGCGGTGGCGTCCGGTCGGGCCGCGCAGCGGGTCCGGCAGCCAGTGGTCGCCGCCGAGGATGAGGACGCCGTTCTCGTCGGCGCGCGCCTTCAGCGGCCCGGAGCCGCCCTCGGGCTGGAACCCGACGCCGAAGAGCTGCCGGTCGGAGACCTCGTGGCGCCACGTCGTCACGCCGCCGCCGAAGATGTCGGTGCCGCGGCACAGGGCGCGCCACCGGCCGTCGAGGTCGGCGAAGAGCGTCTCGAGCGCTTCCTGGGGGAGCAGGGCCGGGAAGGCGCGCTGGTAGCCCCACTGCAGGGGCGAGCCCGCGGTGAGGACGCCGACGCGTTCGAGGTCGCCCGCCGGCAGTTCGGCCGCGAGCCGCGCGGCGGCCATGACCGTCAGCAGGCTGCCCAGGTTGTAGCCGGAGAGCACCACCCGCGTCCCCGGTTCGGCGAGGTGCTCGCGCGCCCGCGCGGCCAGTTCCGGGACGACCTTCAGCGCGTAGCAGGGTGGCACGGTCGGGTGCGCGGCCCGCGGCCAGAAGCAGACGAGGTCGGCCAGCGCCCCGAGGTGGCGGCTGCGCTGCGGCGTCCGCGCGGCGGTGTAGACGACACGCAGCAGGCCCGCGGCCAGCGCGCCGAGCGCGACCACGCCGATCGCCGACAGCGGCCCGAACCAGCCGGGGACCAGCCCGAACCCGAACCGCAGCACCAGCAGCGCCGCACCGCCCGCGGACATCGCGCTCGCGACCGTCAACGCCAGGTGGTGCAGGTGCCGGCGTTCCCACGCCGAGCGCGCCCACGCCGCCGCGGCCTGGGCCTCCTGGCGCTCGTCGTGCTCCATCAGCTCGACGATCTCCGGGACGCCCCGCCGCAGCCGGCGAAGCGGGACAGCGACCGCGAAGCCCAGCACGCCGAGCACCGCGGCCAGCGCCAGCCCGGCGCCCCACAGGACCGTGACCAGCAGGTACGTGTCGGGCACCCGCAGCAGGCCCGCACCGGAGAGCCGCCGGACGGCTTCGGCGAGGCCCGCGCCGAACCCGCCGCCGAGCAGCCCGGCCAGCGCGAGCACCGGCGCGGCCGCCCAGCCACCCAGCCAGGGCCGCAGCCGGCGCGGCTTGTGCTCCCAGCCGGGCCGGGCCAGCAGCGCGGCGGGGAGCAGAAACAGCGCGAAGAGGACCGTGACGGCGACCAGGGCCGCGCCGAGCCCTTCGACGACGCCGTTGGTTCCCGGCAGCGGGCCGGCGCAGGGCCGCAGCCGGACCGCGGCCAGCGCGACGAGCACCACGGCCAGCCCGATCACGCCGGGCCGGGCGAACCGCCCGGTGTCGACGCCGATCGCGGCGGCCACGATCGTCGCGACGACCAGCGCCAGCGTCACGATCCAGACGACCAGGTCGAAGCCGTTCCCCGGCACCCGGAACGGCCCGCCGAGCAGCAGCAGGGCGACCGAGGTCAGCGCCGCGACGGTGTGCAGGCAGCGCAGCGCCGGCGTCTCCGGGTCGGCGCGCATCCGCAGCGGCCCGTCGGTCAGGTCGCCGTCGGCGTGCACCGCCCAGGTCGCGCTCGAGATCCGGTGCAGGACGAAGATCACGAGCAGCAGGGGCAGCACGCCGACGGCGATCCGGGCCGGCACCGAGCGAACGGCGTCGGGGACCGCGGGCAGGCAGCCCGACCCGGGCGCGAGGCACTGCGCGGCGATCAGGTCGAGCGCGATCGTCGCGAGCTGGCCCATCAGCAGCATGGTCAGCAGCAGGGCGCTGACGCGCAGGAGGCCGCGGCACACGGCGCCGAGCCCGCGCGCGAGGCGGCGGCCCGGCGGGGCCGGCGGCAGCATCCAGAACGCGACGTTGGCCAGGGAGAACGGGAACAGCAGCGCCCAGGTGGCCTTCGCGGCACCCCCGGACGTCATGCCGCTCCAGAGGTAGCCTTCGAGGGTCCGCGGGATCGACCGGCCCAGCGCCGGCAGCACGGGCCCGGGCGCCGGCCGCCGCAGCCGGTCCGCCGGGCGGATCACGCGGCCCAGCCCGTCGCCGGCGACGTCGACGGTCGAAACCGCGTCGAGCAGCGTCTCGCCGCTGGTGCCGACCAGCCCGGCGACACGGATTTCGACGACGCGGGTGTCCGGGCCGGGCATGGGCACGGTGCAGGCCTCCTACGTGATCCTAGGGAAGGTCGAGCGGACAACGGTAGTGTTCGGACGTCATCGAGTCTTGGAGGAATCGCCACTATGACCCCCGAAAGCGTTGCCAAGCGGCACCAGACCTCGGGCGGCATCGAGTTCGCTGTCGCCGACCTCGAGGCCGCCGAGTTCGGCCGCAAGGAGATCCGCCTCGCCGAGCACGAGATGCCCGGACTGATGGCGCTGCGGCGCGAATACGCGGAGGTCTACCCGCTGCGCGGCGCGCGAGTCTCGGGCTCGCTGCACATGACCGTGCAGACGGCCGTCCTGATCGAGACGCTGGTCGCGCTGGGTGCCGAGGTGCGCTGGGCGTCCTGCAACATCTTCTCGACGCAGGACCACGCGGCGGCCGCGGTCGTCGTCGGCCCGCACGGCACGCCCGAGGAGCCCAAGGGCGTCCCGGTCTTCGCGTGGAAGGGCGAGTCGCTCGAGGAGTACTGGTGGTGCACCGAGCGGATGCTCACCTGGGACGGCGAGGGTCCCAACATGATCCTCGACGACGGCGGCGACGCCACCATGCTGGTCCACAAGGGGACCGAGTTCGAGAAGTCGGGCGTCGTGCCGACCCCGGACGAGAACACCTCGGACGAGTTCAAGGTGTTCCTCGAGCTGCTGCGCGACTCGGTGGCGGCCGACAAGGACAAGTGGACGAAGATCGGCGCGGGCATCCGCGGCGTCACCGAGGAGACGACGACCGGCGTCCTGCGGCTCTACCAGCTCGCCGCGGCCGGTGAGCTGCTGTTCCCGGCGATCAACGTCAACGACGCGGTGACGAAGTCGAAGTTCGACAACCGCTACGGCATCCGCCACAGCCTGATCGACGGCATCAACCGCGGCACCGACGTCCTGATCGGCGGCAAGGTCGCGGTGGTCTGCGGTTACGGCGACGTCGGCAAGGGCGCGGCGGAGTCCCTGCGCGGCCAGGGCGCGCGCGTGATCGTGACGGAGATCGACCCGATCTGCGCGCTGCAGGCGGCGATGGACGGCTACCAGGTCCGCACGCTGGAGAACGCGCTGCCGGAGGCCGACATCGTCATCACGACGACCGGCAACAAGGACGTCGTGCTGGTCGAGCACATGGCGAAGATGAAGCACCAGGCGATCCTGGGCAACATCGGCCACTTCGACAACGAGCTCGACATGGCGGGCTTGGCGCGGTACCCGGGCATCCGCAGGGTGAACATCAAGCCGCAGGTCGACGAGTGGGTGTTCCCGAACGGCAACACGATCATCGTGCTGTCGGAGGGCCGGCTGCTGAACCTGGGCAACGCGACCGGGCACCCGTCCTTCGTGATGTCGAACAGCTTCTCGAACCAGGTGATCGCGCAGATCGAGCTGTTCACCAAGCACGAGGAGTACGACAAGGAGGTCTTCCGGCTGCCCAAGAAGCTGGACGAGAAGGTCGCGAAGATCCACCTCCAGGCTCTTGGTGGCGAGCTGACGAAGCTGACCAAGGAGCAGGCCGAGTACATCGATGTGGATGTCGAAGGGCCGTTCAAGCCGGAGCACTACCGGTACTGAGGTTCTCGCGTTTTAGCTGGTCAGGGCCGCCCCGAAAGTGTTCGGGGCGGCCCTTTGTTCTGCGCTCCGCACAGTGATAGCACGAATGGGTGACGTACTATCATGGAGTGGTGAAGCAGTTGATCACGAGGATCGACGACGAGCTGCACGCCCGGCTGAAGGCCCGAGCCGAAGCCGAAGGACGCAGCATGAACGACCTGGTCACGGAAGCGTTGAGGGGCGTTGTGGCAAAGACCGAAACCGCACTCGAGCGGAGAGACCGCCTGGTGGCGGAAGGCAAGCTGATCACTTTCGAGCCGGAGGGCGAAGCGCCGGGGCACGACGTGCTGGAAGAACGCTCGCGTGGCTGGGGGACTGCTGTCAGCGAGGCGCTCGACTGGACCCGAGGTGAATGGTGACCGTCTTCTACGCCGACACGAGTGCCGTGGTCGGGGCCTACCTCGCCGACGAGGCCGACCACGCCGAACTGCGAAAGCTCTTGATCGACGGCGGGCACCTCGTGCTTACCAGCGAACTGACCCGGCTCGAGTGCGCCAGCGCGTTCACCGCGGCCAAACGAACCGGGCGGATTCCCGATGCCCGCGAGTTCCTGGCCCAGTTCGACCGGGACTCGCGGACGATCCTGGGAGTGATCCCGTTTGCCCCGCAACGGATCTTCGCGGCGGCCCGGAGGCTGGTCACCGAGAACTACCCGGTGCGCACCCTGGACGCGATCCACATCGCCGTCGCCATGCACGACACGGCCGAAATCGCCGGCGGCGAGCCGATCACCTTCGTCACCCGCGACGAGCGGCAGGCCGACGCCGCCAAGGCCAACGGGTTCGAGGTGCTGTGAGCGTCGACCTCTTCGCCGGGATCGCCGTCCGCGACTACGCGGGTGCGCTCGCTTGGTACGAACGCCTCTTCGGCGCCCCGCCCACCTACGTCATCAGCGAGACCGAAGCCCTCTGGCAAGTCACCCCGCACGGCTCGGTCGTCGTCGAGCTGCGACCCGACCGGGCCGGCCGCGCCTTCCACACCCTCTTCGTCGACGACCTCGACGAACGCGTCGAAGGGATCGCCGCCCGCGGCATCGAACCCGCCGACCGCGAAACCTACGGCAACGGTGTGCGCAAGATCATCTACCGCGATCCCGAGGGAAACGAACTCGGCATCGGCGGCGGACCCGCGTAACCTCGAACACGTTCTTGGCTTCACGAACCTCACGGCCCGGTGGGTAGTCCGGGCGGTCCGCAAGGGCTCGTTGTCCCGGCAAGGGAAACCGGTGGCGCCAGGCTGATCCGTCACGCCTGGAGGTTCCCGATGCACGGGGTGTTCACGCTGTACCACGACGGCCGGTTCTGGGTCGGCGTCTACGAAATCCACGAAGACGGCCTGGTCCGGGCCGCGCGGCACGTCTTCGGTGCCGAGCCGAACAACGCCGAACTCGCCGCTTTCGCCGCGGGGCGCGACTTCGTGCGGCTCGCCGACGAAGCGCGCGACGCACCGCCGGTGCCGGCGGGGCAGCGGCCGACGGCGCGGCTCAACGCCAAGCGCCTCGCGAAGCTGGCCAAGACAGACCAGGCGGACGAGGGCATCGGCACGGCCGCGCAACGCGCCCTGCGCGAGTCCGTCGCCGAGCGCGTGGCCGAGAACAAGGCGGCGCGCAAACGCCGGGCCGCAGCCGAAGCGACCCGGCGGCGGACCCTGGCGAAAGCCAAGTCACGCGCCAGGCACCGCGGGCGTTAGCTCAGTTCCACTCGACGGCGACGCCGGCCAGACCCGGGCCAGCGTCGCTGAAGAACGCGCTGCTCACGCCGCCCATGTCGCACGCCAGCTCCTCCGCCACCACCGGCAGGGCGTCGTCGCGCGCCCGGACCTGGCGCGTGCACCGCGCCGGCAGCGCGTTGCGGTCGAACCGCAGCTGGACCAGGTAGCTCGCGCACCGGTCGCGCAGCATCCGGTAGTACCCCGGCGACGCCGACCCGGAGTCGTCGCGGACCTCGAAGCAGAACACGTGGATGTCGCCCTCGGCGAGCTTGCGGTCGAACAGCAGCTCGGTCGCCATCGTGTCCGCGTCCGGGTTGCGGCGCATCCGCCCCACCCGGCAACCCTCGTCGGTGATCAGCTCGACGTCGTCGATGCGGCACCCCGGATCGCCGTTGTACACCGTGAGGTACCGGTCGGGCCCGTGCCGGCGCGCCCGCGTCACCAGCCGCGTGCGAAGGCTGACTTGGCGGTGTTCCGCGTCGAACGTGATCGTGTCGTGCACCGACAGCAGCTCGAGGTCGGCGTTGTAGTGGTTCGACGACGGGTACGCGCCGAGCTCGGCCAGCAGGTCCTCGACGATCGACCCCATGTCACCGGAACGCAGGTCGTGGAACGACGCCGCCGGCTGGTGGCCGCGGCGGACCAGTCGCGGTCCGATCAGCACGACCAGCGCGTCCGCGGGCAGCTGGAGGACCGATTCCAGGGCCCGGACCGCCGGGAGCGCCTTCGGCACCTCGGGCTGGCGCAGCCCGCGCTGCCAGTAACTCAGCGTGGACTGTCCGATTTGGACCCCGCGCAGCGCGAGGTGCGCGCGCAGCCGCGCGAGCGAGAGGCCGCGGTAGGCGATCGCCAATCTCAGCGCGTGGTGGAACTCGCCGGTGCGGAGCGCCTCGGTCAGCTCTTTCGGCAGCTCGGCGACCGATGCCCGGGTCGTGCGGGCGCCATCGATGATCAGTGGGAGGTTCCCGTCTTGTGCCACCGCTCGTCCCTTCACCCGACCAGTGTGTGCGCTGGGCGTGAACACCGCGGAACGTTCACGTTAGCAGCGTAGAGTGCCCCCGCCGACCCCCGTTCAGGGTGGTTGGCCTCGTTATGGTGACTGTTCCGCGTTCCGGCTGTGCCCCGGAACGGTCCGTTCCGCCGGATGGCGTTCTTGCTCCTTGTGACCGCGTTGTTCACCGTTGTGACCACCGCTGGTTCGCCCACGTTCGAGCAGGAGGCCGTCCGTGCTGGTGAAGTCGAGTCGGGTGCACGCCGCACTGGCCGTGAGCCTGATGTTGTGCCTGGTCGCGCCGGTCACCGCCGGAGCCGCGCCCGGAGTGCCGTCGACCTACCGGACCCAGGTGACCATCCAGGCCCAGCAGCGGACCCAGTGGTGCTGGGCCGCCGCCGGCGCCGCCATCGCGGCCGCCAACGGCGTCGCCGTCGACCAGACGCGGTTCTGTCAGCTTGCTCACGGTGAGACCGGGCAAGCCTGCGCGAACCTGCCCGGCACCCTCGCCGGCCCGCGGCGCGCCTTCGCCGCGCTCGGGTTCGCCTCGCCCGGTCGCTACCTCGACCACCGCATCCCCTACACCGACGTCCGGACGCAGACCGCGGCGAACCGCCCGGTCGAGACCCGCGTCGGCTACCGCTCGGGCGGCGGTCACGCGCACGTCCTCTACGGCTACGACACCCGCGGGAACTGGGTGTTCTGGGGTGATCCGGGGCCGGCCAAGCGCTACAACTGGTCGACCTACGGCTACTACACCCACAACTCGTCGTTCACCTGGACGCACACGCTCACCGGGATCGCCCGATGAGCAGGCGAGGACTGGCGCTCGCCGTGCTGACCGGCGCGGCGCTGCTGATGACGGCTCCGGTGTCAGGCGCGGCCCAGGCCGCCGGCATCAGCAGCGCCGACGCCGTGGCCGCGCACACCGCGACCACCGGTCTCCAGGACACCCTCGTGCGGTTCTTCGCGCAGGCACCGGACGCGAAGGGCCCGGTGACCGTCGAGATCGCCCCGGACGCGTACCCGGTCTACGAGCTCTCGCCGGACTTCGTCGCGGGCAAGCCGGGCGCGGCGCCGGGTGACTTCGCCTACTTCGCCGTTCCCGTCCGCGCCTCCGACGGCCGGACCGCGACGCTCTGGTCGGTCCGCGGCGACGACGGTGCCTGGCAGGTGGGCAACATCGCCTCGGGCGACGTCGAGGGCGGCTACGCCCGCGCGCTGCCCGCGGGCGCGCAGCTGCTGCACGAGCCGCAGGTCGACGCCTGGTACGCCGTGCGCGACGGCCGGCTCACGTCGTTGTCGGAGCCGAAGACCGTCACCGTCGCCGACTACCAGCGCACGGTCTCGCAGCGGTACGCCGACAAGCTCCCCGGCTCGGACTACGCCCGTGAAGGCGAGGCCGGCGGCTACGACGCGACGTCGCAGGTGATGCCCCGCGGCGACGGCGGCCCGGCCCCCTCCGGCCACGACACCGGCTGGGTGCCGCTGCTGATCCTGGTCGGCGTCCTGGCGGTCAGCGGCCTCGGCTACGTGCTGCACCTGCGGCGGATCTCCGCCTGAAGACGAACCGGCGGGCTCGGCGTCGATCCCTTCCACCGAGCCCGCCGGTCCACCAACGGCACCGTTACTGTGGCGTCCGTGGGTCGACTGGTGGTCATCGAAGGGCTCGACGGCGCGGGCAAGCGCACGCTCGCCGACGGGTTGACGGCGCAGCTGCGCGCGAAGGGCGCGAGCGTCGCGTCGCTGGCGTTCCCGCGCTACGGCAAGAGCGTGCACGCGGACCTCGTCAAGGAGGCGCTGCACCGCGGGCACGGCGACCTCGCGGACTCGGTGTACGGCATGGCCGTGCTGTACGCGCTCGACCGCAGCGGCGCGGCGGACGACATCCGCGCGCTGCGGGACGCGCACGACGTCGTCCTGCTCGACCGCTATGTCGCGTCCAACGCGGCGTACGCGGCCGCGCGGCTGCGGCAGGACGCGGCCGGCGAAGTCGTGAAGTGGGTGTGGGAGCTGGAGGTCGACCGCTTCGGCCTGCCGCGCCCGGACGCGCACCTGCTGCTGCGGGTCGCTCCCGCGGTGGCGGCCGAGCGGGCCGAGCGCCGCGCGGAAGCGGAGACCGACCGCGAGCGCGACGCCTTCGAGACCGACGACGGCCTGCAGCGGCGGTGTGCGGCGGTGTACGACGAGCTGGCGGCGTCGGGCTGGCTGGCGCCGTGGCACGTTCTCGACGGCGTCGCGGGCGTCGACCTGGAAGCCCTCGCGACGACGCTGCTAGGGCAGTAGCCGGGCCGGGTCGAAGCGGGCGATCGGGTACGCCGTCGCGCCGTCGGCCACCAGGTCCGCGACGATCTCGCCGATCACCGGGGCGAACTTGAAGCCGTGGCCGGAGAACCCGCACGCCAGCACCACGCGCTCCTCGTCCGGGTGCGGTGCCACGACGAAGCTCTCGTCGGCGGTGTCGGTGTACATGCAGGTCGCCGCGCGCAGGAACGCGCCCGGCAGCGTCGGCAGGTGGTGCTTCACGGCGGACGCGATCTCGTGGACCTCGTCGGCGGACACCGTCCGGTCGATGCCGTCCGGGGTGCACTCGCCGCCGCCGGTGTGGAACGCGACCTTCACGCCGTCCGCGGGCGCGTTGTGCGCGGGGAAGCCGTAGAACGTGTAGCCGTCGCTTTCCCAGAGGTACACGGGATGCCGCCGGAACGGTTCGACCCCGCCCGAAGGCGCGAACCAGAACTGCACCTTCCGCCGCACGGTGAACTCGACGCCGAAGCCGCGCAGCAGCTCGCCCGCCCACGCGCCGGGGCACAGCACGAGCCGGCCGGCGGTGTAGTAGCTGTGCGACGTCCCGACGCGCACGCCGCCGGCCGTCGCGCTCCAGGTGAACACCTTCTCCTCGTGGTGCAGCTCGGCGCCGGACCGCGCGGCGAGCTGCAGGTGGGCGGCGACGCTGCCTTCGGGCGACACCAGCCCGGCGCCCGGCTCGTACAACGCGACTTCCTCCGGCGAGGGAGTCATCGTGGGGAACCGGCGCCGGATCTCCGCGGCGTCGAGCAGCTCGTGCGGGATGCCGAAGGCGCGCGCCGACGCGAGGCTGCCGGTGATCGTCCGCGAACCGGCCGCGCCGACCATGACCCCGCCGCAGCGGGTGAACAGCCGCCGTCCGCTGTCGCGCTCGAGACCGTCCCACAGCTCGTGCGCGCGCAGCAGGAGCGGCACGTACTCGGGTCCCTCGAGGTACGCCTGGCGGGTGATCCGCGAACCGCCGTGGCTCGACCCGCGGTTGTGCACCGGCGCGAACTGGTCGATGCCCAGCACCCGCCGGCCGCGCTGCGCCAGCCGGTAGGCCGCGGCGCTGCCCATCCCGCCGAGGCCGAGCACGATCACGTCGTAGTGCGTCATCCGGCCCTCCCGGGCACGCGCGTGCCGAAGTGCTCAACCTCTACCGGTGTCCCGGGGCGGCTGTGCTCCAACGGGAGCCAGGCGAACGCGAAGGCCCGGCCCGTGGTGTGGCCGTAGCCCGCGCTGGTGACGTACCCGGCCGGACGGCCCTCGACGAAGACCGGTTCCTTGCCCTCCACGACGGCATCGGTCGTCAGCCGGGTCAGCCGCCGGCTCACGGTCGCCGCGGAGCGTCCCGCCAGCGCGTCGCGGCCGACGAAGTAGCCCTTGTCCATGCGGACGGCGGCCCCGAGCCCGGCCTCGTAGGGGTCGTGCTCGGTGGTGAAGTCGACGCCGGCGACCGGGGTTCCGGCCTCCAGCCGCAGGCTGGCCAGCGCTTGCTGACCCGCGACGGCGATGTCCCGTTCACGCAGGGTGTCCCAGAGGCGCCGGCCCAGGTCCGCCGTCGTGTGCAGCTCCCAGCCGGGCTCGTCCGCAGTGGACAGTCGCAACGCGACCACCGGGACGTCCCCGACGCAGGTCTCTTCGGCCGATGAGTCCGTTGTGGACAGTTCGGGCAGGACGGTGCCGGCAGCCGGGCCCCACACACCGACGCAGCACGTGCCGGATGTGGTCTCGTGGAGCTGCACCGTGCCGTCGCCGGGCAGGTGCCGCCGCAGCCAGGCGAAGTCGAGCCGCCCGCCCGCGCTGACGTGGAACCGCTCGGGACCCAGCCGGGCCACGACCAGCTGTCCACGCACCCCGCCGTCCTCGCCGAGCAGCAAAGTGGACACCGCCGTGCTAGGTTCCGCCGGATCACCGGTCGTCATCGCGCGCAGGAAGGGCAGTGCGCCGGGTCCGGTGACCGCCAGCCGCGGCACGGACGTCAGGTCGAACATCGCGACGCGCTCGCGGGCCGCGTGCGCCTCCGCCGCGGCGTCGGACCGGTACCGCTCCGGCCGTCCCCAGCCGTCCGCCGGAGCGAAGTGCGCGCCCAGCGCGACTTGCCGTTCGTGGAAGGGACTCGTCCGCACCGGCTCCGCGGTGAACCGGGCCGACGGCGCGAACCGGGCGAGGTCGCAGCCGTGCAGGGCCAGCGTCGGCTGCCCGTCGACGAGCCAGCGCGCCAGTTCGCGCGCGACGCCCGCCGAGTGTTCGGGCCGGACCTCTTCGACCACCCAGAAGCCGTCGAGGTCCGGGTGCTCGCCGAGCAGCGGCTGCCCGTCCGGGGTGCCGGGCAGCACCACCGTCGCCGTGGTTTCGACCTCGGCGCCGCGGAGGGCGGGGAGCGGCCCGGCCGCCGCGGTCACGCCGAAACCGAGCCGGTCGACGTGCTCGCGGACGTACATCCCGGAGTCGAGGTGGCGCAGCACGGGCTTGCCCGCCTGCACGTGTTCGTCGTTGTCCCCGGCCAGTTCCGGCAGCGGTGCCGTGATCGCGTACTCGTGGGTCCGCGCCACGCGCGGCACGGTCAAGCCGGCGAGGAGTCCCGCGCCGCACGACACGACGACGTCGGCGCGGTACCGCCCGGCCGCGGTGACGACGCCGGTCACTCGCCCGCCCGATCGGTCGACCGCCACGACGTCCTCGGTGGCGAACCGGGCGCCCCGGGCCTTCGCCCGCCGGGCCTGGGCTTCGGCCGCACGCCGGGCGTGCAGCAGGCCGTCGCCGGGAACGTGCAGCCCGCCCAGCACCCGGGTTTCGTCGAGGAGCGGGTGCAGGTCGGCGCACTCGCGGGGCGTGCGCGGGTAAGCGCGCACGCCCCACGACGTCGCCCAGCCGCGGCGCTGCTTCAGCTCTTCGAGCCGCTCGGGCGTGGTCGCCACTTCGAGGCTGCCCACCGGGTTGAAGCACCACCGGCCGTCGAGGCCGGCGTACTTCTCGACGGTGTACTTCGCGAACTCCGTCAGCGTGCGGTCGGCGTCGACCCGGAACACCAGCCCGGGGTCGTCGGCCACCTCGCCGCCGCCCAGCACGGTGACGTCGGTCCAGCCGCGCTCGGTCAGCTCGTCGGCCAGCGCGCAGCCGAGCAGGCCGGCGCCGACGACGACCACCCGGGGCCGTCCTGCCATCGCGTTCCCTCCGGGCGACGAAGTTGCGTCTTCGGCAACAACGTGCGTGATGCGAGACGCGGTGTCAAGCGCCCGAAAAGGTGCCCGCTCAGGCGCGGGCGAACTCCATGACCCAGTTGGCTTCCCAGGTCCGGCCGCCGTCCGCGGAGAACTCCTGCTCCCAGCGCGGCGTGGCCGTCTCGATGCCGGTCCACGCGTAGTGCACCTTGATCGGCGCGCCTTCGTGGGTGTCGTCGCCGTAGAAGTCGCCGCGGCCGCCGTCGAAGGCGCCGACGACCGGCGGCTGGAGCACCCCGGTGCGGCTGTTGGCCCAGTACAGCGACCACTCCTTGCGCTCGACGTCGAAGAGGCGGAGGGTGCAGCCGCGGCTGCCGAGGGTCGGGAAGACGATCTCGTCCACGTTGCCGCCGCCCTCGAACAGCGACCAGCAGGTCGAGGTGCCGGGGAAGACGTCCCAGTCGTCACCGCCGGCGAGCGGCTTGGCGAGCCGGCGGTTCGTCACGGTCCAGGAGCCGATGAAGAAGTCGAAGTCGTTCATGACGGCGATCCTGGGCCGCCGCCACTGACACCTTTTGTCAGTGGTGACTGGCAGACTTCGCCGGGTGCGCGCGAGCCGGCTGGTGTCCCTGCTCCTGCTGCTGCAGAACCGCGGGCGGATGAGCGCGGCGAAGCTGGCGGCCGAGCTGGGCGTGACCGCGCGGACGGTGTACCGGGACGTCGAAGCGCTCGCCGCGGCGGGCGTGCCGATCTACGCCGAGACCGGTCCGGACGGCGGGTACCAGCTGATGGACGGCTACCGGACCCGGCTGACCGGGCTGACCGCGGGGGAGGCCGGCTCGCTGTTCCTCACCGGCCTGCCGCAGCCGGCCGCCGAACTGGGCCTCGGCGCGCAGGTGGCCGCGGCCGAGCTGAAGCTGATGGCGGCGCTGCCGACGCCGTACCGCGACGCGTCGGCGCGCATCCGGCAGCGCTTCCACCTCGACGCGCCCGGCTGGTACCGCGAGGCCGACCCGGTGCCGCAGCTGCTCGCGGCCGCCGAAGCGCTGTGGCGGGACCAGGTCGTCGAAGTCTCCTACCGCCGCTGGTCGCCGGCGCCGGGAGTGGTGACACGGCGGCTGCACCCGCTCGGCCTGGTGCTGAAGGCGGGCGTCTGGTACCTCGTCGCCGGGCCGCGGGTGCGCACCTACCGCGTCGGGAACGTCGGGGAACTGCGGCCGCTCGACGAGCACTTCACCCGGCCCGACGGGTTCGACCTGGCGGAATTCTGGCGCGCCAACGTCGAAAGCTACGAAGGGGGTGAGGCCGGCGAGACCGCCGTCGTGCGGCTCTCGCCGGCGGGAATCGAGGCCCTGCCGGACATCCTGGGCCCGCGAGCCGCCCGGCTGGTCGCGCGCACGCTCGAACCGGCGGACGCCGACGGGTGGCAGCGCGCTCGCGTGCCGCTGGAGAGCGTGCCCCACGCGGCCGCCGGACTGCTGCGCCTCGGCGCGGACGCGCAGGTGCTGGAGCCGGCGGAACTGGTGGCGCACATGGGAAAGACCATCCGGGCGATGGCGCGGCTGTACCCCTAGGCGTGCGGCTCCGCCTGGCACCTGCGCACTTCGCCGACGAGGTCGTCGAGAGCGTCGAGCGCGGCGGTGGGGACGTCGAGGCGGTAGACCCGCTGCGCGCCCGCCCGGTTGACCGCCAGCAGGTGCGCGTCCAGCAGGATCCGCAGGTGGCGCGACACTGTGGACTGCGGGAGCCCGAGTGCCGACTGGAGCTCGCCGACCGTCGCGACGCCGTCGCGTTCGAGGAGCGCGCCGATGATCTGCACCCGCGTCTCCTCGCCGAGCGCCCGCATGACCGGCAACGCGGTCGTGAGCGCGTCGTGGATCATCCGGCCACCGCCGAGGGAAGCAGCGCTTCGAGTTCGTGCACCGGAAGAGTGTGCCGTCGGCCCAGTTCGATCCAGTCGTGCAGCATGCGGGCAGTCTGCGCGCTGTGTCCGCCGAAGTGGCTTCGCAGGTACTCCGGCACGTCGAAAGGCGCGAGGCGCGGCAACACCGTCAGCGCGGCACGGACAGCGGCCGGGCGGACGGCTTTCGGCCGCCGGACCCCGAACTCCGCCGCGACCGCGGCGCGGGCCTGGCTCGCGGCAGTCGCCAGCGGCCGCGAAGCCCGGCGAGCCGCCGCGAGGTCGAAGCCCGCGGCCTGGAGCCCGGCCACCACCGGCATCATGCCCGCGGCGGAGATCAGTGGTGCGGCCGAAGACGCGCTGCGCGACCGGGCGAACAAGGAGCCCAGGGAAGCGGGACCGGTGGTCGTGACCCGGAACCGGCCCGGCTGCCACCACCAGTCCTCCGCGGCGACGAACTCGGGCACCACCAGGCCCCACGGCCGCGCACCCGCCAGCTCACGCAGCCGCGCCACCTCCGACGGCACCTGCGTGACCGCGGCGACGACCGCGCCGGACCCGCCGAGCAGCCGGGCCACCGCGGGTTCGGCGGGCGACGCCGTGCTGACGACGACGTCCCAGTCCTGGGCCGGGCCGTCGACCGGAGCCACGCCGACCCGGCGCTCGACGCGCCCGCCCCGACGCAGCCGGCGGGTCGTGACTAGCAGGGAATCCGCTCCCGGCTCGCGCACCGCGAGCGTCACCTGATGGGCCGGTGCCATCGACGTCACCAGCACCCTGGCCACCGGGCCGCGCCCGATCACGAGAACACGCATGCCCACAACATATCCGGATATCCGGATGTTCGGCTAGTCCCGGAAGTAGCCCAGCTGCGCGGAAAGCTCGTCCGCCGCCTCGGTCATCGGCCGCACGATCTGCTTCACCCGCTGCTTCGAAAGCCGGTACGACGGACCGGACGCGCTCATCGCCGCGACGACGTCGCCGCCCGGGCCGTGGATCGGCACGGCGACCGCGTGCATGCCGAGCTCGAGTTCCTCGTAGCAGGCCGCGAAACCGTCCTCGAGCACCCGGTCCAGCTCGGTCATCAGCTCGTCCGGCTCGACCGTCGTGCGCGGGGTGTACTGCTCGAGCTTCCGCTTCAGCACCCGCTTGCGCTCGGTTTCGGCCATGTACGCCAGCAGGATCTTGCCGCTGGAGGTCGCGTGCAGCGGCGTGCGCTGGCCGGTCCAGTTCTGCGTCGTGATCGCCGCCGAGCCGCGGGCCTGGCTGATGTTGATCGCGACCCCGTCGTCGGCGATGGCGATGTTCACCGTCTCGCCCAGCTCCTCGGCGAGCGACTGGCAGCTGGCGCGGCCCAGCTTGGCGAGGTCCATCCGGCCGGTCGCGGCGCCGGCCAGCCGCACGATCCCGAACCCGATCGCGTACTTCCCGCGTTCGCCCAGCTGCTCGACCAGGCCTCTCGCCTCCAGGACGCTGAGCAGCCGCGACGCCGTCGACTTGTGGACGCCCAGCTCGCCCGCGATCTCGGTGATGCCGGTTTCGCCGTTGCGGGCGAGCAGTTCCAGCACGCTGATCGCCCGGTCGACCGACTGCACCTGGCTTTGAGTTGCGTTGCCCGAGTCCTGGTTCCGCATAGCGCAACAGTATCCGTTTCGCGCCGTTCCTATCGGCTGAGTGGGCGAATCTCTTGACGTGGGCGCCACCCGAGCCGGATTGTTGCGCAGGAAGCGCAGTGTCGCGCCATGCGCAACTTTTACGAACCGTCCCGGCACCCCGTCAGTTGTTCTCCGGAGGCCTCGATGATCCGAGCGTGCGCCGTCGCCGATCTGCCCGTGGGGGAAGCCGTGCGGCTCGACGGCCCGGTCCCGGTCGCGGTGTTCCACACCGAAGCCGGCTTCTTCGCCATCGACGACACGTGCACCCACCAGGACGCCTCGCTCGCCGACGGCTGGGTCGAAGGCTGCTTCGTCGAGTGCCCGCTGCACGCCGCGCAGTTCGACCTGCGCACCGGCGCGCCCACCTGCCTGCCGGCCAAGGAGCCGGTGCGCACCTACCGCGTCGTCGTCGACGGCGGCGTGGTCCACGTCGACGTGCCCGTGCCGGCCGTCCCCTGACCCTTCATCGCAGGTCCGCGGAGGTCGCGCCGGGGTTCCGGGGCGGCCTCCGCGGACCGTCCAGGGGCACCCGGATGGAGCAGGCACCCGCGGCGATCTTGATCTTTCTGGTGGTCAAACACGCGGGTCGTGCGTGCGGGCGCCGGAACTAGTGCGAATATGTGGACATGAAGGCACGTGTTCTCGTGGTCGACGACGACCCCGCACTCGCGGAGATGCTCACCATCGTGCTCCGCGGGGAGGGGTTCGACACGGCCGTGGTCGCCGACGGTTCCCGCGCGCTGCCCGCGCTGCGCGAGCTGAAGCCCGACCTCGTCCTGCTCGACCTGATGCTGCCCGGGATGAACGGGATCGACGTCTGCAAGGCGATCCGCGCCGAGTCCGGGGTGCCGATCGTCATGCTGACCGCCAAGAGCGACACCGTCGACATCGTGCTCGGCCTGGAGTCCGGCGCCGACGACTACGTCGTGAAGCCGTTCAAGCCGAAGGAGCTGGTCGCCCGGGTCCGCGCCCGGATGCGCCGCACCGAGGCCGAGCCCGCGGAGTCGCTCACCATCGGCGACCTGGCGATCGACGTGCCGGGCCACGAGGTCACGCGCGAGGGCAAGGCCATCCCGCTGACCCCGCTGGAGTTCGACCTGCTGGTCGCGCTGGCCCGCAAGCCGCGCCAGGTGTTCACCCGCGAAGTGCTGCTCGAGCAGGTGTGGGGCTACCGGCACGCGGCCGACACCCGGCTGGTCAACGTGCACGTCCAGCGCCTGCGTTCCAAGGTGGAGAAGGACCCGGAGCACCCCGAGGTGGTGTTGACCGTTCGCGGTGTCGGGTACAAGGCCGGCCCGCCGTGATGAGTCGATGACTCTCGCTTCCGGCAGACGGATCCCCGCGTTCGCGCGTTCGACGGCACGCCTGGTGCGGCGTGTCGTCGTTTTCGCGCGCCGCCGCGCGGTCGCGTTCAATGAGCTGTGGAAGCACTCGCTGCAGTTCCGCGTCACCGTGTCGACGCTCGCGCTGTCCTCGGCCGTCGTGTTCGTGCTGGGCATGGTCCTGCAGAACCAGATCACCGAGCGGCTGCTCGACACCAAGCGCGACGCCGCGATCGCGCAGACCCGCGCGGCCGCCGACACCGCCGCCGGTGAGCTGGTCGGCCTCGGCGGCGAGACGCCGGAAGCGCTGAGCAACCGGCTGCAGAACGCGCTGAAGAAGATCGCTATCACGCCGACCAGCCAGGACGCGGCGGGCTCGGCGGCCGGCACGTTCGTCCCGGTGCTCGCCAGCGGCGGCCGCGACCAGTCCGGCGAGGACCCCGCGTCCGCCGGGCCGTTCGACAACGTGCCGCCGCGGCTGCGCCAGTTCGTCGAAGCCAACGAGATGAGCTGGCTCGAGCACACGGTCACCGACCCCGACGGCGGCCGCACCACGTACCTGATCGTCGGCACGCCGCTCAACACCGTCGCCAGCCCGCTGCAGCTCTACCTGCTGTTCCCGCTGACGACCGAGCAGAACACCGTCGCGACCGTGCAGAACACGCTGCTCGTCGGCGGGCTCGTGCTGCTGCTCCTGCTGGCCGGCATCACGAACCTGGTGACGCGGCAGGTGGTCCGGCCGGTCCGGCAGGCCGCCGCGGCGGCCGAGCAGTTCGCCGGCGGCGACCTCGACCAGCGGCTCGCCGTGCTCGGCGAGGACGACCTGGCGAAGCTCGCGGTGTCCTACAACGGGATGGCCGCGAGCATCCAGGGCCAGATCCGCCAGCTCGAGGAGTTCGGCGGGCTGCAGCGCCGGTTCACCTCCGACGTCTCGCACGAGCTGCGCACGCCGCTGACCACGGTCCGGATGGCCGCGGACGTGCTGCACGCGTCGCGCGAGCAGTTCCCGGCCGGGCTCGCGCGCTCGACCGAGCTGCTGGTCGACGAGCTCGACCGGTTCGAGTCGCTGCTCGGCGACCTGCTGGAGATCAGCAGGCTCGACGCCGGCGTCGAGGAGCTGTCCGCCGAGTTCATCGACGTCCGCCCGATCGCCACCCGCGCGGTCGAGCAGGTGCGGGTGATCGCCGGCAACGCGGGCAGCTCGGTGGAGCTCGTGCTGCCCGACGAGGAGGTCATCGCCGAGGTCGACGCCCGGCGCGTCGAGCGGATCCTGCGCAACCTCCTGGGCAACGCCGTCGACCACAGCGAAGGCAAGCCGGTGGTGCTCACCGTCGGCGCCAACGAGACCGCGGTCGCGGTGACCGTCCGGGACCACGGCGTCGGCCTGCGCCCGGGCGAGGCCGACCTGGTGTTCAACCGGTTCTGGCGCGCCGACCCCTCGCGCAACCGGCGCACCGGCGGCACCGGGCTCGGCCTGGCGATCAGCCAGGAGGACGCGCGCCTGCACGGCGGCGGGCTCGACGCTTGGGGCGAGCCGGGGCAGGGCGCCTGCTTCCGGCTCGTGCTGCCGCGCCGCCAGGACGTGCCGGTCGGCGACCCGCCGCTCGTGCTGCCGCCGCCCGACCGCGTCGCCGCCGAGGTGCCCCTCGGGCTGATCGAGATCACGCCGGCGCCGGAGGCGATCTTCGCCGAACGTGAGGAAATCGGTCATTGAAACGGCTTCTGCTCGCTTTGCTGTGCCTGGTCCTGGTGGCGGGGTGCGCGAACGTCCCCTTGGAATCGCAACCCGTCGTCGTCTCGGGTGAGCGCCAGGGGCAGGGCTCGGGCGACGTCGTCCCCGAGCCGGTGAAGGACATCGACCCGCTGACGCTGGTGCGCGGCTTCATCGGCGCGACGCTCAAGCCGGGCCAGAACAACGCGGCCGCCCGCGCCTACCTGGACGACCAGAGCCGCGCGGCCTGGCGGCCGAACCGCAGCCTGACGATCATCCAGAACACCTTCGGCACGGTCTACGACCCGGCCCCGCAGCCCGACCCGAACACGCTGGTCGTCAACGTGCGCGGGTTCGGCGTCGGCACGCTCGACCAGAGCAGCGCGTTCGTCCCGGACTACAACCCTTCGGCGGCGCTCCGGATCAAGGTGCGCAAGCAGGCGAACGGCCAGTGGCGGATCACCGACCCGCCGCCCGACCTGTACGCGACCGAGTCCGACTTCAGCGAGAACTACACCGCGGTGCCGGTGAACTTCTACTCCGAGCAGACGGCCACCTTCGTTCCCGACCGGCGCTACGTCATCGCGAAGCCGCAGTCCGGCCTGCCGAGCCGGGTGGTGAACCTGCTGGTCAGCGGGCCGTCGACGAGCCTGGCCGGGTCGGTGAAGAACCTGCTCGCCGAGCCGATCGAGATCGACACGAACGTCAAGAGCCTCGACGACGGAACGCTGGTGGTGCCGCTGACCGGCCTGTCCGGGGCCGCCGACGACATCCGGAACCTGATCGCCGCCCAGATCGTCCTCACGCTGCAGTACGTGACGTCGGCGCGGATCCGGATCCTCGCCGACGGCGCCCCGCTGGTCGCCAACCACCCGGACTGGCGGGCGAACGAGCTGCCCGCGTACGACGCGGCGCTGTCACCGCGCCGGGAGCTGCCGGGCCTGATGACGGTCGGCGGCAAGGTCCGGTCGCTGGACACCGGAGAGCCGGTCGGCGGCCCGGCGGGCAACGGCGGCTACGACGTCGTGAGCGCGGCCCAGTCGATCGACGGCAAGAACCTCGCGGTGGTCGAGCGGGACAACGGCAAGGTCCGCCTGCGGATCGGCGACCTCGGGCACGACCTGGCGCTGGTCGGCCTGGGCGGGACGACGCTGAGCCGCCCGACGTGGCGGCCCGGCACCGGCGAGGTGTGGACGGTGGTCGACCAGACGTCGATCGGCCGGATGGTGGTCAACCAGAACAACCAGTGGACGGCGCTGTCGGTCAACGCGACGGACCTGATCCAGCAGGGCGGCATCACCGAGCTGCGCTTTTCCCGCGACGGCGCCCGCGTGGCGGCGGTGGTGAACGGCCAGCTGTGGGTGGCGTCGGTGACCGGCAGCGGCGATTCGGTGGCCCTGCGCGAGCCGCGGCTGCTGCAGCCCCACGACCTCAAGGACGTCGTCGACGTGGACTGGCTGGCCCAGGACACGCTGGTGGCGGCGACGAAGTCGACGTCCCAGCCGGTGGTCCGCGTGACGGTGGACGGCCAGCGGATGGACGCGTTCAACAGCTCCAACCTGACGCCCCAGGTCCACGGCGTGACGGCGGCGCCGAGCCGCCCGATCGTGGTGGCGGACGCGAGCGGCCTGTGGACGGCGTCGGTGCTGGGCGAGGTGTGGCGGCCGCAGAGCCACTCGATGAAGGACGCGGATCCCTTCTATCCGGGCTAGGTTTCCGGAAACTGTCGGTGGTGCCGGGGACACTGTCCGTGTGGTGCTGCTCGATCTGCTGATCCCCGCCCGGTGCGCCGGCTGCGGGGCCCGCGGGGCGCCGTGCTGCGCCCGGTGCGCGGGGGTGTGGGGTTCGCTGTCCGAGGTCGTGCGGGTGCCGGTGGCGGGGTCGGTGCGGGTGTTCGCGCTGTCCCGCTACCGCGGGGTGGCGCGCCGGTTGCTGATCGCGTTCAAGGAACGCGGGCGGCGGGACCTGGCCGCGCCGTTGGGGTTGGCGCTGGCCCGGGCGTTGGTGGCGTTGCCGCTGCCGGGCGCGGCGTTGTGTCTGGTGCCGGCGCCGAGCCGCCGGTCGGCCGCGCGGGTGCGAGGCGGTCCCCACGTCGAGTTGCTGGCCGCGGCGGCCGCCCGGGTACTGGCCGGGTGGGGGTTCGAAGTGGCGGTGGCCCCGGCGCTGGAGCTGGCGGGCGGCGCACGGGACGCGGTGGGGCTGGACCGCGCGGCGCGGGCGGCGAACCTGGCGGGCCGGTTGCGGTTCCGGCGCGCGGGCCGGCCGCCGCCGGGCTTGCCGGTGGTGGTGCTGGACGACGTGATCACGACGGGAGCCACTGCTGCGGCCTGTGTGCGGGCTTTGGCGGCGGAGGGGATCGAGGTGGCGGCGGTGCTGACGCTGCTCGCGGCCGGGTGAGCCCCGGGGCGGCGGCTGCGGGCGGATCCGGTGCGCTGCCGGCTGCACCTGGGCTGGCAGCCTGCGCGGCGGGGATCTGGGGCGTTCCGGTTTGCCGCGGGCCGTGCCCGGCTTGGCGGCCCGCCTGGCCTGCGCCCGGCTTGGCGGCCCGCGCCCGGCCCGGCGGGCCTGCGCGGCCTGCCCGTCAGCCGCGATCCCACCAGCGCCGCCTGCGTCTCCGGAACCGGCCATGATCACCGCATACCCGGCCGACCCTCACTTCACCCGCCCCCGGGTGAAGCCATTCGTCACCTACACGAGTGACATTCGCCGGGAACGCACCCAGCCTCCCGCCCGTTGTCCGGGCATGAGGGTGTCGATCAAGACCACCTGGCCGCCACACCACTCCACCGGAGTGGCGGCTGCCGGAGACCTGGCCGTCACCCTCGGCGTCCATCAGCGGGCGGTGCTGCGCCGTCCGTGTGAAGTCACGCTCCGCAGCGAGCGTCCGACCAGCGGGTGTTTTCCGGTGTTCACCCTCCGCTCACTGCGCGGGGTGACGGAGTCTCATTCCTCGACATCCCCCGGCTCGGGGGCTGTTGCAACGGGCGTGAGGAAGCTAACGTGCTCCGCAATCAGCAATCCCCGCAGGCAGGGAGGTGACGAGCCCATGTCCCTGGCGCCGGAGGTGCGCTGAGTCCGCGCTCGGGCTCCCGGCACGAGACGTCGTGAACCGCTCCCGAGTTCCTTCTCAGCCCGCGATCCGGGCTTACGTCCCCGCAATACCGGCGCCGTGTGTGAACTCAACAGCTCGCAGTCATCGAAGCGAGGGAGGTCGTGTATGGATATCGTCGTCAAGGGCCGCAACGTGGAGGTGCCCGACCACTATCGGGCGCTTGTCAGCGAAAAGCTGGCCCGGCTCGAGCGCTACGACAGGAAAGTCATCCGGTACGACGTGGAACTGTTCCACGAACCCAACCGGCGCCAGGCCAAGAGCTGCCAGCGCGTCGAAATCACCGGAAAGGGGCGAGGCCCGGCCGTACGCGCTGAAGCGTGTGCCGCCGACTTCTACGCAGCGCTCGATTCCGCAGTCACCAAGCTCGAAAACCGGCTGCGGAGGACACACGACCGGAGGCGCGTGCACTACGGCCGCAGCCGCCCGGAATCGGTCGCCGAAGCGACCTCGGCACTGCCGGGTGGCGGATCCCCGGCCGCAGCCAGTCCTGTCGCGGGAACCGCGGTGCTCGAAGCACCGGAACCGCAGGCGAACGGCTTCGCGAGTGCCGACGAAATACACCTGCCCCAGCAGCAGAGCTGGGCCGACGACGACCTGGGTCACCAGCCCGGTCGCGTCGTTCGCGAGAAGCAGCACACCGCGGAACCGATGACGGTGGACCAGGCTCTCTACGAGATGGAGCTGGTCGGCCACGACTTCTACCTCTTCAACGACTCCGAAGCGGGCCGGCCCAGCGTGGTCTACCGGCGGAAAGGCTTCGACTACGGCGTGATCCGGCTCGGCTGAGCCGGTCTAAGGAGGCCCGCCGGATGGCCCGCACGCGGCTCGCGTGCGGGCCATCCGCATGTCAGGACCTACGGCGTGTGCACACGACGGCCACCGTTCCCTACGATGGGGGTGGGAAGGTGGCGCCGAACACGGCCGCCACCGCGGGAGAACCTGCCCGGGACCGGCCTGGGCGTGCTCATATTCAGCTAGTGAGGTCGACCGGATGGTGCTGAACCGCCTGCTCCGCGCGGGTGAGGGCAAGATGGTGAAGCGGCTGCGCAACATCGCCGATCACATCAACACCCTCGAAGACGACGTCAAGGACCTGACCGACGCCGAGCTGCGGGCCAAGACCGAGGAGTTCCGCAAGCGGAACGGCGACGGCGAATCCCTCGACGACCTGCTCCCGGAGGCCTTCGCGGTCGTCCGGGAAGCGGCCAAGCGCGTGCTCGGGCAGCGCCACTTCGACGTCCAGCTGATGGGCGGCGCCGCGCTGCACCTCGGCCAGGTCGCCGAGATGAAGACCGGCGAGGGCAAGACGCTCACCTGCGTCCTCCCGGCCTACCTCAACGCCATCCCCGGCAAGGGCGTCCACGTCGTCACGACGAACGACTACCTCGCCAAGCGCGACTCGGAGTGGATGGGCCGCATCCACCGCTTCCTCGGCCTCGAGGTCGGCGTGATCCTGTCGGAGCAGCAGCCGGACGTGCGGCGCTCCCAGTACAACGCCGACATCACCTACGGCACGAACAACGAGTTCGGCTTCGACTACCTGCGCGACAACATGGCGTGGAGCCTCGACGACTGCGTGCAGCGCGGGCACAACTTCGCCATCGTCGACGAGGTCGACTCGATCCTGATCGACGAGGCCAGGACGCCGCTGATCATCTCGGGCCCGGCGGACCAGTCGTCGCGCTGGTACGTCGAGTTCGCCCGCCTCGCCCCGCTGATGCAGGGCATCGACACCACCACGATGGGGTCGCGGGAGCGCACCGAGAAGGCGAACCTGATCAACTCGAAGTACCACTACGAGGTCGACCAGCGGAAGCGCACCGTCGCCGTCACCGAGAAGGGCGTCCGGTTCGTCGAGGACCAGCTCGGCATCGAGAACCTGTACGAGGCCGCGAACACGCCGCTGGTCGGGTACCTGAACAACGCGTTGAAGGTGCAGGAGCTCTTCCACCGCGACAAGGACTACATCGTCCGCAACGGCGAAGTCATGATCGTCGACGAGTTCACCGGCCGCATCCTGGTCGGCCGCCGCTACAACGAGGGCATGCACCAGGCGATCGAGGCCAAGGAAAAGGTCGAGATCAAGGCCGAGAACCAGACGCTGGCCACGATCACGCTGCAGAACTACTTCCGCCTCTACGAGAAGCTGTCCGGCATGACCGGTACGGCCGAGACCGAGGCCGCCGAGTTCCACCAGACCTACAAGCTGGGTGTGGTGCCGATCCCGACGAACCGGCCGATGATCCGCGTCGACCAGGCGGACCTGATCTACAAGACCGAGCAGGCCAAGTTCGAGGCCGTCGCCGAGGACATCGCCGAGCGGCACGAGAAGGGCCAGCCGGTCCTGGTCGGCACCACGAGCGTCGAGAAGTCCGAGCACCTGTCGAAGCTGCTGGTGAAGCTGAGCGTCCCGCACGAGGTGCTGAACGCGAAGCACCACGACCGGGAGGCGCTGATCGTCGCGCGCGCCGGCCAGAAGGGCGCGGTCACGGTCGCCACGAACATGGCGGGCCGCGGTACCGACATCGTGCTGGGCGGCAACCCCGACCTGATCGCCGACCAGGTGCTGCGCGAGCGCGGCCTCGACCCGGTCGAGCACTCCGAGGAGTACGAGGCCGCGTGGCCCGAGGTCCTGGAGCAGGTCAAGGCCGAGTCGAAGGCCGAGGCCGAGGAGGTCCGCGAGGCGGGCGGGCTCTACGTGCTGGGCACCGAGCGGCACGAGTCGCGCCGCATCGACAACCAGCTCCGCGGCCGCTCCGGCCGTCAGGGCGACCCGGGCGAGTCCCGCTTCTACCTCTCGCTCGGTGACGAGCTCATGCGCCGCTTCAACGCGACCATGGTCGAGCGCGTCATGACGACCATGCGGCTGCCCGACGACGTGCCGATCGAGCACAAGATGGTCTCCAAGGCCATCAAGAGCGCGCAGACCCAGGTCGAGCAGATCAACATGGAGCAGCGCAAGGACGTCCTCAAGTACGACGAGGTCATGAACGAGCAGCGCAAGGTGATCTACGCCGAGCGCCACCGCGTCCTCGCCGGTGAGAACCTGCGCGACCAGATCGAGGGCATGCTCGAGGACGTCGTCAACGCCTATGTGGACGGTGCGACCGCCAACGGCTACGCCGAGGACTGGGACCACGAGAAGCTGTGGTCGGCGCTGAAGCAGCTCTACCCGGTGAGCATCGAGTGGGACGACCTGATGGAGGACGGCGACCTCGACGCGCAGGGCCTGCGCGAGGCGCTGCTGCAGGACGCCCGCGACGCCTACGACAAGCGCGAGGCGGAGATCAACGCGCTCGTCGGCCCGGACGGCATGCGGACCCTGGAGCACCAGGTGATGCTGACGGTCCTCGACCGCAAGTGGCGCGAGCACCTCTACGAGATGGACTACCTCAAGCAGGGCATCGGCATGCGGGCGCTGGCGCAGCGCGACCCGCTGATCGAGTACCAGCGCGAGGGCTTCGACATGTTCCGCGCGATGCTCGACTCGCTGAAGGAGGAGGCCGTCGGCTTCCTGTTCAACCTGCAGGTCGAGCGGGCCGAGGCGCCGCCGGCCGAGGCCGCGGCCGCCGTGCCGACGGGCGTCGGTTCGGGCAACGGCCAGGCGACCGAAGGCCGCCACGCGCGGCCGGCGCCGCCGCAGCCGCCGACGACCGACACCGAGTCCGTCCCGGCCGCGCTGCGCGGCAAGGGCCTCGGCGGCGGTGGCCAGCAGTCCGGCATGACGCTGTCCGGGCCGGGCGAGGACGGCGAGGTCGAGTCCCACGCCGAGGGCGGGGCGGCGCAGGCCGCGGGCGGTGGCGCCGGCGGTACGCGCCGGGATCGTCGCGCCGCCCAGCGTGACGCCGCGAAGAAGGGCAAGAAGGGCCCGCGTCGCTGACGGGGTTTCCGGGGCCGGGGTGCACACGCACCCCGGCCCTGTTTTTGTGAGGGGGAGAAACCGGTGGATCCGCAGGAGTTCTTCGCGCTGTTCGCCGCCGAGCGGCGGCCGGACCCGTACCCGGCGTACCGGCGGTGGCGCGAGCGGTGGCCGGTCGCGGCCCTGGGCGAGCGGATGTTCGCGGTCAGCGGCTTCGCCGAAGCGACGCAGGTGCTGCGCGACCCGGCGTTCGGCCACCCCGAACCGGAGTACCTGGATCCGGCGGACCGGCTTCCGGACCAGCCGGTCGACGAGTCGGGACGCGTGGTCCGGGCGTTCCTGTCGCTGAACCCGCCCGACCACACGCGGCTGCGGCGGCTGGTGGCGAAGGCGTTCACGCCGCGGATGGTCGAGCGGCTGACGCCCCGGATCGAGGAGATCACCGCGTCGCTCGTCGACGGTGTGCGCGGGTCGTCGTTCGACGTGATGACGGCGCTGGCGAAGCCGCTGCCGGTGGAGGTGATCGCGGAGCTGCTGGGCGTCCCGCTGGACGACCGCGAGCGGTTCGCGGCGTGGTCGCACGCGATGGCGCGGGCGCTGGACCCGCCGTTCCTGCAGCACCCGGACACGATCGAGCCGGCGGTGAAGGCGCGGCAGTCGTTCGTCGCGTACTTCCGTTCGCTGGCGGAGCGGCGCCGCCGCTCGCCGGGGGAAGACCTGCTGTCGGCACTGGTCGCGGTGTCGGACGCGGGCGACGTGCTCAGCGAGGGTGAGCTGCTGGTGACGCTGACGTTGCTGCTGATCGCCGGCCACGAGACGACGACGAACTTGATCGGCAACGGAGTCCTGGCGCTGCTGCGCCACGGCGGCGTCGGCGTGGCGGACCCCTCGCGGGTGGTGGAGGAAGTGCTGCGCTACGACTCCCCGGTCCAGCTGACGGCCCGGACGGCCGTGCGGGACACGGAGCTGGGATCGTTCGCGGTGCCGGCGGGCAGCCAGGTGATCGTCCTCATCGGAGCGGCCAACCGAGACCCGGCGACGGGCCCGGAGTCGTTCGACCCGTCCCGGGAACCGGGGCGCCATCTGGCGTTCGGCCAGGGAATCCACTTCTGCTTGGGCGCCCCACTGGCGCGCCTGGAGGCCCGCATCGCGTTCCGCGAGCTGGCACGAAGGATGCCGGAACTGAAGTTGGCGGGCGACCCGACGTGGAACCCGACAACCACGCTGCGCGGCCTGGCAACTCTGCCGGTCGTGAGTGTTCAGCAGGGATAGAACCCTCCTCGGCACTCACGACCGGCACCGGCGGCTCGGGGCCGGCGGTGCTCGGGGTGAGCGGGCGCGTCTCACGCCGCCGCCTGCCGGCTCGCCCGGCGGGCCGGGCCGCTCGGCTTGAGCAACGCGAACCGCACGCACAGCCACCCCGCCGGGGTGCGGGTGAAGCGGGCCGCCAGTGCGAACGAGCGGCCGTCCGCCTCCACGCGGGTGCACGCCTCGATCACCTCCGGTGCCGGGGTGCACGTGTGGACCCGGCACAACCGGTGCCGGGGCCGCGTCCACCGTGGCCCGCTCAGGCTCGCGTACACCTCCGGTGCCACCAGCCCGCGGATCTGCGGCACCGGGCGGCGCCCGTCGTACGCCTCCAGCAGCATCGCCAGCAGCCGGCCCACCTCGCTCGCCTCGAGCTGCCTCGGTGTCGGCCACCGGGCGTCGCCCCCGCCGTTCGCGTGCGGGGACACCGACGGTGGCCGCTCGGCGCGGCGGGGCACTTCGGCGTGGATCAGCGTTCTCACGCGGTGTTCCTCGGACATTTCCTCCCCTCCCGGGCGCGGCATTTCGCCGCCGCCACCGCTTAGAGGCGGGAACGGGCCGGAAAGGCGACGGGAATCGCCCGATTCGGCAAAGAACCGCCGAAGCTGTGGATTCGCGCGAGCACGTGCGGTAAGCGCGGTGTCGCGTTGTTGCGCTATGCGAGACAACGCGTCGCCGCCCCGGCTATGGTGTGCCGGGTGCTGAAGGGGTTATTGGTCGATTTCGCCGGAGTTCTCACGGATCCCGACGCCGGCCGCTTCTACGACTACCTGGCGGCCGCGCGCGAGCGAGGCGTCCGCACCGCGCTGCTGTCGAACGCCCTCGGGGCGTCGGACGAGGTCAAGAACACGATGTTCGACTATTTCGACGCGCTCGTGTTTTCCGGTGAGGTCGGGGTGGCCAAACCGGATCCGGCGGTCTACCTCATCGCGGCCGAGCGGCTCGGCCTGCCCGCCGTGCGCTGCGCGTTCGTCGACGACTCCGCCGCGAACATCCGCGGCGCCGTGCAGGCGGGCATGGTCGGCGTGCACCACCGGTCGGTCGGGGAAACGCTCTCCGAGCTCGACGTGCTTTTCCCCGAACGGTGAGCGTCAGCGGGCGCGGCGGACCAGCTCGAACGACAGGACCGCCGCCGCTGCTGAGACATTCAGCGACTCGACGTCACCCGGCATGGGAATCGACACCCATTCCGTGACGAGTTCGCCGACCTCGGCGCCGACGCCTGCCGTCTCGCCGCCGAGCACGAACGCGGCGCGCTGCGGCAGGTCGACGTCGAACACCGTGGTGCGAGCCGACGCGCCCAGCGCGTAAAGGCTGTAACCGGCTTCGGTGAGCAGTTCGGCGGCTTCGCGCGCGGAGCCGCACCGCAGCACCGGCGCGCGGAACGCGACACCGGCCGAAGCCTTGACCACCAGCGGGTCCAGCGCCGCGACGCCCCGGCGCGGCACGATCACGCCGTCGAGCCCGGCCGCGGTCGCCGTCCGCAGGATCATGCCGACGTTCGCGGGCGTGGTGATGCCGTCGAGCAGCAGCACCCGCGACGGCGGCCGCCGGTCGGCCAGCGCCGCGGACAGCGCACGCATCCGCGGCGCGACGACGTCGGCGAGCACGCCTTGGTCCTGCTTGCCGTTGCCGGCGAGCACCTTGACCCGGTGCGCGCTGGCGCGCTGCACCGGCACGCCGGCGTCCTTCGCGGCGCGCTGGATTTCCGCGGCGCCGGGGCCGCGTGCGGTGTCGGCGAGGATCACCTTGTCCACGCGCAGGCCGTCGTCGGCCAGCGCTTCGAGCACCGGCTTCCGGCCGTACACCGTGAGAAAGCGGTCTTTCGGCGAGATCGTCGACTCATCACCCACACCGGGCAGTCTCGCACTGTGCGACGATCGGCTCATGCCCGACCGCCTTTCCGCGCTGGACGCCTCGTTCCTCTACCTCGAGGACCACGCGACGCCGATGCACGTCGGCGGGGTGGCGATCTTCGAGCGCCCCCGGTCCGGGTTCAGCTACGCGCAGCTGCTCGACCTCGTCGGCGCGCGGCTGGCGTACCTGCCGCGCTACCGCCAGCGCGTGGCGGAGGTGCCGGGCCACCTCGCGCGGCCGGTCTGGGTGGACGACGTCGACTTCGACCTGAACTACCACGTCCGGCGCTCGGCGCTGCCCCAGCCGGGCAGCGACGAGCAGCTGTTCGACCTGGTCGCGCGCCTGATGTCGCGCCGGCTGGCCCCGGAGCGGCCGCTCTGGGAGGCGTACTTCATCGAGGGCCTGGCCGGCGACCGCGTCGCGCTGGTGACGAAGACGCACCAGTCCGTTGTGGACGGTGTCGGCACGATCGAGCTCGGCCAGCTCATCCTCGACCCGACGCCGGCCGAGCCGGAGCCGTTCGAGGACCTCTGGACGCCGCGGCGCGAGCCGAGCCGCACGCAGCTGGTGCTGGACGCGGTCAGCGAGGGCGTCCAGCGCCCGGGCGAGGTCGTGGAGAACGTCCGGTCGGCGGCGAACGACGCGTTCGCGGCGGCGGGCAAGCTCGCCGAGACCGTCGGCGGCGTGACGTCGACGCTGCGCACGCTGGTGAAGCCGGCGCCGACCGGGCCGCTGAACGTCCGGGTGTCCGGCGGCCGCGTGTTTTCGGTGGTGCGCACGCGGCTGGAGGACTTCCGCAAGATCCGCGCGGCGCACGGCGGCACGGTCAACGACGTCGTCCTCGCGGCGATCACGGGCGCGTTGCGCGAGTGGCTGCTTTCGCGCGAGGAGCAGCTGACGCCGTCGACGACGATCCGCGCGCTGGTGCCGTTGGCGGTCCGCGACGCGGAGACGGCGGAGTATTCGACCCCGGCGCTCGTCGGCAACCAGGTGGCGGCCTACCTGGTGGACCTGCCGGTCGGCGAGCCGAACGCGGTGCTGCGGCTGCAGCACATCGGGCACGCGATGGCCGAGCACCTCGACTCGGGCCGCCCGGTGGCGGCGCGCGGGCTGCTCAAGGTGGGCGGCTTCGCCCCGGCTACGCTCCATTCGCTCGGCGCGCGGGCGGCGGGGTCGCTGTCCGGGCGGATCTTCAACGTCATGGTGACGAATTCACCGGGCCCGCAGGTGCCGATGTACGCGGGAGAGGCCAGACTGGTCGAGATGTTCCCGGTCATGCCGCTGATGCGCACCCAGGCGCTGGCGATCGGGGTGACGTCCTACCACGGCGGCGTCTACTTCGGACTGAACGGCGACCGCAAGGCCGCCTTCGACGTGGACCTCGTGGCCGGGATGATCGAAGAGTCCCTGGAAGAGCTGAAGGGTGCGCACTGGTGAGGGTCTATCTGCCTGCGACCATCGCGATGCTTCGCGACCTCGAATCCTCGGGGGAGTTCCGCGCCCGCAGCGGAACGGCGTTCGCGTTGACGCCGGCGTTGCGCGAGGCGTACGTGAGCGGTTCGGACGAGGAGCTGGAGTACGCGGCACTGCTGGACGCGGCCCGTGCCTCGTTGCGCCTGATCGCGGCGGAGGAGAAGGGCGAGCCGCGCCGGGTGGTGGTGTCGGCGGACGTCGAGGGCGTGACGCTGCGGCCGGACCTGGACGCACCGGTCGTCCGGATCGGCGGCCCGATCCCCCTGAAGGCGGTGGCGGCGATCCACGTGGACGCGGCGGAGGCGGCGGAGGCGGTCGCGGCCGCCGCGGCGGTGATCGACGCGGCGGACCTGGGTGACCCGGACGCGGAGTTCACCTTGGGGGATGCCGAGGACCACGAACTGGCTTGGTACGCGCCGCAGGAACTGCCGTTCCTGCTGGAGCTGCTCTGAGTTGTCCACAGGTGGGGGCACCTGTGGACAACCTGGGGATCAGTCCTCGGTGAACCAGTTGGGCCGGCGGGATCCGCGAGACCAGCCACTTCGGCAGCGCCCGGGCTCGGCCTCCAGCAGGCGGCACCGCCGGACTACCCCACTTCGCCCGCGGGCGGCGGCTGGACGTCGACAGGCACGCCCCAGTCCGAATACCGCGTCGTGATGCGGGCGTCGGAGCCCTGCAGGATCGGCGAAAGGTCCAGCACGACCTGCAACGGCCGGTGCGCGTCGTCGAGCCACAGCTCCACCGGGAACTTGCCCGGCGCCGCGTCCGCGGGCAGACCCGCGGGCAGGTCCGCGCCCAGCCGCGAAAGATCCAGCTCGACGCGGTAGTGCTCCGCCGTCACCCCGTCCAGCTGCCCGCGCTCGGCCGAGACGATCGAGCCCGCCGTGCGGATTTCGCCCAGCGTGTGCGCCGGGTCGTTCTGCGCCGCCAGTTGCGCCAGGCTGCCGCCGAGCACCTGGGAAAACGGGTCGGTGCCGTCCGCGGCGACCGCGACCCACGGCTTGCCCGCGCCGACCTCGTCGCGCGAGCCCTCTGGCACCTTCGCGTACAGCTTCCCGGCCACCTGCCGCACCTCCATCGGCTCGCCGATGACGTCGGTGGTCAGCACCTGCGCCGTCCCGCCCGCGCCGAACTTCGCCTGGCCCCGGCTCTTGGACCGGACCTGGCCGACCGCGACGTCCGTGCCGAACTTCGCCGAGCCGCCGCTCGTGGTCGCCGCCGCGGCGGCGTCGGCCAGCGCCCGCGCGTCGGTGAACGCGGGGGGCGGCGACGGCGGCCCGGAGCAGCCGGTGAGCAGGACGAGCAGCAGCACGACGGCGGCTTTGCGCATGGCGCAACAAAAACACAGCGGCTCCCCCGAACCCGTTCGGGGGAGCCGCCTTTACTCAGAGTCTCAGCGACCGGCCTTCTTCATCAGCTCGCCGAGGTCGACGACCTGCTCGGCCGGCGGGGCCGTCACGTCGACGGTGGTGCCCCAGTCGCTGTACTTCATCGTGAACTTCGCGTCCCCGGCCGGCGCGCCCAGCGCCTGCATCATCGGGCCCTGGTCCATGGTGACCTGCACCGGCAGGTTGTCCTTGTCCAGCCACAGCTCGGCCGGGATCTTGACGTCCTTGCCCTTGAGCATCTCGGTCAGCTTGTCGCGCGAGGCCGCCGGGAGCGAGCCGGTGAACTGGTCGACCGCCTTGGCGACGTCCAGCTCGACCTTGTAGTGGTTCACCTTCTCGCCGTTGAGCTCGGTCTGGTCGGAGGAGATGATCCGGCCGGCCTTCGAGATCTGGTCGAGCATCTTGCTCGGGTCGCTCTGCTCGGCCGACTGCGACAGCGAGCTGCCGAGCGCCTGCGAGATCGGGTCGTCGCCGTCGGCCGAGATCTTGGCCCACGACTTGTCGGTGCCCATCTGCTTCTGCTGCTCGGCGGGCAGCTTGATGTACATGACCTTGTCGACCATGCGCATCTCGGTGGTCTCGCCGGCCGCGGTGCTGGTCATCGAGAACTTGGTGTTCGCACCGTCGATGGCCATCGCGCCGGTCGCGCTGATGGTCTGGCCGGCGGCCGAACCCTCCATCGTGAACTTCGCCGACTTGGACTTCTCGGTGCCCTGCTTGGACGCCGACGCCAGCTGGATCGCGTCGGTGAACGGCGAAGCGAGGCCGCTGCCGCCCTCGGCCTGGGCCTGGGTGCCGGCGGCGGGCTGGGCGGTGCCGGAGTTGCCACTGCACGCCGTCAGCGTCAGCGCCAGCACGGCGGCGCTCGCGGCGACCAAGGTGGTCTTGCGCATCGAAATCCCCTCAGAGTCGGATGGGTCCGCTCGGCATATCGCCCGAACGGGCGAATGGTTACATCTCTGACGGTGACGATCCGCGACGGGTTCCCGGTTGCCTCAGGATTCTGTCGCGCGGGTCACTTCGTGGCCGCCGCGGGAAGCCAGGAGGCGCCGCAGCGACGCGAGCCGTTCCGCGCTCGCCCGGCCTTCGGTGACGACGTCGTCGAGCGCGCAGCCCGGGTCTTCGGGCGGCCCGAGGTGCCCGCAGCCCGACGGGCACTCCTCGGCGGCCTCGGCGAACTCCTCGAAGGCGTCGACGATGTCGTCCGCGGTGACGTGGGCCAGCCCGAAGGACCGCACGCCGGGCGTGTCGATCACCCAGCCGCCGCCGGGCAGCGGCAGCGCCACCGCGGCGACGGAGGTGTGCCGCCCCTTCCCGACGCCGCTCACCACGCCGACGGCCAGATCGGCGTCCGGGACCAGCCGGTTGACCAATGTCGACTTGCCGACACCGGAGTGGCCGACCAGCGCCGTCACGCGGTCCTTCAGCAGCTCGTCGAGGCCTTCGGGCTCCTCGTCGAAGCGGCTGACGATGACCGGGATGTCCAGGCCCGCGTAGCCGGCCAAGAGCTCGTCCGGGCTGGCCAGGTCCGCCTTCGTCAGGCACAGCACCGGCTCGACGCCGCCGGCGTAGCAGGCGACCAGGCAGCGGTCGATGAAGCCGGTGCGCGGCGGCGGGTCGGCGAGCGCGGTGACGATCAGCAGGCGCTCGGCGTTGGCGACGACGAGCCGCTCGTACGGGTCGGTGTCGTCGGCCGTGCGCAGCAGCGAGCTGGTGCGCTCGTCGACGCGGACGATCCGGGCGAGGGTGTCCGGCTTGCCCGAGACGTCGCCGACGATCCCGACCCGGTCGCCGACGACCACCGGGGTGCGGCCCATCTCCCGGGCCCGCATCGCCGTGACGACCTGCTGGGGATCGGCGTCGACCGCGCAGGTCCAGCGCCCGCGGTCCTTGCCGACGACCATGGCGGTGACGGCGTCGGCGTGCTCGGGACGGCGCTTGCTGCGGGGGCGGGTGCCCTTGCCCGGACGCACGCGGACGTCGGACTCGTCCAGCCTGCTCCAGTCGTTGCGCGCCAAACCCTCGTCCTCTCGTGCGCCGGTGCCACCCGAATGATCCCACGTCGCTCGCCAGCGCCCTGGCCTGCGTGTAACGATGGCGTCCCGGACGTATCCGGCAGAGGAGGTTGGTCATGTGCGGCCGCTACGCCGCCACGAAGGACCCGGCGAAGCTGATCGAGGAGTTCGACGCGATCGACCTCACCGAGGGACACGCGCGCGCCGACCACAACGTGGCGCCGACGAAGAACGTGGTCACGGTCGTGCAGCGGCACCCGCGTGACGAAGACGGCCAGGTCCTCGAGGACGAGCCCGCCGAGCGTTCGCTGCGGATGATGAAGTGGGGCCTGGTGCCGTTCTGGGCGAAGGACCCTTCGGTCGGCTCGCGGATGATCAACACGCGCGCCGAGACCGCGGCCGAGAAGCCCGCCTTCCGCCGCGCGCTGGTGTCCCGCCGCTGCCTGGTGCCCGCCGACGGCTGGTTCGAGTGGCGCCGCACCGGCAAGGAGAAGGAGCCGTTCTACATGACGGAGCCGGACGGCTCGTCGCTCGCGTTCGGCGGGATCTGGGAGAGCTGGCACCCGAAGGACGACAAGGACGCGGCACCGCTGATCACGTTCTCGATCATCACGACCGACGCGGCGGGCCAGCTCACCGACATCCACCACCGGATGCCGCTGATCGTGCCGCGCGCGCACTGGGACGGCTGGCTGGACCCGGACCGCGAAGACGTCAAGGACCTGCTGGTGCCGACGCCGGACGACATCGTCGAGTCGCTGGAGCTGCGGCCGATCTCGACGCTGGTCAACAACGTCCGCAACAACGGCCCCGAGCTGCTGGAGCGCGTCGAGCCGGCGCACGAGGGCGCGCTGTTCGACGTGCCGAAGTCATGAGCGCCGTCGAGATCGACACCGCGTACGGTCCGGCGCGGGCCTACCTGCACTGCGCCGAGGAGGGCGAGGCGGTGCTGATGCTGGGCCACGGCGCGGGCGGCGGCCTCGGGGCGAAGGACCTGGTGGCGGTGACGCGCGCGGCCCAGGCGGCGGGCGTGCACGTGGCACTGGTCGAGCAGCCGTACCGGGTGGCGGGCCGCCGCGCGCCGGCACCGGCGAACCAGCTGGACACGGCGTGGCTGACGGTCGCGGACGAGCTGTCGGAGCGCTTCGACTCGCTGCCGCTGGTGTTCGGCGGCCGGTCGTCGGGGGCCAGGGTGGCCTGCCGGACGGCCGCGGCCGGCCAGGCCGTGGCGGTGCTCTGCCTGGCGTTCCCGGAGCACCCGCCGGGCAAGCCGGAGAAGACGCGGCAGCCTGAGCTGGACGCGGTCGAGGTGCCGGTGCTGGTGGTCCAGGGGGAGCGCGATCCGTTCGGGCGCCCGAAGGCGGGCCCGCACCACGAGATCGTGCTGGTGGACGGCGACCACAGCCTGTCGAAGGATCTGGAGACCGTGTCCCGGGCGGCGACCGAGTGGTTGTCCCGGGTGCTGCGCCCGCTGGCCTGACTCAGGCGCCGATCGGCGCCACGACCGCACCGGTCAGCCGGATCAGCTCGCCCGGCGCCAGCTCGACCTCCAGCCCCCGCCTCCCGGCCGAGCAGAACACCGTCTCGAACGTCGAAGCCGAGACGTCGATCACCACCGGCAGCCTGCTGCGGTGACCCAGCGGCGAAATCCCGCCCAGGACGTACCCGGTAGCCCGCTGGGCCGCCGCCGGGTCGGCCATCTTCGCCTTCTTGCCGCCCGCCGCGGCCGCCAGCGCCTTCAGGTCCAGCTGGCCCGTGACCGGGACCACGCCCACGACCAGGCGGCCGTCCACGTCCGCGACCAGCGTCTTGAACACCCGGGCGCGGTCCAGGCCCAGCGCCTCCACCGCCTCCAGCCCGTACGACTCCGCGCGCGGGTCGTGGTCGTACGCGTGCAGCGTGTGCGCGACTTTCTGCTTCCCCAGCAACGCCGTCGCGGGGGTGCCCTTGCCAGCCATGCGGCGGAGTCTAGGGAATGCCCGCGTGCCCCGATCGGTTGTACGGGGCGTGACCACAACGCTCGCTACCACACGCTCTCGCAGCCGCCGCCGCCCCGAGGCACCGGCGAACCGCGGTGTGCCCGGCCCCCGCGTAAACTCGGGTCCGCCGTATGCGCGTACGCGCATCGACGCCGAGCGGGAAGGGAACGGTTTGCCGAGCACGCAGAACTCAGCGCCGGAAGAAGCGACCGAGGCCGAGCGCGCCGAGCGCTTCGAGCGGGACGCCATGCCGCTGCTCGACCAGCTGTACTCGGCCGCGATGCGGATGACTCGCAACCCCGCCGATGCCGAGGACCTGGTCCAGGAGACCTACCTGAAGGCGTACGCGGCCTTCGCCTCCTTCAAGGCGGGCACGAACCTCAAGGCGTGGATGTACCGCATCCTCACCAACACCTACATCAACGGTTACCGCAAGCGGCAGCGGCAGCCGGTGCAGCAGCCCACCGAGGAGATCACCGACTGGCAGATCGCCAAGGCGGAGAGCCACACCTCCAGCGGGTTGCGCTCGGCCGAGGTCGAGGCGATGGACAACCTGCCCGACACCGACGTCAAGGCCGCCCTGCAGAAGCTGCCCGAGGAGTTCCGGCTGGCCGTCTACCTGGCCGACGTCGAGGGCTTCGCGTACAAGGAGATCGCCGAGATCATGGACACGCCCATCGGCACCGTGATGTCCCGCCTGCACCGCGGGCGCGCGCAGCTGCGCGACCTGCTCGCCGACGTCGCCCGCGAACGCGGCTTCATCCGTGGTGCCAAGGAGGAGGTGGCGGGGCGATGAACGACATGTGCGAAGGCGCGTCGGACAAGGTCCGCTGCGAGGAGGCGCTCGCCGACATCTACCTGCTCCTCGACCGCGAGTGCAGCCCCGAGCGCGACGCCGCGCTGCGCGCCCACATCGAGGACTGCCCGCCGTGCCTTGAGGAGTACGGCATCGACGAGCACATCAAGCAGCTGCTGGCCCGCAAGTGCGGTGGCGACCACGCCCCGGCCGAGCTGAAGAGCCGGCTGCGCGCGTCGATCCGCCAGACCGTCGCCACGCGCGGTGGCGTCACCGTCGAACGCACCGAGATCACCCTCGAGCAGCGGTCCGAATAGCGCCTGAGCACGACGAAGGCCCCCACCCGATCGGGTGGGGGCCTTCGTCATGCCGGACGCCGGATCAGGCGTTGGGCTTCTTGCCGTGGTTCGCGCCGTTCTTCTTCCGGTCGCGACGCTTGCGGGCGCGCTTCGACATGCTCACTCCTCGTCGTCAAAGCTGGTCAACCTCTCAAGTGTGTCATGACGTCCCGTTCTGGTTGGATGGGGTGGTCGGGCGAGCGCGAGGAGGGTGTCGATGGCGGAGATCAGGGCCGAAATGGTCGGCACCGTGCTCGAGGTCGTCGCGGAGCCGGGCGCCGCGCTGAACGCCGGGGACACCGTGCTGATCCTGGAGTCGATGAAGATGGAGCTGCCCGCCGTCAGCGAGCGGAGCGGCACGCTGACCAGCCTCGCCGTGGCGAAGGGCGACCGGGTCCAGCAGGGCGACGTCCTCGGGACGGTCGAGTAACCCGTGTCGACGCTCGCCGAACTGCTCGCCGACAACACCGGTCTCCCCGGCGAGGCGGCGGACCACCTGCAGACCGTCGTCGCCGAGTGGCAGCTGCTGGCCGACCTGTCCTTCGCCGACTTCCTGCTCTGGGTCCCCGTGACCGAAGAGCTGCAGCCCGACGGCGGCGACTTCGTCTGCGTCGCGCACGCCCGCCCGACGACGGCCCCGACCGCGCACCCCGAAGACGTCGTCGGCACGCGGTTCACGGTCGAGGAGCACCCGCAGCTGGCCAAGGCCATGCGCGAGGTGCGGATCTGCCGCGAAGAGGACCCGCACTGGTACCGCGACCTGCCGATGCGGCGCGAGGCCATCCCGGTGCGCTTCCACGACCAGGTCATCGCCGTGATGAGCCGCGAGACGAACCTGGCGGCGCCGCGCGTGCCGTCGCCGCTGGAGATCGCGTACCTGGGCAGCGCCGGCGACCTGTGCCAGATGATCGTCGACGGCACCTTCCCGCCGAACGGCAGCAACGCGACCGACACGCACACGTCCCCGCGGGTCGGTGACGGGCTGATCCGGCTCGATTCGAGCGGCACGGTCGTCTTCGCCAGCCCGAACGGCCTGTCCGCCTACCACCGGATGGGGCACGAGTCCGACCTGGTCGGCACGCGCCTGGCGCCGCTGACGCGGTCGCTGATCCGCGACCCGTTCGACGCGACCGAGGTGTCCCACCGGATCATCGAGGCCCTCGACGGAAAGCCGTCGAGCCGCACCGAGGCCGACTCACGACGCGGCGCGGTGGTGCTGTTCCGCGCGCTGCCGCTGCGGCCGGCCGGGCAGGCGGCGGGCGCGCTGGTGCTGGTCCGCGACGTCACCGAGGTCAAGCGCCGCGACCGCGCGCTGCTGTCGAAGGACGCGACCATCCGCGAGATCCACCACCGGGTGAAGAACAACCTGCAGACGGTGGCGGCGCTGCTGCGCCTGCAGTCCCGCCGCACGTCGTCGGAGGAAGCGCGGCTCGCGCTGGCGGAGTCGGTGCGCCGGGTGACGTCGATCGCGCTGGTGCACGAGGCCCTGTCCATCTCGGTGGACGAGCGCGTCGACCTCGACAAGCTGCTCGACAACGTGCTGCCGATGGTCGGCGAGGTCGCCACCGCGGAGTCGCAGGTCGGGCTGACCCGGAAGGGTTCGTTCGGAGTGGTGGTCGCGGAGATCGCGACGCCGCTGGTGATGGTGCTGGCCGAGCTGGTGCAGAACGCCATCGAGCACGCGTTCCCGGCCGGCCGGTCGGGCAAGGTCGAGCTGATCGTGGAGCGCTCGGCCCGCTGGCTCGACGTCGTCATCCGCGACAACGGGCGCGGCCTGCCGTCGGGGTTCTCGCTGGAGCGCTCGGACGGCCTGGGCCTGCAGATCGTGCGGACGCTGGTGGAGTCCGAGCTGCGGGGCTCGCTGTCGCTGCGGAAGGTGCGGGCGGAGACGTCGTCGACCCGCGTGACGGGGACGGAAGCCGCACTGCGCATCCCGCTGTCCCGACGGCTCTAGTTCCCGTTCGAGGCCGGCCCGGACTGTCGCGTTTGGACTTGATCGCCGGCGGGCATATCCGGTGCGGCGGAAGCGATCGGGTGCGGGTCGCGGAGGGACGAACGCTGAAGGCCCGGCACCTGGTGCTCGGTGCCGGGCCGTTCAACGTTGTGCGAGGACTTGAAGTCCTGGTGAGGTTTCAGCACACCCGTCGTCAGGTGGTTTCGCCTCGGTTGTTAAGCTCGAACCGGGTAGGTATCACCCCAGACGGCGTGGGCACAACAGTGCTCCGCCGGGAGAATTCCGCTGCGGTTCGGGTGTTTCTTTGGGGAGATACGTCAGGCGTTGGTACGCGTGCCGATGTGCGTACGGCGGCGCTTGAGCGCGCGTCGCTCGTCCTCGCTCATGCCGCCCCACACGCCGGCGTCCTGGCCGCTGGCCAGAGCCCAGGCCAGGCAGTCGGAAGCGACGGTGCAGCGGTGGCACACGGCCTTCGCCTGAGCAACCTGCGACAGAGCCGGCCCGCTGGTTCCCACCGGGAAGAACAGCTCGGGGTCCTCGTCTCGGCAGGCCGCGTCGTGGCGCCAGTCCATGTTCGTGAGCTCCTTCATATGGCGCGGGAGGGCCGCGCCACAGTCGTCAATGGCGGTCGTGTTCTTGGGTGCTTGTGAATGCTTTCACGAAGCACCGCTTTCGACAAGGGTTTCCGGAAGATCGGTGAGTCAGCTCACCCGGCCGAGCGACGCTTCTGACCTGCGGTTTCTCTCCGAAACAGCCACTCGAAGGGAAGGCTGATGCGGTGAGTGGAGCTTCTGCGTCGACGAACGGCAGATTGCACTTTGCCGCAGGCGATCAGCGGTCCCGTCGTCACACGATTACCGTGAGTGCGTTCGGGACGCTGAAGAATTCCACTCGGGTCCGCTGGCCGACGAGGTCGCCGTCCACCTGGAAGTTTACCGGTTCAGCTGCGTCGATGCGGATCATCGGCACGTCGTCGTGACGCACGAGACGTTTGCCCTTTTGGTTGCTCTTCGTAGCCAAAGCACGGCGTACATGCTTGAACACCGTGGGCAACCCGAGACCGTTCAGCGCGAACAGACCCAATCCCGTCTCGAACGAGCAACCCGGATTGAGGTGGACCGGCCGCTCGCCCAGGTAGCTCCACGGATCGGTGTTCGACACGAAAGCGGTCAGCGCCTCGACGGGTTCCTCACCCGGGACGCGGATGGTGAGGGCCGGCCGGCCCAGCGGCGGCCGGAAGTAGGAGCGGACGGCGGCCCGCATGTAGAGGCCGGCGGTCGTCTGCTTGCCCCGGCGCTTGGCCACGCGGCCCACGACGTCGGCGTCCCAGCCGAGGCCGGAGTTGAAGGTGAACCAGTGCCCGTCGGCCAGGCCGAGCCCGACGCGGCGCGAGCGGTCGTTCTCCAGCGCGTGCAGCAGCTGGTGGGTCGCTTCGACGGGGTCGGAGGAGATGCCGAGGGCGCGCGCGAAGACGTTGGCCGAGCCGCCGGGCACGACGCCCAGGGCGGGGACGCGCCCGATCTGCGTGGGATCTCCGTCCGAGTCGGCCAGCAGGCCGTTGACGACCTCGTTGACCGTGCCGTCGCCGCCGTGCGCCACGACCAGGTCGATGCCGTCCCGCGCGGCCGAGCGCGCGACCGCCATGGCGTGCCCGCGGTAGTCGGTTTCGACCACGTCGAGCTTCACCTGGCTGGCCAGCGCGTGCGCCAGGACGTCCCGGCCACCGGCGGTGGTCGAGGTGGCCTGGGGGTTCACGACGAGGATTGCGCGCACCACCGCAGGGTAGGTGACTTCCGGCGGCCCGAGAACCTTCCGGACCCGCATGGTGACGGGCGCAACCCTGACGAACAGCACCTTCGAGACCCTGTGCCGGGCGGCCCTCCTTCACGTGCGAGTGTCCGCTCGTCGTGACAAGTGCACCCGGGCCGACCGCCCGCTCATCGACGACTCTTGAATTCTCAGCGCCCGGGCGGTCCCGCGAAAACGGCCGACCGGGTGGCATACGATCGAATCAGCTCACGCACGGTGACTCGCCCTGGTCGAGTCCACTGTGCTCCCGCAAAGGACCCCCGGAAGGCCCCGCCGTGAAGCTCTCGCCCGCTCCCCGTGAGGTCCGGCTGGCCGGCGCGGTCACCGCGGTGCCGTCGCTCGCCCTGCTGGTGTTCGGGGTGGTCGTGCTGGTGAACGGGCTGGGCTCGCCCGCGCAGCCGGGCAACAACGTCTACGTCGAGTCCGGCACGTTCATCGTGGTGGCGCTGGCGTTCCTGGCCGCCTCGGCGGGGCTGGTCCTCGGGCAGACGTGGGCGCGCTCGCCGGGCGTGGTGATCGCGCTGATCGTGATCGGCCTCGGCTGGTACCTGCTCGGCCCGTCGGGCGAGCCGCTCTTCGGGGTGCCGGTCGCGTTGCTCGGCGTCGTCGCGCTGGTGCTGCTGTTCCGCGCGCCGTCCCGGGCGTGGGCGCTGGGTCTGCGCGAGGGCGAGACGGAGACGGAGGCCGCCGAACGCGGCGGCCTCGCCGGCCGCCGCGCCGAGCGCGAAGGCCACGAAGAGGACTAAGCCTGGGCGGCCAGGGCCTGCAGGGGCTCGTCGGTCAGCCGGTTGACCGTCCACTCGTCCATCGGGACCGCGCCCAGGGCCTTGTAGAACTCCGTCGCCGGGTTCCAGTCCAGCACCGACCACTCGAGCCGCGCGTAGCCCTTCTCGACGCACTCCGCCGCCAGCGCGGCCAGCAGCGCCTTGCCCAGGCCGGACCCGCGGTGGGACGGCAGGACGAACAGGTCCTCCAGGTAGATCCCGTGCACCCCGCGCCAGGTCGAGTAGTTGAGGAACCACACCGCGAAGCCGGCGATCTCGCCGTCCACTTCGGCCACGTGCCCGAACAGCTTGGGCGCCTCGCCGAACAACGCCTCGTGCAGCTGCGGGACCGTCAGGTGGCAGTCGTCCGGAGCGCGTTCGTACTCGGCCAGCGCGTACGCCAGGCCGACGGCGGCCTCGACGTCGTCGGGGCGGATCCGGCGGATGCGGTCGTCGGGCACGTCAGTCCTCCAGTGCGGGCGGCAGGTTGAGGTGTTCGATCTGGGGTTCGCCGCGCTCGTCGCCGAGCACCGCGATGCCGGCCGCGTCGAGTCCGAAGTGGACGCCGGCCGTCGCGGGCAGGCCGAGCCAGCGGGCCACCAGCACGCGGCTGAAGTGCCCGTGCCCGACCAGGATCACGTCGCCGGCTTCGATGTCGCGCCGGGCGCGCGTCAGCACGCGGTCCGCGCGCTCGGACACCTGCGAAGCGCTTTCGCCGCCGGGGATCGGGTGCGTCCAGACCGTCCAGCCGGGCACGGTTTCGCGGATCTTCGGGGTGGTGACGCCCTCGTACTCGCCGTAGTCCCACTCGGCGAGGTCCTCGGTGACCTCGTCGACGCGCAGACCGGCCAGCGCGGCCGTCCGCAGCGCCCGGCTCCGCGGGCTCGACAGCACCAGCGACGGCCCGCCGACGAGGCTGCGGAGCGTGCCGCCCGCGGCCAGCGCCTGCCCTTCGCCCGCCGGTGTCAGCGGGATGTCGGTGTGGCCGGTGTGCCGCCCGTTCACCGACCATTCGGTCTGGCCGTGCCGGAGGAGGAAGAGACGGTTCGCCACACGGGCGAATATATCCGGCGGTTTGCCCGGCGGCCGGTCGTCTGCTTAGCTACTGAACAGTAGCTTAGTTCGAGGAGACGCCGATGCCCGAGACGCCGACGTTCGCGCTGTGGCACAAGCTGGCCGCGAAGCCGGGCGGGAAACAGCTGTTCAGCGCCGCGATGTGCCTGCGTGTGCCGTACTTCCGCACGGTGCTGCCGTCGGTGCGCGAGCTGCGGCCGGGCCACTGTGAAGTCACCGCGCCGAAGTGGTGGGGTGTCTACAACCACATCCGCACGTTCCACGCGATCGCGGCCTGCAACCTCGCCGAGATCGCGATGGGCATGCTTGCCGAAGCGACGGTCCCCGGCACGCACCGCTGGCTGCCGAAGGGCATGAACGTCCAGTACGTCGCCAAGGCCGAGACGGGTCTGCGGGCGGTCGCTTCGCTGCCGGAGCTGCCGGAGTTCGGCGACGAGGGCTTCGAGCTGGGTGTCCCGGTGACCATTTCGGACACGAGCGGCAAGCCCGTGGTCACCGGGACGATCACGATCTGGGTGACGCCCAAGAAGCGTTAGAGCGGCTTGTACTGCACGTACGTCGTCTGGTGGAACGTGTTCTCGCCGGACGGCGACGGCAGGCCCAGCCGCCGGTCGACGAGCCCGCCCAGCGGGCCGCAGCCGGTGGTCGCCGGCACGGCCAGATCCGGGTCCACGACGCCGAAGTGCATGGTCGGCGGGGTTTTCGAGATGACCGTCGGCGGCACGGCCGGGTCGTCGTGGACGACCGTGTGCAGGACGCCGATCCGGCAGTCCTTGCGCAGCAACGGGTGCCGCAGCACCGCGTAGACGTCCAGCTCGCCGCGCCGCTCGTCGTTGCCCTGGAAGTCGGAATACCCGCCGTAGCGCAGCTCGAGCGTGGTGCCCGCCAGCCCGGGTACGCGCACCGGCTCGTGTCGCAGCGCGCCGAAGACCTGCGCGTACTGGCCGCCGACCTTGCCTTCGCTGAAGGTCAGCCGCATCTCCCCGAGTGGCACCTCCCGGTCGTGGATGGTCAGTTTCCCCTGCGAGACAAACGCTTCGCAGCGCCACGTGCCCGGGTCGGCGTTCGCGGGCGGCGCCGGGCAGTCCGAGAAGTCGAACGCCGGCAGTTCGTCCGCGGACGCCGTCCCGGGCACGACCCCCAGTGCGGCCACGGCGGCCGCGGCCGCCCCCAGTGCGAGAAGTTTCATGCCGGTGAGCTTGCTCGCGCGGCGGGGCGCGGACATCCGGGATCGCCCCCAGGGGAAGTCCGGAATTTCCCTCGACTGGGTGAAACGTGTTTCATTTAGTTAACGGCGTTTACCGATGTCGGGCATGCTCGGACCCATGTCTGCCTTCTCCCGCCGCCGGTTCCTCGGCCTCGCCGCCCTGAACTCCGCCGCCGCCCTCGGGCTGACCACGGTCTCGACGCGGCCCGCCGCCGCGTCGCCGCTGCCGGAGTACGTGCCGGCGGTGGTCGTCGGCACTGGCTACGGCGCCGCCGTCACGGCGTTGCGGCTCGGCGAGGCCGGGGTCCCGACGCTGATGCTCGAGATGGGCCGGCTGTGGACCACGCCCGGCGCCGACGGCAACGTCTTCTGCTCGATGCTCGCGCCGGACGAGCGGGCGATGTGGTTCAAGGACCGCACCGAGGCGCCGCTGGCGTCGTTCCTCTGGCTCGACCTGGCCAACCGCGACATCGGGCGGTACGCCGGCGTGCTCGACCGGGTGAGCTACGGCGACATGGCGGTGTACCTCGGCCGCGGTGTCGGCGGCGGGTCGCTGGTCAACGGCGCGATGGCGGTGACGCCGAAACGGTCCTACTTCGAGGAGATCCTGCCGCGCGTCGACGCCGGCGAGATGTACGGCAAGTACTTCCCGCGCGCGAACGCGCAGCTCGGCGTGGACGTCGTCGACCCGGACTGGTTCGAGACGTGCCGGTCGTACCAGTACGCGCGCGTCTCCCGGAAGGCCGCGCGCAAGGCCGGGTTCGGCACGGTGTTCGTGCCCAGCGTGTACGACCTGGACTACCTGCGCCGCGAAGAAGCGGGCGAGGTCCCGCGCTCGGCGGACGCGTCCGAGGTCATCTACGGCAACAACCACGGGAAGCGCTCGCTCGACCGGTCCTACCTGGCCGCCGCGCTCGGCACCGGCAACGTGACCATCGAGACGCTGCGGGAGGTCCGCGAGATCCTCCACCAGCCGGACGGGACGTACACGCTGGTCGTCCGCGAGATCGACGAGCACGGCACCGTCCTGGGCACCCGGCACGTGACCACGAGGTCCCTGTTCCTCGGCGCCGGCAGCGTCGGTTCGACCGAACTGCTGCTGCGCGCCCGCGAGACCGGACGGCTGCCCGAGCTGAACGACGCGGTCGGACAGGGCTGGGGGACGAACGGGAACGTCATGTGCGGCCGCGCGAACCACGTCTGGGACACCACCGGCAGCCTGCAGTCGGGCATGCCGGCGCTCGGCATCGACAACTGGGCCGACCCGGTGCACCCCGCGTTCGCCGAGATCGCGCCGGTGCCGGCCGGCCTCGAGACGTGGGTCAGCCTGTACCTGGCGATCACGAAGAACCCCGAACGCGGGCACTTCACCTACGACGCCGCGAGCGACTCGGCGAAGCTGCGCTGGACGGCGTCGCAGGGCCAGCCGTCGATCGACGCCGCGAAGGCGCTGTTCGACAAGATCAACCGGGCGAACAAGACGATCTACCGCTACGACCTGTTCGGCGACACGCGCACGTTCGAGAACCGCTTCACCTACCACCCGCTCGGCGGCCTGGTGCTCGGCGAGGCCACCGACGACTACGGCCGGGTGAAGGGCTACCGCAACCTCTACGTCACGGACGGTTCGCTCATCCCGGGCAGCACCGGCGTCAACCCGTTCGTGACGATCACGGCGCTGGCCGAGCGCAACATCGAGCGGGTCGTCGCCGAGGACCTCAGGGGCTGAGCTTCGCGAGCGAGCCGGTGAAGCCGTCGTCGACGTCCGCGAAGAAGGACGCGTCGGCGGCTTCGACGTCCGTCAGGGCCCGCGCGACCAGCTCCAGGCCGTCCGCGGTGATCTTGAGACGCTTCGCGCGGGCGTCCGCCGGGTCGTCGGCGCGGGCGAGCAGGCCGCGATCGGCCAGCTTGCGGACGACCTGGCTGGTCATCATCGTGTCCGTGCCGGCCCGCTCGGCCAGCTGCCGCTGGGTCGGCAGCTCGCCCGAGCGGGTGAGCCACCACGTCGTCGTGAGCAGCACGAACTGGACGTGCGTGAGGTCGTGCGGGGCCAGCGCGGCCCGCATCGCCCGTTGCCAGGCCAGCGTCACGCGCCACAGCAGGAAGCCGGGGCTGCGCTCGGGGCCGGGCAGGCGGGACTGTGGGGCGCTCATGCCCGCAAGCTTGCCTCGGCGAGGCGTGCCAGCGCGCGCATCGCGTCCGGGGTGTCCTCGGTCACCTGCGGGCCGAAGCCTTCCGGCCCGTCGATGGCGACGCGGTAGGTGATGCGCGTGCCGCCGTCGACGTCGGTCAGGAGGTGCTCGAACCGCAGGAACGCGTCCGGCAGCCGGGTCTCGTCGGTGAAGCTCCGGCCCTCGGTGACCTCGGTGAGGGTGAACGGGATCGGCGGCATCCCGTCCATCGTCATGGTCCCGCTCGTCCCCGCGGTGAACGCGCCGTCCAGGACGACCGAGCGGACGCCCGCGTCCCACTCGGGCCACCGGCCGGTGTCGGCCCAAAGCGGCCAGATCGCGGCGGCGGGCGCGGTCGAAGTCTCGGTGTGCTCGTACTCGTAAAGTGCCATGCGCGCATACTATATGCGCGCTGGCTATCAGCGCCAGTGCTTCTCGCGGGTGATCAGTGCGCGGAGCGCAGCTTGTCGTAGTAGGCGACGCAGTCCTGGTAGGACGGCAGCAGGCCCTGCTCGAGCGCTTCGGCCAGCGTGGGGGCGTCGCGGTCCTTCTCGGACAGGATCGGCTCGATGTCCGCGGGCCACGGCAGGCCGAGCGCCGGGTCGAGCGGGGTGATGCCGTGCTCGCCCGCCGGGTTGTAGCCCTCGGAGCACAGGTAGGCCATCACCGTGTCGTCCTCGAGGGCGATGAACCCGTGCCCGAGGCCCTCGGCGAGGTAGGCGGCGTTGTAGCGGCCCGAGTCGAGCTGGACGGCGTCCCAGGTGCCGAAGGTCGGCGAGCCGACGCGGATGTCGACGACGACGTCGAGCAGCGAGCCGCGCGCGCAGTAGATGTACTTCGCCTGGCCGGGCGGGGTGTCGGCGAAGTGGATGCCGCGGATCGCGCCCCGCCGGGACACGCTGTGGTTCGCCTGCGCCAGCCGCAGGGGGTGGCCGGTCGCCGCGCGCAGGACTTCCTCCTGGAAGGGGGCGACGAACAGGCCCCGCTCGTCGGGGAACGCCCGGGGGGAGAACTCGAAGGCGTCCGGGACGCTCAGCCGGCGGAATTCCATGGCGTCACCTTATCGGGCGGCTAAAAAACCGAACGGACGTCTTGGCAATTGCGGGAATAGGGGGCCGGTGTGACATCAGCCGCACCGAGGGGTCCCCTTCCGGACCGGACCTGTCACAATGAGTGGACCGCCGCGTCCGCGGCCATCGCCAGACCCACGGCACCGATGGCCGACGTGACGCCTCGCCGACAGGCCGGCGCTACCGCGCTGGGCTGCCGTGCCGGAGGACCAAGCCCACGGTTTCCCCTTGCAGCCGTGGTCCCCCGCTCGCATGCCCAGGAGAAATTCCAGTGACCCAAGTCCGATCCGCGAGTTCCGTCATTCCCACTAGGGGAATGACGGAAACGACGACAGGAAACCCCATGAGCGACCCCACCGGTGCGCCCGCGCCGGTCACCGACGAAGAGATCTTCACCGGGCACGAGGGCGGCAAGCTCTCGGTGGCGGCCACCCGCCCGATCTCCAGCCCGCGTGACCTTTCGATCGCGTACACCCCCGGGGTGGCGAAGGTGAGCCGCGCGATCGCCGAGGACGCCGCCAAGGCCAAGCGGTACACGTGGGCGGACCGGCTCGTCGTCGTGGTGAGCGACGGGACGGCGGTGCTCGGCCTCGGCGACATCGGTGCGAGCGCGTCGCTGCCGGTCATGGAGGGCAAGTCGGTCCTGTTCAAGACCTTCGGCGGGCTCGACTCGATCCCGCTGGTGCTGGACACCACCGACGTCGACGAGATCGTCGAGACGCTGGTGCGGCTGCGGCCGTCCTACGGGGCGGTCAACCTGGAGGACGTCTCCGCGCCCCGCTGCTTCGAGCTGGAGGACAAGCTCAAGGAGGCGCTGGACTGCCCGGTCATGCACGACGACCAGCACGGCACGGCGATCGTCACGCTGGCCGCCCTGCGCGGCGCCAACCTGGTCCTCGACCGGGCGATCGCCGACCAGCGCGTCGTCGTCTCGGGCGCCGGCGCGGCCGGGGTCGCGTGCGCCCGGATCCTGCAGGAGGCCGGCATCGGCGACGTCACCGTCCTCGACTCGCGCGGCATCATCCACTCCGGCCGTGACGGCCTGAACCCGGTCAAGGAACGCCTGGCCGCGACGACGAACAAGGCCGGCCTGAAGGGTGGCCTGGCGGAGGCGCTCGAAGGCGCCGACGTGTTCCTCGGCCTGTCCGGCGCGACGATCGACGAGTCGCTGCTGGGCCGGATGGCGGGCGGCGGCATCGTGTTCGCACTGTCCAACCCGGACCCCGAAGTTCACCCGGACGTGGCCGCGCGGTACGCGTCGATCGTGGCCACCGGGCGCAGCGACTTCCCGAACCAGATCAACAACGTGCTGGCGTTCCCCGGCGTGTTCCGCGGTGCGCTGGACTCCGGCGCGCGGGCGATCACCGAGGGCATGAAGCTGGCGGCCGCCGAGGCGATCGTGTCGGTGGCGATGGACGACCTGGGCCCGGACCGGATCGTCCCCTCCCCGCTGGACCCGCGCGTGGCCCCCGAGGTCGCGGCGGCGGTGGCGAAGGCGGCGGAAGCCGACGGCGTCACGGCCTGACGTCGATCCGAAAGCGGCACTTTCACGTGAAAGTGCCGCTTTCGGCGTCTCAGAGGAGTTCGGCCAGGCGGTGGCGGGGGACGTCGACCAGGCGCAGGTTCACCAGGTCCCCGGGGACGTCCAGCGAAACGTTCGCCAGGCGGGCGTGGGCGCGCGTGAGGACCTCGTCCTGGTTCTCCACCGCGTCCGCGACCACCACCGCGTGCCGGTTGTCCGGCGTGCTCCGCAGGTACCGCAGCGCGTACTTCCCCCGGACGAGGGACGCCAGCGCTTCCTGCGACGCCTGGTCGGCCAGGTCCGGGTGCGCGTTCGGGACCAGCAGCGCGAGCCGGCGCGCGTTCGTGCCCAGCAAGGTGCGCAGCAGCCACGGGCCGGGGTCGGCCGAGAGGTCCATCGCGACCGCGTCGCCCTCCGGCCCCGAGATCGACCAGTCCACCGGCCGCGACTCCAGCGCGAGCCCGCCGGCTCCGGCGATCTCCTTCAGCTTCTCCAGCAGCGCCGGCTTCGTCCCGGCGGACTCCACGGACTGCGGCCCGTGCGTGTAGATCGCCTTGCCGGCGCGGACCTTCTTGGCCTTCGCCGTCGGCTGGCAGACGTACAGGTCCGCCGCGCTGCCGATCGCCTGCGCCCCGAAGTAGCGGTTGAAGCCCGGCAGGATCGCCTCGAACGTCAGCCCGAGCGTGGCCAGCGACCGCTGCACCTGCGCGCCCAGCGCCGGGTGGCGGGGGCTGTAGCCGTAGGCGAACAGCAGCCGTCCCTCGCCCGGGTTCCGCAGCGCCTGCACGCCGCGCGCCGCGAACAGGCCCATGCCCTCCGGCGTGTACGGCGGATCGCTGAACACCAGGTCGAAGCCGCCGGTGACCGCCGGCGGCAGGCCGACGCGCAGGTCCGCGTGCGCGGTGGCGATCTCACGGCCGCCGCGGTCGTCGAGGTGGGCCAGCACGCGCTCGTCGAGGTCGACGACCGTCAGCGACGCCGCCGGGCAGACCGCCCGCACGGCCAGCGACGTCAGGTCGTGGTCGCCGAGGAACAGCAGCCGCGCCGACGTCAGGTCGTAGCGCGCGTCCAGCCACAACGCGCGGCGCAGCACCGTCTCCGGCGTCGCCTGCACGTGGTCGAGGGCGGCCAGCGGCGGTGGCACCTCCGCGACCCACTCGGCGACCGTCGGCAGCAGCTCGTGGTTCGCGACGGCCTCGTCGAGCGGGTCGGCGTAGCGGGGCGCGCTGTACTGCAGGTACGCGGCGGCGACGCCGGGGGAGATGCGCAGCCGGTCGCCGCTGCGGTCGAGGTCGTCGCCGAGGGCGGCGAGGACGTCTTCGACGCTGCGGCGCGGCGCCGTGGACAGCCGCACCAGCTCGCCGAGGTCGTGGTCGCCGGTGCGCAGCAGGTCGATGACGCGGTGCAGCGGGCGGACGCCGACGCCGTGCGCGGCGAGGACGTCGTCGAGTGCCTTCACGGGCATTCAGCCTAGTGGCCACCCCGCGGAACACCGTGCCAACCGCCGCCGACTCGGCTACGGTCGGTTCCACCGGACATGGGGAGTGGGCAGTGACCATCGAATTCCGCGACGTGACCAAGCAGTATCCGGATGGGACGGTCGCCGTCGACAAGCTGAACCTCACGGTCGGGGACGGCACGATCACCGTGTTCGTCGGCCCGTCCGGCTGCGGGAAGACGACGTCGCTGCGGATGATCAACCGGATGGTCGAGCCGACCGGCGGGCAGGTGCTGCTGGACGGCAAGGACGTCGCCGAGGGCGACCCCGCGCTGCTGCGCCGCGGCATCGGCTACGTCATCCAGCACGCCGGGCTCTTTCCACATAGGACGGTGCTGGACAACATCGCCACCGTGCCCCTGCTCTCGGGCTGGGACAAGGCGAAGGCGCGCAAGCGGGCGGCCGAGCTGCTGGAGACCATCGGCCTGCCGGCCGAGCTCGGCAAGCGGTACCCGGCCCAGCTTTCGGGCGGCCAGCAGCAGCGCGTCGGCGTCGCCCGCGCGCTCGCCGCGGACTCGCCGGTGCTGCTGATGGACGAGCCGTTCTCCGCGGTCGACCCGATCGTGCGCGAAGACCTGCAGAACGAGCTGCTGCGGCTGCAGTCGCAGCTGGGCAAGACCATCGTGTTCGTCACCCACGACATCGACGAGGCCGTCCGGCTCGGCGACAAGGTCGCGGTGATGCGCGTCGGCGGCAAGCTCGCCCAGTACGGCACGCCCGCCGACGTGCTGCGCCACCCGGTCGACGACTTCGTGGCGTCGTTCGTCGGCCGTGACCGCGGCTACCGCGGCCTGTCGTTCCTCTCCGCGGAGGGCGTCGAGGTCAAGGAGCTGGAGCTGGTCGAGATCGGCTCGGCGGTCCCGGCGAGCGACGGCTGGCGGCTCGCGGTCAACACCGACAAGCAGCCGCGCGGCTGGCTGCCGCCGAACTCCACTGTGGACGGTCCACTGTCCGAAGCCGACCTGGTGGCCGGCGGCTCGCTGTGGGTGCGCGGGACGCCGATCCGGGGCGCGCTGGACGCGGCGCTGTCCTCGCCCGCCAGCCTCGGCGTGGTCGTCGACGACGACCACCGCGTGCTCGGCGGGGTGGTCGCGCGGCAGGTGCTCGACGTGATCGAGGCGACGCCCCAGGCGTCATGAACTTCTTCGACGAGCTCGGGCAGTACCTGAGCAGCGCCAACACGCGCGGGGAGGTCCTGGGCGACCTGGGCGACCACGTCTACCTGGCGCTGCTCCCGCTGGTGCTGGGCATCGTCCTCGCGCTCGCGGCCGGCTGGCTCGGCCACCGCTGGGCGCCCGCCCGGCGGGTGCTGGTGGTGCTCGCCAACCTGCTCTACACGATCCCGTCGCTGGCCCTGTTCGTCGTCATCCCCGGCCTGATCGGGTCGAAGATCCTGGACAGCGTCAACGTCGTCGTCGCGCTGACGATCTACACCACGGCCCTGCTGGTCCGGCCGGTGCTCGACGCGCTGGACGCCGTGCCGTCGCCGGTGATCGCGGCCGCGACCGCCGTCGGGTACAAGCCGGTGCGCCGGTTCTTCGCCGTCGAGCTGCCGCTGTCGGTACCGGTCCTGGCGGCCGGGGTGCGGGTGGCGTCGGTCAGCAACATCAGCCTGGTCAGCGTCGGCGCGCTGATCGGCACCGGCGGCCTCGGTGTGCTGTTCACCGACGGCTTCCAGCGCGAGTACTTCTCGCCGATCGTCGTCGGCATCGTGCTGACGCTGCTGCTGGCGCTGGTCGTGGACCTGGTCCTGATCGGCCTCCGGAACCTGCTGACGCCGTGGACCCGGGTGGGTGCCGCATGATCACCGATCTCGTCCACTGGTTCGGCGACCCGGCGCACTGGTCGGGCCCGGACGGCATCCCGCAGCGGTTGCTGGAACACCTGGGCTACACGGCGTTGTCGCTCGTGATCGCGCTGGTCGTCGCCGTCCCGCTGGGCCTGTTCGTCGGCCACACCGGCCGCGGCGGCGTCGCGCTGGTGGGCGCGGGCAACGTGATCCGCGCGCTGCCGACGCTGGGGCTCGTGACGTTCCTGTTCCTGCTCTTCACCGAAAGCGTCACCTCGACGATCATCGGGCTCGTCGTGCTCGCGGTGCCGCCGATCCTGGCCGGCACGTACGCCGGGCTGCAGGCGACCGACCACGGCGTGGTCGACGCCGCCCAGGGCATCGGGATGACCGGCTGGCAGCGGCTGTGGCAGGTCGAGGTGCCGATCTCGCTGCCGCTCGTGCTCGGCGGCATCCGCAACGCCGTGCTCCAGCTCGTCGCGACCGCCGCGGTGGCCGCGTACGTCGGACTCGGTGGCCTGGGCCAGTTCCTGCTCGACGGACTGGCCATTTTGGACTACTCCGAGGTCATCGCGGGCGCCGTGCTGACGACCCTGCTCGCGATCGTCCTCGACCTGCTGTTCGCGTTGCTGAACCGCGCTCTGGTGCCGCGGGGTGTCCGGCTCGCGGCGGCCGTGAGGAAGGTGACGGCGTGAAACGGCTGGTCGTGCTGGTTGCTTTGGTGCTGGCGGCGGGCTGTGGCAACCCGCTGGCGGGCGGCGGCGAGGGCGGCGCGTCCGGCGACATCATCATCGGCGCGTCCGACGTCGGGGAAAGCCTGCTGCTGGCCCAGATCTACGCCGGGGCGCTGCGCAACGCCGGTGCCTCGAACGTGACGGTCCGGCCGCCGGTCGGCAGCCGCGAGGTCGTCGTCAAGGCGCTGCAGGACAAGTCGCTGTCGGTGGTGCCGGACTACAGCGGGAACCTGTTGCGGTACTTCGACAAGGACACGACCGCGACGACGCCGCAGGACGTCTACGCGCAGCTGCGGCAGAAGATCCCGGCGGAGTTCGAGGTGCTGGACCAGGCGCCCGCCGAGGACAAGGACCTGCTCGTCGTCGGCCCGCAGCTGGCTTCTTCCGGCGTCAAGACGTTCTCGGACCTGGGGCCGCGCTGCCGTGACCTCGTGTTCGGCGGGCCGGGCCAGTGGAGCAGCCGCTGGAAGGACAAGATCAAGACGCTCTACGGCTGCGAGTTCAAGGAGATCCGCACGACGGACACGGGCGGCCCGGTGACGGTGGCGGCCCTGAAGTCGGGCGATGTCCAGGTGGCGGACCTGTTCAGCACGTCGTCGACGATCGCGGCGAACGGGTTCGTGCCGCTGGTCGACGACAAGAACATGTTCCCGGCGCAGAACATCGTGCCGCTGGTGGCGCGCGGCACGCTTTCGCCGTCCGAAGTGGCTGCGCTGAACCGGATTTCGGCGGCGCTGACCACCTCGCAGCTCACGCAGCTCAACGTGGAGTTCACCGAGCAGAAGCGGAACCCGCTGGACATCGCCGAGGACTTCCTGGCGCGCAACAACCTGAAGTCCTAGCCCGGCGAGTCAGCCCGGCTGGAAGAACTCCAGCAGCTTCTGCGCCGCGTCCGGTGACCGCAGCATCTCCTGTATCCCCGCCGACATCCGGGCCGCCGCGCCGGTGCGCTCGAACATCTCGCCTTCGTACTCCTTGACGGCCGCGGCGTAGTCACCCGGGTGCGCCGCCACCGCCAGGGCCAGCATCGCGCCGTCGATCAGCGCCTGGTTCGCGCCTTCGCCCACCGCCGGCATCAGGTGCGCCGCGTCGCCCAGCAGCGTCACGTCCGGCTTCGACGGCCACGTCAGGCCGATCGGGAGCGTGCTCATCGACCGCCGGGCGACCGTGTCGTCGCAGGCCTCGATCAGCGCGGTGAACCGGGCGTCCCAGCCGTCGAGCAGCTCGATCAGGCGCGCGCGGGCGGCCGCCGGGTCGTCGAACGGGATTCCGCTGCCGGCGAACCAGTCCTCGGCCGTGTCGTAGAAGCTGATGCCGATGCGGACGCGGCCGTCGCCGTTGCGCTGCGCCGCCAGCGATGTCCCCCTGCCCACCACCCAGTAGGTGCCGCGGCCGACCATCGCCGCCAGGTCCGGGTGCGTGCGGTCGATGTCCGGGATGCCGACCTCGACGACGTTCTGGCCGGTGTGCGCCGGGCGGGCGTCGGTGACCAGCGCGCGGACCCGGGACTGCGCGCCGTCCGCGCCGACCAGCAGGTCGTACTCCGCGCTGCTGCCGTCGGCGAACCGCACGACGCCGTCGCCGGCGGACTCGAACGCTCGCCCCCACCGGACCGTGCCGGCGGGCAGCGAATCGAGCAGCAGGTCGCGCAGGTCGGCGCGGTCCACCTCGGGTCGCAGCATCGGGGCGTCGTCCGGAGTGTCCTCCTGGAGCAGCAGCGTGCCGTCCGGCTCCAGGAGCCGCATGTCCTGGCCTTCGCCGCGGGCGATCGCGAAGAACTCGTCGAGCAGGCCGGCCTCGCGCAGCGCGCGCTGTCCGGAGTGGATGTCGAGCATGCCGCCCTGGCCGCGTGCGTCGCGCGAGGCCTCCCGCTCGTACACGGCGGAGTCGATGCCGTGGACGTCCAGCACCCGGGCCAGTGCCAGACCGCCCGGCCCGGCTCCGATGATGGCGATGGTCATGGAATCCCCCTTCGATACACTGTATCTCTCGATACACCGTATCGCACCATGCGCTGTATGGTCTGCGGCGTGACGGTGTGGGAACGGCCGGAGCCGCCGGAGAGGCCGACGCCGGCTCCGCTGAGCCGGGAACTGATCGTCCGCGCGGCGATCCGGCTCGCGGACGCGGACGGCCTGGCGGCGGTGTCGCTGCGCAAGGTTGCCGGCGTGCTGGACGTCGGGCCGATGCGGCTCTACGGCTACATTGCCACCAAGGAAGAGCTGCTCGACCTGATGCTGGACGACGTCTACGCGGGGATCCGCCCGTCCGGCGGCAGCTGGCGGGAGGTGCTGCTGTCCCTGGCCGAGCTGACCCGGCGCGCCGCGCACCGGCACGAGTGGTTCGCCGACCTGCTCGGCGGCCGGCCGCAGCTCGGGCCGAACGCGCTGGCCAGGGGAGAGGCGGTCGTCGCCGGGCTGAAGGGCATCGACGTGGACGACGTGATGCCGGTGGTCAAGGCCGTCAACGCGTACGTGGCCGGTGCGGTGCGCAGGGAGATCACCGAGCGGCGCGACGAGCGGGCCACCGGGCTGAACGAGTCGGAGTGGCAGCGCACCCACGGGCCCTACCTGGAGCGGACCTTCGCCACGGGCCGGTACCCGGCGCTGGAGAAGGTCGTCCGCGAGGCCGTCCACTGGGACGTCGACGAGACCTTCCGGATGGGCCTCGGCTACCTCCTCGACGGCATCGAAGCGAGCCTGTCGCGCTGACGGTCAGGCTCGCAGGGCCGCCGCGACCTTGCCCGCGTCCTCGATGCCGCGCTCCGGCGGCTCCTCCGGCAGCGGCAGCAGCACCACCGACCCGCTGCCGGCCGCGTGCAGCGCGCGCACCGACGCCACGCACCGATCGAGGTCGCCGCAGATCGCGAGCCGGTCGAGCCACTCCGGCCGCAGGCCCGCCGCCAGTTCGTCCACTGTGGACGCCGAGTCGGCCAGCGCCAGCAGTTCGGCGGCGAACGGCAAGTCCGCCACCTGGACCCGCGCGCCGGGCGTCAGCGACTCCGCCACGGTGAGCCGCGCGCGTTCGCGGTCGCCCAGCGCCAGCCAGTTGTACGTCACCACAGCGTGCTCGGCGGGCTTCCCGGCGGCGATGCCCGCCAGCGCCGTCCGCACGAACTCCGGCGGGGACGGCTCGGCCAGGATCGTGCCGTCCGCCGAGGCGCCCGCCACCGCCAGCGACTTCGGCCGCCGGACGCCCGCCAGCACCGGCGGCACCGTGGCGGGCGGGAACACCAGCTCGACCTCGTCCAGGGTGACGTGCCGGCCGCGCACCGAAACCCGGTCGCCCGCCAGCAGCCGGCGGACCGCCACCAGCGTCTCGTCCAGCGCCGCCAGCGGCGACTCGGGGTACGCGCCGATCTGGCGCATCCACGACGCCACCCCGTGGCCCAGCCCGCCGATCAGCCGTCCCGGGTGCAGCTCCGCCAGCGCGGCCAGCTCCATCGCCGCGATCGCCGGGTTGCGGGCCACCGCCGGCAGCACGCCGATGCCCACCTTGATCGTGGACGTCACCGCCAGCGCCGTCGCGACCGTCGCGATCCCGGCCGCCCAGAAGCAGTCTTCGACCAGCCAGACTTCGTCGAGACCCGCGTCCTCGGCCTGCCGCGCCAGGTCGACCAGCTTCGCCGGGTGCTGCTCGCGGTTGATGCGGACGCCGACGGACGTGCTCGGTGCGTACATGCCAGGCTCCTCAGATCCGGGAGAACGCCGGCGCGTACTCGAACGCGCCCGCTTGCGTGGGTTTGTAGCCGGTGAGCGTGCGGGCCTGGAAGTGCTTGCCCCAGGCGGGATCCGGCGCCGTGATCGAGAGCGTCGACGCCGTGACGAAGCCGAACCGCGAGTAGTACGCCGGGTCGCCGAGCAGGACGACCAGGCCGTACCCCAGCGCGTCCGCCGCGCCGAGCACCGCGTGCACCAGTGCCGAGCCGACGCCGCTCGCCTGCTGCGCCGGCAGCACGCCGAGCGGGCCCAGGCCGACCGCCGACGTCGTGTCCTCGCCGACGCGGGCCCGGCTGCAGCACACGTGCCCGACGACCGCGCCGTCGCGCACGGCCACGAGCGAGAGCGCGTCGAGCAGGTCGCCGTCCGCGCGCAGCTCGTCGACCAGCGGTGCCTCGACCGGCGTGGCGCCGGGTTCGCGCCGGAAGGCTTCGCTGTGGATGGTGTGCACGGTGGTCCGGTCGGCGGGCGTCTCGCGGCGGATCAGCATGGTCGCCACCTTGCCGCGAACCGGTGGCGAGTGGAAATCGTTTTCGCGGGCCGACTTTGGTAGGGGACCGTTCGAGTGGTTGCTGAACAGGGCAAACCGGACGATCTACCGATCTCGGAAACCTCGACCTACAGTTCCGCTCACGTTCCACGTGAACGCGCTTCACGTCTCACCCCTGGCGATCCGGCGGCCACGCGTCGCCCGGTCGACCCTGCCCAGAAAGGGACGAACCATGCGCCTGTTGGCCAAATCGGTGGTCGTCGCCGCTGTCTCGGCGCTGACCGCGTTGGGCGGCAACGCCGTCGCGACCGCGAGCGAAGGAAGCATCGTCGGGGCCGGTGGTGCCGACGCGGTGAAAGACAGCTACATCGTCGTGTTCAAGGACGGCACCGCGGTGGAGAGCGTGGCGAGGACCGTCACCGGCCGCCACGGCGGCACGATCGCGAGGACGTTCTCGGCGGCCCTGCGCGGCTTCGCCGGCACGATGTCCGAAACGCAGGCGAAGCGCATCGCGGCCGACCCGGCGGTGTCCTATGTGGAGCAGAACAAGGTCGTGCGGGCGAGCGCCGACCAGCTGAACCCGCCGTCGTGGGGGCTGGACCGGGTCGACCAGCGGAACCTGCCGCTCGACCAGAAGTACAGCTACAGCACCACCGCGTCCACCGTGCACGCGTACGTGATCGACACCGGCATCAACCTCACCCACAGCACCTTCGGCGGCCGGGCGACGTCGGGCTACGACTTCGTCGACAACGACAGCAACGCCACCGACTGCCAGGGCCACGGCACGCACGTCGCCGGCACCATCGGCGGCTCGCAGTACGGCCTGGCCAAGGAGGTCAAGCTGGTCGCCGTGCGGGTGCTCAACTGCAGCGGCTCCGGAACGACGGCCGGCGTCATCTCCGGCGTCGACTGGGTGACGGCGAACGCGATCAAGCCGGCGGTGGCGAACATGAGCCTCGGCGGCGGCGCGTCGAGCACGCTCGACTCCGCGGTGCAGCGCTCGATCAACGCGGGTATCACCTACGGCCTCGCGGCGGGCAACGACAACGGCGCCAACGCGTGCAACGGATCCCCGGGCCGCGTCGCCGCCGGCATCACGGTCGGCGCGACGACGTCCACCGACGCCCGCGCGAGCTACTCGAACGTCGGCTCCTGCCTCGACATCTTCGCGCCGGGCAGCGGTATCACCTCGTCGTGGATCGGCAGCACCACCGCCGTCAACACGATCAGCGGCACGTCGATGGCGACCCCGCACGTCGTCGGCGCGGCGGCGCTCTACCTGGCCGCCAACCCCGGCGCGACGCCGCAGCAGGTCCGGGACGCCCTCGTCGCGAACGGCACCACCGGCAAGGTGACGAACCCGGGTTCGGGCTCGCCGAACGTCCTGCTCTACACCGGCACCGGCACCACCCCGCCGCCGCCGACCTGCGGCACCGTCACCAACGGCACCGATGTCGCCATCCCCGACAACGGCGCCGCCGTGACCAGCGCCGTGAGCGTGTCGGGCTGCAACCGCAACGCGTCCGCGACGACGGCCGTGGAGGTCCACATCGTCCACACCTACGTCGGCGACCTGGTCATCGACCTGGTCGCGCCGGACGGGTCGGCCTACCGGCTGAAGAACTCCAGCAACGACTCGAGCAACGACATCAACACGACCTACAGTGCGAACGTCTCGGGTGAGGCGGCCAACGGCACCTGGACACTGCGGGTCCAGGACGTCGCCGCCATCGACACCGGGCGCATCGACACCTGGTCGCTGACCGTCTGAGTGGTTTGCGCGGAATCGCCCGCCCCGGTCGCACGAATGGCCTAGTGTCCGGTTCGTGCAGCAAGGACCCCAGTACCCGTACCCGCAGCAGCCCTACCCCCAGCAGCAGTACCCCGGCTACCCGCCGCCGAAGCCCGGCGGGAAGACGGCGCTGGTGGTCGTGCTGGTCGTGGTCGGCGTGCTCGTCCTGGCCGGGGCGGGCGTCGGCGCGTTCCTCCTCCTGACCTCGGACGATCGGCGCTCGACGGCCGCGCCGCCCACGACGTCCGCGGCGGGCGAGCCGGACAGGTACACGTCACTGCCGCGCTGCAGCGAGGTCGGCAGCCGGATGAACAACCTGCCGCCGTTGTCGAGCGACTCCCCGGCCGAGCCGGCCACCACCTCCGACGACAAGATCCAGCTGTCCCAGCTGAGCTGCTCCTGGTCGAAGGCGGGCTCGTCGTCCGGCACGGTGTCGATGATGCTGGCGAAGTCGAACCAGCCGGGCTCGGGCAACGGCCCCGGGTATGCGAAGGCCGGCTACGACATCGAGGTCGAGCGCGGCGCGAAGCCGATCACCGAGAAGATCGGGAAGGCGACGAAGGCGGCCGACGTCGACTACGACAGCAGCGGCACCATGCAGTGCGGCGTGCGGTTCTACCAGGGCAACGTGGACGCGACGGTGATCGTGACGGCCGCGGACACCTCGGACAAGAACATCGAGCGCTGCCGTCGCAACGCCCACAGCCTGGCGAAGGCCGCTTCCGAATCCCTCGAGTAGGCCGGAACGGCGAAGGCCCCCGCACCGGAAGTGCGGGGGCCTTCGCCGTGGCTCAAGCGATCAGTCGAACGCCTTCGAGATCAGCGCCTTCTGCTCGACCTCGTGGACCTTCGACGAGCCGGCCGACGGCGCCGCCATCGGGCGCCGCGACACGACCTCCAGCTTCGAGAACAGCTCCGGGAACTTCCGCGGCAGGTTGAGGCCGAAGAACGGCCACGCGCCCTGGTTCTCCGGCTCCTCCTGGACCCACGCGACCTGCGAAGCGTTGCTGTAGCGCTCGAGCGCCGCCACCAGCTTCTTCTTCGGCAGCGGGTAGTACTGCTCGATCCGGACGATCGCGACGTCGTCGGCCTCGCGCTTCGTCCGCTCCGCCACCAGCTCCCAGTACAGCTTCCCGGAGGTCAGCAGCACCTTGCGGATCTTCGCCGGGTCCGGCGTCGTGTCGTCGATGACGGACATGAAGCGGCTCTCGCCGGTGAAGTCCGTGGTCGCCGACGTCGCGGCCTTGTTGCGCAGCATCGACTTCGGCGTGAAGACGATCAGCGGGCGCTGGATGCCGTCGAGGGCGTGCCGGCGCAGCAGGTGGAAGTAGTTCGCCGGGGTGGACGGCACCGCCACCGTCATCGAGCCCTCCGCGCACAGCGAGAGGAACCGCTCGATCCGGCCGGAGGTGTGGTCCGGGCCCTGGCCCTCGTGGCCGTGCGGCAGCAGCAGCACGACGTCCGAGCGCTGGCCCCACTTGGCCTCGCCGGAGGAGATGTACTCGTCGATGACCGTCTGCGCGCCGTTGACGAAGTCACCGAACTGCGCTTCCCACATCACCAGCGACTCGGGGTTGGCCACCGAGTAGCCGTACTCGAAGCCGACGGCCGCGTACTCCGACAGCGCCGAGTCGTAGATCATCACGCGGCCCTGGCCGTCGGCCAGGTTCTGCAGCGGCGCGTACTCCTGGCCGGTCTTGCGGTCGATGAACACCGAGTGCCGCTGGGTGAACGTGCCGCGCCGGGAGTCCTGGCCGGACAGCCGGACCAGCCGGCCCTCCATCGCCAGCGACCCGAAGGCCAGCAGCTCGCCGAAGGCCCAGTCGATGTCGCCTTCGCGCGACATCTTATGGCGGCGCTCCATGACCGGCTTGACACGCGGGTGCGGCGTGAAGCCCTCGGGGACGTTCACGAACGCGTCGCCGATGTGCTCCAGCGTCTCGGCGGTGATCGCCGTCGGCACCTTGGCCGGCATCGGCTGCTCCTCCTCGACCGAGGGGCTGGCCTTCGCCGGGTGCTTCTCCAGCTCGCGGACCTCGTTGAAGACGTGCTCCAGCTGGCTCGAGAAGTCGCGCAGCGCGGCCTCGGCCTCCTCGACGGAGATGTCGCCGCGGCCGATCAGCGACTCGGTGTAGGTCTTCCGGACCGAGCGCTTGGTGTCGATGATGTCGTACATCGCCGGCTGCGTCATCGACGGGTCGTCGCCCTCGTTGTGCCCGCGGCGGCGGTAGCAGATGAGGTCGATGACGACGTCCTTGTGGAACGCCTGCCGGTACTCGACGGCCAGCTTGGCCACCCAGTGCGCTGCCTCGGGGTCGTCGCCGTTCACGTGGAAGATCGGCGAACCGATCATCTTCGCGACGTCGGTGGCGTACTGCGACGAGCGCGAGTGCTCCGGCGCGGTCGTGAAGCCGACCTGGTTGTTGACGATGACGTGCACGGTGCCGCCGGTGCGGTACCCGCGCAGCAGCGCGAGGTTCAGCGTCTCGGCCACGACGCCTTGGCCCGCGAAGGCCGCGTCGCCGTGCATCAGGACCGGCAGGACGGTGTAGCCCTCGCCGCCCTTGTCGAGGATGTCCTGCTTGGCGCGGACGATGCCCTCGAGGACCGGGTCGACCGTCTCCAGGTGGGACGGGTTCGCGGTCAGCGACACCTTCGTCTCGCCGTCGCCGAACATGCGGAAGTACTTGCCCTCGGCGCCGAGGTGGTACTTCACGTCACCGGAGCCGTGCGCCTGGCCCGGGTCGAGGTTGCCCTCGAACTCCTGGAAGATCTGGCTGATCGGCTTGCCGACGATGTTGGCCAGCACGTTCAGGCGGCCGCGGTGCGGCATGCCGATGACGACCTCGTCGAGCTCGTGCTCGGCGGCCTTGTCGAGGATGGTGTCGAGCAGCGGGATCGCCGTCTCGCCGCCTTCGAGGGAGAACCGCTTCTGGCCGACGTACTTGGTCTGCAGGAACGTCTCGAACGCCTCGGCGGCGTTCAGCTTCGAGAGCACGTACTTCTGGACCGCGGGGTCCGGCTTCTCGTGCGGGATCTCGACGCGCTCCTGGATCCAGCGGCGCTCCTCGGGGTCGAGGATGTGGGTGTACTCGATGCCGACCGTGCGGCAGTAGGAGTTGCGCAGCACGCCCAGGATGTCGCGCAGCTTCATCCGCTCCTGGCCGGCGAAGCCGCCGACCGGGAACTCGCGGTCGAGGTCCCACAGCGTCAGGTTATGCGAGAGGACGTCGAGGTCGGCGTGGCTGCGCTGCCGGTAGTTCAGCGGGTCGGTGTCGGCCATCAGGTGGCCGCGCATCCGGAAGGCGTCGATCAGCTCGATGACGCGGGCGGTCTTGTCGACCGGGCCCTCGGGGATGTCGGCGACCCAGCGGATCGGCTCGTACGGCAGGCGCAGGCTGGTGAAGACGTCGTCGTAGAAGCCGTCTTCGCCGAGCAGCAGCTCGTGGATGCGCTTGAGGAACTCGCCCGACTCCGCGCCCTGGATGATGCGGTGGTCGTAGGTCGAGGTCAGCGTCATGATCTTGCTGATGCCGAGGTCGACCAGCGTCTTCTCGCTGGTGCCCTCGAAGGCGGCCGGGTACTGCATGGCGCCGACGCCGATGATGGCGCCCTGGCCGGCCTGCAGGCGCGGCACCGAGTGGTTGGTGCCGATGCCGCCGGGGTTGGTCAGCGAGATCGTGGTGCCGGAGAAGTCGTCGGCCGTCAGCTTGTTGTTGCGGGCCTTCTTGACGATCTCCTCGTAGGCCTGCCAGAACTGCAGGAACGTCATGTCCTCGACCGACTTCACCGAAGCCACGACGAGGTTGCGCGAGCCGTCCTTGCCCTTCATGTCGATCGCGAGCCCGAAGTTCACGTGCTCCGGCGTGATCGCGAAGGGCTTGCCGTCGATCTGCTGGTAGTGCCGGTTCATGTTCGGGTAGTTCTTCAGCGCCCGCACCATGGCGTAGCCGATGAGGTGCGTGAAGGAGATCTTGCCGCCGCGCGTGCGCTTGAGGTGGTTGTTGATGACGATGCGGTTGTCGGCCATCAGCTTGGCCGGGACCGCGCGCACGCTGGTCGCGGTCGGGACGCTCAGCGAGGCGTCCATGTTCTTGGCGATGGCGGCCGCGGCGCCGCGCAGCTGCTTCGACTCCGGCTCGTCCTTCTTGGCCTCGGCCTTCGGCTCCGCCTTGGCGGCGGGCTTCGGGGCGGCCTTCGGCTCCACCTTCGCGGCCGGCTTGGGCGCCGCCTTCGCGGGCGCGGCCTGCTTGGCCGCCGACTCCGCGTTCCGCACGGCCGAGGCCGACGGCTGCGCCGCCTGGCCGTTGGTGGCCGGCTTGGCGTCGGCCTGCTGCCGGGCGTTGTCCGCCTTGGCCTGCGCGTTCTGCGTCGGCTTGAAGTCCGCGAAGAAGTCGTGCCATGCGGCATCGACTGAGGATGGGTCGGCGAGGAACTGGTCGTACATCTCTTCGACCAGCCACTCGTTGGGGCCGAACTGCGACGCAGGGCTGCTGCTGGACACGGCTTGGGCTCGCCTCTATCCGTCTCGATCTCGATCATGAATCCGCTGATGCGCCTACCAGGCTAACCCCCTCGGTGACCGCGATGTGATGGAACCGGCCTGTGTGAGGCGTGGCGCACTAGGGGATCGGTCACTGACTCGATCAAGATGTGCTAAGGGAACCTTAAGCGCTGGACCCGGTACAGGGTTCGCGGGCTCTTGTCCTCCGGTTCGCTCCTCGGTGCGGGGCCGTTCACCGCGGCGGGTTCCACTGGTGGGATGTGGCTGGTCGAATGTCCTTCGTTCTGGGACCAGGGCCTGGTGCGGCCGCTGGTGACGGAGTCCGGCGCGGTGGTGCTGACGTGCGATTCGTGCTCGGCCGTGTGGCCGACGCTGGCGGACTTCGAAGAGATGGAGTGGGTCGAGCCGGACGAGCCGGACTGGCTGGTCGGAGCCGGGGTGCACGTGCGGCCGGGGACGGTCCGCTGGGCATCCCGCCCGGACGTCGAGGCGGCGGGGATGGGCTCCCTGAAGTGGCGGGCGCTGCCTTAGCCGGGGTCTCCGGGTGGTTCGAACGGCGGCTCGTGGGGGACCAGTTTGACCGCCTTGTGGAGCTGGTCGGTGGCGAGCAGACCGGTGATGTCCCGGATGACCGGGGTGACATCGGTGATGGCGGTGATCCACTCGCCGGCGGGATCGCCGGTGATCCGGATCGCCTGGAAGTTCAGCGCCGTGTGGTCGAGATCTCGTTCCGGCACCCACTCGACGTGTTCCGCGAGGGCGCGTTCGAAGCCCTCGCGGCTGAGGTCGATCGCCAGGATGCGCTCGTGGCCGGGCTTGCTCCCGTTGCCGCTGAGGTAGGCGGCGAGGCGGAACGACGGGGTGAACCACGTCGTCCCACCCGGCTCGACGGTCTGCTTCTCGAGCGCGGCGTCCGCGATCGCGGGTGAGCAGGCCTGGTAGACGCGCACGGTCTTGTCGGTCTGCGCCGCGCGAATCTGCCGGTCGGGGGCTCGCTGTTGCTCGAACATGCCCGCCATGCTCCCAGCGGCCCGGCCGCCCGGCCACGGACTTTCGGCGGTCAGCCCAGCGCCCAGAGGCGGGCGTACAGGCCGTCGGCCGCCAGCAGCTCCTCGTGCGTCCCCGTCTCCGCTATCCGGCCGTGGTCCAGGACCACGATGCGGTCCGCCTTCGCCGCCGTTGCCAGGCGGTGGGCCACCACGAACGTCGTCCGGCGGCGGGCCACCGTCTCCGTTGCCCGCAGTACCGCCGCCTCCGTCGAGGGGTCCAGGGCCGCCGTCGCCTCGTCCAGCAGCAACACGTCCGGGTCCACCAGCTCCGCCCTCGCCAGCGCCACCAGCTGGCGCTGGCCCGCCGACAGCGAACGGCCGCGCTCGCCCACCGGCTGCAGGAAGCCCGACGGCAGGGCCGCCACCCCGTCGAACGCCCCCACCGCGCGGACCGCCGCCTCGACCTCCGCGTCCGATGCCTCCGGGCGGCCGTAGCGGACGTTGTCCGCCACCGTGCCCGAGAACAGGTGCGCCTCCTGCGGTACCACGCCCATCCGGCGCCGGAGTCCGGCCAGCTCGTACTCGCGGACGTCCGTGCCGTCGATCCGGACCTCGCCGCCCGTGACGTCGTAGTAGCGCGCCACCAGCTTCACCGCCGTCGACTTCCCCGCTCCCGTCGCGCCGACCAGTGCGATCGTCTCGCCCGCCGCGACGTCCAGCGAGAACTCCGCCAGCGCCGGCGCGTCCGTGCCGGCGTAGGCGAAGTCGACCTCCTTGAACGAGACCTCGCCCCGCAGCCGCGGCGGCACCGCGACCGCGTTCTCCGCCGCCGGCACCGACGTCGGCGTCCGCAGCAGGTCGCCGATCCGGTTCAGGCCGACGCGGGCCTGCTGGTACCCGTCGAACACCGACGACAGCTGCTGGATCGGCGAGAAGAACTGCTGCAGGTACAGCAGGAACGCGAGCAGCACGCCGGCCGACAGCGTCCCCGCCGAGACGCGGTTGGCGCCCGCGACCAGCACCGTCGTGGTCGCCAGGTCGGACAGCAGCGCCACCAGCGGGAAGTACGTCGCGACGTACCGCTGCGCCCGCAGCCGCGAGCGCCGGTAGTCGTCGCTGCGCGAAGCGAACGCCTCCGCGGAACGGTCTTCGCGCGTGTACGCCTGGGCGACCCGCAGCCCGCTGACGTTCTCCTGCATGTCCGCGTTGACGACGCTGACCCGCTCGCGGGCCTCGTTGTAGGCCTTCGACGCCGCCCGCCGGAAGATCACCGTGGCCACCGCCAGCACCGGCACCATGGCCAGCGCGAACAGCGCCAGCCCGGCGTCGGTGACCAGCAGCGCCGCCGTGATGCCCGCCAGCGTCAGCGCGCTGACCACCGCGGTGGCCAGGCCGGTCTGCAGGAACGTCGAGAGCGCGTCGACGTCCGTCGTCATCCGGGTCATGATCTTCCCGGACAGCTCCCGCTCGTAGTAGTCGAGCCCGAGCCGCTGCAGGTGCGCGTAACTGCGGACGCGCAGCGCGTACAGCACCGTTTCGCCGACCCGCGAGGTCAGCCGCGTCTGCGCGAACACGACCAGCCAGTCGGCCGCGATCACCAGCGCGCCGATCCCGGCGGCGAGCCACACCATCCACTCGATGCCCGGCTTGACGCCGTGGTCGACGCCGAACTGGTACAGCCCCGGCAGCGCGATCGACGCCAGCGCGTCCGCCGCCACCAGCCCGATGACCACCGCGAGGGGCCAGCGGACCGGCCGCAGCAGCCGGGCCAGCCGGAAGCCGGGGTCGGGCGCGGTGACGTCCACATCGGACAGCCGCGGTTCGTCCGCCGCCGCGGGCAGCTTGCGCACGCCTTCGATCAGCTCCGGCGTCGGCGGCACGTCGAGGCCGCCGCCTCCGCCGACGAAACCGCTGTTGTTCGGGTTGCCGCTGCGCGAGCGCGCCGCGTCGGCCAGGTCGTCGACTTCGTCGCGGCTCTCGTCCCGCGGCCACAGCGCCGGCGTGACGCCGTCCTGGCCGCAGTCGAGGCCCTCGCAGCGGTGCTTCTCCTCGACGTCGTCGCCCGGCCCCGCGACCAGTTCGCGGAACAGCGGGCAGCGCGCCATCAGCTCGGCTTCGGTGCCGACGTCGACGACGCGGCCCTCGTCCAGCACCGCGATCCGGTCGGCCAGCGCCAGCGTCGAGCGCCGGTGCGCGATCAGCAGCGTCGTCCGGCTCGCCGTGACCGAGCGCAGGGTCTCGTGGATCGCCGCCTCGGTGACGGTGTCGATGGCCGACGTCGCGTCGTCGAGGATCAGGATCCGCGGGTCGGTGATCAGCGCGCGGGCCAGCCCGAGCCGCTGCCGCTGGCCGCCCGAGAGCGTCAGCCCCCGCTCGCCGACCAGCGTGTCGTACCCCTCCGGCAGGGCGCGGATGAACTCGTCCGCTTCGGCCGCGCGCGCCGCCGCGACGATCTCCTCCTCGCTCGCGTCCGGGCGGCCGTAGGCGATGTTCTCGCGGATCGACGAGGAGAACAGGAACGCCTCCTCGAACACGACGCCGATCGCCTGCCGCAGCTGCCGCAGCGGAACGTCGCGGACGTCGAGGCCGCCGACCCGCACCGAACCCGCGTGCACGTCGTAGAACCGGGGCAGCAGCAAGGAAATCGTCGACTTCCCGGACCCTGCCGTGCCGACCAGCGCGAGAGTCTCGCCCGGGTTGGCGGCGACCGAGAGGCCGGCCAGCACCGGTTCGGAGCGCGTGTAGCCGAAGCGGACGTCGTCGAGTTCGACGCCGAGCGGGCCGGACGGCAACGGCCGCGCGTCCGGGGAGTCGACGACCTCCGGTTGCGCGTCGATCAGCTCGTAGACGCGCTCGGCGCCCGCGCGGGTCAGCTGGGCCTGCACGACCAGGCCGGACAGCATCCGGGCCGGCCCGATCAGCGTCGCGAGGTAGGTCGCGAAGGCGAGGAACGTGCCGAGGGTGATCGAGCCGTTCAACGCCAGGACGCCGCCGATGCCGAGCACGGCGACCTGCCCGGCGGCGGGCAGCGCCGCTGTCGTCGCCGTCGGCACCGCCGACAGCTTCGCCGCGCGAAGCCGCTCCGCGAACAGCTTGCGGGCGGTGCCCTCGAGCTTCGAGACCTCCCGCGCCTCCTGACCGAAGCCCTTGACCACCCGGACGCCGGTGACGGTCTCCTCGACCTGCTGCGCCACGTCCGCCGCGCGCTGCTGCGCCGACCACGTCGCCGGGAACAGCCGCTTGCGGCTGCGGGCGATGACGATACCGACGGCGGGCGTGACGACCAGCGCGATCAGCGTCAGCACCGGCGACATCCAGAGCATCGCCGCGAACGACAGCACCGCGAAGATCACCGAACCGAACGACAGCGGGATCTGCATGAGGATCCCGACGACCAGCTGCAGATCCGAGATCGCGCGCGAGACGACCTGGCCGGTGCGCAGCGCGTCCTGCTTGCCGCCGTCCAGCCGCGAGACCGCGTTGAAGACGCGCTGGCGCAGGTCGTGCTGGACGTCGAGGGCGAGCTTGCCGCCGAAGTACCGGCGCAGGAAGGCGGTGCCGAACGCGACCAGCTGCAGCGCCACCAGGAAGACGGCGATCCCGGGCAGCGCGCCCGTGCGCCCCGCCACGGCGTCGTCCACCGCCGAGCGCACCAGCAGCGGGCTCGCGGCCTGCACGCCGACGCTGAACACGGCGGCGAGCAGCGACAGCACGACGATGCCGCGGTGCTCCCAGGCCGCGGCGGACAGCCGGCGAACCCAGCCGGCGGTCTCAACGGGCGGGAGCTCTTGACGGGAGCGGGGCGGAGCGGTGGTCACGTTGCAACACTAAGCGCCGCCACCGACAAAATATTTCCCGGAAAGCCGTGAAGGCCGTCTCGAAGACATCGAGACGGCCTTCACGGACGGGTGAACCTACGTGATGTCGCGCTTCTGGTTGCCCGCCCAGCCCAGGCCGAAGAAGACCATCGTCCAGGCGAAGAAGATCAACGCCGAGGCCCACCACGAGAGCACGCCGGGCGCCGCGGCCGTGTACTGTAGCAACAGCTGCGCGCCCGAGTTGACGTCGTCGGGCAGGTTCAGCGAGTTGAACCCGAACGCGTCCGCCGCGATCCCGCCGACGATCCCGTTCGCGGTCCCGTTCGGCAGGATCCCACCCAGCAGGGTCGTCTGCCCCCACAGCAGGATCACCAGCACGTTCTCGACGATCAGGAACCACACCAGGAACAGCACCACCGCCAGCGGCACGTTCCGCAGCACCGCGCCGAACCCGATGCCGAACAACGTCACCAGCACCGACGCCAGCACCGTCCCGCCGAGCGCGGCCAGCCACTGGCCCGCCGACGGCCAGCGGCCCGAGTCCACCGACGACATCACGGCGATCGCCGAGACACCGAAGCTGACCAGCCCGTAGATGGCGCCCCACCCGATGTAGGTGAGCATCTTCGCCGTCAGCGCCGAAATCCGGTTCGGCGCGGTCAGGAACGTCGTCGTGATCGTCTTGCTGCGGTACTCGCCCGCCAGCGCGAAGATCCCGAACAGCCCGGGCACCAGCTGCGCGATGTTCACCCCGTGCGCCAGCGCCAGCAGCCCCACCGGCACGCTGCCGGGGTCCAGGCCGATCAGCCGGGTGACCTGCCGAGCATCACTGTCGGTGCTCAGGAAGTCCGCGAAGTCGTTGGTGATCTTGCCCCACGCGAACGTCAGCCAGAACGCCACCAGCGCCAGCGGGATCAGCAGCACCCACCACGTCTTCAGCGAGAGCGTCTTGCGGAACTCCGCCTTGATCAGGTTGCCCATCACCGCTGCGGTCCTCCCCAGTACTGCTGCTGTTGCTGCGGCCCCGACGGCGGATAGCCGGGCGGCGGCGGACCCTGGTACTGCGGCTGCGGCGGGTAACCCGGCGCGCCACCGGCGTACTGACCCTGCGTCAGCTGGAAGAACATCCGCTCCAGATCGGCGTGGTCCTCCTGCATCCCGTAGACGGCGATCCCGGCCTTCGCGGCGATGTCCCCGATCTGCTGCACACTCGACCCGGCGACCGCGACCCGGCCGTCCGGCGTCGGCGAAACCCCGGTGATGCCGTTCTCCTGCAACGCCTTCACGAGCGCACCCGGATCCGCCGGCTGCACCAGCACGCGCGACTGCTGGCTCTTGCGCAGCTGCTCCAGCGAACCGTAGTAGCGCGTGACACCCTGGCTGATGATCACGACCTGGTCGATCAGCTGCTCGACCTCGTTGAGCAGATGGCTCGACACGAGCACCGTCCGGCGCTGCTCCCGCGCGTACGAACGCAGGAAGTTCCGCAGCCACAGAATGCCCTCGGGGTCCAAGCCGTTCGTCGGCTCGTCCAGCACCAGCACCTGCGGATCACCCAGCAACGCCGTCGCCAGCGCCAGCCGCTGCCGCATACCCAGCGAGAACCCGCCCGCCTTCCGGTCCGCGACACTCCCCAGCCCCACCAGCCCCAGCACCTCGTCCGCACGCCGATCCGGCACCCCGATCGCCGCCGCGTACACCCGCAAGTGGTTACGCGCCGTCCGGCTCGGGTGGAACCCCTCGTTCTCCAGCACCGAACCCACCACCCGCGCCGGATTCCCCAGCTGCGAATGCGGCCGCCCGTTGATCGTCGCCTGCCCCGCCGTCGGCGTCACCAACCCGAGCAACATCCGCAACGTCGTCGTCTTCCCGGCACCGTTCGGACCCAGAAAACCCGTCACCGAACCCGGCTCGACCGTGAAACTGAGGTTCTGCACCGCGTTCACCGCGCCGAACTGCTTGCTCAGGTTCTGCACCACAATCCGGCCACTGCCGTCGTGCATACCATCCCCTAACGTTCCCGCTGATGCGGCGTCATCCTGCCCTACCCGCGCGACCCGCGCGCACGGAACGCCCGAACCCGCGGCAAGCGACCTTCGTCACGTTCCGCTACCGACCCGAGCCCGCCACGACGCCCTGACCTCAGGATTCCCCGGCACGCTCAGATCAACTTGGTAAAGAATTCGTGCGACTTGCCGACCCGGTGCAGCGAAGACCGCCGGACACCTCTAAGCTAGGTACCGGCGGCCCGCTCCCAGTGACCCCCAGGCTGGTTGAGCGGGTCGCCCCTTCGTCTCCGCTTCGGGCTTCGCCCTTCGCTCGACTCATCCCGTGTTACCCGGGGGGCCGAGCCCCCCGGACCCCCCACGGTGCCTCCCTCGCGGCCTCTCGGGTCCCGCCGGTTCTCTCCCGTGGGTTCTGGGGTTCTCCGTGTGGCATCTTTGCCTTGTGCGGATCTTGCTTGTTGAAGATGAACCGCGGCTTGGTGAGGCTCTGCGGGCTGGGCTTGCGGCTGAGGGCTATGCCGTTGATCTTGCCCGTAATGGGCGGGATGCTCTCTGGCTTGCCGGGGAGCATCCCTACTCCGCCATTGTTCTCGACATCATGTTGCCTGGGCTGAACGGGTTTCGCGTCTGTCGGCGGCTTCGGGAACGGGGGGACTTCACCCCGGTTCTCATGCTCACCGCCAAGGATGGCGAGGACGACGAGATCGAGGCCCTTGACACCGGGGCCGATGACTTCCTGCCCAAACCCTTCTCCTACGGGGTTCTGCTTTCGCGGCTTCGCGCGCTCATCCGGCGTGGGGGTGCCACTCGGGCGGGGGTCCTCAAAGTGGGTGATCTCGAACTCGACCTCGCCGGGCGGACCTGTCGGCGCGGCCGCGTGGACATCGCGCTCACCGGTAAGGAATTCGCTCTTCTCGCCTACCTCTTGAGCCGGCCCGGGCAGGTTGTCAGCAAAGCCGAACTGGTCGACAACCTCTGGGACTTCGCCGCCTCCGTCAGCGCCAACCTCGTCGAAGTCCACGTCAGTGCCTTACGGCGTAAGATCGATGTTCCCTTCGGTGTCGAGACCATTCGGACCGTTCGGGGTGCCGGGTATCACGTGGTGCCGGCAGGTGCCTAGCTTCCTTCGCGCCACTCGCTTCCGCGTCGCGGTGAGCTCCTTCGTCGCTTCCGCTGTCGCGCTCGGTGCGGTCTCGCTCTGGTTCGTGCTTCAGGCGCAGGACCGGCTGGAGGACGCCGCCGCCCAGCTCGCCGGCGCCCATGCCGACGCGATCGTGCAGCTGCTCGACACCGGTGCCCGGCCTGGAGACCTGGCGCTGCTGGTGCGCGACTCGGTCTACGAGGTCAAGGACCGGAGTGGTGCGTCGGTCGCGTCCTGCCCGGTTCTGCGCGGAATGACGCTGGCCGCCGGCACCGAGATCACCCTGCGGCCCTACGCGTACGACCGGTCCGCGCGGGCGTCCGTCGGCTGTGCGCCCCAGCTGCCCGGGCTCGACGACGACCTCACGCTGCACGTCGTGCACGCCGACAGTGGCGACAGCGCGTACGACGTCTACGCCGGTGCCGAGGTCGATCCGGAGGGGCAGGCGGCGGTTGACTCCGTGCGCACCGTGCTCACCGTGGGCGTCCCCGCCGTCGCGCTGCTCATCGGCCTCATCGCGTGGCTTGCCGTGCGGCGCGCGCTGCGTCCCGTCGACGCCATCCGCGGCGAGGTCGCCGAGATCGGCGCGCACGACCTGAGCCGCCGCGTTCCGGATCCGCGCACCGGGGACGAGATCGCCCGCCTCGCCGGGACGATGAACACCATGCTCGCGCGGCTCGACGAGGCCGTCACGCGGCAGAGCCGGTTCACCTCCGACGCGTCGCACGAGCTGCGCACCCCGCTCGCGTCCCTGCGGACGCAGCTCGAAGTGCTGCTGGCCCACCCCGACCGCATCGACTGGCGCCACGCCTGCGACAACGCCCTGCTCGATGTCACCCGGCTGCAGGACCTCGTCGCCGACCTGGTGCTGCTCGGCAAGCTCGACCACGCCGGGCCGGACCGGCTCGAACCCGTCGCACTGTCCGAAGTGGCCCGGACGGTCGCGGCGGGCCGCGCGGAGATCGAGGTGCGCGGGGAGCCCGTCGTGCGTGGCCACCGGTCGCGGCTCGAACGGCTCCTGCGCAACCTCGTCGACAACGCCGAGCGGCACGCGCGGGCCCGGGTGGTCGTCGAGGTGTCCGCTGTGGACGGCTGGGCCGTGCTCTCGGTCACCGACGACGGGCCCGGCGTCACCGAAGCCGACCGCGAACGCGTCTTCGACCGGTTCGTCCGCCTCGACGACGCCCGCGCCCGCGACGACGGCGGATCGGGCCTGGGCCTGGCGATCGTCGCGGACATCGCGCGCGCCCACGGCGGCACGGCCACGCTCGAAGGCGGCAGCCGGTTCGTCATCCGGCTGCCGGAGCTGAAGACGTCTTAAGCCGGCTTCAGGCTGCGTTCAGCGTCCGGACCCGACGCTGCGCGCATGATCAGCTCCTGGCGGCCCCTCGACCACGCCGCATACCGCTCGTCGTCGTGGTTCCCCGGCCTGACCGGCGTGCGCGCGCTCGCCGCGCTGGCCGTCGTGTTCTTCCACTACGGCGGCCCCGTCGTCGACCGGCTGCAGGGCTGGATCGCCGTCCAGCTGTTCTTCGTGCTGTCCGGCTTCCTCATCACCACGCTGGCGCTGCGCGAAGAGGACCGCACCGGCCGGATCTCGCTGCGCGCCTTCTCCGTCCGGCGCGTCTTCCGGATCCTGCCGGTGTACTTTCTGCTCCTCGGCCTCACGGCGCTGGCGGTCACGCTCGCCGGGGCGTACGGCAGCAGCAGGCTCGCCGACGCGATGCCGTACTACCTGACGTTCCTCAACGAGGTCGTCGACTTCAACACGCCGTACCCGACCTCGTGGTCGCTCGGCGTGGAGGAGAAGTTCTACCTCGGCTGGCCCGCGCTGCTCGTGCTGACGTCGTTCGCGAAGTCCGGCAAGACCGCGCTGCGGGTGCTGATCGGCGCGGGCGCGATCGGTGCCGTGCTCGCCGTGCTGCCGCTGGCGCCGTCCCACCAGTGGGCGAGCCTGACGGTGCACTACGGCTCGCTGGTCGCCGGCTGCCTGCTCGCGCTGGTCCTGCACCACCCGCGCGGGTTCGCGGTGCTGCGGCCGCTGACCAGCCCGGCCGCGGCGGTGCTGGTCGCGCTCGGCTTCGGCGTGCTGCAGCTGTCGGTCAAGCCACTCGGACAGGCGCTCGGCGGGAACTGGCAGTTCGTCGTGCCGGTCTACGCGGCCGGGTCGGCGCTGCTGCTCGTGGCCGTGCTCGGCCAGGGGCCGGTGCGGCGGCTGCTTTCGAGCCGTCCCCTCACCTTCATCGGGGACCGGTCCTACGCGCTCTACCTCGCGCAGACCGGCGCGGCGGGGGTGACCGGCCTGCTGGTGCCGACCGGTCTGGCGAAGGCCGCGGCGACGTCCGCCGTCGCGCTGCTCTTCGCCTGTGCGCTGCGCAAGTGGGTCGAGCTGCCCGCGATCGCGTTCGGGCGGAAGCTGCTGAACGGGGAGCGGGCCCCCGCCGGAGAACGACGGGGGCCCGCTCGGGTGGGGTAGCTCAGGCGAGCACCGTCTCCAGCGCCGTGTGGGGCAGGTCGTGGGCCACCGCGACCGGGCCGTTGGTCAGGACGCCCGCGTGCGTGTTGAGGCCCTTCGCCAGCGCCGCGTCGGCCTGCAGCGCGGCCTTCCAGCCGTGCTCGGCGAGCTGGACGGCGTAGGGCAGCGTGACGTTGGTGAGGCCGTAGGTCGACGTCCGCGGCACCGCGCCCGGCATGTTCGCGACGCAGTAGAAGACGGACTCGTGCACGGTGTAGGTCGGGTCGTCGTGGGTGGTCGGGCGCGAGTCGGCGAAGCAGCCGCCCTGGTCGATCGCGATGTCGACGAGCACGCTGCCCGCCTTCATGCGCGACACGAGCTCGTTCGAGACCAGCTTCGGCGCCTTCGCGCCGGGGACCAGCACCGCGCCGATGACCAGGTCGGCCTGCAGCACCGACTCCTCGACCGACAGGCGGTTCGACGTCACCGTGCGGATGCGGCCGCCGAAGTCGTTGTCGATCCGGCGGAGGCGGTCGACGTTCGTGTCGAGGATCTCGACGTCCGAGCCGAGGCCCAAAGCGACGCGGGCGGCGTTCAGACCGGCGACGCCGCCGCCGATGACGACGACGCGCGCCGGGTGCACGCCGGGGATGCCGCCGGGCAGGACACCGCGCCCGCCGCTCGGCTTCATCAGCGAGAACGCGCCGACCTGCGGGGCCAGCCGGCCCGCGACCTCGGACATCGGGGCGAGCAGCGGCAGCGCGCCGTTGGCGGTCTGCACCGTCTCGTACGCGATCGCGGTGGTGCCGGCGGCCAGCAGCGCGTCGGTCAGCGGGCGGTCGGCGGCGATGTGCAGGTAGGTGAAGAGGACCTGGTCGGCGCGCAGCCGGGGGTACTCCTCGGCGATCGGCTCCTTGACCTTGAGGACGAGCTCGCCCTCGGCCCACGTCTCGTCGGCGGTGGCGAGGACCTTCGCGCCGGCGGCGACGTACTCCTCGTCGGTGATGGACGAACCGGCGCCGGCGCCCGTCTCGACGAAGACGTCGTGCCCGCGGCCGACCAGCTCGTGCACCCCCGCCGGGGTCAGCGCGACCCGGTACTCGTGCTTCTTGATTTCACGGGGAACGGCGATACGCACGGTCGGCCTCCTGGGTCGGTCTGCGTCCGGATGCAAGGCGGTGTTGGCACTCACGGTGAACCACCCGGACGGCGGTGTCATCGTGCTGAGCGGACATTTCTCCGCCGGTTTCGTGGTTCCCAGCGGACAAGTGTGTTGACTTCGACCTCGCTGGAGGTTGCAGCGTGGCGCCATGAGAGCTGTGTGGATGCGGGAGTTCGGCGGGCCGGAAGTGCTGGTCCCGGGAGACGCGCCCGACCCCGTCCCCGGACCCGGTCAGGTGCTGGTCGAAGTGGTGTTCGCGAACACCACGTTCGTCGAGACGCAGTTCCGGGCGGGCGCTCCCGGGCCGTTCCGCGCGGAGCCGCCGCTGATCCCGGGCAACGGCGTCGGCGGCGTGATCAGCGCGGTCGGGGAAGGCGTGGATCCGGGCCTGGCCGGGCAGCGGGTGGTGACGTCGACCGGGGGTTCCGGCGGGTACGCCCAGCGCGTGGCGGTGGCCGCGGAGGCGGTGTTCCCGGTGCCCGCCGCGCTCGACCTCGACGCGGCGGTGGCGCTGCTCGCCGACGGCCGCACCGCGACCGGCCTGGTGCATGCCACCAGGGTGCGCCCGGGCGATCGAGTCCTGGTCGAGGCGGCGGCGGGCGGCGTCGGCGGCCTGCTGGTGCAGCTGACGAAAGCGGCGGGCGCGTTCGTGGTCGGCGCGGCGGGCGGGCCGGCGAAGGTGGCCGGCGTCCAGGGCGCGGACGTCGTCGTCGACTACCTGGCGCCGGACTGGACGGCCCGCGCCGGCGAGGTGGACGTCGTGTTCGACGGCGTGGGCGGGGCGATCGGCACGGCGGCGTTCGGGCTGCTGCGCCCGGGCGGCCGGATGGCGGTGTACGGCCTGGCGGCCGGCTCCTGGGCGGAAGTGTCCGAAGAGGACGCTTCGGCGAGCGGGGTGTCCCTGGTCCGTTCGATCGGGAGCCCGGCGCAGATGCGGGCGTTCACGGAGTCGGCGCTGGCGGAAGCGGCGGCGGGCCGGCTGGTCCCGGTGATCGGCCGGCGGTTCCCGCTGGAGAAGGCGGCCGACGCGCACGCGGCGATCGAGTCCCGCGCGACGATCGGCAAGACGTTGCTGGTGGCCTGAACGCCGTGAAGGGCACCCCCGTCCACGAGGGTGCCCTTCACGGACCGGACGTCAGGCGCGGTAGGCCGACCAGGAGCTGTTCATCCGCGTGCCCTGGCCCGCGGTGAACTCGTACATGCAGCTGTCGTAGCTGTAGTCCATGAAGTTGTGCACCGGGTCCTTGCCCGTCGAGGTGCAGGTGTCCTTGTTCGCCGGGCACCCGGACGTCGCCGTCTTCTCGGCCGGCGTGTCCGACACGTAGTCGCCCGAACCCGAGCAGCCGCCCTGGAACGTGTGGTAGAGCCCCATCCAGTGGCCGACCTCGTGGGTGGCCGTGTCGCCCTCGTTGTAGTTCGTCGCCGAGCGGCCCGGAAGGGACTCGTCGAGGATCACGACGCCGTCCAGCTTGGGCTGGGAGCTGTAGTTCCACGGGAACGTCGCCCAGCCGAGCAGGCTGTCACCGAGGTTCGCGGTGTAGATGTTCAGCGCGTTCTTGCCGCCCTTGCGCAGCGCGTTCTTCATGTTGCGCTCGGCCGACGTGCCGTCGGTGATGCCGTTGTACCAGGTGGAGTTGTTCGTGTAGTCGGTGCTGACGAGCGAGAAGCTGAAGCCGCTGGAGGCGTACGCGCTGTTGAGCACCGAGATCTGCTTGGTGATCGCCGACGCCGGCAGGTTGCCCGTCGAGCCGCTCGTGATCACGTGGAAGTACACCGGGATCGAGACCGCGGCGGCCGCGAACGCCGTCCGCTTGCCGGCGAGCTTGCTCTGCATGTCCGCTTCGACGCGGGCCGCTTCGGCGGGCGACAGGCTGTCGGCGTGCCCGTCCTTGCTGCGGTCGGCCGACTGGGTCGGGGTGAAGCAGTCGCCCGACGGCGCCGCGACGGCGCTGCCGGTCGTGGTGCCCGGGACGACCAGGGCGACCAGGGAGAGCGCGGACACCGCGCCCAGCTTGACGGCCCTGCGGAACCGCTCCGAACTGCTCATGGAGACTCCTCTGCGACGACCCGGCTACCCCGGGTGCTGCGAAGAAGGTGCGTCAGGCGATCGCCGGAATCCACCACCTTTCGGCTGGAAAAGACAATCGGTACGTTCGGCGCGATCCATGCGGAGTAGTGCATACGACGTGCGTTGCGCCGAACGGCCCAACGTCAGCTCCAGCGCAGCGCCACCAGTTGGGTGATCAAGGCCAGCCGGACGTCGGGGTCGTCCAGGTCCATCGGGACCAGTTCGAGGAGCTTGCGCATCCGGTACCGGAGGGTGTTCGGGTGGATCCGCAACTCCCGCGCCGCCGCGCGCGGGTCGCCGGGGTGGCGCAGCCATTCGTAGAGCGTCTCGACGTAACCGGCTTTGCCCGACTCGTCGTGGGCGCGCAGCGCACCCAGCGGGCCGAGCTCCGCGACCTTCGCCCCGGCCGCCGCCGTCGCGCCGCGGTGCAGCGTCAACGCCGTCCAGGCCTCGTCGAAGGTGATCACGCGCTCGCCGAGCAGCTCCGCGCGCAGCAGGCCGAGTGCTTCGTCGGCCTGCCGGCGCGACGCCGAGAGATCGCCGATCTCGCCGGGCGCTCCGGCCGCGGCCCGCGGGGCGCCGCCGCGCCGGGACGACGTCGACTTCAACGCCTCGCGCAGCTCCGCCCAGCCGCCGGGGCCCGGCCGGTCGGGCACCACGGCGTAGAGCAGTCCGCCCAGCTCGGTCGCCACCGGGCGGCGGCCGATGCCCTGGGAGATCCGTTCGAGCAGGGCGAGCCGCAGGCCTTCGGCGTCCCGCCCGTCGCCGCCGGTCACCTCGATGACGACGACGCGGTGCGGCTCGTCGGACAGGTCCAGCTCGGCCATCGCCTTGCGCGGGTTCGCCCGGCCTTCGAGCACCCCGCGCAGCAGCTCGGCCGACGCGCGGCGCTGCGCGTCGGTGTGCGCGCGGCGCCGCAGCAGGTGAAGCGCGACGACCGGGGCGGCGTCGGCGAAGGCGGCCGCGCGCTCGTCGGACACCGGTCCGGCGACCACCGCCCACATCGACCCGAGCAGCTCGCCGCCCATCCGGATCGGCACGATCAGCCGTGGCAGCGTCCCGTCGCGCTGGGCGGGGACGAAGATCGTCTGCCGGCCGCGGGACAGTTCGCGGAACACCCCGCGCGACCGGAACCGCGCGAGCACGTCGTCCGGGATGCGCCTGCCCATGATCGTCGCGACGCGGGCGGGGTCGGTGAGGTCCTGGCGCGCGGAGTAGGCGAGCACGCGGGAGTTGGTGTCCTCGATGGTCACCGGCGCGTCCACAACGGACGCGACGGCGTCGGCCAGCCGGAACAGGTCGCCGGAGCCCGGGTCGAGGTCCTCGGACTCGTCCGCGAGCGCGTCGAGGACCGTCCGCAGCAGCCACACCAGCTGCGCCCACGACGTCGCGGCGTGCACCTGGACGAGCGCGATCCCGCTGGCCTTCGCGGCGCGCTTGACGGACGGCTTCCCGGCGAGCGGCGGCTTGAGCAGCACGGCGGCGGCGCCCTGCTCGGCACTCTGCTTCACCAGCTGCGCGGCGTCTTCGGGTCCGGTGGTGGCGACGCCGAGCACGAGGTCGCCGGCGGCGACGGCGCCACCGGGCTCGGCGATCACGACGTCGGCGACGGCGGGGGAGTCGTCGGGCACCTGGAGCGCGTGGAGCAGCGTCGGCCCCACCCGGTCGACCACGCTGCGCACCGAGACCACGGGGCCATTCTGGCCGAGAAACCGCTGGACGGCTCGGTAGGGTCGAAACGGTGAGCGACGCGCGGCGGATCGTCGAATCCGGCTACGACAGCGCGGCTGAGCGGTACCTCGAGTGGAGCACTCGGATCACCGGCGACCCGCGGTTGCGCTTCCTGGCCGGGCTGACCGGACGGCTCGACGACGGCGCCCGGGTCCTCGACCTCGGCTGCGGTGCGGGTGTCCCCTGCACGGCGCTGCTGGCGCGGCGGCACGACGTCCTCGGCATCGACCTCTCCGCGGCGCAGCTCGACCTCGCGCGGCGCAACGTCCCGGACGCGCGCTTCGAGCGGGCGGACATGGCCGCGGTGTCCTTTCCGGACGGGAGCTTCGACGCCGTCACGGCGTTCTACTCGGTGCTGCACGTCCCGCGCGAGGAGCAGGGCGCGCTGTTCGCGCGGATCACGCGCTGGCTGCGCCCCGGTGGCTGGTTCCTGGCCGCGCTGGGCTGCAGCGAAGCGAACGGGGTCGAGGACGACTGGCTCGGCACGCCGATGTTCTTCAGCAGCCACGACCCGGACGGCAACCGGCGCCTGCTGGCGGCGGCCGGGTTCACCCTCGTCGTCGACGAAACCGTGACCATGCACGAACCCGAAGGCCCGGCGACCTTCCACTGGGTACTGGCGACGTCCGGGCCTACCGGGGCGGCGGCGGGCGGACGCGCCGCCCCGGCAGGCGATCAGGGGGTCAGAGCGCCAGGCTCTTGACCGCTCGGCGGGCACCGGCGAAGAGCATGCCGATGTTCACCGATCTCGGGCAGACGACGACCGCGACCACGTCTTCGTTTTGGTTGTTGCGGATGAACAGGTGCGTCAGGTTGGCGCTGTTGACCAGGATTTCCTGGAAGTAGTGCTCGTGGCTGGCGACGCCGCGGCGTTCCTTGAAGACGTCTTCGATCATCACGACGGTGCGGCCCTGGAACAGGTCGAGGGTTGCGCCGGCGAGCAGGTCCAGCACTTCCGGGGGATGCGCGTCGGTGGTTTCGACGGCCAGCAGCATGCCGGTCGCCAGGTCGACGACGCCGGAGGCCAGGCAGTCGGGCACCTCCTGCCGCATCCGCTTGACCATGATGGTCATCTGGTCCGACATGTTCTGGCCTTGACCCTGCACGGCGGTCTCCTTCTCGGGTGGGGTTTCAGGGGGTCGGTGGGTCTTCGGCGGCACCCGGGCCGGCGCGGGCGCGGGTGAACAGCCGGGGCAGCACCGGCCAGCCGGCGAACCGGCTTTCGTTGACGCCGCTCGCGCCGGGTTCGCGCCGGGGGAGGGGCGGCCTCGGTCCGGTTTCGCGGACGCGTGGCTGGACTTGCGGGTGCGGGCGAGGGGCGCCCACCGCTGCCGCGCCGGCGACGGCCAGCAGCCCGTCGCCGACCATCCTGGACACCTCGACCGTCACCGGGAAGACGTTGCGCCCCAGCACGAACGCGATGTCACGGGCGCAGCGGCGGCCATCGGCGCAGGCGATGATCGCGCGGCGCATGGCGTTCAGCGCGGCCGTCCGCGGGTCCGCGGCCGGCTCGAGGCGCTCGCGGTGCGGGGCCACCGGTGTGGGCAGCGACGCGAGCGCGTCGAGCCGCCGCGCGGTTTCCGCCAGCAGCCGGTCCAGGTCGATGCCCCGGGTGATCGGCAGGGGGACGTCCAGCGGTTCGTGGTCGACGGCGTACTCGTCGATCGTGCCCGCCACCACGGCGAACGCGCCGTCGTGCGCGGCCGTCGAGGTGATCAGGTGCAGCTCCGTGCCGCCGATCCCGGCGCGGGCGAGCAGCTCCCCGTGCGGGTCGGCGCCGGCCCGCACGACCGCGGACCAGTCCGCCTCGCTGATCCGGCCCGAGCGCAGCAGCAGCGCGTGTGCGCCGGGCGCGCCCGGGGTGTCGACCGCCACCACCGCCCCGTTCCGCAGGTGGAACACGCCGCCGGGACGGCCCGCGAGGTAGAGCGAGCCGGTGACCCGGTCGGTCCGGCACTCGCCGAGCACCCACGCGAGGAGGTCGAAAGAAGACCGATCTCGGGTACCGCTCACCGCGCTCCCTGGCTTTTCCGGAAATGGCGGGACTGATCGATTTCAGGCCCGAGGAGGTGGCCGACTCTATGGCACACGTCACCGGTTTCCCAGCGCGTTCCCCCGATTTTCGCAATCGCCGTAAATTCCTGCCGTGGACGCGGAGGGATCGAAAAGAACCGACCGACGACGTGGTGGTTGTGCGAGATCTCGTTGCGGCGCAACAAACCTGACCCCACGTGTGCGGCGGTTGATCTTGTGGCATTCTCTCGCGCTTGTTCGGAGCGATCGATTTCGAAAGTGCGAGGTGGTCGGGGTGTACGGGCGTGCTGAAGCGGAATGGGAAAGGCTGGTCGTGGCGGGCAAGGCGATCCTGATCGCGCGGGCGGTGGTGGACCGGACGATCTCCTACGGCGAATTCGCCGCCGCGCTGGCCCGCTGCACCGGCCACCCCCGGTTCGACTTCACCACCGCGGACGGCCGCGCCGGCATGGCGTACCTGGTCGAGCGGATCTCCGGCGCCGCCTTCGAGGAAGCGGGCGGCCGGCTGCTCGGCGCGTACGTGCGCGACCTCGGCGCGGACGACGCCGGGCCCGGCTTCTACCGGCTCGCGAGCCGGAAGGGTCTTGCCGTGCCCCGGACCCGCGGCGGCCGGCGGCTGTTCTGGGCCGACCACGTCCGCGAGCTGCACGAACACTTCGTGAGCGCCGTCCCGCGGCCGGCCTCCCGGTGAGGAGCCGGACAGGTGGGGCCCCGGGCCGAGCGGGGCGGCTCACGCCGGCTCCGGGCGGGTGAGCGGGCCCGCGCCGCCGCCGCGCGCGAGGAGGAGCCGTTGCGCCGGCTCCTCGACGCGGCGCGGCCCGCCGGGGTGATCCGGTGGCAGCGGCGGCGCAAGTCTTCGCCCGGTAGCCGCGCGACTAGCGCGACAGCACGGCCGTCAACGCCCGCCACAGCTCGCCGGCGGGGTCGTCGACCGGCTCCTTCGCCCGCCACGCGACGATGCCGTCCGGACGCACGAGGGACGCGCCGCCCGTCGAAAGGCCGTAGCGGGAGGCGATGTCGTCGAGCGCGTGGCACTCGAGGCGGACGCCGGTTTCGGCGGCGATGTCCGCCGCGGCCGGTGCCCACCGCGAACCGTCGCCCGCGCACAGCAGCACCCACGACCGTCCCAGCAGGTCCACAGTGGACGCGAGACCGGGCGCGCGGAAACCGGGCCGCCCGGTCGGCGCGTGGACGTCCTCGACGCGGCTGCCGTCGTCCGGCTCTTCGGAGAGCACGGCGGCAGAGCGGTAGCGGAACGCGAGGATGGCGTTCAGCATGTCCTCCGGCTCACCGATCCCGGAGACGTCGAGGTCCGGGTGCATGCGCTGCTTCATGTTGTGCAGCGACGTGTCGATGATCATCCGCGCGATCGGCTTGCGCTCGGCCTCGTAGGTGTCGAGCAGCGCCGGACCCGCTTCGCCGCGCAGCACCGCGGCGAGCTTCCACGCGATGTCCGCGCCGTCGCCGACCGCGGTGTTGCCGCCCTGACCACCGGTCGGCGGCGTCACCTTCGCCGCGTCGCCGACGAGGAAGACCCGCCCGTCGCGGAACCGGTCGGCCAGCCGCGCGGCGACTTCCCACGAGCCGGTCCAGACGATCTCCGGCGCCAGGCCCGGCAGGTCGGTGGCCGCGCGGATCATCGAAACCAGCCGGTCGTGGGTGAAGTCAGCCGGGCTTTCGCCCTTCTCGGGGAAGTAGTCCGGCGCGAAGACGTACCGGTTCGGCACGTCGGTGTTGACCAGCCCGGCGGTGAAATCGCCGTGCTGCAGGTAGAACAGGTCCGTCACGCCGGCCTGGACGCGGTCGCCGAGGTCGGCGTCGAACACGACGCCGAGGCAGTGGCTCAGCGCGTCCAGGCCGGTGGTCCCGATGCCCAGCCGCGCCCGGATGCCGCTGCGGCCGCCGTCGGCGGCGACGACGTAGTCCGCGCGCACCACCGTCTCCTCGCCGGAGTCGCGGTGCCGCAGGGTCGCGGTGACGCCGTCGTCGTCCTGGGTCAGGTCGGTGAGTTCGGTGCGGAACCGCACCCGCGCGCCCGCCTTCTCCGCGTGCGCCAGCAGGATCGGCTCGACGACGTCCTGCCCGGCCATCCCGGCCGGCAGCGTCGTCGACGCCGAGACGTCGAACTCGCTGCCGTCCTCCATCAGCCGGTGCAGCACGCGGCCGGCCAGGCTGGTCGCGACGGTGATCCGCAGCCCTTGCGACGCCCGCGGGCTCACCTCGAGCACTTCGCGGTCGATTCCCGCCCAGTGGAACAGCTCCATCGTCCGCCAGTTCTGCCCGGCGGCCCGCGAGTGGACCGACGTACCGGCGTGCCGCTCGACGGTCAGCACGTCCACCCCCTCCCGCGCCAGGAACAGCGACGCCGACAGCCCGCCCAGCCCGGCCCCCACGACCAGCACCTGCACCCGCTCCGTCATGACTTCCTCCCAGTCAGTGAATCTCCCTGTGTAAGTATCTTAGACACAAAGAGATTCGACTGACAAGGAGACCGCTCTCCCAGACCGTGGGAACGGTTGGGTACTCCGTTCGGCCGAAGTAGCTTCGGTCCATCAGACCCCTTGAGCCGCAAGGAGAAACCGATGAGCGCGGACGACACCTCGGCGTGGTCCTTCGAGACCAGGCAGATCCACGCGGGCGCCGCGCCGGATCCGGCCACCGGCGCGCGGGCGACGCCGATCTACCAGACCACGTCGTACGTCTTCCGCGACAGCCAGCACGGCGCCGACCTGTTCAGCCTCGCCGAGCCCGGCAACATCTACACGCGGATCATGAACCCGACCCAGGACGTGCTGGAGCAGCGCGTCGCCTCGCTCGAAGGCGGGGTCGCGGCGCTCGCGTTCGCGTCCGGCTCGGCGGCGACCACCGCGGCGATCCTCAACCTCGCGGGCGCGGGCGACCACTTCGTCTCCAGCCAGTCGCTCTACGGCGGGACCTACAACCTCTTCCACTACACGCTGCCGAAGCTCGGCATCGAGGTCACGTTCATCGACGACCAGGACGACCTCGAGCAGTGGCGCGCCGCCGTCCGGCCGAACACGAAGTTCTTCTTCGCCGAGACGCTCGCCAACCCGGGCAGCAACGTCCTCGACATCCGCGGCGTCGCCGACACCGCGCACGAAGCCGGCGTCCCGCTGCTGGTCGACAACACCATCCCGACGCCGTACCTGGTGCGCCCGATCGAGCACGGCGCCGACGTCGTGATCCACTCGGCCACCAAGTACCTCGGCGGCCACGGCACGACGATCGCCGGCGTGCTGGTCGACGGCGGCACGTTCGACTTCGGCAAGGACCCGGGCCGCTTCCCGGGCTTCACCGAGCCCGACCCGAGCTACCACGGCCTGAAGTACTGGGAGGCGCTCGGCCCGGGCGCGTTCGCGGCGAAGGCGCGCGTGCAGCTCCTGCGCGACACCGGTGCGGCGATCGCCCCGCTCAACAGCTTCCTGATCCTGCAGGGCATCGAGACGCTGTCGCTGCGCATCGAGCGGCACGTGCAGAACGCGCAGGCGCTCGCGGAGTGGCTCGAGCAGCGCGACGAGGTCGAAAAGGTGTACTACGCCGGCCTGCCGTCGAGCCCGTACCACGCGGCGGCGCAGAAGTACCTGCCCCGCGGCGCGGGCGCGGTGCTGTCGTTCGAGCTGCGCGGCGGCGTCGAGGCCGGGCGCAAGTTCGTCGACGGCACCGAGCTGCACAGCCAGCTGGTCAACCTCGGCGACGTCCGCAGCCTCATCGTGCACCCGGCGTCGACCACGCACAGCCAGCTCGCGCCGCAGGAGCAGCTCGCCAGCGGCGTGACGCCGGGCCTGGTCCGGATCGCCGTCGGGCTGGAGGGGATCGAGGACCTCAAGGCCGACCTGGAAGCCGGATTCCGGGCGGCCAAGGCGGAACTGTGACCGTTACCGGTGCCTGGCGGGTCGGGGACCCGCCGGGCCGCCGGCAGTTCGTCACCGGCCCCGGCGCGCTCGCGCTGGAGGCCGGTGGCGTGCTGCCGTCCTTCACCCTCGCGTACGAAACGTGGGGGACGCTGAACTCCGACGCGTCCAACGCGGTCCTCGTCGAGCACGCGCTGACCGGCGACAGCCACGCGGCCGGGCCGCGGGTGCCGGGACACCCCAGCGCGGGCTGGTGGGACGGGCTGATCGGGCCGGGGAAGGCCCTGGACACCGAGGAGTTCTTCGTCGTGGTCCCGAACGTGCTCGGCGGGTGCCAGGGCTCGACCGGACCCGCTTCCGAGCTGGACGGCAAGCCGTGGGGCAGCCGGTTCCCGGTCGTGACGGTCCGGGACCAGGTGGCGTCGGAAGCCGTGCTGGCCGACGCACTGGGCATCGACCGCTGGGCGGCCGTGGTCGGCGGGTCCATGGGCGGGATGCGCGCGCTGGAGTGGGCGGTGACGCTGCCCTCGCGGGTGGCGTCGGTGCTGGTGCTGGCGTCGACGGCGCGGGCGTCGGCCGAGCAGATCGCCTGGGCGGCCCCGCAGCTGCACGCGATCCGGTCGGACCCGCACTTCCACGGCGGCGACTACTACTCGTCGCCCGAAGGCCCTTTTCGGGGTCTCGGCATCGCCCGGCGGATCGCGCACGTCACCTACCGCAGTGAGCCGGAGCTGGCCGAACGGTTCGGCCGGGCGTACCAAGGCGACGAAGACCCCTTGCGGGGCGGCCGGTTCGCCGTGGAGTCCTATTTGGACCACCACGCGGACAAGCTGGTGGGGCGGTTCGACGCGAACAGCTACCTGGTGCTGACGGAGTCGATGAACACCCACGACGTCGGCCGCGACCGCGGCGGCGTGGCGGCGGCACTGGGGCGAGTGACGGCGCGAACGGTGATCGGCGGCGTGGACAGCGACCGGCTCTACCCGCTGTACCAGTCGGCGGAGATCGCCGCGGGCATCCCCGGGGCGCCGGAGCCGTCGGTGGTCTCCTCGCCGTACGGCCACGATTCGTTCCTCATCGAGACCGACCAGATCGCGGCGCTGGTGAAGGCGCTGCTGGGTTAGTACGTCCCCGGTCGTACGACCACCTGCCGTCCCCGGGCGGACGACCGCGCGGCGTGCTCGTCTACCCGTACCTGGGTCTCGACATCGCCGACAGCCGGCTCGACGTGCGCGACGGCGTCCAGTACGCGGTTCTGGTCGCGCACGTCTTCACGGCCACCGTCGCGCTCGTGCTCGGCCCGCTCCAGTTCGTGCCGAAGGTGCGGGCGCGCGGGCGGCTGCACCGGACGCTCGGCCGGGTCTACCTCCTGGCCGGGGTGGTGCCGTCGGCGCTGGCCGCCATGCCGGTCGCCGTGTGGTCCGGCCGTCCGCTGACGCAGGTCAGCCTGACGCTGGCGGCGGTTTTGTGGCTGGTCACCGCCGTCCTCGCGTACCGTGCGGCCCGGCGGCGCGACTTCGCCGCCCACCGCGCGTGGATGCTGCGGAACTACGCGCTGACCTTCCTCGCCGTGACCTCGCGCGTGCTCGTTCCGGTGCTCCTGCTGGCCCAGGCGCCGTTCGGCAACGCCGACCCGGCCACGCTGATCCCGGTCGGGCAGACGCTCGGCTGGGTCGTCGACCTGGTCGTCGTCGAGATCCTGCTCCGTCAGCGCCCGGCGACGCGCTCTCCCAGGCGCACCAGGCGGTTCGCGACCCGCCGCGACGCGCCGGCCGCGTAGTCGCCGAGGCGTTCGGCCGCGCGGTCGGACAGCTTCGCGACCCGCCACGCGACGTCGTCCGCGCGGTGGCCCGCTTCGTCGCCGGCCGTGGTGATCCGGTCGGCGAGCCTGCCGGTGCCCGCGGCGAGCAGATCCTTGAGCGCCATGACTTCCCCTCCGCTAGAGCATCCCGGCGCGGCGCCACAGCACCGCGCTCGGGCCGCCGATCAGGTCGTTCTCCCGCAGGAACCGGACGAGTTTCCGGGCGCCGAAGGCCAGGGTCTCCCGCCGGTGCGGGCTGGTCCGCGCGGCGGTCACCGCGACGCCGGGGTCGATCCCCGCGCGCAGGTACTGCCGCGGCCGCGAAAGCAGGCGTGACATCAGCAACGCGCCGACGGCGACGACCACCCGCGCGAACTCCTTGCGCCACCAAGGTGCGTCCGCCAGCTCACGGACCAGATCGTCGCGCGCGTACCGGACGTGCCGCGCCTCTTCGGTGACGTGGATGCGCATCACCGCGCGGACCACCGGCTGCACGGACTCGTCGTCGAGGTGTTCGCGCTGGAGCGCGTCGAAGATCTCCTCACCGATCAGTGTCGCCACCCACATCGCCGGGCCGTGCAGGATCGCCGGGAGCGCCTGCGCGGACAGCTGCAGCCACCGGTTGTTGCGGTACGGCCGGCCGCCGACGCGCTCGATCAGCGTCGCGAACATCGTGGAGTGCCGGCACTCGTCGGCGACCTCGGTCAGCGCGTAGTGCACGTGCCGGGTCGTCGGGTCCTGGCGGTAGGACGCGCGCAGCAGCATCTGCATGAGGATCAGCTCGAACCAGATCCCGACGCTGACGGTGTTCACCAGCTCCTGGCGCGACAGCTCGATCCGCTGCGCGCGGCTCAGCGTGTCCCACACCTGCGTGCCGTACAGGGAAACCAGCTTCTCGGGGATGAAGAACTGGTCGTCGTTCAGCGGCGCGGCCCAGTGGACGTCGACGTCGGGGTCGTAGGAGAGCCGGGCGCTCGAGCGGAGCAGCCGTTCGGCGGTGGCTTCGCGATCACCCATCCGTGCCTCCCTGTGTCGTTTAACACTAGAACGCATGAAACAATCTCCGTCAAGATGTAAAGTCGGTGCATGCGCGACCTCCTGAAACACGCACTCGAAGCCGAACTGCCCGGCGACGAGACCGCGGAACGGATCATGGGCGCGGCGCTCACCCAGGCCGAGGACTTCGGGCTGCGCCGGTTCACCGTGGACGACGTCGCGCGCCGCGTCGGCCTCTCGCGGGTGACGATCTACCGCTACTTCCCGAAGAAGGACCAGCTGCTCGGCGCGCTGATCCAGCGGGAGATGAAGCGGTTCCTGACGAAGGTCGACGCCGTCGTCGAGGCGCAGGCGACCCCGGAGGAGAAGCTCATCGAGGGGTTGAGCTTCTCCCTGGGGTACCTGCGCGGGCACCGGCTGCTCAACCGGCTGCTGCGCACCGAGCCGGAGCTGATCCTCCCGCACCTGACGGTCCAGGCGGGCGGCCTGTTCGCGGCGGCCCGGGCGCGGATCGCGGCGCACTTCCACGCGGAGATCGCGGCGGGCCGGCTCAGGCTGCCCGCGGAGGACATCGACGGCATGGCCGAGCTGCTGATCCGGATCGTCGTGTCGCTGGTGCTGACCCAGGAGACGGTCCTGCCGGTCGACGACGACGCCCAGCGCCGCCGGCTGGCCGAGCTGTACCTCGCGCCGATCGTCCGCTCGCTGCGTCCCTGACTCAGCCCTGCCGGGTGGGCCGGATGGTGAGGTCGCCGATCTCGACGTCGTCGGGCTGCTCGATGGCGAACGCGATCGCCCGCGCCACGGCGTCGGGACTGATGCCGAGCGCCGCCATCGCCTGCTGGACCTGCTCGCGCTCTGCCGGGTCCTCGACGTAGTCGACCAGCTCGGTGCGCACGTACCCCGGGGAGATCGACGTCGTGCGCAGGACGCCGTCGGTCGACTCCTGGCGCAGCGCCTCCAGCAGCGTCCGCACGGCGTTCTTGGTACCCGCGTAGACGGCCTGCGCCGGGACGATCTTCAGTCCCGACGTCGAGACGGTCGTGACGAAGTGGCCGCGGCCCTGCGCGCGGAACACCGGGAGCGCGGCGGCGATGCCGTGCAGGACGCCGCGGAGGTTGACGTCGATCATCGCGTCCCAGTCGTCGACGTCGAGCGCGCTCACCGGCGCGATCCGGGCGACGCCGGCGTTGGCCACGAGGACGTCGAGGCGGCCGAAGCGGTCGACGGCCAGTGCGACCAGCCGCTCGAGGTCGGCGCGCCGGGTCACGTCGACGTCCAGCACTTCCGCGCGGCCGCCGTCGTCGCGGATCTTGCGCGCGAGCGCCTCCAGCCGGTCGGTGCGCCGGGCGCCGAGCACCACCGCCGCGCCGCGGGACGCCAGCTCGACGGCCGTCGCCTCGCCGATCCCGCTGCTCGCGCCGGTGATCGCGACGACCTTGTCCAGTCCGTTGGTCATGACTTCCTCCGTTAAACTGACAACTGTCCGGTTAAGCCTACCGGACACTTGTCCACTTATGCGAGGAGAGTGCCGTGGCCGGTCGTGAGCGCCGTTCGGACGCCGTCGCCAACCGCGACCGGATCGTCGAGGCCGCGCGGGCGGAACTGAGCGAGTCCAACGGGGCGGCCGACGACCTGAAGCTGCACCGGGTCGCCAAGGCCGCGGGGGTCGGGCAGGGCACGCTTTACCGGCACTTCCCGACGCGCGAACACCTGCTGGCGGAGGTGTACCGGGCCGAGCTGACCCAGCTCGTCGACACCGTGGCACCCCTGTTGGCGGAGCACTCCCCGCTCGACGCGCTCTCCCGCTGGCTGGAGCGGCTGGTCGAGTACGCGCGCGTCAAACGCGGCGTGATGGCGGCGATCGAGGTGCCGGCGTGGCAGGACCTCTACTCCGGCCAGCACCACCGGCTCGACGAGGCGCTCGAAACGCTGCTGGACCGCGGAAAGGCCGCCGGGGAGATCCGCGACGGCGTCGACGCGGCCGACGTCATCCTGCTCCTCGGGGCGCTGTCGCGGATCCCGGAAGCCGAGTGGGACGACCGGGCGCCGCGGATCGTGTCAGTGATCGTCGACGGCCTGCGCGCCTAGTCGGAGACGGCTTCGGAGATCCAGGGGGCCACCGGCAGGTCGCGGTCCAGGCATTCGACCGACAGCCGGATCGTCCAGCGCAGGGCCTGCAGCACCAGGCTGTCCACCTCGTCGGGCGCGGCGTTGGCGAGGGCGATCTCGACCTGCTCCTGCGCGGCCTCGGTGTTGCCGTGGACCTCCGCCAGCAGCGTTCGCACCGCCGTCCGCACCGGCGGGTCGGCCTGGTCGATCGAGACCTCTTCGCCGTCTTCGTCGAAGACCTGGACCTTCACCGGGGCGCTGCCGCCGTCGCCGAGGGTGGCGACCATCGCGCTGCACTCGCCGAACAGCAGCAGCATCAACGCCTTCGTCTCGTCCGCGCGGGCCTGCGGTTCGACGGCCGTCGGCGCGACCTCGACGAGGGCTTCGGCGTCGTCTCCGAGGCTCAACGCCGTCAGCGCGCGCTGAGCCTTTTCGACGAGCTCCTGCTCGTTCCAGTCCGCATCCACGTGCCCCATCAAACACCAGCGACGGCGGTCGTGGGGATACCTTGATCCGGGTCGGTCATCCGGCCGCGTGGAGCGCACCCAGTGCGAGCCGGGCGAGCAGTTCGGCGAGTTCCGAGTCACCGAGATGGCGGTTGTACGGCGTCGAGTTGATCAGTCCGAACACGGCGTGTGCCGCCGACCGCGCGTGCCGTTCTCCCAGCTCCGGCATGGCTTCCCGGATCGCGCTGACCCACACCTCGACGTACTGGCGCTGCAGTGCGCGGACCTGCTTGCGGTCGGTGTCGGTGAGGTTCGCGAGGTTGCGCTCCTGAACGGTGATCAACGCCGGGTGGTTGAGCGCGAAGCCGACGTGGAACGCCACCAGGCCGGCCAGCGTGTCGTGCGGCGTGCCCGGCCGGGCCGCCCACGTGGTGCCGCCGTCGAGCAGGTAGCGGCTGATCGAGTTCAGCATCTCGCCGAGGATCGCGTCCTTGCTGCGGAAGTGCCGGTAGAGCGCGGGCCCGGAGATCCCGACGGCGGCGCCGATGTCGTCGATGCCCACGCCGTGGAACCCGTGGTGGGCGAACAGCTCGGCGGCCGCGGCCAGGATCTGCTCGCGCCTGCTCGCCTTCTCGCCGTTCACGAGAGGAATGGAGTTGCCCGGCATCCGGTCATAGTAGAGCGACAGGTTAGCGAGCGCTAACACCCTGTGGTGCCCACCTCGCCGGGAGGCGTCCGGAACGTGAACGGATCCGCGGGTTAGCGAGCGCTAACACTGTTCCCGTCTTCCGGCGTGGGCCGAGTGGGTTACTTACAGGTAACTAGGGGTTCCTTGTGGGGCTTCCACCTGCTGTGATTTTCAGGTCGGTTCTGTCACAAAGGAGTGGCCCATGGGGGTTCCGATCCGTCTTTCGCGACGGTTTTTGCAGAGGTTGAGCACGGCTCTCGGGGCCGTAGTCCTGTCCACTCTCGGCGTCACGGGCCTCGCCCACGCCGCCGGGACCGTCTACGCCGCGCTCGGCGATTCCTACTCCTCGGGAGTCGGGGCCGGCAGCTACGGCAGTTCCGGGAGCTGTTACCGCAGCTCCAACGCCTACGGTCAGCTGTGGGCCAACGCCCACAGCGGCACGTCGTTCACCTTCCTCGCCTGCTCGGGTGCGAAGACCGGCGACGTCATCAACCAGGCCAATTCCATCCCCTCCAACGCGACCCTGGTCACGGTCACCGTGGGCGGCAACGACGCCGGCTTCAGCGACGTGATCCAGACCTGCACCCTCGGCAGCGACGCGGACTGCACCAACCGCGTCAACACCGCGAAGACCTACGTCAACAACACCCTGCCCCCGTTGCTGACCAACACCTACAACGCGATCAAGGCCAAGGCGCCCGGTGCCCGCCTCGTCGTCCTGTCCTACCCGCGCTTCTACACCGTGCCCGGCTCCTGCTGGGTCGGGCTCAGTGACACCAAGCGGTCCGCGATCAACTCCGGGGCGGACACGCTCGCCTCGGTGATCCAGTCCCGCGCGGCGTCGGCGGGTGCGACGTTCGTCGACGTCCGGCCGTCCTTCGTCGGGCACAACATCTGTTCCTCGGCCGACGATTACCTGCACAGCCTCACCTGGCCGGTGATCGAGTCGTACCACCCGACGGTGGCCGGGCAGTCGGGCGGCTACTACGCCCCGCTGCGGAGCGCCATCGGCTGACGTTCCTCCCGCGGAACGGAGGCCACCCCGGTTCGCCGGGGTGGCCTTTTCCGCGTTCTGGCGACTGGACACCCACGTTAGCGGTCGCTAACATCGAGGCGGCGGTTAACGACTGCTAACTTCGAGGGAGCCCATGGACACGCCGGCACTGGGGACGTCTGCTGCCCCGGACAGCGAGGCCTACGCCCGCAATGCGACGTCACACGCGGAGCTGGTCGAGGACCTCCGCAAACGATTGGGAAGCGCCCGCCTCGGCGGGCCGGAGAAGTCGCGCACCCGGCACGTCGAGCGCGGCAAGCTGCTGCCCCGCGACCGCGTCGACACGCTGCTCGACCCGGGTTCGCCGTTCCTCGAGCTCTCGCCGCTGGCCGCGACCGGACTGTACGACGACGAAGCGCCGTCCGCGGGCATCATCACCGGGATCGGGCGCGTCTCCGGCCGCGAGTGCGTGGTCGTCGCCAACGACGCGACCGTCAAGGGCGGCACGTACTACCCGATGACGGTGAAGAAGCACCTGCGCGCCCAGGAGGTCGCGCTGCACAACAACCTGCCGTGCGTCTACCTGGTGGACTCCGGCGGCGCGTTCCTGCCCAGGCAGGACGAAGTCTTCCCGGATCGTGAACACTTCGGCCGGATCTTCTACAACCAGGCGACCATGTCCGCGCGCGGCATCCCGCAGATCGCCGCGGTGCTGGGGTCCTGCACCGCCGGCGGCGCGTACGTCCCGGCGATGAGCGACGAAGCCGTGATCGTCCGGAACCAGGGCACGATCTTCCTCGGCGGCCCGCCGCTGGTGAAGGCCGCGACCGGCGAGGTCGTCACGGCCGAGGAGCTCGGCGGTGGCGACGTCCACGCGCGCCAGTCCGGCGTCACCGACCACCTGGCCGACGACGACGCCCACGCGCTGCGGATCGTCCGGCAGATCGTCTCGACGCTCGGGCCGCGCACGCCGCGGCCGTGGGACGTCCTGCCGACCGAGGAGCCGGCCGTCGACCCGGCCGAGCTGTACGGCGTCGTGCCGACCGACCCGCGCGTGCCTTACGACGTGCGGGAGGTCATCGCGCGGATCGTCGACGGCAGCCGGTTCGGCGAGTTCAAGAAGGAGTACGGCGCCACCCTGGTCACCGGCTTCGCCCGGATCCACGGCCACCCGGTGGGGATCGTCGCGAACAACGGCGTGCTGTTCGCCGAGTCCGCGATGAAGGGCGCGCACTTCATCGAGCTGTGCGACAAGCGCTCGATCCCGCTGCTGTTCCTGCAGAACATCACCGGCTTCATGGTCGGGCGCGCGTACGAGGCGGGCGGCATCGCCAAGCACGGCGCGAAGATGGTCACCGCCGTCGCCTGCGCGCGCGTGCCGAAGTTGACGGTCGTCATCGGTGGCTCGTTCGGGGCCGGCAACTACTCGATGTGCGGCCGGGCGTACTCGCCCCGGTTCCTCTGGATGTGGCCGAACGCGCGGATCTCGGTGATGGGCGGCGAGCAGGCGGCGTCGGTGCTCTCGACGGTCCGCCGCGACTCGATCGAGGCGCGCGGCGGCGAGTGGTCCGCCGAGGACGAAGAGGCGTTCAAGGACCCGATCCGCGAGCAGTACGAGGCGCAGGGCAGCCCGTACTACTCGACGGCGCGGCTGTGGGACGACGGCGTGATCGACCCGGCGGACACCCGCACGGTGCTCGGGCTCGCGCTCTCGACCGCGGCCAACGCGCCGCTTTCCGATGTCAACTACGGCGTCTTCCGGATGTGATGATGTTCGACTCAGTGTTGGTCGCGAACCGGGGCGAGATCGCCGTCCGCGTCATCCGCACGCTGCGGGCGCTCGGCATCCGCGCGGTCGCGGTGTACAGCGACGCGGACGCCGACGCCCGGCACGTCCGCGAGGCGGACGCGGCGGTGCGCATCGGCCCGGCGGAAGCCGCCCGCAGTTACCTGTCCATCCCGGCCATCGTGGACGCCGCTGTGTCGTCGGGCGCGCAGGCCGTGCACCCGGGCTACGGCTTCCTGGCGGAGAACGCGGAGTTCGCGCGCGCCTGCGAGGCCGCCGGTCTGGTCTTCATCGGCCCGCCGGTCGAGGCGATCGACGCCATGGGCGACAAGATCCGGGCCAAGGCGACGGTGTCGAAGGCCGGTGTTCCCGTCGTGCCCGGCGCGTCCGATGTGGACATTCCCGAAGGCGGCTTCGCGGAAGCCGCCGCTCGCGTGGGGTACCCGTTGCTCCTCAAGCCGTCCGCCGGCGGTGGTGGCAAGGGTATGCGGCTGGTGCACGCGCCCGAGGAGCTGGCCGCCGCCATCGAGTCGGCACGGCGTGAGGCCAAGGGGTCGTTCGGGGACGACACGCTGCTGATGGAGCGGTTCGTCACCACGCCGCGGCACATCGAGATCCAGGTCATGGCCGACCGCCACGGCAATGTCATCCACCTCGGCGAGCGCGAGTGCAGCCTGCAGCGGCGGCACCAGAAGATCATCGAGGAAGCGCCGTCGGTGCTGCTGGACGAGGCCACCCGCGAGAAGATGGGCTCGGCGGCCGCCGAAGCCGCGCGCTCGGTCGGGTACGTCGGCGCCGGCACCGTCGAGTTCATCATGTCGGCGAAGAACCCCGACGAGTTCTTCTTCATGGAGATGAACACGCGGCTGCAGGTCGAGCACCCGGTCACCGAGCTGGTGACCGGCCTCGACCTCGTCGAGTGGCAGGTCCGGGTCGCGGCGGGGGAACACCTTTCGCTGAAACAGGAAGACGTCGTCCTCAAGGGACACGCCGTCGAAGCCCGCGTGTACGCCGAGGACCCGGCGCGCGGATTCATCCCGACCGGCGGGACGGTCCTGGCGGTGCACGAGCCGTCCGGCGACGGTGTCCGCGTCGACTCGTGGATGACCCGTGGCGCGGTGATCGGCTCGAACTACGACCCGATGCTGGCCAAGGTCATCGCCTGGGGCCCGGACCGCGCGGCGGCGCTGCACCGCCTCGACCGCGCGCTGGCCGACACGGCGTTGCTCGGTGTCGGCACCAACACGGCGTTCCTGCGGGGACTGCTGGCCGACGACGACGTCCGCGCGGGCCGGCTCGACACCGAGCTGGTCGACCGGCGGCTGGCCGGGCTGGTCTCTTCCGACGTGCCCCAGGAGTTCTTCGTCGCGGCCGCGCTGGACCGGTTCCTGGAGCTGCAGCCGTCGGGGTCCGTCGTGGACCCGTGGGACGTGCCGGACGGCTGGCGGATGGGCGGTTCCGGCGGGGTGGTGTTCCGGCTGAAGTCCGGCGCCGCGCGCGCCGTGGTCCGGGTGCAGGGCACGCCGTCCGCCGCTGTCGTCCGAGTCGACGACGCCGAGCCGGTCGAGGTCTCGGCCCGGCGTGCGGGCGACGTCCTGGAGATCCGGCACGCCGGCGGGTTCGACCGCTACCGCCAGGCCTGCGGTCCGGACCGGACGGTCTGGCTCGCGCGCGACGGCCTGAGCTTTCCCTTCGGGGAGCAGGAGTTCGTGCTGTCGTCCCGCGGCGAGGCCGCCGGGGCCGGGCCGGTCACCAGCCCGATGCCGGGCACGGTGCTGGTCGTGAAGGTCGCGGCCGGTGACGTCGTGAAGGCGGGCACGCCGTTGCTGGTCGTCGAAGCGATGAAGATGGAGCACACGGTCACCGCGCCGATCGACGGCGTCGTCAGTGAACTCCCCGTCCGGGCCGGCCACCAGGTCGCGCTGGACGAAACCCTTGCCGTAGTGACGCCCCACGAGGAGCAGCAGTGATCGACTTCCGCCTGGACGAGGAGTACGAGTCCCTCCGCAAGACCGTCGAGGACTTCGCGCACGCCGAAGTCGCGCCGGTGATCGGCGAGCTGTACGAGAAGGAGGAGTTCCCGTACGCCATCGTCGCGAAGATGGGGGAGATGGGCCTGTTCGGACTGCCGTTCCCCGAGGAGTTCGGCGGCATGGGCGGCGACTACTTCGCGCTGTGCCTGGCTCTGGAGGAACTGGCGCGGGTCGACTCGTCGGTCGCGATCACCCTGGAGGCCGGCGTCTCGCTCGGCGCGATGCCCATCTTCCGCTTCGGTTCCCAGGAGCAGAAGGAGAAGTGGCTGCCGTCACTGTGCGAGGGCACGGCGCTGGGCGGCTTCGGCCTGACCGAGCCGGGCGGCGGCTCGGACGCGGGCGCGACCCGCACGCGTGCCACTTTGGACGGTGACGAATGGGTCATCAACGGCAGCAAGGCGTTCATCACGAACTCGGGCACGGACATCACGCGGCTGGTCACGGTCACGGCGGTGACGGACGTGATGGAGAACGGCCGCAAGGAGATCTCGGCGATCATCGTCCCGTCGGGCACGCCGGGCTTCGAGGTGGCGCCGAAGTACTCGAAGGTCGGCTGGAACTGCTCGGACACGCACGAGCTGTCCTTTTCGGACGTCCGCGTCCCGGCGGAGAACCTGGTCGGCACGCGCGGTCGCGGGTACGCGCAGTTCCTGTCCATCCTGGACGAGGGCCGCGTCGCGATCGCCGCGCTGTCGGTGGGTCTGGCGCAGGGCTGCGTGGACGAATGCCTGAAGTACGTGAAGGACCGCGTCGCGTTCGGCAAGCGGATCGGTGAGTACCAGGCGATCCAGTTCAAGATCGCCGACATGGAGGTCCGCACGCACACCGCGCGCCTGGCGTACTACCAGGCGGCGTCGAAGATGCTGCGCGGCGAGCCGTTCAAGAAGGAGGCGTCGATCGCGAAGCTGGTGGCCTCCAACGCGGCGATGGACAACGCCCGCGACGCGACGCAGATCTTCGGCGGCTACGGGTTCATGAACGAGTTCCCGGTGAGCCGCTTCTACCGCGACGCGAAGATCCTCGAGATCGGCGAGGGGACGAGCGAGGTCCAGAAGATGCTGATCTCTCGCCACCTCGGCGTGGCCTGAACCGACGGAGGGGCTCGTCACCGGCCGGTGACGAGCCCCTCCGTCGTCTCACTGCGGTTGCTGCTGCTGTTCCTTCTTGTCTTCCTCGGCCCACGCCGCTTCCGCCTGCATCTGGATGTCGGTCAGGCCGCGGTCGACCTGCACGATGTCCTTGCCCGCCCAGCCCACGAAGTTCTTGGAGCTCTTGGCGTCGGACAGGGCCTTCAGCATCGGGTAGTAGTCCGGGGCCTTGGCCTTCAGCCAGTCGTCGACGAACTTCATCTTCTTGTAGCTGTCGCCGAACTTGGTCTTCAGCCAGTCCTCGTGCTTCTTGATGGTCGAGATGTCGTGGTCGCTCAGGTGCGACTTCGGCGGCGTCGGCTTCGGCGGCTCCGGTGGCTTCGGCAGCGGCCGCGAGAAGTTGGGCGTGGTGCCGTCGCCCGGGGGCCGGGTGCTCGGCGTGGCGCCGCCGCCGGGACCGTCGTGGGTGATGGCCGTGCCGGGCGGGGGCAGCGGCCGCGAGAAGTTGGGGGTCGTGCCGTCGCCCGGCGGCCGGGTGCTCGGCGTCGCGCCGCCGCCGGGACGGTCGTGGGTGATCGCGGTGCCCGGCGGCGGCATCGGCGTCATTTCGTGCCCGGCGCTCGAGGAGGAGCCCGGCTTGCCCTTGACCAGCTTCGACAGCCCGGTGAGCCGCGCCAGCGTGCGGCCGGCGTAGGCGACGACCTTGGCGAGCTTCGCCATCATCGCCGCGACCTGCACCGAGACGGTCGCGACGCACTTGGTCACCCCGACGGCGATCGACGCGCCGAAGGTGGGGATGGCCAGCGCGAGCGCGATCAGCATCGTGGAGATGATGTCCCCGAGGATCGTCGTGATGATGTCGCGCAGCAGCGCGCGGACCGCGCCGATCAACGCCCCGGTGGTCTCGACCATGTAGCCGGCGACGTCGGCCGCCTTGGCGTTGGCGTCGATCCAGCCCTTCCGGTCGTTGATCGACTTGAGGAAGCTGTCGTAGCCCTTGCCCGACCACTGGGTGATCGTCGACTTGAGCGTCTCGTCGAGCTCGGTGCTGGTGTTGCGCAGCGACTCGCCGATCTTGTGCAGCTCGTTGGCGACCTTCGTGACCTCGGACGGGTTGCCCGCGACCTGGTCCAGCGGCCACTTCAGGAACGAGACGTGCTCGATCAGCCAGCCCAGCCCCGCCGCGATCAGCTTGGCGAGGGGGTCCATGGCGAACGCGACGGTGTCGAGCACGGCGCTGATGACGTTGATGCCGAGCTCGACGCTGACGGCCGCGAGGTCGCCGCCGTGTTCGGTCTGGACCTTGCCGATCGAGTCGCCGACCTGCTTCCAGCTGTCGAAGACGCCGGCGCCCGTCGTGGAGTTCGCCGACGTGATGGGGACGGTCACTTGCCCAGCTCCGTTTCGAAGGTGCTCAAACTCTGCGCCGTGTTCGAGTCGTGGGTCGCGTACGTCTCGGCGGCCTTCTTGACGTCTTCGGCGGACTTGCCGATGTCGCCGACGAGTTTGGTGATCTCGCCGGTGATCACGGCCATCGTGACCCGCGAGGGAACGGCGAGGACCTGGGCGAGCAGGATGCCGAACGCGGCGTTGTCGAACCCGTTCGCGGCCTGCATCCGGTTCGCGGCCTCCTGCACCGCGGGCTTTGTGGTGCCCGACAGGAACTGGCTGAACTTCTGCAGCTCGGCCGGGTCGACCGTGAATCCTTCTCCGGAAACCACCGGTTCTCCTCCGTACTACCAGGGGTTGCTCTCGCCGTCGTCCTCGTCCGGCGCGGGCCGGGGACGACGGCGCGGCGGACCTTGCTGCGGTGGACCTTGCTGCGGGGGGCCTTGGCGCGTCGGGCCTTGCTGCGGTGGGCCTTGCGGCGGCGGGCGGTGCGGCGGCCGCGGCGGCCGGTCGTCCGCCTCCTGCTCCGGCATGAACACGTCGCTCTTGTCCGGCGGCGGTCCCGCGTCCGGCTCGGGCGGCGTGGGCAGGAACTCGTCCAGCAGCTCACGGGCGGCCGAGCTCTCGCCGACCATGCCGTCGAACGCACTGGCGACCTGCGCCGAGACCTTCTGCTGCGCGCGGCCGATCAACTGCATCACCAAGCCGGACAAGGCTTGCGGCGGGCGTTCGTACGCGCGGGGGCCGAACCGGAGCTCCTGCAGCACGCCGCTCGGACCGACCGTCACCGAGACCGCTCCGTCCGGCGACTGCGCGCTGGCGGTGGCGGATCGGAGAGCTTCTTGCGCGGTTGCGGCTTTTGCCCGGATTTCTTCGAGTTCCACGGTGAACGCGGCCAACGGATCGCCCGGGGGCACAGACTGGGTCACTTCGTCCTCGTCGCCGGAGAGGTGGGGAACGGAGAAAGTCAATCAGCGCTTTTTGAAGCTCGGATGACGCGAACCGAGCCGACGGCTGAACGCGGCGTGGATCGCCGAAGTCGGCCCGCGCGTACGCGTGGTGCGGTAAACAAGGGCATGGACAACACCGTCATCCGATCGGGTGATTCTGGGGATGCCGAAACGCTGCTGCGCTTCTTCGACGAGGCCGTCGAGTGGCTCGTCGCGCGCGGCAGCTCGAAGCAGTGGGGAACCGAGCCGTGGAGCCGCGTCCCGAAGCGCGTCGAACGCGTCAAGGGCATGGCCGCGGACCCGGGGCTGCGCATCGCGGTGGTCGACGGCGAGCCGGCCGGCGCGCTGATCGTGTCGGAGGAGCACGACCCGCACGTCCCGCCGGTCGACGAGCGGGAACTGTACGTCCGGCTGCTGATCACCTCGCGGCGGTTCACCGGGCGGCGCGTCGGTGGGCGCCTCATCGAATACGCCCTCGACGAGGCGCGGCGGCGCGGCATCGACCTCGTGCGCGTCGACTGCTGGGCGGGCGGCGACGGCGACCTGCAGCGCTACTACGAGAGCCAGGGCTTCAAGCCGACCGTGCAGTTCCACGTCGACGAGTGGGTCGGGCAGGTGCTGGAGCAACGCGTGGGGTAGCGCGATCGCGGGCCAGGGGTGACACTGTTGACGCAGTGCCAACAGACGAAGGAGTCGCCATGGCCGAGGAGCTCGCGGGCAAGGTCGTCGTCATCACCGGCGGCGGACAGGGGATCGGCGCGGCGACCGCGTCGGCGCTGTCCCGGCTGGGCGCGAAGGTGGTGATCGGCGACCTCGACCAGGTCCGGGCCGAGAAAACCGCCGGCGAGCTGGACGCCGAGGCGCTCCCGCTGGACGTCACCGACATCGCCGGCTTCACCGGGTTCCTCGACGAGGTCGAACGCCGGCACGGCCGCATCGACGTGCTGATCAACAACGCCGGGATCATGCCGCTCAGCGAATTGGAGGCGGAGAGCGACGCGACGACCCGGCGGCAGCTGGAGATCAACCTGCACGCCGTCATCCACGGGACGCGCGAGGCGATGAAGCGGATGCGGCCGCGGCGGTCCGGGCACATCGTCAACGTCGCTTCCTTCGCGGGCAAGGCGGGTTTCCCGGGCGCGGCGACGTACTGCGCGACCAAGCACGCGGTCGTCGGGTTGTCCGAGGCGGTGCACCTGGAACTGCACGGATCCGGCGTGCACATCTCGTGCGTGATGCCCGCGATCGTCCGGACGGAGCTCGCGACCGGCCTCGGCGAGGCGAAGCTGTTCAAGTCCTCGCGCCCGGAGGATGTGGCCGACGCCATCGTATCCACGCTGCGCAAACCTCGTTTCGAGGTCTTCGTGCCCCGGTCCGTGGGAACTATGGGGAAGCTCACCCGGTTGCTGCCGCGGCGAGCCGGTGAAGCGCTCGCCCGTGCGTTGAAGGCGGACCAGCTTTTGGCTTCAGCGGCCCGTTCCCCGGCTCGCGCGGAGTACGAGGCGCGCGCGGCGGAAAGCGCTCCGGGAGCGTCCCAGGAGTAACTCGGACGGCCTAGCGACTGTCCGATTTGGACGTGGGCGGTGTTGAGTCCACCGGCCTGACCGGGCAAGATTGACCGGAAGTGCCCGGGGGACGTCGCAGGAGGCTTTCGAAATGGTTTCACCGCCCGCACGATTGGCCGCGGCGGCGTCGAACGTGGTCGGCAAGGTGCTGCACGGCGGGGTCGCCGACCTGCGCCCGATGCCGCGGGTGCTGATCGACCAGGGCCCCAACCGCTCGGTGTACCGGATGACGCACAGCAGCCGTCCGGTGTCCGGGCCGCCGATCCTGCTGGTGCCGCCGCTGGCCGCGCCGGCGATCTGCTTCGACCTGCGCCGCGGCTGCAGCCTGATCGAGCACCTGGTCGAGCGCGGCCGCAACGCCTACCTCGTCGACTACGGCATGGTGGCGTTCTCCGACCGGCGCCTGGGCATCGAGCACTGGATCGACGAGGTGCTGCCGCGCGCGATCCGCAAGGTGAGCCAGGACGCGGGCGGCCAGGACGTGCACCTGGTGTCGTGGTCGCTGGGCGGGATCTTCTCGCTGCTGGTGAACGCCGACCAGCCGGACCTCCCGATCGCGTCGATCACCGCGATCGGCTCCCCGGTGGACTTCACGGCGATCCCGATCGTGGCGCCGTTCCGGCCGCTGGTCGACCTGACGAACGGCCACCTGCTGACCCCGATCTACCGCGCGTTCGGCGGCGCACCGTCCTATTTGGTCAGCCGCGTGTTCCGCGCGACGGGCATCAGCAAGGAGATCACGAAACCGATCGCGATCCTGAAGAACCTCGACGACCGCGACTACCTCGCCCAGATCGAGGCCGTCGACCACTTCATGAGCAACATGTACGCCTATCCCGGGCGGACGTTCGGCCAGCTGTACCACCGGTTGTTCCGCACGAACGATCTGGCGGAGGGCAAGGTCGACCTGAACGGGCGGATCATTTCCCTGTCGTCGGTGCGGGTCCCGACGCTGGTGGTGGCGGGCGAGAACGACACGATCGCGCCGCGGCCGTCGGTGGAGCGGGTGGTGGAGCTGCTGGACAAGGCCCCGGAGGTCCGGTTCAAGACGGCGCCCGGCGGCCACCTGGGCGTCCTGACCGGCCGCAAGGCCCGCGGGACGACGTGGCGCTACCTCGACGAGTTCCTCGACGACCGGATCGCGGCCTCAGCCGACTAGGTCGATCTCGAACGGCTCGGCGGCGCTGTAGCGGACGTCCGCCCATACCGCGCCGGGCACGTCGTACCGCCGGTGCGAGGTCAGCCGCGCGTCGTAGCCCGGCTGCTGCGCGGGGTCGTGGCCGATGCCGGCGTGGTCGGAGCCCCACGCGAGGATGCCGCCCACCCACATCGGCTTGGCGGAACCGTCCCCGCCCAGCCGTGGCCGGACGACGATCGCCGAGCCCGGGCTGCCGGACAGGAAGACGCGCACGGTGTGCTCGCCACCGTCCGGCGGGGTGACGGTGATCCGTTCGAGGATCTCGACGCTCTGCGGCAGGATCGCGGTCGGGTTGGCGGCGCGTTCGCGCAGCCAACCGGTGTCGATCCCGACGGGGTCGATCTTGCGGCCGACGGGCAGACAGACGTCCTTGTGCCCGGCGTAGCGTTCGAAGCCGCGTGACATGTACCGAAGCAGCGCGGCGACGAGCCGGGGGTAGGCGTCCCGCTGGGCGTCGGTCCACCCGCCGGCGCCCGCGGATTCGGCTTCGATACCGAGGAATTCGTCGTTGACGTCGAGAAACCCGAGCCACCGCGACGCACCGGCGTGGTAGGCACACCCGGCGGCGACGACGTAGACGGTGCCACTGCGCCCGAGCCCGAGGTTGCACAGGGGCCCGGCAAGATCGGCGCGGCCGTGGGTGACGATGTCGAGCGAGGGGTAGTCCCCGGGCGCGGAGTCCGAGGTGGCGGTGTGGTGCCCGACAACGCCTTCGACAACGCGCATGCCGCCGTGGCCGCGGGTTTGCCACCCGGGGACTTCGACAACGGGATAACCGGTGCTGCGGGCGGCGTCGACGAGCCAGGGAACGTACAAGGGTCAGCCCTCCAGCCCGTCGTAGGCCCCGGACTCGGCCTCGGTGTCGGGAGCGTGCGGATCGGCGATCCGGGCATCGAGAGCGGACCGGGCCTCATCGAGGTCTTTAGGACCTTGCCGATCGGCGTCCCAGCCTTCGGCGTCCCATTCTTCGGGCGTCTTGATGGGGGTGGAGTCATCGGGCTGGTGAACGATGAAGTCGGTCACGGTCGGCCTCCCTGGCCCCCGAGGGTACCGGAGGCCGACCGCGCGCGACTCACTTCAATTCGGCGGAGGTCTTCCCGAGAATCCGGCGGGCCACGATCAGCTGCTGGATCTGCTGCGTCCCCTCGAAGATGTCCAGGATTTTGGCGTCCCGGGCCCACTTTTCGAGCAAAGACTCCTCACCGTAAGCCCCGGTGAGCTCGACGCACTTCAGCGCGATCTCCACCACCGACCGCCCCGCCTTGGCCTTCGCCATCGACGCCTGCAGGGAATTCGGCTTGCGGTTGTCCGCCATCCACGCGGATTCCAGCGTCAGCAGGTAGGCCGACTCGTAGTCCGCTTCCAGGCGCAGGAACTCCGCCGCCGCCGCGTGCTGGTTGTTCGCCGGGCGGTCGTAGTCGATCGTGATCCCGGCGGACGTGAGGATCTCGCGTGTCTCCTCCAACGCCGCCCGTGCGACGCCGATCGCCATCGCCGCCACCAGCGGGCGGGTGTTGTCGAACGTCTGCATGACGCCCGCGAAACCCTTTTTGGTGTCGATCTCCGGCGAGCCCAGCAGGTTTTCCTTCGGGACGCGGCAGTTCTCGAAGCGCAGCACCGCCGTGTCCGAGGCGCGGATGCCGAGCTTGTGCTCGGTGCGCACGACCTCGAAGCCCGGTGTGCCCTTCTCCACCACGAACGACTTGATCGCCGCGCGGCCCTTGCTCTTGTCCAGCGTCGCCCACACGACGACCGCGTCCGCGCGCTCGCCCGACGTCACGAAGATCTTCTCGCCGTTCAGCACGTAGTGGTCGCCGTCGAGGCGCGCCGTCGTGCTGACCGCCGCAGAGTCCGAGCCGAAGCCGGGCTCGGTGATCGCCATCGCCGCCCACATGCCGGAGAAGCGCTCGAGCTGCTCGTCCGTCGCGACCGAGCCGATCGCCGCGTTGCCGAGACCCTGGCGCGGCATCGACAGCAGCAGGCCGACGTCGCCCCAGCACATCTCGATCGTGCCGAGGACGACGTTCAGGTTGGCGCCGTTGCGGTTGCCCTTTTCGTTCTCGTCCTTGGAGCGGCGCACCCCCGCCGCGCCCGCGCCGCCCTCGCCGGAGGAGTTGAGCCCGTCCAGCAGCGCCGCGAACATGTCCAGCTCGCTGGGGTAGGTGTGCTCCGCGCGGTCGTACTTGCGCGAGATCGGCCGGAACACCTCGGCCGCGGCCTGGTACGCCTGGTTGATCAGGGCGCCGGCCTTCTTGGGAGCTTCCAGGTTGATCATGAGTCAAAGCCCTTTCTAAAGAAGGACGGCGCCTTCCATGACGCCGATGGCGCGCAGGTCGCGGTACCAGCGCTCGACCGGGTGCTCCTTGACGAAGCCGTGCCCGCCGAGCAGCTGCACCCCCGCGCTGCCGATCTGCATGCCCTTGTCCGTGGCCAGCTTGCGGGCCAGCGCGACCTCCCGCGCGTAGGGCTTGCCCTGCTCGGCCCGCGCCGCCGCGCGCAGCGTCACCAGGCGCAGGCCCTCCAGCTCGATCGCGATGTCCGCGACGGAGAACGCCACTGCCTGCCGGTGGCTGATCGGCTCGCCGAACGCCACCCGCTCGTTGACGTAGGGGACGACGTAGTCGAGGACGGCCTTCGCGGTGCCGGCGGCCAGCGCCGCCCAGCCCAGCCGCGAAAGCCGGACGAGGTCGGTGAAGACGTCGAGCTTGCCGCCGCCGAGCAGCGCGCCCGCCGGCAGGTTCACGTGCTCCAGGTGCAGCTTGCCGGTCGCGGCGCCGCGCAGGCCCATGGCCGGCTCGGCCTCGATGGTCACGCCCGCGGTCGACGACTCGACGAGGAACAGCGCCGGGCCGCGGCCTTCGAGGTCGGCCGACACGATGAACAGCTCCGCCTGCGCCGCGCGCGGGACCAGCGACTTCACGCCGTCGAGCTGGTAGCCCTTCGGGGTGCGGCGCGCCTTCGTCGCGGGCTTGAACGGGTCGTAGAGCGCTTTCTGCTCCTGCAGCGCCAGCGCCGCGGCCGGCACGTTCTCGCCGACGAACGCGGGCAGGTAGTCGGCCTGCTGCTGCTCGTCGCCCCAGCTGACCAGCGCGGTGCTGACCGCGGACGGCGCGAGGACGGCCACGGCCAGGCCGAGGTCGCCGTGCGCGAGCGCTTCCGCGACGAGCGCGTTGGTCACGACCGAGCGTTCGGTGCCGACACCGCCGAGTTCCTCGGGGATGCCGACGAGGCTGATGCCCAGCTCGGCGGCCCTGGTCAGCAGTCCTTCGGGCGCCTCGAGCTTGGCGTCGGCGTCCGCGGCGGCCGGGCGCAGCTGCTCGGCGGCGAACTCCGTGACCGTCTCGACGATGAGCTGCTGGTCCTCGCTCGGGGTGAGGTCGAACAGCCCGGTGTCGGCGGACGGCGCGAGCCGGGCGGGCTTGCCCAGCTTCTGCACCGACTTGAACGACCGGGTCGCCGCGCCGGCGACGCGGAAGCCGTTGCGCGTTCCCGCCGTGACCAGGCCTTCGATGGGCTTGCGCAGCCCGGCCCGATCGACGACCTTGCTCCCGGCCAGCCGGGTCAGCGCGGAAAGGCCCCAGCCCATCGCGTCCCGTTTCCTTGGCGCAGCCATGTGGCCCTCCATCCGGTTACCTACTCGCCAGTAGGTTAACCGGTGGGCCGGGATCGCGCCAGTGTGGGCTCACTTACGAGTGAGCGGTGTGCACCTTTCTGCGCCACTCCGCGAACCGGAGTCGTTCGAAAGTGATGAGCCCGAGCACGGCCGCGGCGACGACCAGCAGCAGCGCCGCGGCGGGCACGTGCTCCAGCAGGGGCGTCGCCGCGACCAGCAGCAGGCCGACGACCAGCCGCTGGACGTTCCAGCTGCCGAGGTTGCGCTTGCGCAGGGCGCTGAGCGCGACGAGGTAGAGCGCGAGGCCGCCGGTGAGCGTCCAGATCGGCACGCCGTGCAGCGCCTCGCCGGGCGTGTGGTGCTCGGTGTCGGCGATGTAGAGGAAGGCCTTCTTCAGGCCGAGGGCGACGAGCACGATCCCGGCGATCAGCGGCAGGTGCAGGAAGGTGTAGGAGTCGGTGGCGAGCTTCGTGCGTTCGGTACCGGTGGCCTGGGTCAGCCGGTGTTCGGAGACGCGCGCGACGACGTCGAAGTACGTCCACCACATCCCGGCGGCCAGCGCGAGCCCGCACACGGCCGCCCCGGTGACCAGCCACGACATCGGCAGCGGCCCGATCCCGATGCCGATCGCGACGATCGACTCGCCGAGCGCGATGATCACGATGAGCCCGAACCGCTCGGCGAAGTGCGCGGGCGAGTTCAGCCGCCACCCGTCGGGCCCGGCGAGGTAGACGTTGAGGTAGTCGGCCAGCAACGCGACGACCCACAGCCCCAGCTGCCACGGCCCGCTCAGCACGGTGCTCACGGCGAGCAGCACCACGGACGGCAGCAGCCCGACGAACATCCGCAGAAGCACTTTGCGCAATCCGGGGTCGTGCTTCGCGGCCCCGAGGTAGGCGACGAGGTGCAGCAGCCGCACGAGCGCGTAGCAGACGACGAAGAGAACGGGCGCGAACAGCCCACCGGGCCGGTCGACGAAGGCCTCGGGAATGGTCAGCGACACGAGGAACATGACGGCCATGGCCCCGAACATGGCGAGCCGGGCAACGCCGTGGTCGACGTGGATGGTGGTCCCGAGCCAGGCATAGGAGCACCAGCACCACCACAGGACGGCGAGCATGACCAGGCCCTGCCCGACGCCCATCGGGCTCAGGTGGTCGGCCATCAGCTGGGTGGTCTGGGTGATGGCGTAGACGAAGACCAGGTCGAAGAAGAGCTCGATGGTGGAGACGCGGTGGTCCTCATCCGCGGTCACCAGGTGCAGTCGTCTCGTGGGCACGCCGAATTATGGACGAAACAAGGACAAGGAGGACCGGTTTCGCGGTAACGCCCTGCGCGAACATGGCCGGGCGTGCATACGTCTGGGACAATGAGCGACGGGACGGGGAGGTGTGTCGTGGATTCGCTTTCGGCTGCGCACCACAGGACGATCATGGCCGTGGACATCGCCGGTTACAACAACCCGGACCGCACTCTGGCCCATCTGCGCGAGGTTCACGAGGGGCTCTGGTCGGTTCTCAAAGGCAGCTTCGCCGAGACAGGCGTTCCGTGGGACGTCTGCTTCGTGGAGAACACCGGCGACGGCGCGATGATCCTGCTGCCACCGGAAGTCGCGAAGGCCGACCTCGTCGCGCAGTTGCCCGAGCGCCTGCACGCCGAACTGCGCCGGTACAACGCGGTGCATTCCGAGGCGGCGCAGATCCAGCTGCGAGTGGCCTTGAACGCCGGCGAAGTGCAATGGGGTGGCCAGGGCGCCGTCGGCAAGGCCATCAACGCCACGTTCCGCATCCTCGACGCCCCGGCGGCGAAAGCCGCGCAGAAGGCCACTGGCGCGGACCTGGCGCTGCTGGCGTCCGCCATGTTCTACGACGACGTCGTGGCCCAGGACCCGGCCGCCGCGCCCGGCGAGTACGCGCGGATCCCGGTGTCGGTCAAGGAAACCAGCACGATCGCGTGGCTGCGCCTCTTGGGTGCTTCGGAAGCCCGCCGCGTGGCCGCCCCCGAGCCGGCGCCCGACTTCACGGCGCTGATCGAAGCGCTGATGGACGTCCCGTGGGTGCGCAACAGCGACAGCCGGAGGCTGCTGCTGGAAATGTTCCCCCGCAAGGAAATCGCCTCGCAGGTCTCCTACCACCCGCAGGACCGGCTGCACGTGATCGCGCTGGCGAGGACGTGCCTGCGCTTCGAAGGCGGCCTGAAGTGCCTGCTCGACGTGGTGCTGACGATGGATCCGCATTCGCCGGAGGTCGCGCGGCTGGCCGAGCTGATCGTGCGGTGGCCGGAGGACCGCTGACCCGGGCTCAGGCGATGCCGAGCACCGTGTGCAGCAACGTCGTCAGCTCCGCTTCGAAGTGCGGCCGGGCCGCGAGGCGGCGGGTCCGGGCCAGGTCGTTGGCGATCGTCAACGCCGCGTGCGCCGTGATCTTCGCTTCCCGCGCCGGCAGCTCCGGGCGCACCGCCGACAGCAGCGTCACCCACTGGGCCACGTAATCCCGCTGCACCCGCAGCAAGTCCGCCTTGTCGCGGTCCGGCATCGTCACGCGGTCCGCCGAGAACGACACCAGCAGCTCCGGTGTGTGCAGGATCGTGTGCACGTACGACGCTGCCAGCCGGCGCAAAGCCGAAAGCTCGTCCGGGGCCTGCAGCGCGCGCTCGGCTGCCAGCGCCAGCCTGTCCGCCGCGCGGTGGCCGATCGCCACCATCAAAGCCGCCTTGCTCGGGAAGTGGCGGTACACGCTCGGGCCCGCGATGCCCGCCGCCGCGCCGATGTCCTCCATGCTCACGTCGTGGAAGCCTCGCTGGGCGAACAGCGCCGTCGCCTCCGCCAGGACCTGCTCGCGGCGAGACGGCGTGCCGAGGCTCAGCACCGGCTGTGCCGGCTCAGCCGACGGTGCCGGGAGTGTGGCGTTCAGCACATCCAACGCCAGTTCGACCAGCAGCGCGGCGAACCGGCGGCGCGCCACCGACGTGTGGTGCACGGACACGCTCCCGAACACCGACAGTGCCGCCCAGCAGAGCAGCTCCGCGTCCTCGATCGGCAGGTCCGGGCGCTGGACCAGCAGCGCCTTCGACCACGTCGTCAGCGCCAGCGTCGAGCGGCGGGCGATCTCGCGCTGGTCCTCCTTCGGGAGGTGACGTCCCTCCCAGCGCCACAGCGCCGCGATCTCGCGTCGCTCCACCGCCTGCGTCGCGAGCTGGCCGAGCAGGGATTCCAGCTGGTCAGGCGCGGGAACCGAGTCCGACAGCGCCGAAGCCGTCGCCGCCTCCAGGTCCTCGAAGCCGCTCAGCACGACGTAAGCCAGGATCGCCTGCTTGTCCGCGAAGTGGCGGTACAGCGCCGGCCCGGTGACGCCCGCCGCGTCCGCGATGTCCTTGATGCCGACCCCGGGGAAGCCGCGGGCGCGGAACAGCTCCGCCGCCACCGCGGCCAGCTGGGCCTTGCGGTCGCGCGGTCGCGTGCTGCGTTCGACGTCGGTCATGGTGAGTGAACGATAGCGGTTAACGGCACACCTGCAACCCATTGACACCATGGGGTTATCCGGCGATATGTTAATGGCCATTAGCCCTACTGGCCGGTACTATCGGCTGCATCACGGCTAGGCACGAAGACGTCCCACACGCTCGCGAGGAGTTGTTCTGTGAGTAGCGAGGCCTACATCTACGAGGCGATCCGCACGCCTCGCGGCAAGAACAAGGGCGGTGCCCTGCACGGCACCAAGCCGGTCGACCTGGTGGTCGGCCTGATCGAAGAGCTCAAGGTCCGCCACCCGAACCTCGACCCGAAGGCGATCGACGACATCGTGCTCGGCGTCGTCTCGCCGGTCGGTGAGCAGGGCGCCGTCATCGCGCGCACCGCCGCGCTGAACGCCGGCCTGCCCGAGACCGTCGCGGGCGTGCAGCTCAACCGCTTCTGCGCCTCCGGCCTGGAGGCCACCAACACCGCCGCGCAGAAGGTCCGTTCCGGCTGGGACAACCTGATCATTGCCGGCGGCGTCGAGTCGATGTCGCGCGTGCCGATGGGCTCCGACGGCGGCGCGCTGTTCATGGACCCGACCACGGCATACGACAACTACATCGTCCCGCAGGGCACCGGTGCCGACCTGATCGCGACCATCGAGGGCTTCTCCCGCGAGGACGTCGACCGCTGGGCCGTCCGCTCGCAGGACCGCGCCGAGGCGGCCTGGTCCGGCGGCTACTTCGCCAAGTCCGTCGTGCCGGTCAAGGACATCAACGGCGTCACCGTCCTGGACCACGACGAGCACCGCCGCCCCGGCTCCACCGTCGAGGGCCTCGGGAAGCTCAAGCCCGCCTTCGCCGGCATCGGCGAGCTGGGCGGCTTCGACGCCGTCGCGCTGCAGAAGTACCACTCGGTCGAAAAGATCAACCACGTCCACACCGGCGGCAACTCCTCCGGCATCGTCGACGGCGCCGCGCTGGTGCTCGTCGGCTCCGAGCAGGTCGGCAAGACCTTCGGGCTGACCCCGCGCGCCCGGATCGTGGCGACGGCGTCGATCGGCTCCGAGCCGACGATCATGCTCACCGGCCCCACGCCGGCCACCCAGAAGGTGCTGAAGGCCGCGGGCCTCAAGCCCGAGGACATCGACCTGTGGGAGCTCAACGAGGCGTTCGCCTCCGTCGTGCTCAAGTGGATCAAGGACCTGCACCTCGACGAGGAGAAGGTCAACGTCAACGGCGGCGCGATCGCCATGGGCCACCCGCTCGGCGCCACCGGCGCGATGCTGGTCGGCACCGTGGTCGACGAGCTGGAACGCCGCCAGGCGCGCCGCGCCCTGGTGACCCTGTGCATCGGCGGCGGCATGGGCGTCGCGACCATCATCGAGCGGGTGTGAGGACTCCAATGCCTGAAAGCAAGACCATCCGCTGGGAGCAGGACGAAGACGGCATCGTCACGCTGACCCTGGACGACCCGAACCAGTCGGCGAACACGATGAACGCCGCCTTCCGCGAGTCGCTCGGCGTCACGGTCGACCGCCTCGAGGCGGAGAAGGACACCATCACCGGCGTGGTCATCACGTCCGCCAAGAAGACGTTCTTCGCCGGCGGCGACCTGAACGACCTCATCCAGGCCAAGCCCGAGAACGCGGTCGAGCTGACCGAGGGCAGCACCCTGATGAAGGGGCAGATGCGCCGCATCGAGCAGCTCGGCAAGCCGGTCGTCGCGGCGATCAACGGCGCCGCGCTCGGCGGTGGCCTCGAGATCGCGCTGGCGACGCACCACCGCATCGCCGCCGACGTCAAGGGCAGCCAGATCGGCCTGCCCGAGGTGACGCTCGGTCTGCTGCCCGGCGGCGGTGGCGTCGTGCGCACCGTGCGCCTGCTCGGCATCCAGAGCGCGCTGCTGAACGTCCTGCTGCAGGGCCAGCGGCACCGCCCGGCCAAGGCGCTCGAGCTCGGCCTGGTGCACGAGCTCGTCGGCACGGTCGAGGAGCTCGTCCCCGCCGCGAAGGCGTGGATCAAGGCGAACCCCGAGGGCGGCGTCCAGCCCTGGGACGTCAAGGGCTACAAGATCCCCGGCGGCACCCCGTCGAACCCGAGCTTCGCGGCCAACCTGCCGGCGTTCCCGGCCAACCTGCGCAAGCAGATCAAGGGCGCGAACATGCCGGCGCCGCGGGCGATCCTGGCCGCCGCGATCGAGGGCGCGCAGGTCGACTTCGACACCGCGATCCAGATCGAGACGCGCTACTTCATCCACCTCGCCACCGGCCAGGTCTCGAAGAACATGACGAAGGCGTTCTTCTTCGACCTGCAGACCATCAACTCCGGCGGCTCGCGGCCGGACGGCTTCGAGAAGTACACGGCCAAGAAGGTCGGTGTGCTCGGCGCGGGCATGATGGGCGCCGCGATCGCGTACGTGTCGGCGAAGGCCGGCATCGACGTCGTCCTCAAGGACGTCTCGCAGGAGGCGGCCGAGAAGGGCAAGGGCTACGCGGTCAAGCTGGAGCAGAAGGCCCTCTCGCGCGGCAAGACCACGCAGGAGAAGTCGGACGCGCTGCTGGCCAAGATCAAGCCGACCGCCGACCCGGCCGACTTCGCGGGCGTCGACTTCGTCATCGAGGCCGTCTTCGAGAGCGTCGAGCTGAAGCACAAGGTGTTCGGCGAGATCGAGAGCGTCGTCAACGCCGACGCGGTCCTGGGCTCCAACACCTCGACGCTGCCGATCACCACCCTCGCCGAGGGCGTGCAGCGCACCGAGGACTTCATCGGGATCCACTTCTTCTCGCCCGTCGACAAGATGCCGCTGGTCGAGATCATCTGCGGCGAGAAGACGTCCCCGGCGACGCTGGCGAAGGTCTTCGACTACACGCTGCAGATCAAGAAGACCCCGATCGTCGTCAACGACAGCCGCGGCTTCTTCACCTCGCGCGTCATCGGCACGTTCATCAACGAGGCCGTCGCCGCGCTGGGCGAGGGCGTCGAGCCGGCGTCGATCGAGCAGGCGGGTTCGCAGGCCGGCTACCCGGCGCCGCCGCTGCAGCTGATGGACGAGCTGACCCTGACGCTGCCGCGCAAGATCCGCAAGGAGACCCGCGAGGCGATCGAGGCCGCGGGCGGCACGTGGAAGGCGCACGCGTCCGAGGCCGTCATCGACAAGATGCTGGACGAGTACGACCGCAAGGGCCGGTCGACCGGCGCGGGCTTCTACGAGTACGACGCCGAGGGCAAGCGCATCGGGCTGTGGCCGGGTCTGCGTGACGCGTTCAAGTCCGGCTCGACCGAGGTGCCGTTCGAGGACCTCAAGGAGCGGATGCTGTTCGCCGAGGCCCTCGAGACGGTGAAGTGCTTCGACGAAGGCGTGCTGACGTCGGTGGCGGACGCCAACATCGGCTCCATCTTCGGCATCGGCTTCCCCGCGTGGACCGGCGGTGTCATCCAGTACATCAACCAGTACCAGGGTGGCCTGCAGGGCTTCGTCGACCGGGCGCGTGAACTCGCTGCCCGGTACGGCGACCACTTCGAGCCGCCCGCTTCGCTCGTGGAGAAGGCCGCCAAGGGCGAAATCTACGAATAAGCGGTAGCTCCGTGAAGGCCACCTCGAGGTCATCGAGGTGGCCTTCACGGCTTTCAGAGCGCGACCGCGACCTCGGCGTGGCTGACGCGATCGTCCCAGCGGCTCAGCGCCCGCCGCGCGTCCTCCTCGAGGACAGCGTCTTCGTAGCTTTCGCCCGCGAAGCCGCGTACGGCGTCGAGGTCGGTGAAGAACGTGATCGAGATGAACTCGACCTCGTCGCGCTCCGGGCGGCGCAGCAACCGGGCGCCCTGGAAGCCGGGTACGTCCCGCAGGTGCTCCGCCACTTCGGTTTCGTAGTGCCGCTGGTAGTCGTCGGCCGTCGCGGCGGGCGCCCAGCCCCGCCAGGTGCGTGCGATCATCGGTTTCCCAATCCGTCGAGGGGCTCGAAGGTACCCGCGGAAGCCGCGCTCGGTGTCCGGCAGCTTGTCCGCTCGTGTTCGCCCAAAAGCCACTGAACGCGGGTTAACCTCCGCCCATGCGCCGTCCTGTCACGGTGGCTCTCGCCGCCGCCCTGCTCGCCTCGACGTTGACAACGATGTCAGCGGCCGCCGGCCTGAGTCCTGCCGACTTCGTCGATCCGCTCATCGGCTCCGCCGGGGACGGCAACACCTATCCCGGCGCGACCGCGCCCTTCGGCATGCTCGCCTGGAGCCCGGCCAGCACCCGCGGCGACCAGACGTCGACCGGCGCCGCCAACGGCTACCAGTACGACACCACCCGGCTCCGCGGCTTCGCGTTAACGCACGTTAATGGCGCGGGCTGCAACCCCGGCGCCGCCGGCGACGTGCCGATCCTGCCCTTCGCCGGCGACGTCACCTCGTCGCCCACCGCCGACACCACCGACGCCGTCTACGCGAGCAACTTCGGCCACGCCGACGAAGCCGCGACGCCCGGCCGCTACCGGCTCGGCCTGCAGAACGGCGTCACGACCGACGTCGCCGCCACCGAACGCACCGCGATCGGCACGCTGTCGTACCCGCAGGACAAACCGGCGAGCCTGCTCTTCCGGACGTCGAACTCCCTCAACGGCAGCGAAGACGCCGAAACGCACATCGACGCGGCGAACCGGCGCGTGACGGGCTCCGTGTTCACCGGCGCGTTCTGCGGGCGCCGCGCCAACGGCGGCGTCAACAACCGCAAGTCGTACTACCGCCTGTACTTCACCGCGCAGTTCGACCAGCCGGTCACCGGCACCGGGACGTGGAAGGACGCGACGCTCCAGCCCGGCGGCACCGACCAGACCGGCGGCGAGGGCTACGCGACCGGCAAGGACCGCGCCGGACGTGGTTCCGGCGGCTACGTCACCTTCGCGCCCGGCAGCAAGGTGACCATGCGGATCGCGATCTCCTACGTCTCCCTCGAAGGCGCGGAACGCAACCTCCGGGCCGAACTGCCGTCGAAGTCCACGGTGGACAGCGTTGCCGCGAAGACGAAGAAGGCCTGGAACGCCGAACTCGACCGGGTGAACGTCACCGGCGGCACCGCCAACCAGCGGATCACCTTCACCACCGCGCTCTACCACAGCTTGCAGCAGCCCAACCTCGTCAGCGACGTCGACGGCCAGTACCTCGGCATGGACCGGCAGCCGCACCGCGTCGAGCCCGGCCAGGACGCGCAGTACTCCAACTTCTCCGGCTGGGACCAGTACCGCGCGCAGGTGCAGCTCCTGGCGCTGGTGGAGCCGCGCGTCGCGGGGAACTTCGCGCAATCGCTGTACAACTACGCGAAGCAGAACGACGGGGTCTGGGACCGCTGGGTGCACGTCAACGGCGCGACGCACGTGATGACCGGCGACCCGTCCGCGGCGACGATCGCGACGTTCTACGCGATGGGCGTCCGCAACTTCGACTACCGCGGCGCGTTCGACTCGCTGTACGAGCAGGCGACGATCCCGCGGCCCGAGGGCCTGCAGGACGGCGGCTGTCCCGGACAGTGCGTGGGCCAGCGGCCCAACCTCGCGCAGTACCTCGCGTCGCACTACGCGCCCAACGACGTCTGCCACTGTTGGGGTGGCGCCGCCGAGACGCTGGAGGACGCTGTCGCCGACTCGGCAATCGGACATTTCGCAGAGTTGCTGGGCCGCACGCGCGAAGCCGCGGAGATGCGCGCGCGGGGCGCGTACTGGCGCAATGTCTTCAACCCGGAGACCGGCTACACGCAAGCGCGGAATGTCGACGGCAGCTGGGTGACCCCGTTCGACCCGGCGAGCGACCGCGGCTTCGCGCAGGGCAGCGCGGCGGCCTACACCTGGATGGTCCCGCAGGACGTCTCCGGGCTCGCCGACGCGATGGGCGGCAAAGCCACCGCCGTCACCCGGCTCGACGGTTTCTTCCACGACGGAGCGGGCAACTGGCAGCTCAAGGGCGGCGGCCCGCTCAAGTACGACCCGACGAACGAGCCCGACATCCACGCGCCCTGGCTGTACAACGAGCTCGGGCAGCCGTGGAAGACGCAGGAGACCGTCCGGCAGCTGGTGAACTCCGTGTACGGCACCGGGCCGTCCGGGCTGCCCGGCAACGACGACCTCGGCACGATGTCCGCCTGGTACGTCTTCGCCGCACTCGGCATCTACCCGCGCACGCCGGGCTCGGGCGAACTGCTGCTGTCGAGCCCGCTGTTCCCGGGCGCCGTGATCCGGCCGGCGGGTGGCGCGCCGATCCGGATCACGACGTCGGGCAGCGGGAAGTACGTCCAGGACGTCCGCCGCGACGGCCGGCCGCAGCGCGACTGGAAGGTCGACGCGTCCTTCCTGCACGGCGGACGCCTGGACTTCCGCCTGTCGGAGACGCCGGCGACCTGGGGGAGTTAAGGCTCCAGCGCGACGTGCGGCAAACGGCGGTCCAGCCACCGGGGCAGCCACCACGCCCGCGCGCCGAGCAGGCGCATGACCGCCGGGACGACCAGGCAGCGGATCACCAGCGCGTCCAGCAGGACCGCGGTCGCCAGGCCGAGGCCGAACTGCGCCAGCATCCGCGACGGGTCCAGCAGGAACGCGCCGAACACCAGCACCATGATCGCGCCCGCCGCGGTGATCACCGCGCCGGTCGACGCGAGGCCCTCGCGCACCGCGAGCCGCGCGTCGCCGGTGCGGCGCCACTCCTCGTGCATGCGCGACACGAGGAACACCTCGTAGTCCATCGACAGCCCGAACACGATCGCGAAGATCATCACCGGCACGAACGCCTCGATCGGGCCCGGTTGCGCGCCGAACCAGCCGTCGCCGAACACCAGCGTCATGACCCCGAGCGAGGCGCCGATGCTCAGCAGGTTCAGCAACGCCGCCTTGAGCGGGATGAGGACCGACCGGAACACGACCATCAGCAGCAGCGCGGACAGCCCGACGACGACCAGCACGAACAACGGCAGCCGATCGGCGACGGCGTCCGCGAAGTCCGTCGCGGCCGCCACCGAGCCGCCGACCAGGTAATGACCCGGGAGTGTCGGGAGAACGTCGGTCCGCAGGCGCGTGACCAGTTCGGCGGTCGCCGCGTCCTGCGGTGACGTCGTCGGGAATACGAGGACGGTCTGGTTAACCGGCGTTAATACGCGTGCGATTCCGGGTGTCGAAGCCAGTTTCTGCTGCAGCGCGACGGTGTCGCCGTCTTGGCCGACGATCGCCAACGGGCCGCTGAAACCCGGTCCGAAACCCTCGGCGAGCAGGTCGTAAGCCCGCCGCGTCGTCGATCCGGCGGGGTCCGTGCCGGCGTCGGCGAACCCGAGTCGCATGCCCGCGGCCGGGATCGACAGCCCGACGAGGACGATCAGCCCGATCGCGAGCGGGGCCACCGGACGCTTCTGGACGCCGTCAGCGAACCGTCGCCACGTCTTGCCGTGCTCTCGCCGGGCAGCGTGCTTGCGGATGCCGCGTTCGAGCCGTTTGCCGAACAGCGACAGCAGCGCGGGCAGGAGCGTCACCGACGCGAGCATCGTCATCAAGACGGTGAGCGCGACGGCCAGCGCCACTCCGCGCAACCCACCGAGCCCGAGCGCGAGCAGGCCGAGCAGCGCGATGATCACCGTCGTCCCGGCGAACAGCACCGAGCGGCCGGCGGTGTCGAGCGCCCGCCGCGCGGCGGCGTCCCGGTCGTGGCCGGCGAGGAGCTCGCCGCGGTAACGGGAGAAGATCAGCAGCGCGTAGTCGACGCCGACGCCGAACCCGACCAGCATCATCAACGGTGAGGTGTAGCTCGCGATGTCGACGAAGTGCGAGACGACCGTGATCACGCCCAGCGTGCTGCCGACGGCGAACACCGCGGTGAGCACCGGCAGCCCGGCGGCGAGCAGGGAGCGGAACAGGAACACGAGGATGACCAGCGCGGCCAGCAGCCCGACGCCTTCCGCGGGGCCGCCGCCGCCCGAGATCCGCTCGACCGGGTCGCCGGCCAGGGCCACTTCGACCGGTCCGGCCTGCCTCGCGACGTCGGCGAACTTGACGATGTCGTCGTACGGCAGGTCGGTCGAAGCCGCGTCGAAGGTGACGGTCGCGTAGCCGATCCGGCCGTCCGGCGACAGTGTCTCGAACGGCCCGGTCACCGACCGCACGTGCGGCTGCAATCGGACATTTCCCAGAGTGTTTTCGACCGCGGCGCGCTGCGTGGTCAGGCCGTCGTCCGCTTTGAACACGATCTGCGCGGACGCGCCGGACTGCGCGGTGTCCCGCAGGAGGTCGACGACCTGCTGCGATTCGGTGCCGGGCAGCGAGTTGTCGTCGTGGAACGCGCTGCCGGTGAGGCGGGAGGTGAACGTGACGCCGATGAGGACCAGCGCCCAGAGTGCGACGGCGAGCCACCGGTGGCGCTGCGCCCAGCCGGCCAGTTTCGTCAGGCTTCCCCCGCCTGCGCGAGTGATGGTGTCCATGGTGGACAAGGATTCGCCGCGAGGGCACTACTCCGCGTCGCGCGGCGGAGGACACTTGCCGTGCTCCCGGCGGTGTCCCTTAAGGCGTTTCCCGTACCCCCGCGGGAGTACGGCTAGGGGGTGAGCCACCTCGGCGTCACCGCGCCGGACTCGTAGGCGAGGACGACGAGCTGCGCGCGGTCGCGCATGCCGGTCTTGGTCATGATGCGGCTGACGTGCGTCTTCGCCGTCGCGGGGCTGAGCGTCAGTTCGTGTGCGATCTCGTCGTTCGACAGGCCCGCCGCGACCAGCGAGAGCACCTCGCGTTCGCGGTCGGTGAGCCGGTCGAGCGCGGGGGTTGGTGCCGGGCGCGTGACGCGCGCGGCGAACTCCGAGATCAGCCGCCGGGTGATCGACGGCGCCAGCAGCGCGTCGCCGCGGGCGACGACGCGCACGGCGTGGATCAGCTCTTCGGGCTCGGTGTCCTTGACCAGGAACCCGCTCGCGCCCGCGCGCAGGGCGCCGTAGACGTCCTCGTCCAGGTCGAACGTCGTGAGGATGACGACCTTGGCGGTCACCTTCGGGTCTTCGAGGAGGTGCCTCGTCGCGGCGAGACCGTCCAGCACCGGCATGCGGATGTCCATCAGCACGACGTCCGGGCGGTGGTCGTGCGCGGCCTGCAGGGCTTCGCGGCCGTCCGCGGCTTCGGCGACGACGTCGATGTCGTCTTCGCCGTCCAAAATGGACCGGAAACCGGCGCGGACCAGCCGCTGGTCGTCGACGAGCAGGACCCGGATCATCGGCCCATCATCGCACCGGCAACCGGGCGCGCACCCGGTAACCGCCGCCTTCGCGCGGCGCCGCGGTCAGCTCGCCGCCGAGCGCCCGCGCGCGTTCGGCCATGCCGCGGATCCCGGTGCCCGGCGGGGCGTCGCCGCCGCGGCCGTCGTCGTCGACCTGCACGGACAGCGCGTCGGCGCCGTACCCGAGCCGGACGACGACGGTCTTCGCGCCGGCGTGTTTCGCGACGTTCGTGAGCGCTTCCTGCACCACGCGGAACGCGGCGTGCTCGACGTCCGGCGGCAGGTCGCGGGCGACGCCGTCGATCTCGGTCCGCACGGTCAGCCCGGACGCGCCGACCGACTCGGCCAGTTCGGCGACCCGGGACAGGCTCGGCTGGTCGGCCTGGCGGAGCATGCCGAGCGTCGCACGCAACTCCTGGAGTGCGGTCTTGCTGGCGTCCTTGATGGTGCCGAGGGCCGCTTCGGCCTGCTCGGGATCACGCCGGTGCAGCGCGGCGCCGGCCTGCACATTGATCAGTGACAGGTGGTGGCCGAGGACGTCGTGCACTTCGCGCGCGATGCGCAGACGCTCCTCCGTGGCGCGGGCGCGGGCTTCGGCCTCCTTGGTGCGTTCGGCTTCGGCGCGGTAGTGCGCGACGGCGCCGCCGGCGACGAGCGCGACGAACCAGCCGGTCATCAGGAAGAACGCGAAGTTGTCGACGTGCCGCCCGGTGCGCGAGCTGACCTCGCCGACGGCGACCCCGGCCATCGCGGCGACGACGAGCAGCGCGGCTCCGCGGATCCGCCCCGCCGCGGCGGCGTTATAGAGCGCGTAGGCGAAGGTGAGCAGGACGAGGCCGTCCGGATCGGTGAGCGGGTAGTAGAGAGCGCAGCAAACGAGCGTTAACGCGGCGACGGTCAACGGGTACTTACGTCGGAAGAAGACGGCGACGCAGCCGAGAACGGTGAGCACCCAGCCGACGGCGGCGTGGTGAGCGGGCTTCGCGCTGTCGTTCAGAACGGCGAACAACGAGCCGACGAGCACCGCGACGGTGACCGCCAGTTCGGGAGCCCACCGCCGCAACCAGGCCATGCGGCGAGTCTAGGCGCCGTAACGAACGCTTCCGGGTGAGCGACTACGGCGGCATTGATTCGTGTCGCTAAGGAGTCGTCGTGGGAAAGAAACTGGGGTGGATCCTGGCCGCGGGCCTGCTGGTCGCGGGCTGCGGCGTCGGTTCGGTGCCGGCGAAGGATCCGGGTGGCGTCGGCGTTCTGGACGCACCGATGACTTCGTACACTGCGCCGACGTTCTCGGTGCCGAGTACGACCGCCACCTCCGAGGCGTCGACACCCACGACCGTGCCGGCGGCCACGACCGTGCCGACGCAGGCCGTCGTGCCGAAGACGACCGCGGCCAAGCCCAAGACGGCGCCGAAGACCACCGCGCAGGCCGCGCCGAAGCCGGCCGAGTGCGGCACCGACTACTACCGGAACTCGGACGGCAACTGCGTCCACCGCCCCAGTGACAACCCGTCCGGTGCCACGGCCCTCTGCGAGGACGACACCTACAGCTACAGCCAGCACCGCTCCGGCACCTGCTCCGGCCACGGAGGCGTGCGCACCTGGCTGTGACGAGAGCACCAATCGAGCGGTAAACGCCCGGAGCGTAGGTACAGTGCATGAAGTTGCATGATGCGTACTAACTACACACCGGGGGTGTGCTGGTGTCCCGTCCCGGACGGTCCGGCCGCGCGATCGTCGTGGTGCTCGCCTCGTGCGGGCTGGTCGCTTCGTTCATGCAGACGCTGGTCGTGCCGCTCATCCCGGTGTTCCCGCGGCTGCTGAACGCCTCCGCGGCCGACGCGTCGTGGGTCGTCACCGTGACGCTGCTGGCCGCGTCCGTCAGCACGCCGGTCAGCGGGCGGCTCGGCGACCTCTACGGCAAGCGCCGGATGATCCTCGTCAGCCTCGGGCTGCTCATCGCCGGCTCGGTGGTGTCCGCGACGACGAGCGCGCTCGCGTTCCACATCGTCGGGCGCGGGCTGCAGGGCTGCGCGATGGGTGTCATCCCGCTCGGCATCAGCATCATGCGCGACGAGCTCCCCGCTGAACGCGTCGGCGGCGCCATCTCGCTGATGAGCGCGACACTCGGGGTGGGCGGCGCGATCGGGCTGCCGGTCGCGGCGGTCGTCGCGGAGAACGCCGACTGGCACGTGCTGTTCTGGATGGCCGCCGGTCTCGGGCTCTTCTTCGCGCTGCTGATCGTCAAGTTCGTGCCGGAGTCGCCGCTGCGCACGCCCGCGCCGTTCGACTACTTCGGCGCGTTCGGGCTGGCCGCCGGCCTGGTCTGCCTGCTGCTGCCGGTGGTCAAGGGCGCCACGTGGGGCTGGACCAGCACCGCGACGCTGGCGTTCGCCGCGGCGGCCGTCGTCATCCTGCTCACCTGGGGCGCCTACCAACTGCGCCGGCGTGACCCCCTCGTCGACCTGCGGGTGTCCGCGCGACGGCCGGTGCTGTTCACGAACCTGGCGTCGATCATGGTCGGGTTCTCGATGTACGCCATGGCGCTGTCCTTCCCGCAGCTGCTGCAGGCACCCGCGTCGACCGGCTACGGGCTGGGCCAGACGATGGTCGAGTCCGGCCTCGCCCTCGCCCCGAACGGCCTGGTGATGATGCTGCTTTCGCCGGTGTCGGCCCGGCTCATCGCCCGCTTCGGCCCGCGTCCGACGCTGATGACCGGCGCGCTGGTGATCGCCGTCGGGTACGTGTTCGCGATCGCGCTGATGGACAACGCGGCCGAGCTGATCACCGCGTCGGTGATCATCGGCGCCGGGGTCGGGATCGCGTACGCCGCGATGCCGGCGCTGATCATGGGCTCGGTGCCGGTCACCGAAACGGCGTCCGCGAACGGCCTGAACTCCCTGATGCGCTCGGTCGGCACGGCGATTTCGAGCGCGGTGATGGCGGCGATGCTGGCCCAGCTGACGATCACCGTCGGCGGGCTGACGGTGCCGTCCCTGTTCGGCTTCCGGGCGACGTTCGCCGTGGCGGCGTGCGCCGCGCTGGCGGGCGTGGTGCTCGCGGCGCTCGTACCGAAGAGGCGGGTGGCGCCGGAGCTGGTCGGCGTCGCCTAGTTCTTGCGCGCCACCAGGGCGAGCCCGCCGCACTCGGCCGGATTCTCCGGCACGTCCGCCGGGTCGTCCGGCCGCCACTGCGGGATGAAGACGACGCCCGGGTCGAGGATCTCGAAGCCGTCCACGAGCGCGCGCAGCTCGTCGGCCGTGCGGGGCGTCACCGGGTTGGCGCTCTTCTGGTACATCGCGACCGCGCGGGCGGTGCCGTCGCTCTGCTGCTCGGGAGTGGCCGACGAGATGGCCAGGTAGCTGCCGGGCGCGAGCGCGTCGCGGTAGGCGGCGATCAGCCGGGCCGGGTCGCGCTCGTCCGGGATGAAGTGCACGAACAGCGCCATCACGACCATCACCGGCTGGTCCAGGTCCAGCATCATCTCGGTGGTCTCGTGCTCGAGGACGTCGTCCGGGAACTCGGCGTCGGCGTGCACCATGACCGCGTTGTCGTTGTCCTCCAGCACGATCTCGCTGTGCGCGACGGCGACCGGCTCGTTGTCGACGTAAACGACGCGGGCGGTCGGGTCGACGGCGTGCGCGATCTCGTGGACGTGCCCGACGGTCGGCATGCCCGAGCCGATGTCGAGGAACTGCCGGATCCCGTTGTCCAGCCCGAACCGGATGGCCCGGCGCAGCCACTGCCGGTTCAGCCGCGCGCGCTCCCGCGCGTTCGGCTGCGCGGCGAGCACCTGGTCGGCGAACATCCGGTCGACGGCGTAGTTGAGCTGGCCGCCGAGGATGTAGTCGTACACGCGCGCCGGGTTCGGCTTGTCGAGGTCGATGCCACGCCGCGCGTATTCGTCTTCGCTCATTCGCCGCTCCACGGTCCGGTGTGACGGCGAGAATAGCCGACGTGAGACATCTTCAGCTCTTGCGCGCGACCAAGGCGAGCTGACTCGCCCGCTCCGGGTGTTCGCCCACCTCCGCGGGATCGTCCGGGCGCCACTCCGGCGTGAACACGATCCCCGGCGGCACCAGCTCGAACCCGGCCAGCAGGGCCTGCAACTCCGCGCGCGAGCGCGCCACCACGTCGGTGCCGCTCTTCTGGTACATCTCCGCCGCCCGGCGGACCTCCTCGCCCTGGCCTTCGAACGTGCCCGACGACAACGCGAGGTAGCTGCCCGGCGCGAGCGCGTCGCGGTAGGTCGCGATCAGCCCGGCCGGGTCGCGCGAGTCCGGGATGAAGTGCACGAAAGCCGCCATGATCAGCATCAACGGTTCGCCGAAGTCCAGCAGCTGCTCGGTGATCGGGTGTTCGAGGACGTCCGCCGGGTACTCGGCGTCGGCTTGGACCATCGCCGCGTTGTCGTTGCCCTTCAGCACGATCTCGCTGTGTGCGACGGCGACCGGTTCGTTGTCGACGTAGACCACGCGTGCCGACGGGTCGATCGCCTGGACGACCTCGTGCACGTGCCCGACCGTCGGCATGCCCGAGCCGATGTCCAGGAACTGCCGGATGCCCTGCTCGGCGCCGAACCGCACCGCCCGGCGCAGCCAGCGCCGGTTCAGCAGGGCCAGCTCCCGGGACTCCGGGCGGACCTGGAGGATCTGCTCGGCGAACATCCGGTCGATGGCGTAGTTGAGCTTGCCGCCGATCAGGTAGTCGTACACGCGCGCCGCGTTCGGCTTGTCGAAGTCGATCCCGCGCTTCGCGTGGTCGTCGGTCATCCCCGTCCCCTCACCGTCGGTGCGACGGAGAGGATAGCGCCGGCTACTCCTTGCGAGCGACCAGCGCCAGGCCACCCGACAGCTCCGGCGGGTCTTCGAGCGGCCCGTCGGGGCGCCACTCCGGCGTGAACACCACGCCGGGGTCCAGGATCTCGAAGCCCTTCACCAGCGCGCGCAGCTCGTCGGGCGAGCGCAGCGTCAGCGGCGTGCCGCTCTTCTCGTACAGCGCCACCGAGCGCTGGGACTCCTCGCCCTGCCCCTTCCACGTGCCCGACGACAACGCGAGGTAGCTGCCCGGCGCGAGCACGTCGCGGTAGGTCGCGATCAGCCCCGCCGGGTCGCGCGAGTCCGGGATGAAGTGCACGAACGCCGCCATGATCACCATCACCGGTTCGCCGAAGTCCAGCAGCGCCTCGGTGGTCGGGTGCTCCAGCACCTCGTCCGGGTACTCGGCGTCGGCCTGGACCATCGCCGCGTTGTCGTTGCCCTCCAGCACGATCTCGCTGTGCGCGACCGCGATCGGCTCGTTGTCGACGTAGACGACCCGTGCCGACGGGTCGATCGCCTGGACGACCTCGTGCACGTGCCCGACCGTCGGCATGCCCGAGCCGATGTCCAGGAACTGCCGGACGCCCTGCTCCGCGGCGAACCGCGCCGCGCGGCGCAGCCACGCCCGGTTGGTCAGCGCCATGTGCCGGGCGTTCGGCAGCACCTTCTCGATCTGCTCGGCGAACATCCGGTCGACGGCGTAGTTCAGCTGGCCGCCGATCATGTAGTCGTACACGCGCGCCGCGTTCGGCCGTTCGAGGTCGATGCCCCGCTTCGCGTGTTCGTCTTCGCTCATCCGCCGCTCCCGGGCTCGAAGTATGCCGGGAGAATAGTCCGGTTCAGAGCAGCGGCGGCACCGCGGCGTCGATGAGGTGCGGACCCGGTTCGGCGAAGGCCCGCTGCAGCTGCTCGGCCAGTTCTTCGGCCGTGGTCGCGCGCGTCGCCGGGACGCCCATGCCCTCCGCGATCTTGACGAAGTCCATGTCCGGTCGCGAGAGGTCGAGCAGGTCGTTCGCCTTCGGGCCGCCCGAGGCCGCGCCGACGCGCTGCAGCTCCATCCGCAGGATCGCGTAGGCGCGGTTGTTGAGCAGCACCGTCGTGACGTTCAGGTTCTCGCGCGCCTGCGTCCACAGCGCCGAGATCGTGTACAGCGCGCTGCCGTCGGACTGCAGGTTCAGCACCGGCCGGTCCGGCGCGGCGACGGCCGCCCCGGTCGCCACCGGCATGCCGTAGCCGATCGCGCCGCCCGTCAGCGTCAGGACGTCGTGCCGCGGCGCGCCGGCCGTCGCCGTCGGCAGCAGCAGGCCGGACGTGTTGGCCTCGTCGGCGATGATCGCGTTCTCCGGCAGCACCGCGCCGATGACGTCGACCCAGTTCTGCGGGGTCAGCGGACCACTCGGCAGCGCGGGCCGGGACGCCGGCGCCAGCACCGGTTCGGTGTCCGCGGCGACGAGGTCGGCGACCTCGTTGAGCGCGCGCGTGACGTCCTGGCCGACGGACGCAAGCGTGTGCACCTGCGCGCCTTCGGGCACCAGATCGCTCGGCTTGCCCGGGTAGGCGAAGAACGACACGGGCGCCTTGGTGCCCGCGACGACGACGTGCTTGATGCCGTCGAGCTGGTAGGTGACCTGCTCGGCGAGGTAGCCGAGCCGCTCGATCGCCGGGAGACCGGCGCCGCGCTCCAGCCGTGCGGGGAACGTTTCGACGAACACCTTCGCGCCGGTCGCGGTGGCGATCCGGCTGGCCGCGCGCAGCCCTTCCTCACGGCAGGCGCCGCCACCGATGAGCAGCGCCACCGGCTCGCCGGCGCCGAACACGGCGGCGACGTCCTTGACGGTGGTGGCGTCGACGGCCTGTGGCACGCGCGGCGGGATGGGCGCACACGTCTCGCCGCCTTCGCCCCACGACGCGTCCGCGGGCAGGATCAGCGTGGCGACGCGGCCGGGCGCATCCTGCGCCGCGGCGACCGCGGCGGCGGCGTCCGCTCCGACGTCCTTGGTGTGCTCCGAGCGGCGCACCCAGCCTTCGAGCGAGCTCGCGATGGACTCGATGTCCGACTCCAGCGGCGCGTCGTACTGCTTGTGGTAGGTCGCGTGGTCGCCGATGACGTTCACGATCGGCGTGTGCGCGCGGCGCGCGTTGTGCAGGTTCGCCAAGCCGTTGCCCAGGCCGGGGCCCAGGTGCAGCAGCGTCGCGGCGGGCTTGTCCGCGATGCGCGCGTACCCGTCGGCGGCACCGGTGACGACGCCCTCGAACAGCGCGAGCACGCCCCGCATCTCCGGGACGGTGTCGAGCGCCGCGACGAAGTGCATCTCCGACGTGCCGGGGTTCGCGAAGCACACTTCGACGCCGGCGTCGACCAGCGTGCGGATCAGGGACTGGGCGCCGTTCATCTCGCTCATGCGGTTCCTTCGGGGAAGAGAACGCCGGGGTTGAGGATCCCGGCCGGGTCGAAGCTCTGCTTGATCCGGCGCATCAGCTCGATCTTCGCCGGGTCCTCGAGTTCCTGGTGGTACTTCGCCTTGGTGCGGCCGAGGCCGTGCTCGCCGGAGATCGCGCCGCCGAGTTCCATGGCGTACGCGAAGATGTCGGTTAACAGTCGTTCACGCCGGTCCGCGTCCTTGCAGAAGATCGCGAGGTGGACGTTGCCGTCGCCGGCGTGGCCGCAGCCGAGCGCGCCGCCGCCCGCGGCCATCGCGAGCTCACGCGCCTTCGTGATGAACTGCGGCATGGCGGTCCGCGGCACGACGACGTCGATCACGTCGTCGGCGCCGGCCGCCTTCGCGGTCCAGAACGCCTTCTCGCGGGCTTCGATGAGCTTGCGCGCGGCGGGGCCTTCGAGGACGTAGACGTCGGTCGCGCCGAGTTCGCCGAGCAGCTCGCCGACCGTCTCGACATCTTCGTGCAGGCGTCCGTTGTCCCGGTTCTCCAGCGCCACCACGAGGTACGCCTCGCTGGTCTCGCGGATCTTGTCCGGGACACCGAGCTCGAGCTTCTCGTTGTAGACGATGGCGGCCATCGTCATGTTGTCGATGTACTCGAGGATGTGCGGCGCGAGCCCGCTGGAGACGACCGCCGGCACCGCCGCCATCACCTGGCCGAAGTCGCCGAACGGGGCGAGCACGGTGGCGCCGTGCGTGAGCCGCGGATGCAGCTTGACGGTGATCTCGGTGGCCAGGGCGAGGGTGCCTTCGGAGCCGATGATCAGCTGGGTGAGGTCGTAGCCGGTGGAGATCTTCGACGTCTTGCCACCGGTGCGGAGGATCTCGCCGGTCGGCAGCACGGCCTGCAGGCCGAGCACGTTGTTGCGGGTGACGCCGTATTTGACTGCGCGCATACCACCGGCGTTGGTGCCTACGTTCCCGCCGACGCTCGCGCTCAGCTCGCCGGGGTAGACGGTGTAGCTCAGCCCGGCTTCGGCGGTCTTCGCGTCCAGTTCGGCGAGCGTGACGCCGGGCTGCACGACGGCGACGTGGTTCCCGGTGTCGACTTCGAGGACGGCGTTCATCCGCTCGAAGGAGATCAGCAAACCGTCTTCGCGCGGGCGCGCGGCGCCGGACAGTCCGCTGCCGGAACCGCGCGCGGTCACGGGCACGTTGTGTTCCGAAGCGGCCTTCAGCAGCTCCGCGACTTCTTCCGCGGTTGCCGGCTTCGCGACGTACGCAGGCTTTCGCGGCTCCGCGGTCAACGCTTCGTCGTGCGCGTAGTCCTCGGAGATCGCCTCGCCGGTCAGCAGGTTCTTGTCCCCGACTATCTCGGCCAGCCGTGCCGCCACGTCGCCCATCGACAGCTTCTCCTCCGCGCCGTTGCTGTGGTTACCGCAGCGTAGTACGTACCGCCGGTACGCCGCCATGAGGGTTTTTCACATTCGGCTCGGGGGTAGGCTGGCCGTTCGTCATTGGAGGGGGGAGGCCGGCGTGGACTACGGCGACAAGCTCTTCTGGCTCTCGGTCGTGATCCAGCGCAAGTACGCGCAGATCTGCGCCGAGTTCGACCTGACCCCCTCGCAGGCCACGCTGCTCTGCGCGGTCCGGAACGAGCCGCGGCAGATGGCTTACCTCGCCGCGTCGTTGGGGATGACCAAGAACGCGTTGAGCCAGCTGGTCGATCGCACCGCGCGGCGCGAGCTGGTCGGCCGGGCAAGCTCGGCGGAGGATCGACGGATCGTCATGCTCAGTGCGACGCCTGCGGGGAAGGTGCTCGCCGAGGCCTTCTACGCCGAGGTCACCAAGCGACTGCCCGAGATCGCGAAGAACCTCGACGCCGACGACCAGCGCGACTTCGAGCGCGTGGCCACCGCCATCGTGGACACCTCGGACCTCTCTCCGCCCATGTCGAACCAGCCCGGCATGACGTAAGGCACCGGTACCTGCGCACCTTGACGAAGTTCATGCCGTGAACTAATTTAGTTCACGGCATGAACCAACGAAGGGTGGCAGCGGTGAGCTCACAGACGACCGGCACGATCGCGGTCTTCGGCGCGACGGGGCAACAGGGCGGTGCGGTGGTCGACGCGCTGCTGGAGCACAAGGCCCCGGTGCGGGCCCTCGTCCGCAACCCGCAGTCCGGCCGGGCTCGGGCGCTCGCCGCCCGCGGTGTCGAACTGGCGGCCATCCGGGCTGACGACCCGGCGTCGCTGGCCGCCGCACTGGGAGCGGTCGAGGCGTTCTACTTCATGACCCCGGAGGCGAACAGCCTCGACGAGGTCGAGGCGGAGATCCGCATCGGTACCGCGCTCGTCGACGCGGCGGTCGATGCGGACGTCCCGCACGTCGTGTTCAACTCGGTCTTCGGAGCGGGCCGGGAGTCGGGCGTGCCGCACCACGACTCGAAGCACCGGATCGAGCAGCACCTGAGGAAGTCCGGCCTGCGGGCCTCGATGGTGCGCCCGACCGCCTTCATGGAGAACTTCTCGAGCGTGCTGGCGCCGAGCCTGGAGCAGGGGGAGATCGTGCTGCGGCTGCCGCTGCCGGAGGACGTCCCTCTGAAGATGATCTCGGTCAGGGACATCGGCCGGGTCGTCGCCGCGCTCCTGCTCGGCACCGCGGAGGCGCCTGGCGGAGCCGTCGAGCTCGTCGGCGATGAGCTGACGGGGCCCCGGATCGCCGCGGCGTTCGGTGCGCGCGCCGGGCTCCCGGCACGGTACGAGGCCCTCCCGTTGAGCGTGCTTCCCACCGACCTCGACCGGGCGATGTTCCGCCAGTTCGCGGAGGCGGCGGAGCAGCCGTCGGACCGCTCGGTGGTGCGCTCGATCGAGCCGGCCACCTTGGACCTGGCCGCGTGGATCCGATCCACCGGCTGGACCGCGCCCGCAAGCGTGGATGCGTGACCACCCGGTTACTGAGGAAGATTTAGCTCAGGCTAAATCTCTGGTGGGTGACTCCAGGCCGGGTGAGGCTTCGCGGTATGACATCGACGTACACCTTCGAAGACGGCGTTTCCGTGCGGCGGCTGGGTTTCGGCGCCATGCGGCTCACCGAGTGGGACCACGTCCGGGACGGCGCCGCCGCGGTGGCCCGCCGCGCGGCCGAGCTCGGCGTGACGTTCTTCGACACCGCCGACGCCTACGACCTGGGGCTGAACGAGGAACTGCTGGCCGACGCGCTGCACCCGTACGAGGGACTGTTCATCGCGACGAAGTGCGGGCACGCGCGCCCGAGCCGGGGCGAGTGGGTGCCGCTCGGCCAGCCCGAATACCTGCGGCAGCAGGCGGAACTCTCGCTGCGGCGCCTGCGCGTCGAACGCCTCGACCTGCTGCAGCTGCACCGGCTCGATCCGCAGGTCCCCGTCGCCGACCAGATCGGCGCGCTCGCGCGGCTGCGGGACGAAGGCAAGGTCGCCCGGATCGGGTTGTCGGAGGTCAGCGTCGCGCAGCTGGCCGAAGCGCGGGCGATCGCGCCCATCGCGAGCGTGCAGAACCGGTACAACCTGACCGACCGCGCGTCCGAGGACGTCCTCGGCTACTGCGAGCGCGAAGGGATCGCGTTCGTGCCGTGGCTGCCGATCGCGCGGGGTGATCACGCGACGGCGGGCGGAGTGCTCGGAAAGGTCGCGGCCGGCCTCGGGGCGACCCCCGCTCAGGTGTCCCTCGCCTGGTTGCTGCGGCGTTCGCCGGTCGTCATCCCCATTCCCGGCACGTCGTCGCTCGCGCACCTCGAAGAAAACTGCGGAGCGGCCGACCTGACGCTTTCCGACGACGATTTCACGCGGTTGTCCGAGCTGGCGTGAAAACGGCCCGGCCGCGGTTTCCCGCGGCCGGGCGTCGGCTTCCGGTCAGGCTCAGACGAGCCAGCCGAGAACGTGCGCCAGGTGCGCCAGCGCGCCGGTGATGATGTCGTGGCAGTAGTGGGCGTGCTGGACGAACGTCTGCATGGAAAGGCTCCTTGATGATTCGAAATGGTTTCCCTGGAGATGCTCTCGCGAGAGCGGAGTCAGGTTTTCACCGCATCGGCGAGCTGTCAAAGAACCATTTCCGGAAGATCGGTTCGCCGCGGAATCTTCCCATGCTAAACACGTAATCCCTTCGTGTTTGACGCCGGGGTGCCCTCTTTGGCGGTCAGCCACTCTGGGTAGTAAGCGGGCCGATCATCACAGTCGGTGATTTCGACCTTGATCCGGCATCCTGGGTACGTGCGTAGCTCGATCCGGTGATCACCGGCCACGAAAGGTGAGTTCGCGATGATCACTCTTTCGAGTGGGTGCGAGCAGCGAAAAGGGGACGCCGGGTGCGGTGACCGCACCCGGCGTCCCCTTGGGAGGAAAGGAAATCAGGCCCGCGCGAACGAGAGCGTCTCGCCCTCGACCCCCCGCAGCCAGAGGTCCTGCGCGGCCGCCGCCATCTCGGCGAGGCCCTCCTCGATCGTGGCGAACACGTTGCCGGGCACCCAGCCCGCGTCCCCGTTGATCAGCAGGTTGTTGCGTCCGTAGAAGATCGCGAGGTCGGTCGCGCCCTGGTCGCTGTGTGCCTCGCTGCCCTCGTCATAGCCGTACGCGGGGTTGCCGATCTCCCAGGCCTCGAAGCCGAAGTACACGACGTCGCCGGGGATCGGCGTGATCGTCGGGTTCTCGCGGCCGGGCTTCGGCTCCGCGAAGGGCGGCACGAGCGTGTAGACCTCGTTGCGCGCGTACTTCGCGTGGTAGGCCGAGCCGCTCTGCGGCAACGCGTCCCACACCGCCTTGCACGTCCGCGGGGCTTCGTCGTCGAGCAGCCGGGCGCGGCAGGAGACGCCGCGCTTGTCGAGGGTGATCGTGATGTACCGGGCCATGCTCAGCTCCCCGTGACGGAGGCGACGACTTCGCCCCAGATGCGCAGCGCGTCGTCGACCTGCTCGGCGTTGACGACCAGCGGCGGCACCATCCGGACGACGTTCATGTACGGCCCGCAGGTGAGCAGCAGCAGGCCGTTCTTCGCGGCGGTCTGCTGTGCGGCCGCGGCCGTCGCGGCGTCCGGCTCGCCGTCGGCGGTGGTGAACTCCGAGCCGACCAGCAGCCCGAGCCCGCGCACTTCGCCGATCGCCGGGGTCTTGTCCGCGATCACCCGCGCGCCTTCGAGCAGCTGGCGCCCGCGCTCGGCGGCGTTCTCGACGAGGTTTTCCTGCTGGATGACTTCCAGCGTCGCGATCGCCGCCGCGCACGAGACGGCGTTGCCGCCGTACGTGCCGCCCTGCGAACCCGGGAACGCCTTCGCCATCAGCTCCTGCGAAGCGGCGATGCCGGACAGCGGGAAGCCGCTGGCCAGGCCCTTCGCGATGAGCACGATGTCGGGGGAGACGTCGAAGTGGTCGTGGCCCCAGAACTTGCCGGTGCGGCCGAAGCCGGTCTGGATCTCGTCGACGACCAGCAGGATGCCGTGCCGGTCCGCGCGCTCGCGCAGGCCGGCCATGAACTCGGTGTTCGCCGGGACGTACCCGCCCTCCCCGAGCACCGGCTCGACGAAGATCGCGGCGGTCTCGTTCGGCGCGCTGACCGTCTGGAACAGGTAGTCCAGCTCGCGCAGCGCGAACTTCGTCGCGGTCTGCTCGTCCCAGCCGTAGTGGTAGGCGTACGGGAACGGCGCGACGTGCACGCCCGCCATCAGCGGGCCGATGCCGGCGCTGAACCGCGTCCCCGACGTCGTCATCGACGCCGCCGCGACGGTCCGGCCGTGGAAGCCGCCCTGCATGACGATGACGTTCGGGCGCTCCGTCGCCTGCCGCGAAAGCCGCAACGCCGCTTCGACGGCTTCACTGCCCGAGTTCGCGTAGAAGAGCGAGTCGAGCCCGCTCGGCAGCACGTCGCCGAGCCGCTTCGTCAGCTCCAGCAGCGGCTTGTGCATCACCGTCGTGTACTGCCCGTGGACGAGCTTGCCGATCTGCTCCTGCGCCGCGCGCACGACGTGCGGGTGGCAGTGCCCGGTGCTCGTGACGCCGATGCCGGCGGTGAAGTCGAGGTGGCGTTTGCCGTCGACGTCGTAGAGGTAAACCCCTTCACCGTGGTCGACCACGACGGGCGTTGCCTGCTTGAGCAGCGGAGATAGCTGGGCCATGGCAGCGTGCTCCTAGGTCGGTTGAGCGGGTTGTCGATTGTTGACAATATCCATAGCATGGCCCTCGGGACAACACGTGAGGAGCAGTCGGGATGAGCGCGAGCACCGAGTCCGGCGTCGTCGACGCGGTCGGCAAGGAACTGTTCATCGGCGGCAAGTGGGTCGCCGCCGAGTCCGGGAAGACGTTCCCGGTGGTGGACCCGGCCACCGGCAAGGAGCTGTGCCAGGTCGCCGACGCCTCGCCGGCGGACGGCGTCGCCGCGCTGGACGCCGCTGTCGCCGCCCAGGCCGACTTCGCGAAGATGGCACCCCGCGAACGCGGCGAGATCCTGCGCCGCGCGTACGAGCTGCTGATGAAGCGCCAGGACGAGCTGGCCCTGCTGATGACCCTGGAGATGGGCAAGCCGCTCGCCGAGTCGAAGGGCGAGATCGCCTACGCCGCCGAGTTCTTCCGCTGGTTCGCCGAGGAGGCCGTCCGCATCGACGGCGGGTACGCGACCGCCCCGAACGGCGTGGGCCGGTTCCTCATCACCAAGCAGCCGGTCGGCCCGACGCTGCTGATCACGCCGTGGAACTTCCCGATGGCGATGGGCACCCGCAAGATCGGCCCGGCGATCGCCGCCGGCTGCACGTCGGTGATCAAGCCCGCGGCGCAGACGCCGCTGTCGATGCTCGCGCTGGCCGGCATCCTCGCCGAGGCCGGGCTGCCCGAAGGCGTGCTCAACGTGATCACGACCAGTGACTCCGGCGGTGTGATGGAACCGCTGATCCGCGACGGTCGCGCCCGCAAGCTCTCCTTCACCGGCTCCACCGGCGTCGGCCGGAAGCTGCTCGAACAGTGCGCGGACAAGATCCTGCGGACGTCGATGGAGCTGGGCGGCAACGCGCCGTTCCTGGTCTTCGACGACGCGGACATGGACGCGGCGATCGACGGCGCGATGCAGGCGAAGATGCGCAACATCGGCGAGGCGTGCACGGCCGCGAACCGCTTCTACGTGCAGCGCGGCGTCGTCGAGGAGTTCTCGCGGCGGCTTACAGAGCGGATGGAAGCGCTGCCGATGGGCCGCGGCACGGAGAAGGACGTCGTCGTCGGCCCGCTGATCGACGACAAGGCCGTCGACAAGGTGACGGAGCTGGTCAAGGACGCGACCGACCGCGGCGCGCGGGTGCTCACCGGCGGCTCCGGCGTCGACGGGCCGGGGCACTTCTACCAGGCCACCGTGCTCACCGACGTCCCGCAGGAGGCGCGGCTGACGCACGAGGAGATCTTCGGGCCGGTCGCCCCGATCACGCCGTTCGACACCGAGGAGGAAGCGGTCGCGAAGGCCAACGACACGGAGTTCGGCCTGGTTTCCTACGTCTTCACCAGCGACCTCAAGCGCGCGCTGCGCGTCTCCGAAGCCCTGGAGGCCGGGATGATCGGGCTCAACCAGGGCATCGTGTCGAACCCGGCGGCGCCGTTCGGCGGGATCAAGCAGTCCGGGCTCGGCCGCGAAGGCGGCTCGGTCGGCATCGACGAGTTCCTCGAGACCAAGTACATCGCGGTGGCCCTGTGACGGCCTACCGCATCGCGAGCATCCCCGGCGACGGCATCGGCGTGGACGTCACGGTCGAGGCACGCAAGGTCCTCGACCGCGCGTCCGCGCTCTTCGATTTCTCGCTGGAGTGGACGGAGTTCGACTGGAGCTGCGAACGGTACGCGAAGGCCGGCGCGATGATGCCGGAAGACGGCGTCGAGCAGCTCTCGGCGTTCGACGGGATCCTGCTCGGCGCGGTCGGCTTCCCCGGCGTCCCGGACCACGTTTCGTTGTGGGGCCTGCTGATCCCGTTGCGGCGCGCGTTCCAGCAGTACGTCAACCTGCGCCCGGTGCGGCTGCTGCCGGGCACGACGTCCGTGCTGGCCGGGCGGAAGGCCGAGGAGCTGGAGCTGGTCATCGTCCGCGAGAACTCCGAAGGGGAGTACTCCGCGATCGGCGGGCGGCACAACGCCGGCCGGCCGGACGAATTCGTGCTGCAGGAGTCGGTTTTCACGCGCGTCGGCGTCGAACGGATCATCCGGTACGCCTTCGAACTGGCGCGGACGCGGACTTCGCGCGTCTGCTCGGCGACGAAGTCCAACGGGCTCATCCACTCGATGCCGTTCTGGGACGAGATCTTCGCCGAGGTCGCGGCGGAGTTCCCGGATGTCCACAGTGAACAGATGCACGTGGACGCCTTGGCGGCGCGGATGGTACAGGCGCCGGATCGGCTCGACGTCATCGTCGGGTCGAACCTCTTCGGCGACATCCTGAGCGACCTCGCGGCCGCGATCACCGGCGGGCTCGGCATGGCGCCGTCCGGCAACATCAACCCATCGGGTGAACATCCGTCGATGTTCGAGGCGGTCCACGGGAGCGCTCCGGACATCGCGGGGCAGGGGATCGCGAACCCCGTGGCGCAGGTCCTGGCGGCCGCGATGCTGGTCGAGCACCTGGGCGAAATCGTTGCGGCACAAGCGGTCCGGGCGGCGGTGGACCGGGTGCTCGACGAGGGCCGGGTGCGCACGCCCGACCTCGGCGGCACGGATACCACAGAACGCCTCGGCACGGCAGTGGCCGAAGCGCTGGGCTGAGTTTTTGTCGGTGCCCTCCGGCACGGTGGTCGCACACCCACCGAGGGGGAGGAGCCACCGATGTGCTTTGCCTGCGAGAACCCGGATAGATCCGGTTACCTGCAACGGCTTCGCGACGGCGTCGCGGAGCGGGGCTGGATGGTGCAAGGAGTCGAGAACGACGGGTCGTACCCGCCATGGGCCTACACGATCGGCTTGAGCGGGTACGGCCTGCCCGAGCTGGTTGTGACGGGCCTGCCGGTCGAGGTGTCCGCCAAGCTGCTCAACGAGTCCGCCAAGCGTTTCCTGGACAGCGCGCCACCTGCCGCGGGCGAACGCGTCCCGCTGCCGGGCGGCTCGCCGGCCGAGGTGGTCGAGCTGGCCGAGCCGTCGGTGCACCTGGTGTTCGCGGCCGACCTGTACGGCCCGGAAATCCGTGCGCTGCAACTGGTTCACGCCGACGCGTGCGGCCGCTGGCCCTGGTCACCGGACTACCGTGATGGCCAGGGCGGCCAGCCGGTCCTGGGGGTGCGCCATGGCGATTAGCTGTGGGTGCTCTCCGCCGAGCAACTGCTTTCCGCAGCCCGTGCGGGCCGTCCACGTGCGCCTGCCCGACGATTACTGGGAACGCGAACGAGAGACTGAGCCTGAGCTGCCGCCCGATCCGAAGCCCGAGCCCGAGCCCGAGCCCGAGGCCGATCCGGAGCCTGAGCCCGAGCCCGAACTGCCGCCCGAGCCCCAGCCCGAGCCGGAGCCCGAGCCGACCGGCCGAGTGCCCGTGCCGCCCCGGCGGTGGTGGCACGCGCCCGTTTACCGAGCACGTGCGTGGGCCGTCGAATCAGGGCTGCCGGCGCTTCGCTCACGCGTTGCCCGGCACCGGCGGGGCGTGCCCGTCCCGGAGGCTCGTCCCCGGCGCGAGCCGCTGGACGGCGTCCTCCATGTGTGCCTCGAGAAGGCTCAGCGCCGTTTCCTCGTCCCCGTCGCGAAGCGCCTGGATGAGCTTTGTATGTTCCTCCACGCGTTCCTCGACCCGTTGGTAGGTGCTCTGCAGCGCGGTGAGGCACATCCGGGTCTCGATGAGGAGCGTGCGGGCCATCCGGACGAGCCGCTTGCTGCCGGAGGCGTTGATGAGGGCCTCGTGGAACCTGAGGTCCGCCGTGGAAAGCGCCGTCGGGTCGTCTTCACTGGCGGCCGTCGCCATTTCCGCGACGGTGTGCTCGAGGATGTCGGCGATCCGGTCGCGTTCCCCGCCGCGCAGGGCGCGGAGCATGGCGGCGCGTTCGATCGCCGAGCGAGCCGCGTAAATGTCGTACACGTCCCCGGGCTCGAGATCGATCACGAACAGCCCGCGGTGCCGCTCACTGCGGAGGAGGCCCTCCGAAACCAGATGTTGCATGGCTTCCCGCAGCGGCCCCCGTGACACCTGGAACCGGGACGCCAGCTCGGTTTCGCCGAGCTGGGTCCCGGGCGGGAGGGCGCCGGTCATGATCGCGTCGCGTAGCTGACGCGCGATCACCGCGGCCGTCGACTCGCGGCTCACCGGCTCGATCTCGGGCAGCATGCCCGGCGGGAGAGCCATGTCAGGCGCCCCCGTCCGGCAGGTGCCGGAAGAGCGCGCCGAGCGAGCGGACGAGCCGGTGCTGCCCGGTCAGGCGCAGGCCCTCCCACACCGTGACCTGGTTGGCGGTCAGCACGGGCTTCTTCAGCGCCGCTTCGATGGCGTTGATTTCGCCGAGGGTGCGCATGGCGGTGTCCGGCACGAGGACGGCGTCGGCGTCCGGGTGGTCGTGGCGCACGGCGAGTTCGACGACGGCTTCCGGCGGCATGGCGCCGACTTCGGCGGCCGTGATGATGTCGGCGCTGGCCATCGCGACGACCTCGACCCCGCCGGCTTTGAGGAAGTCCACGAACAGCCGGGCGATGTCGTCCGGGTAGCTGGCGGCGACGGCGACCCGCTTGACGTCCAGGGCGCGCGCGGCGTGCACGAACGCGAAGGAGGTGCTGGAGGCCGGGACCCCGGCGACGGCGGCGAGGCGGTCGGCCTGGTCGCGTGCGCCGTCCCAGCCGTAGACGAAGCTGCCGCTGGTGCAGGCCCAGACGACCGCGTCCGGCTCGTGCTTCTTGAGCAGGGCGGCACCGTCGGCGAGTCTGCTCTCGCTGCCGAGGTCGAGCAGCTCGGCGACCGCGTGCTTGTCGGTGCCGTAGATGTGCTCGACCGCGAGCCGGATGTCGCCCTCGTCGGCGGCCGCGCCGCCGAGCAGCTGTTCGGCCAGCGGGTAGTCGTCTTCGGCCGCGTGGTCGGGGTAGATGAAACCGATGGTGGTCACGGATCCTCCGGAGGGACGCAAATTGTCGACAATCCTAGAGGGCTGGTCAAGGAAAACCTTCACGACACGTCACGAAGCCACTTCCCGGGTCCGACGATGGGCAGGTTCATCCGGCGCAGGCACGCCCACATGGTCAGCTGGTTGGCCGTCAGCACCGGCTTGCCGAGTGCGGCCTCCAGCGGCTCGATCAGGTCGTACGTGGGGAGGTTGGTGCAGCTGACGAAGATCGCTTCGGCTTCGCCGTGGTCGGCGGCGAGGATGCGCTCGGCGATGGTGCGGTAGCTGACCTTCCAGATGCCGCCGCCCAGCCCGAGGTGGTCGCTGGCGACGGTCTCGACGTTCAGCTCGGCGAGGAAGTCGTGCAGCGCGCGGGTCAGGTCGGCGTCGTAGGGCGTCAGCACCGAGACGCGGTGGAGGTCGAGTTGGTGCAGCACCTCGGCCAGCGCGCCCGAGGTGGTGACGGCGTCCGGCGCGCCGGCGTCGCAGATCGCCTTGGTCAGCGAACGCTCGTAGTCGACGCCGTTGACGAAGCTGCCCGACGTGCAGAGGTAGGCGACGACCTCGGGCTCGACGTGCAGCACGTCGCGGGTGGCGCTGGCCAGGTGGTGGCTGTCGCTGACGAGGCGGGCCATCTCCATGCTGACCGGCACCGGCTCGTAGGGCGTGCGGGCGAGGTGGAGGGACACCTCCATCGGCACCCAGCGCCAGAGCTCGCGCTCCAGCGCGAGGTCGAAGGGCGCGATCACGCCGATGCCGCGTTGCGCCAGCGGGCCGTCGAACGCCAGGAAGTCGAAATCCAAGGCTCAGCCTCCGGAATACGTCTGCACTTGATGACACGTCCGGTGCTCCGGGGGTCGTTCCTCGGATTGTTGACAATCATACGAGCCGCTTTTACCGTGTCAACGTGATCGCCTCGGAAAACCAGGAAGCTCCGGTCCTGGCAGTGCTCTGTGGCGAGCACCGCCCACCGGACATGCGTGCTGTCGAATCCGGGGCGGTCGTGCGTTACACGGACGCGGCGGGCCTGGCCGAAGCGTTGTCCGGAGCGGACGCGCTCTTCGTCTACGACTTCCTCTCCACGGCCGTGCCCGGCGCCTGGCACGCGGCCGATCGCCTGCGCTGGCTGCACATCGCGAGCGCGGGTGTCGACCCGGTGCTGTTCCCCGGGCTGGTGGAGAGCGACGTCGTCCTGACCAACTCGCGGGGCGTCTTCGACGACGCCATCGCGGAGTACGTGCTGGGCGTCGTGCTCGCGTTCGCGAAGGACTTCGCGCGGTCGCACGACCTGCAGCGCGAGGGGCGCTGGCTGCACCGCGAGAGTGAGCGGATCGCCGGGCGCGAGGTGGTGGTCGTCGGCACCGGGCCGATCGGCCGGGCCATCGCGCGGCTGCTGCGCGCGGCCGGGATGCGGGTGCGCGGCGCCGGGCGTCGCGAGCGCACGGGCGATCCCGACTTCGGCGTCGTGCACGAGTCGTCGCGGCTCACGGAGGTCCTGCCGCACGCCGACTACGTCGTCGCCGTCGCGCCGCTGACCGAGCACACCAAGGGCATGTTCGACGCGCGCGCGTTCGCCGCGATGAAGCCGTCGGCGCGGTTCGTGAACGTCGGCCGCGGCGAGCTGGTCGTCACGTCCGACCTGGTCGCCGCGCTCGAGAACAAGACCATCGCCGGCGCCGCGCTCGACGTGTTCGACACCGAGCCGCTGCCGCCGGACAGTCCGCTGTGGACCATGCCGGACGTGCTCGTCTCGCCGCACATGTCCGGGGACTTCGTCGGCTGGCGGAACACGCTCGTCGAGGTGTTCACCGAGAACTTCCGCCGCTGGCAGGCTGGGGAGCCGCTGCGCAATGTCGTCGACAAGACGCTCGGCTACGTGCCGTCGGGGAACCAGGGAGCCGGATGAACGACAGGATGCTGACCGCCAGCGAGCTCGTCGCCGCCTACGCGACCGGGGAGCTGTCACCGATCGAGGCGACGCAGAACGCGCTGCAGGCCATCGAAGCCCGCGACGGTGACTGCAACGCGTACTGCCTCGTCGACGCCGACCGCGCGCTGGAGCAGGCCAAGGCCTCGGAAGTCCGCTGGCGCGACGGCAACCCGATCGGCTGGCTCGACGGCGTGCCGTCCTCGATCAAGGACATGTTCCTGACGCAGGGGTGGCCGACCGTCCGGGGCTCGAAGAGCATCAGCCCGGACCAGCCGTGGGACGTCGACAGCCCCGTCGCCGCGCGGATGCGCGAGGCCGGGCTCGTCTTACTGGGTAAGACGACCACGCCCGAGATCGCGTGGAAGGGCGTCACCGACAGCCCGCTGTGCGGCATCACGCGCAACCCCGTCGACCCGTCGAAGACGGCGGGCGGGTCGAGCGGCGGCAGCGCCGCGGCCGTCGCGGCGGGGATGGGCGAGCTGTCCGTCGGCACCGACGGTGGCGGCTCGGTGCGGATCCCGGCTTCGTTCTGCGGGATCGTGGGGCTGAAGCCGACGCACGGCCGCATCCCGCTCTTCCCGGCGAGCCCGTTCGGCCCGCTTTCGCACGCCGGCCCGATGGCGCGGTCGGTGGACGACACGGCGTTGCTGCTGGACGTCCTGTCGCTGCCGGACCACCGCGACCCGGCCGCGCTCGCGCCGCCGGTAGCGTCGTACCGCGAGGCCGTCCGGCGGGACGTGCGCGGCCTGATCGCGGCGTTCTCGCCGACGCTCGGCTACGTCGACGTCGACCCGGAAGTGGCCGAGATCGTCGCGGCGGCGGTGCGCGCGCTCGGCGACGCCGGACTGCACATCGAGGAGACCGACCCGGGGTTCGCCGACCCGAAGCCGGCGTTCGACATCCTGTGGTCGTCGGGCGCGGCGAAGCTGCTCGGCACGTTCCCGCCGGGGTCGGAGGAGCGGACCGACCCCGGCCTGCGCAAGGTGTGGGAGCTCGGCAAGAAGTGGAGCGCGAGCGACTACCTCGACGCGACCGCCGAGCGCGCCGCGCTGGGCATCCTGATGGGGGAGTTCCACACGCGCTACGACGTGCTGATCACGCCGACCGTCCCGATCCCGGCGTTCGAAGCGGGACACGACGTGCCGCCGGGCAGCGGGCTGAGCGAGTGGCCGGAGTGGACGCCCTTCACGTACCCGTTCAACATGACCCAGCAGCCGGCGATCAGCGTCCCGGCCGGCCGCACGTCGGCGGGCTTGCCGGTGGGGCTGCAGATCGTCGGGCCGCGGCATTCGGACGACCTCGTGCTCGCGGTGGCGAAGCTCCTGGAGGAGGTCCGGCCCTGGGCGCCGGCCTGACCACGCGCGAGGGTGAACCCGGGCCGCGCGGCCAAGGCCGCGCCTGGAGGGCGGCTACCACGGAGACCCGCTGAACCCGGGTGTGGGATCAGTCGATGCCGTACTCGGCGAGTCCGCGGCGGCCTGCTTCGGCAACGCGCAAGGCGCGTCCGCCCGGGCGGCGGCGTAGCCACCCTTCGTCGAGCAACGCCATCAGCAGCGCGGTCCCCAAGACCCCCGCGAGGTGCGTGGTCCGGTGCGACCAGTCGAGACACGCGCGCACCGGCGGTCCGGCGCCGCGCAGCTCCGTGATCCCGAGCGCCGTCAGCAGCGGGTGGTCGACGGTGTGCACCACGCCGGTCTCGCCGGGGGCCAGCTCCCCGACCACGCCGTCCTTCCGCAGCAGCGCCGCCAGCTCGATCCCCAGCCGGCCGGCCAGGTGCCCGTAGCAGGCGCGTGCGCGCAGCAACGGCCCCGACGGCGGATCGGGCTGGAGCCGCGGTGGCAGCCGGGGCGGGGCGAGCGCCGCCAGCGCTTCCACGAGCTGGGCCACCTCCGGCCCCGTGAGGCGGTGCAGCCGCTGCCGGCCCGCGTCGGTCGCGACGACCAGGCCCGCCTCGCACAGCCGGCGCAAGTGCGAGCTCGCCGTGGAGGGTGCGACTCCGGCGACCGTGGCCAGCGCGCGGGCGGAATGTGCGGCGCCGTCCATCAGCTGCAGGAGCATCGCCGCCCGGGCCGGTTCGCCGATCGCCTGGGCGACCGCGGCGATGTCGGGCTCGGCGACCATTCCGGCAGCCTAACCGTTCGCTCCGGATCGAAGGGTTTCTGTGGCACCCTGCGCCCATGACCAGCGATCGCTACTTCGAGGACTACGTCCCCGGCGTCACCCACGACTGCGGCAGCGTCGAGGTGACCGAGGCCGAGGTGCTCGACTTCGCCCGCCGCTACGACCCGCAGAGCTTCCACGTCGACGCCGCCGCCGCGGCGGCCGGGCCCTTCGGCGGGTTGATCGCCAGTGGCTGGCACACGGCGAGCCTGATGATGCGCCTCTTCGCCGAACACTACCTGTCCGCCGCGTCGAGCTTGGGCAGCCCGGGCGTCGACGAGCTCCGCTGGCCGCGCCCGGTGCGGCCCGGCTCGGTGCTGCGGTTGCGGGCCACCGTCACCGAGGCCCGGCTCTCGCGATCGAAGCCGGACCGGGGGTTGGTTCGCACGCGCGTCGAGCTGGTCGACGGCGGGGACGACGTCGTCTTCAGCGCGAGCCTGCTCAACCTCATCCTGGTGCGCCCGGGCTGACCGGTGCGCGCCGGACCAGCCCGCGGATCTGCGGGTTGACCAGTACGACCGCCGTCGCGGCGACGATCAGCGCCGCGGCACCGATCAGCGTTGCCGACCGGCCGGCGTGCTCGGCCAGCGGGCCCGCGGTGATCTGGCCGAGCGGCATCGCGATGAACGAGCCCAGCATGTCGTAGGAGTAGACGCGGGCGAGCTTCTCCGGCGGCACGTTCTCCTGCAGCGAGACGTCCCACGCCACCGCGAACTGCTCGATCGCGACGCCGGAGAGGAACATCGCGAACAGCAGCGGCAGCAGGTAGGGCGTCTGGCCCAGCGCGAGCATCGGGAGCGCGTCGACCATCACCAGCGCGACGCCGATCAGCAGCATCCTGCGGGGTTGCCAGCGCGCCGCGACGACGCCGCCGAGCAGCGACCCGGCGGTCTGGACCGCCAGCGCGAGGCCCCAGCCGGTGCGGCCGAACGTGTCGTCGGCGACCAGCGGGCCGATCACCAGCAGCGCGCCCGCGTTGACCGCGTTGACGATCATGAACTGCAGGACCACCAGCCACACCCAGGACCGGGAACGGAACTCCCGCCAGCCTTCGGCGAGTTCGGCGAGCGGGCGGCTGCCGGGGATGCGTTCGCCGTGCGGCAGGTGGATGCGGCGGTAGGAGACGGCGGCCGCGAGGAACAGGACGGCGTTCGCGGCGAGCGCCCACCCGGAGCCGGCGAAGGCGACAAGGACCCCGGCAAGTCCCGCGCCGGCGATGCGGCCGGCGTTGGAGAGCAGCCGGACCAGCGCGTTCGCTGGGGCGAGCAGCGGCGAGGGCACGGTCAACGGCGTGAGCGACGCGGCGGCCGGCAGCGAGATGGCCGAGACGGCGCCGTTGACCAGGCTGAGCCCGACCAGCAGCGGGACCGAGGCGAATCCGCAGAGGACACTGGCGGCGATGGCGGCCTGCGTGAGCGCGGCGGCGGTCTCGGTGCCCTGCAGGATGACCGACCGCGGCAACCGGTCGGCGAGCATGCCGCCGAAGAGCACGAGCAGGACGTTGGCGATCGACCGCGCCCCGACGACGATCCCGAGGTCCACGGCCGACCCGGTCAGATCGACGACGGCGAAGGCCAGTGCGAAAGGTGCGACGGCGTTGGCGAAGTCGGCGAACGTCCGCCCGGTGACGAGCGCGCGGAACCGTCTTTCGCGAAGCGGCGCGAACAGGGCGTTGTTCACTGGGCCTCCGCCAGTTCGAACAGCGCGACACTCGCGCTGACCCGGACCGTCCCCGGGGTCCGCGGCGGCCGGGCCGCCGCGTGGAGTTCCTGGCTCAGCTCCGACGCCTGCTCCAGCACCCGCGCCCACACCTCCGGGTCGACCCACAACTCCGCGTCCGTCAACGACGCCCGCCGGTCGTGGGCCCGCTGCGGAGCCCGCCGGAGCAGCTCGTCCGCTATCGCCTGCGTCAACAGCCGGGTTTCGGCCGGGGACCGCGTCGTCAAGCGGCGGCCCGAGTCCGGGTCGTGGCGGTATCGCTTCGCGCGGCCGCCGCGGATCGTCACCTCCTCCGCCACCTCGAGCAGGCCCGCTTCGTGCAGGCGGCGGACGTGGTAGCTGATGTTCGCCTGCGTGTCGTCCAGCTCGCGCGCCGCTTCGGCCGCGCTCAGGGCCGTGCCGGTCAGCAGCGACAGGATCCGCATGCGGAGCGGGTGCGCCAGGACGCGCAGGTTGTCGTGGGGCATGGCCTCAGTCTGACATGACCGTCAAAGAGTTATTTGGGGGTCTCGTTGACTGGAAGATCTCCCCGGTCGTCCGATGTCTGTGCTGCCGCGGCGCGCGGCGAACGCCTTGAGGTCGTCGACGTCGAGCTGACGTCGGATGACTTGGCCGATATCGACCGGATCACCGCCGGCGCCGCACCGGAGGGCATCGCCTAAAGCTCGTACGAAGTGCCGTCCGGGGGCAGCTGGGCGCCGGCGGCCAGGACGGCGGCGTGCTCGGGCGACGCCGGGTCCAGCACCGGGTTCGTGTTGTTGAGGTGCGTGAACGCCCAGCGCCGCCCGGCGGCGCGGGGCAGGCTCGCCGTCATCGGCAGGTGCCCCATCGCGAGCTGGTCCGGTCCGCCGACCCCCGCCATCTCGTCCGGCGCGTAGAAGGTCCCGTCGAGCAGGACCAGCGAAGCGCCGTCCACGAAGGCGTCGAACCCGGGAGGCCAGCTCTTCAGGCACGGCGCGTACACCAGGACGCCGCCGGTCGCGAGGTCCGAGATCCGGTAGGCGACGACCCACGGGCCGTCCCCCGCGGCCGCGTACTTCGGTTTCTTGTCGCTCACCGGCAGCACGTCCACGCGCAGCCCCGGCAGGTCCGCGAGAGCCGTCCAGCCGCCGTAACCGTCGACGATCGAGCGAAACGGCGACAGCGCGCGCAGCACGGCGTCCGGTGCCCGCACCGGTAGCCCGCCGGCCTCGCGCAACATCAGCAACCCCAGCGTGTGGTCGAGTTCGGCGTCGGTGAGCAGCACCCCGCGCAGCGGGATCTCCCGCGGCCCCGGCCCGGCCCGCAGCGCCGGCGTGCCGAGGATCTGGGCGCGGATGTCCGGCGAGCAGTTGAGCAGATACCAGCCGGCGCCGTCCGCGCTGATCGCGACGCAGTCCTGCGAGCGCGGCGGCAGCCCGGCCGCGCACAGCCGGCACGCGCAGTTCCACTGTGGACAGCCGCCGCCCGCCGCGGTGCCGAGCAGGATCACCTTCACCGGCGCATCACCAGGTCGGTTGCCGGCGGCCGCGCCAGCACGAGGTCGACCCGCGAACGCTCCGGCGACCGCGAGCACACCGGATCGGTCGCCGCCGCGTCGCCGGTGAGCAGGAACGCCTGGCAGCGGCACCCGCCGAAGTCGAGCCCGCGCCGGTCACACGTGCGGCACGGCTCCGACATCCAGTCCTCGCCGCGGTAGGCGTTGAACGACTCGGACCGGTACCAGATCTCGGCCAGCGGCGTGTCCCGCACGGAGGAGAGCCGCAGCGTCGAAATCGCCGACGCCGCCGGGCACGGCAGCACCGTCCCGTCCGGTGCGACGGTCAGCTGCCGCGCACCCCACCCGTACATGCACGGCTTCGGGTACGGCTCGTAGTAGTCGGCGACGACGTAGACGATCTCCATCGTGTCCCGCAAACGCGAAACCGCGGCACGCACGATCGGTTCCGCCGCGGCGAGCTGCTCCGGCGTCGGCATCAGCGCCGCACGGTTGCGCAACGCCCAGCCGTAGTACTGCGTGTTCGCCAGTTCGAGCCGGTCCGCGCCCATCCGCTCGGCCAGCTCGATGATCCCGGCCAGCTGGTCGTGGTTGCGCCGGTGCAGCACGACGTTCAGCGACAGCGGCAGCCCGGCCGATTTCACCAAGGCGGCCGCGGCGAGCTTGTGGTCGAACGCCCGCGCGCCGGCCAGCAGGTCGGACCGCTCCCGTGTCGCGCCCTGCGCCGACAGCTGGACGTGCGCCAGTCCCCGCGAGACGAGGTCGTCCAGCCGGTCGGCGGTGAGCCCGAGCCCGGAGGTGACGAGGTTGACGTAGCACCCGAGCGAGCTCGCGTGCGCCACCAGCTCGGGCAGGTCCGGCCGCGCCAGCGGCTCACCGCCGGACAGGTGCACCTGCAGCACGCCCAGTTCACGCGCTTGCGAGAGCACCGAAAGCCAGTCCGCCGTGGACAGTTCGGCCTCCCGCGTGACCAGCTCCACCGGGTTCGAGCAATAAGGACAGTGCAGCGGGCAGCGGTGGGTCAGCTCGGCCAGCAGCCCGAGCGGCGGTTTCACGTCCACGCGACGACCCGCCGTTCGCCCAGCCGGGCCAGCACGTCGAGGACGTCCTGCTCCCGGACCCCGGTGAAGCGGCTCCCCAGCGCCGAGGCGATGTCGGTGATGGTCCGGGCGCCGTCGCAGAGTTCGAGCACCGCCGCGGCGGTCGTGTTCGGGACCAGTACACCCTCCGGGAACAGCAGCACGTGCGTCTCCCGCACGTGGTCGAAGGACAATCGGACACCGCGCCGGAGCTGCGGGACCGAGCCCGCGGTGATCACCGCGCCGCCCGTTCGATCGCGTCGAGAATCGACCACAGGACGTCGCACTTGAACGACAGCGCGGCGATCGCGCGGTCCTGCTGCTCGCGCGTGACGCAGTGGCGGACCACGATGTCGAGCGTGTCCTTGCCTTCGCCGGAGACCTTGTCGATGCGGTTGGTGAAGTACGCGAGGTCCTCGCGCGCGATCCAGGAGTAGTGCGCGAGCATGTCCGCGACGCGCTGCTGCATCAGGTGCCCGGCGAACATCTCGGTGAGCCCGGACGCGACAGCCTCCCACCACGGCTTGGTCCGCGCGAACGTCACGTAGGCGTCGACGGCGAACCGGACCCCGGGAGCGACGTGCCGTTCGTCGAGCACCTCGTCCCGGTCCAGGCCGACCGCCTCGCACAGCCGCAGCCACCGCTCGATCCCGCCGGTGCCGGCGTGCGGGCCGTCGTGGTAGACGATCCGGTCGAGCCACTGGCGCCGGATTTCCGGCAGCGGGCAGTTGCTGATGATCGCCGCGTCCTTCTGCGGCAGCTGACACTGGTAGTACCAGCGGTTGGCCGCCCAGATCCGCAGCCCGTGCGCGTCGAGCTCGCCCGCGTGCAGCCGGTGGTGGAACGGGTGCGTGCCCCAATAGCGGGAGGAAAGACCGCGCAGGGCCGCGATGAACGCGCTTTCCGCGAGCGGCTCGACGGGCACCGGTCAGTCCGCCATACGGGCCGCGTAGGCGGTGACCTCCATGGGAGTTTCGTACTCGACGAAGTCGGGAGTCGTCCACACCTCGACGGATTCGGTCATTTCCTGCTCCTCTCCGGCACTGGATCGCCGCCACCCTAAGAGCGGGCGGAGACCACAGACCAGCGAGTTCGGAAAGATTCCTTCCGATGGGGGAGCGGACGTGTCGGTGAGCGGGTTACTTCACCGCGGCTTCGAGTTCCACCAGGGCGGTGTCGAGGTGGGTCAGGATCCGCTGCAGGTGCGGCACGCTGCGGCGGCACCCCGTGACGCCGAAGTCGAGGTGGTCGCCGTTGCTGGTCAGCGTGATGTTCACGGCCTGGCCGTCGAGCAGCACCGACGCCGGGTAGATGCCGTCGAGCTGCGCGCCGTTCCAGTACATCTGCTTGCGCGGCCCCGGCACGTTCGAGATCACCAGGTTGAACGGCGGCCGCGTGTTGTTGACGATGCCCGGGATCGGCGAAACGCCCAGCTGCGCGACGTTAACAGCCGATAACAACAGTGTCTGCAACGGCGTCAGCTCCGAGAACAGCCGCTTGCCGTTGCGCATCGACTGGTGGATCGTGACGAGCCGCTTGCCCGCGTCCGGCAGGTCGGTCGCCAGGTTGCACAGCAGCGCGCCGATGTTGTTGCCCGCCGCTTCGCCCGGGTCGTTCTGCCGGCGCAGCGACACCGGCACCATCGCGATCAGCGGCGCGTCCGGCAGCGCGCGCTGCTCGATGAGGTAGTCCCGCAGCGCGCCCGAGCACATCGCGAGCACGACGTCGTTGCGCGACACCCCGGCCGCCGTCGCCACCTGCCGGACGCGGTCGAGCGACCACGACTGCGCCGCGAACCGCCGCGCTCCGCCGATCGGCACGTTGAGCATCGTGCGCGGTGCCTGCCCGGGCAGCGTCAACGTGTGTTCACCGAACGCTTCGCGCGCGACTTTCATCGCGGCCGGCGCCAGGCTCGCGAGCTGGTTGGCGGTCTTGCCCGCCGTCTGCAGGAAGGACCGGGGCCGCTTGACGCGGCCTTCGCCCGGCTTGCGCCGGCTGCCCCACCACGGCGGGCAATCCAGGTCCGCGGGGTCGTCCGAGAGCGTGCCCTGCAGCTGGCGCAGCGCCGAGACGCCGTCCATCAGCGCGTGGTGGACCTTGGTGTAGACGGCGAACCGGCCGTCCGCGAGTCCCTCGACGAGGTGCGTCTCCCAGAGCGGGCGGTGCCGGTCGAGGAGGGTGCTGTGCCAGCGGGACGTGAGCTCCAGCAGCTCGCGGATGCGGCCCGGCTGCGGCAGCGCCGAGTGCCGGAAGTGGTAGTCGAGCTCGAGGTCGGTCTCCGCGCGCCAGGCCACGTGCCCCATGGTGTTGACGGGACGGGCCGGGCGGCGCCGGAACACCGAGCGCATGTTGTCCGATTCGAGCAGGTTCCGGCGGATGTCCCGCAGGTACTCCGGCCCGGCGCCGTCGGGTTTCTTGAACAGCTGCAGGCCGCCCACGTGCATCGGATGCTCGCGCGTTTCGACGAGGAGGAACATCGAGTCGGTCACGGGCATCATCGCCATGGGACATCACCTTCCGCGCTCGGCACGCCGACTCTACGCGTTCGGCGGCCGCCGGTGGATCACGTTCTACATTGGCGAGTATGACCGTCGCCGGCGCCGGGGAAACGTCGTTGCCACCGATGGCCGAGTGCGTCGTGGTCGGTGGCGGCGTGATCGGCGTGAGCTGCGCGTTCCACTTGGCGGAAGCCGGTGTCGACGTCCTGCTCCTGGAACGCGGCGGGCTGGGCGGGGGCTCGACGGCGAAGGCCGCGGGCGGCATCCGGTCGTCGTTCACCAGCCGCGTGAACGTCGAGCTGGGACTGCGCGGGCTCACCGCGTACAGCGCGTTCCGGGAGCGGTTCGGCGCGGAGATCGACTTCCGCCGCGACGGCTACCTGTACCTGCTCACCGATCCGGCGGACGTGCTCGCAATCGGACAGTGCGCGGAGCTGCAGCACGAGTACGGCGTTCGCAGCCACCTGCTCGATCCCGCGGAAGCGCGCGCGGTGCTGCCGATGCTCGAGCCGGACGGGATCGTCGCCGCGCTGTGGTCCCCGGACGACGCGAAGGCGACACCGGACGCGGTCGTGCAGGGCTACGCGCGCGCCGCGCGAGCCTGCGGGGCGACGCTGCGCACCGGCGTCGAAGTCACCGGGGTCGAGCGCGACGGCCACACATTAACCGGCGTTAACACGACGGCGGGGTTCGTCCGGACCAGCGCGGTCGTGTGCGCGGCGGGCGCGTGGTCCGGGCGGATCGGGGAGCTGGCCGGAGTGGACCTCCCGGTGCGGCCGTTCCGGCGGCAGGTCGTGTTCACCGGGCCGGTGCCCGGGCTGCCGGAGCGGGTCCCGCTGACCATCGAGCTGCCGTCGGCGTTCTACTTCCACCGCGAAGGCGCCGGCCTGGCGATGTCGTTCTCCGAGGACGACGGCTTCCCGGGGTTCGGCACCCACTACGAAGCGGGCGAGTGGCTGCCGCGGCTGGCCGAGCTCGCGAGCCGGCGGATCCCGGGAGTGCTCGACGCCGGCGTCCGGACGGCCTGGGCCGGCTTGTACGAAATGACGCCGGACCGCAACCAGATCATCGGGGAAAGCGTCCTGCTGTCGCGGTTCTTCTACGCGACCGGCTTCTCGGGCCACGGCTTCCAGATGGGCCCGGCGGCCGGCGAGCTGGTCCGGGACCTCTACCTGGGCAGACCGACGGCGGTGGACATCACCGGGCTGGACGTCCGGCGCTTCGGCCGCGCCGATACCGCACCGGTCGAGCGGCACATCGTCTAGGGGCTGATTGCCAGATCGTTGAACGATCTGGCAGTATCCGCGCCGTGGCTGTGAGTGGTGCTCGGGAGCTGGTGGACGCGCTCGAAGGGCTGGGAACGGAGATCGTTTTCGGCCTCCCGGGGGTGCACAACCTGCCGTTGTGGGAGGCACTCGCCGAGACCCGCATCAAGCTCGTCGGGGTCCGCCACGAGCAGACCGCGGGCTACGCCGCCGACGGCTACGCACGCGCGACCGGCAAGCTCGGGGTCGCTCTCGTCACCACCGGCCCGGGCGCCGCGAACACCCTCGGCGCGGTCGGCGAAGCCATGGCCTCCGCGGCTCCGGTGCTGGTCATCGCCACCGACATCCCCTCGACGCTGCGGCGGCCCGGCGTCGTCCGCGGGGTGCTGCACGAGACGTCCGACCAGCAGGCGATGTTCGCGCCGGTGACCAAGGGCGGCTTCACCGTGCGCGCGGCCGACCAGATCGGCACCACCGTGCACCGCGCCGCCCGGCTCGCGCTGCAGCCGCAGAGCGGTCCGGTCTACCTCGGCGTGCCGACCGACTACCTGCGCGAGACGGTGCCGCACCGGCGGCCGCCCGCGCCGCACCGCAAGCCCGACGGCGACGTGCCCGACCTCGCGCGGGCCGAGGCCCTGCTGTCCGACGCCGAGCACCCGCTGATCTGGGCGGGCGGCGGTGCGCTGCGGTCCGGCGCGGGGGACGCCATCGGCGCGCTCGCCGAGAAGATCGCCGCGCCGGTCATCACGACCTTCGGCGCCCGTGGCCTGCTGCCGCTGGACCACCCGTGCCTCGCGCCCAACCCGGTGCACACGCCGGAGGTCGGCGAGCTGTGGGACGAGGCCGACGTCGTGCTCGCCATCGGCACCGACTTCGACGGCCTGATGACGCAGAACTGGCGGATGCCGAAGCCGCGGAAGCTGATCGCGGTCAACGTCGACGCCGACGACGCCGCCAAGAACTACCGGCCCGACCTGACGCTGGTCGGCGACGCGCGCGGGATCGTCGAGCGGCTGCTGCCGAAGGAACGCCCCGGCCTGGACGACATCACTTTGCGGCTGGCCGGCATCGGCCGCCGCGTGCGCCAGCGGATCCGCGACGAAGAGCCACAGGCCTACGACCTGCTGTCCACTTTGGACGAAGTGCTGCCGACGGACGCGGTGCTGGTGTCCGACATGTGCGTCGCCGGCTACTGGGTCGGCGGCTTCCACCGCGTGCGGGCGCCCCGCAAGCTCGCCTACCCGATGGGCTGGGGCACCCTCGGCTACGGCTTCCCGGCGTCGCTCGGTGCCGCCGCGGCGGGCACCGGCCGGGCCATCTGCATCACCGGCGACGGCGGTTTCCTCTACGGCTGCGGCGATCTGGCGACACTCGCGCAGGAGCAGCTGCCGGTCACGGTCGTCCTCGTCGACGACGGCGGGTACGGCATGCTGCGCTACGACCAGGACCGCGAGGGCGTGCCGCACCGCGGGGTCGACTGGGACAGCCCGGACTTCGTCGGCCTCGCGCGGTCCTTCGGCGTCCACGCGGACCGCGTGTCCGGCTTCGGGCGCGCGTTCCGGCGGCTGCTCGGCGAGTTCGTCGAGTCGGACGAGCCGAACGTCCTGGTCGTGCGGGCGCGGCTGAAGCCGCCGCTGAACACCTCGCCGCGGTGGTACCGGGCATGAGGATCGGCGTCGACATCGGCGGCACGTTCACCGACCTCTGCGCGGTCGACGACACCGGGATCGCCGCGGTCGGCAAGGTCCTGACCACGCACGACGAGCCGGCCCGTGCGGTCGAAGAGGGCTTGGCCGCGCTGCTCGAGGACCTCGGCTCGGTCGAGCAGGTGGTGCACGGGACCACGCTGGTGACGAACGCGTTGATCGAGCGCACGGGCTCGCGGACGGCGTTGCTGGCCACGGCGGGCTTCCGGGACGTCCTCGAGATGCGCCGCGAACACCGGTACGAGCTCTACGACCTGCGCATCGAGCTGCCCGCGCCGCTCGTGCCCCGGCACCTGCGGTTCGACGTGCCGGAACGGATCCTCGCCGACGGCTCCGTCCACACCGGACTCGACGAGGACTTCGTCGCGAGGCTCGGCCGGGAGCTGGCCGCACGCGGGATCGAAGCGGTCGCCGTCTGCTTCCTGCACGCGTTCACGAACCCGGCGCACGAACGCCGGACCGCGGAAATCCTCGCCGAGGTGGCGCCGTCGCTGAGGGTGGCGTCGTCCTCGGACGTCGTCCCCGAAATCCGCGAGTTCGAGCGCGCGTCGACGACCGTGGCCAACGTGTACGTCCAGGACCTCACCGAGCGCTACCTGCGCGACCTCGAAACGCGGCTGCACCGGCTGGGGATCGGCCGCGCGCCGCACATCATGCTGTTCAGCGGCGGACTGGCCACTGTGGACACCGCCGCGCGGCACCCGATCCGCATCCTCGAGTCCGGCCCCGCCGGCGGGGCGCTGGCGGCCGCGGAGCTGGGCCCGCCGGACCTGCTGGCCTTCGACATGGGCGGCACGACGGCGAAGCTGTGCCTGATCGCCGACGGCGCGCCGCTCGTGACCCACCAGTTCGAAGTGGACCGGAAGTACCGGCTGCTGCCCGGCTCGGGCCTCCCGGTGCAGGTGCCGGTGACCGACCTGATCGAAATCGGCGTCGGCGGCGGCTCGATCGCCCGGATCGACGCGCTCGGCCTGCTGACCGTCGGCCCCGATTCGGCCGGGTCGGAGCCCGGCCCGGTCTGCTACGGCCGCGGCGGTACCGAGCCCACGGTGACCGACGCCGACCTCGTCCTCGGCTACCTCGACCCGGGCTACTTCCTGGGCGGCGCGATGCGCTTGGACGCCACCACCGCGAGAGCGGTGCTCCGCGAAAAGATCGCCGATCCGCTCGGGGTCAGTGTCGAGGAAGCCGCCTGGGGCATCCACACCAGCGTCAACGAAGACATGGCGAACGCCGCCCGGGTGCACGCCGTCGAGCGCGGCCACGACCCGGCGAAGCTGCCGATGTACACCTTCGGCGGCGCGGGCCCGGTGCACGGCGTCGGCGTCGCGCGGGTGCTCGGAGCGCCTTCGGTCGTGGCGCCGCCCGCCGCCGGGGTGCTGAGCGCGGCGGGGTTCCTCACCGCGCCGCTGGCGTTCGACTTCGTCCGGTCCGCGCGCGCGGCCGTCCACGACCTCGCGTGGGACCAGGTCGACGCGCTGTTCGCCGAGATGGAGGCCGAGGGCGCCGCCCTGCTGGCGAAGTCCGGGGTGGACGAGGTGGCGCACCGGCGCATCGCCGAGATGCGCTACGCCGGGCAGGGCTACGAAATCCGCGTTCCGGTCCACGACGGTCCCTGGCCCGCGACGCTGATCGACGAGTTCACCCGGACCTACCGCGCGCTCTACCGGCGCACCGGGCCCGAGGTCGGGGTCGAGGTGCTGAACTGGCGGGTCGTCTCGAGCGGGCCGAAACCGGCCGTGACCCTCCGGCTGGCCTCGTCCGGCGCGCCGGGAGCCGCGCGGAAGGGCAGCCGGCGGGCCTGGTTCCCGGCGGCCGGTGGATTTGTCGACACGGCGATCTTCGACCGGTACCGCCTGGCCCCGGGCGAGCGTGTCGACGGACCGGCCATCGTGGAGGAACGCGAGTCCACTGTGGTCGTCCCGCCGGGCGCGCACTGCGTCGTCCGGGACGACGCCGCGCTGGAGGTGACGGTGTGAAGGTCGATCCGATCGTGGTCGGGTTGTTCGGCAACCGACTGCACTCGATCCTCGCCGAGCAGCAGAACGCGCTGGTCAACTCGGCTTTCTCCGCCGTCGTCCGGGAATCGCTCGACCTGGCCTGCGCGGTGTTCGACTCGCGCGGGGAGATGATCGGCCAGTCCGTCGGCGGCACACCCGGCCACATCAACGCCATGGCCACCGGCATGCACCACTTCGTCGCCGCGTACCCGCCGGAGACCCTCGAACCCGGCGACGTCCTCCTCACCAACGACCCGTGGCAGACGGCCGGGCAGATCAACGACATCACCGTCGCGACCCCGGTGTTCCGGCGCGGCAGGCTGGTCGCGTGGTTCGCGTCCTGCTGCCACGCCCCCGACATCGGCGGCAGGCTCGTGTCCGCCGAGGCCCACGAGGTCTTCGAAGAAGGCCTGCGGCTGCCGATCCTGAAGTTCCTGCGCGCGGGCGAGGTCAACGCCGACCTGGAACGGCTGATCCGGGCCAACGTGCGGACGCCGGAGGAGACCATCGGCGACCTGTACGCGCAGGTCACCGGCAACGAGGTCGGTGCGGCGAGCCTGCTGCGGCTCCTCGGAGAACTCGGTCTGGACAGCCTCGACGACGTCGCCGCCGAGATCATGAACCGGTCCGAGAAAGCACTGCGCGACGCCCTGCGGAAGCTGCCGGACGGCGTCTACACCAACGAAATCGCCACCGACGGCTTCGACGACGAAGAGATCGTCCTGCGCGTCACGGCCACTGTGGACGGTGACGGGATCCACCTGGACTTCGCGGGCTCGTCGCCGCAGAGCCGGCGCGGGATCAACGTCGTGCTGAACTACACGCGGGCGTACGCGTCGTTCGCCGTCAAGGCCGCGATCGCGCCGGAGGTGCCGCACAACGCCGGCTCGTTCCGGCCGGTGCACGTCACCGCGCCCGAGGGCTCGGTGCTGAACTGCCTGCCGCCCGCGCCGGTCGCGTCCCGGCACCTGATCGGGCACTTCCTGCCGTCGCTGCTGATCGGCGCGCTGCCCGGGGCGGCGATCGCGCCGAGCGCGGACGCGTTGTGGATGACCATCTGGCGCGGGCCGGGGTTCATGCTGAACGTCTTCCAGACCGGCGGGATGGGCGCCCGCGCCGACAAGGACGGCCTGAACACCACCGGGTTCCCGAGCGGTCTGCGCTCGACGCCGACCGAGGTCGTCGAAACCATGGCGCCGCTGGTCCAGTACGCGCGCGAACTACGGGTGGACTCCGGGGGCGCCGGCCGGCGGCGGGGCGGTCTCGGACAGGTGACCACGATGGGCGCACCCGGCGTGACTTCCTGGAGCGTCAACGGCAACGTCGACCGGGTGCGGGCCGCGGCGTCCGGAGTGGACGGCGGGGAGCCCGGTGCTCCCGGTCGCTTCGGCTTGTCCGGCGGGACGGATCTGCCCGCGAAGAGCCGGGTCACGCTGGCGCCGGAGTCTGTTGTGGACGTCACGTTGCCCGGTGGCGGAGGCTACGGGCCACCGCGTGAACGGCCGGTGGACGCGGTCCTCGCCGACGTCGTCGAGGGGTACGTCTCGGTGGCGGCGGCACGCGAAGTCTACGGCGTCGAGGTGCGGTTCCACGGCGATCCCGCGGCGCTCGTCCGGCTGCCGGAGGACTACGCGGTCGACGAAGAGCAGACAGCACGACTGAGAGCGGGGAAGTGACATGGGTCGGTTGGCCGACAAGGTGGCGGTCGTCTTCGGCGGCGCGCGGGGCATCGGCCTCGCCACGGTGAAGGAGTTCCTCGCCGAAGGTGCGACGGTGTTCGCTTCCGACATCCGTGAGCCCGCGGAGTCCGTGGCGGGCTACCGGCACTCCATAGTGGACGCCACGGACGAAGCCGCCGTGCAGGCGTTCGTCGACGGCGTGCTCGCCGAAACCGGCCGCATCGACGTGCTGTTCAACAACGTCGGCATCCACCTCGGCAAGCCGCTCGCCGACACCACGCTGGCCGAGTTCGACCACATCTTCGCGCTCAACGTCCGCGCCGCCTTCCTCGGCACCCGCGCCGTGCTGCCGCACATGATCGAGGCACGGGCCGGCAGCATCATCACGACGTCGTCGAACGGCGGCGTGATGGGCCGTCCCGGGGATCCGGTCTACAACGCCACGAAGCACGCGCTGGTCGGGCTGACCAAGTCGATCGCCGTCGCGCACGCGCACCAGGGCATTCGCGCCAACACGGTGAACCCCGGCGCGATCGACACCGACATGCTGCGCAGCACCCTGAACTCGCCGGAGGAGTTCGAAACCAAGCAGCACCAGCTGGTCGCGAGCACGCCCGCGGCGCGGGTCGGCGAAGCGTGGGAGGTCGCGAAGGCCGTCGTGTTCCTGGCCAGTGACGAATCGCGGTTCATCAACGGCGTCGTGCTGCCGATCGACGGCGCGAAGGCCGCGGGCGCGATGCCGGGCAACCGCTACAGCCTCGACTTCGACCTCGGCGTCAGGTAGCGCCGTGTCCGTCGACGCTTCGGGGCTGGAGAGCGAGCGGCACCTGCTCGAGCGCAGCGGCACGGCCGAACGGGTCGCCGCGATCCTGCGCCAGTACATCACCGACGGCGTCTTCGCCCCCGGTGAACGGCTTTCGGAGCCGGTGATCAGCTCGGCGCTCGGTGTTTCGCGCAACACGCTGCGCGAGTCGTTCCAGCTGCTGGCCCACGAGCGGCTGGCGGTGCACGAGCTGAACCGCGGCGTGTTCGTCCGCGAACTGACCACCGAGGACATCGAGGACCTGTACGTCGTCCGCCGGGCCACCGAATGCGGCGCTCTCCGGCGGGCGGCCGAACTGTCCACCGTGGACTTGACGCCGGTCGAGCTCGCGCTGCGCGACGGCCGGGCGGCGGCCGCGGCCGCGGACTGGCCCGCGGTCGGCACCGCCAGCATCCACTTCCACCAGGCGCTCGCCGACCTCGCGGGCAGCGAGCGCATCTCCGCGACCATGCGCCAGGTGCTCGCCGAGACGCGGCTGTTCTTCGTCCTCAACGAGAACACGCGCGAGTTCTACGAGCCGTTCCTCGGCTGCCACGAGCGGATCCTGCGCGACCTGCGGGCCGGCCGGTTCGCGGCGGCCGAAGCCGCGCTGGACCGCTACCTCCGGGACGCCGAGGCGCGGCTGCTGGCGCTGAGCACACCCACGACGTAAGGAACGTGGACGACGAACGGCTTGCGGTAGGTGGTCGCGCGGTACACCCCGTCGGGGCCGGCCGACCAGCTGCGCCAGGTGATGGTGCGGACGACGGCGGACACGGCGCACCCGGCGGACCCGGCCGCGGCGGGCGGTGCCGAAGCGAGGAACACCGCGGTGACGGCGGCCAGGGTCCACGCGCGTCCTCGGAACACCGCACCAGTCAACCCCGCGGCGGCCACCGGCCGGAAAGGATTCGAGCCGGTTCAAATCCACGACGGCGGCTGTTACCGTCGATCGGTGTTCACGCTGCGGGTCGACGCGGAGACGGTGGCCAGGACCCGGTTCTCGCCCTCGCTCGCGGCGGAGTCCCTGGCCTGGCTGAAGCTCGCCGCCGGCCCGGCGCGCCACCCCGTGTTCGGGGACCCCGGCCCGCTCGCCCGCGCCGCCCTCGCCCACCCCGACGTCGCGTTGCTGCTGGACCTGCTGCCGCGCCCCGGCGAGATCTACACGCCCGACCTGCTGACCCCGCAGCCCGGAACGGCCACCCGCCACCGCGACCTGCTCGACGAGCAGCTCGCGCGCATCGAGGCGACACCGCAGGACGAGCTCGAGGAGCAGGTGCTCTCGCACACGAGCGCGCACTGGAGCAGGCCGCTGCCGGTCGCCGCCCGCCGGGCCGCGGAGTCGGGCACGATGCCGCGGCGCCTGGCCAACGGGCTCGCCCGGTTCTGGCGCGACGCGCTGGCCGAGGGCTGGGCCGGCCTGCAGTCGGTCCTCGACCGGGACATCACCCACCGCGCGACGACCATCGCCGGCCGCGGCGTCGGCGCGGCGCTCGGGACACTGGACCCGAGCATCGGCTGGGCGGGCGACGCGATCACCCTCGACAAGCCGTTCGACGGCGAGGCCGACGTCACCGGCCGCGAGCTGGTCCTCGCGCCCGGCGTGCTCAGCTGGCCGGTGATCAGCGTGCAGGTCGACGTGCCGGGACAGGTCGTGCTCGGCTACCCGGCGCACGGGATCGGGACGGGCGGGACACCGCCGCCGGACCGGCTCGCGCCGGTGGTCGGGGCGGCCAGGGCGGCGCTGCTGGCGGACCTGGAAACCGCGCGGTCGACGGCCGAACTCGCCACGCGGTCGGGGTACGCGCCGGGCACCGTCTCCTACCACCTCGGCGCGCTGCACCGCGCGGGTCTCGTCAGCCGGAGCCGGGACGGGCGGTTCGTGCTCTACCAGCGGACCCCGCAGGCCGTCGTCCTCCTGGACGGGTGATAGGGAAAAGGACATGATGCCTGCCGACCACGCCGGATTCCGCCCGCTGGACGGGATCAAGGTCGTCGACCTGTCCCGCATCCTCGCCGGGCCGTACTGCACGCAGTACCTCGGCGAGATGGGCGCGGACGTGGTGAAGGTCGAGCCGCCCGGGCACGGCGACGACACCCGCGGCTGGGGACCGCCGTTCGTCGGCGAGAGCGACGAGGCCGTGTACTACCTGGCGGCGAACCGGAACAAGCGCGGGATCGTGCTCGACCTCAAGAGCGACCGCGGCCGCGAGGCGCTGCGGCGGCTGGTGGCCGGCGCGGACGTGCTCGTCGAGAACTTCCGGCCGGGAACGCTGGAGAAGTGGGGCATCGGGTACGAGGTACTGGCGGAGCTGAACCCGCGGCTGATCCACGTGTCGATCACCGGGTTCGGGCAGACGGGCCCGTACCGCGACCGCGCGGGCTACGACCTGGTGGCGCAGGCGCTGGGCGGCGTGATGTCGCTGACCGGCGAGCCGGACGGCGCGCCGGCGAAGGTCGGCCTGCCGGTCGCGGACCTGAACGCGGGGACGTGGGCGATCATCGCGGTGCTGATGGCGCTGCAGGCCCGCCACACGACCGGCCGCGGCCAGTACCTCGACGTATCCCTTTTGGACAGTCAGCTGGCGTGGCACGTGTACGCCGCGGGCGCCGCGTTCTACGACACCCCGCGGCCGCGCCGGATGGGTTCGGCGCACCCGAGCATTGTCCCGTACCAGGCGTACCACGTCGCGGACGGCTGGCTGATCATCGCGGTGGGCAGCGAAAAGCTGTGGCAGGCGTTCTGCGGGGTGCTGGACCTGGACATCGCGGCGGACCCGCGGTTCTCGTCGAACGCCCTTCGGGCCGCGCACCGCGACGAGCTGAACGCACTGCTGGAGCCGGTCCTGCTGACGCGCACGGCGGCGGACTGGCTGGAGTCGTTCGACGCGGCGGGCATCCCGGCGGCCCCGATCAACGAGATCGACGACGTGTACGCGGACCCGTGGACGGCCGCACGCGACCAGGTGGTCCGGCTGCCGCACCCGACGGTGGGGACGTACCTGGGGACGGGCTTCCCGGTGAAGGCCTCGGACACCCCCGCGCGGCCGACGTCCGCTCCGCCGACGTTGGGTCAGCACACCTCGGAGGTGCTGGCGGAGCTGGGCTACTCGGCGGAGGAGATCGCGGAGTTCCTGGCCTGAGAGTCAGGGCGCGGTCCAGTGAAGGTGATCCGCGACGGTCCGCCGCAGCTCGGCGGCCCGGTCGCTCCGTCGTTGCAGGTTGCTGCGCCATCCGGTCCAGTCCGACCGCTCGAACTGTGCACCACGGAGTGTTCGCGATCCCCGTCTCGCCCTGGTAGGGATGGGGGAAGGACTGAGGAGTCTCAATGATCGTGTCAAGCGCCGGCTGTGGCTGTGATCGGTGGTGAGGGATGGAACTCACGGCCGTCGCGCAGCAGTGCCCAGATGAC
>NZ_JBSGJA010000013.1:0-320148 GCF_053605345.1 Amycolatopsis sp. NPDC003865 | reverse complement strand
CGCCAGTACTTCCCCAAAGGCAGCAACCTGGCCATCCACAGCCCCGAAGACCTCGCCGCCATCGCCGCCCAGCTCAACCGCCGCCCACGCAAAACGCTCGGCTGGGACACCCCAGCCGAGCGCTTGGCTAAACTCCTGACCGAAGCCAGCTAATCACCTGCGTTGCAACGACCCCTCGAATCCGCCACCGGAGCGAGGGGGCCTTCGGCGGAAGCGACGTCAGTCGGTCTCCGCCATCGCTTCGGCGAACTGCGCCGCGTACAGCCGTGCGTACGCGCCGCCGCTGCCCAGCAGCGTTTCGTGGTCGCCGTGCTCGACGATCTGCCCGTGCTCCATCACCAGGATCACGTCCGCGTCGCGGATCGTCGAGAGGCGGTGGGCGATCACGAAGCTCGTGCGCCCGCTGCGCAGCGAGTTCATCGCCCGCTGGATGAGGACCTCGGTCCGGGTGTCCACCGAACTGGTCGCCTCGTCCAGGATCAGGATCACCGGCTTGGCCAGGAACGCCCGCGCCACCGTGATCAGCTGCTTCTCACCCGCGCTGACCGTGCCGCCCTCGTCGTCGAGCACCGTGTCGTAGCCGTCCGGCAACGTCCGCACGAAGCGGTCCACGTACGTCGCCTGGGCCGCCTCGACGATCTCCTCGCGGCTCGGGTTGTCCGCGCCGTAGGCGATGTTCTCCGCGATCGTGCCGCCGAACAGCCACGCGTCCTGCAGCACCATGCCGGTCTGGTCGCGCAGCTCCTCGCGGTTCATCTTCGCGATGTCGACGCCGTCGAGCGTGATCCGCCCGCTGTCGAGCTCGTAGAACCGCATGAGCAGGTTGACCAGCGTCGTCTTGCCCGCGCCGGTCGGGCCGACGATCGCCACCGTCTGGCCGGGTTCGACGGTGAGCGACAGGTCGTCGATCAGCGGCTTGTCCGGCAGGTAGCGGAACGAGACGTCCTGGAACTCGACGCGCCCGCGGATCACCTCGGGCCGCTCCGGGTGCTCCGGTTCCGGTGCCTGCTCGTCGGCGTCGAGCAGCGCGAACACCCGCTCGGCCGACGCGACCCCGGACTGCAGCAGGTTCGCCATGCTGGCGATCTGCGTGACCGGCTGGCTGAACTGGCGCGAGTACTGGATGAACGCCTGCACCTCGCCGAGCGTGAGGCTGCCCGAGGCGACGCGCAGGGCGCCGATCACGGCCACCAGCACGTAGCTGAGGTTGCCGATGAACATCATCGCCGGCTGGATCATGCCGGAGATGAACTGCGCCTTGAAGCTCGCCTGGTAGAGCGTTTCGTTCTGCTTGTCGAAGATCGCCCCGGACTCCTCGCGGCGGCCGAACACCTTGACCAGCGAGTGCCCGGTGTACATCTCCTCGACGTGCGCGTTGAGCTTGCCGGTCGTCGACCACTGCTTGATGAAGTTCGGCTGCGCCCGCTTGCCGATCTTCGCCGCCACGACGGCCGACAGCGGCACCGTGAGCAGCGCGATCACCGCCAGCAGCGGCGAGATCAGGAACATCATGATCAGCACGCCGATGACCGTCAGCAGCGACGAGACGATCTGCGACAGCGTCTGCTGCAGCGACATCGCCAGGTTGTCGATGTCGTTGGTGACCCGGGAGAGCACCTCGCCGCGCGGCTGGCGGTCGAAGTACTTCAGCGGCAGCCGCGAGAACTTCGCTTCGACGTCCTCGCGCAGCCGGTACACCGCGTGCTGCACCAGCGTCGTCGTCAGCCGGGCCTGGATCAGCCCGAAGAACGACGCGATGACGAACAGCGCCAGCACGACCAGCAGGATCTGCCCGACCTTGTCGAAGTCGATGCCCACGCCGGGCACGAGGTCGACGCGGCCGTAGATGTCGGCGAGCGTGTTCTCGCCGCGGGCCCGCAGGCCGGCGACGATCTGCTCCTTGGTGACCCCCGGCGGGACCTGCTTGCCGAGCACGCCGGCCAGGATCGCGTCGGTGGCCTGGCCGAGGATCTTGGGCCCGATCACGGTCAGCGCGACGCTGGCCGCGCCGAGCACGAGCACGCCGATCAGGTGCAGCCGCTGCGGGGCGAGCATGCGCAGCAGCCGCTTGAGGGACCCCTTGAAGTCGAGGGCCTTCTCCGGCGGGGCGCCGCCCGCCATCCACCGCCCGGGTCCCTGCGTCGCGGCGCCGGTGTTCTTGTGCCGTTCGGCCGTGGGCCGTTCGCCCGCGTCGGTGACGGCGGCCTTCGGCGATTCCGTGGTGCTCACGCCGCCTCCTGCTCGGTGAGCTGCGACAGCACGATCTCGCGGTAGGTCTCGTTGCCGTCGAACAGTTCGTGGTGGGTACCGGTGCCGACGACGCGGCCCTCGTCGAGGACGATGATGCGGTCGGCGGTGCGGATGGTGCTGACCCGCTGCGCCACGATGATCACCGTCGCGTCGGCGGTTTCGGACACGAGCGCGCGGCGCAGGGCCGCGTCGGTCGCGTAGTCCAGCGCCGAGAACGAGTCGTCGAACAGGTAGATCTCGGGTTTGTGCACCAGCATCCGCGCGATCGCGAGCCGTTGCCGCTGGCCGCCCGAGACGTTCGTGCCGCCCTGGGCGATCGGCGCCTCGAGACGGCCTTCCATCGCTTCGACGAAGTCCTTGCCCTGCGCCACTTCCAGCGCGTGCCACAGCTCTTCGTCGGTGGCGTCCGGGTTGCCGTAGCGCAGGTTGCTCGCCACCGTCCCCGCGAACAGGTACGGCTTCTGCGGCACCAGCCCGACCGCGCGGGCCAGCACCGCGGGGTCGAGGTCGCGCACGTCGACGCCGTCGACCTTCACCGTGCCCTTCGTGGCGTCCATCAGCCGCGGGATCAGGTTCAGCAGCGTGGTCTTGCCGGTACCGGTGGACCCGATCACGGCGGTGGTCTCACCCGGCCGCCCGATCAGCGAGATGTCCTGCAGCACCGGCTTTTCCGCGCCGGGGTAGCGGAACTCGACGCCCGAGAGCTCCAGGTGCCCGTGCACCGCGCCGGGGCGGATCGGCGACACCGGCGGGCGCACGCTCGACTCGGTGTCGAGCACCTCGCTGATCCGCTCGGCGCTGACCTCCGCGCGCGGCACCATCATGAACATGAACGTGGCCATCATGACGGCCATCAAGATCTGCAGCAGGTAGGACAGGAACGCCGTCATGGCCCCGATCTGCATGCTGCCGGAGTCGATGCGCTGCCCGCCGAACCACAGCACCGCGACGCTGGAGGCGTTCATCACCAGCATGACGATCGGGAACATCAGCGCCATCAGCCGGCCCACCCGCAGCGACACGGTGAGCAGCTGGTCGTTGGCGACGTCGAACCGCTCGCGCTCGTGCTTGTCGCGGACGAACGCGCGGATCACCCGGATGCCCATGATCTGCTCGCGCAGCACCTGGTTGATCCGGTCGATGCGCTCCTGCATCAGCCGGAACGCCGGGCGCATCTTGGTGATGATCGTGCCGACCGCGATCGCCAGCACCGGCACGATCACCAGCAGCAGCCCCGACAGCGGCACGTCGAGGTTCAGCGCCAGGATGATCCCGCCGACGCACATGATCGGCGCGGACACCATCAGCGTCAGCGTCATGACCACGAGCATCTGGATCTGCTGGACGTCGTTGGTGGTGCGGGTGATCAGCGACGGCGTGCCGAACTGGCCGACCTCGCGGGCCGAAAAGTCCTGCACCCGGTGGAACACCCCGGCCCGGATGTCGCGGCCGACCGCCATCGCGGTGCGGGCGCCGTAGTAGACCGCGCCGATCGAACCGGCGATCTGGGCGAGCGTCACGGCCAGCATCACCGCACCGACGCGCAGGATGTAGCCCATGTCGCCCTTGATCAGCCCGTTGTCGACGATGTCGGCGTTGAGCGTCGGCAGGTAGAGCATGGCGATCGTCTGCACCAGCTGCAGCGCCACGATCACCCACAACGTGGTTTTGTACGGGCGCAGGTGACTGCGCAGGAGCTTGACTAGCACAACGATTCCCCCAGTGGAGTGGTGGTGGTGTTCGGTTCGGGTTTCCGTTCGGTGCCGCCGGTCAGGGTCGGCATCCCGGCGGCCAGCTCGTCCAGCAACCGCTCCAGCGTGGGCAGGAGCGGCTCGTCGGTCATGAACCAGTTGACGAACGCGACGCGGACAGCGCTTTCCACCGAGGAGGCCATCAGCCGGCACAGCAGGTGGTCCACACCGCCCACCCGTTTCGCGATCGTTTCGGCGAGGACCCGCTCGACCGCCGCGTGGGCGTTGAGGAACTCGCCCCGCAGCATGAGCTGGCCCATCAGCTCCCGGATACGCGCAACATACGCGCGATCGGGCTCGCCCTCACGCGAATATTGGTGGATCACCGCCTGCTTGACGGACTCCCAGAGCGGCTCGCCTTCGGGTCGGGCGAGCAGGGCTTCGCGCATCCCCTCGTGGCGGTCGACGACCACCGAGCAGACGGCCTGTTCCTTGCTCGAGAAGTAGTTGTTGAACGTCCGCGGCGAGACGCCGACCTCGGTGGCGATGTCCTCGACCCGGACGTTCTCCAGCCCGCGTTCCAGCGTGAGCCGCAACGCGGCCTGCGCGAGGGCCCGGCGGGCCTCGCGCTTCTTGCGTTCGCGCAGCGTCAGCTTCGGTGGTTCGTCCGGCGCCATGAACGGAGTGTAGCGAAAAACTTGCGTGCCCCGCAAAAAAGTGCGGGCCACGCAAAAATCTGGGCGAACCGGACAGGGCCGGATTCCGCTGCGCGGAGGCGCGCGGCCTGCGGTATCGGACGTCGTGTGCGCTCCGTTGCGGGGCGCAAATTGCAAAATTGGACCGATTGGCCTAACGCACTGCGCTCACCAGGAGCTACGCCCCGAAAATCCGCTCACTGCGCGCGATCGCACGAGGACCGGCTGTGGACATCTGGCGAGCCTTTCTGCTTGCATGTCGGGCGTCGCCGCCCGGGGGTCGGCGCCGCGTATTCGTTTTCCGCACCTGAGCAAGGAAGAAGTGGGACCACATGGCGAGCCGGGCCCGGGAACTCCTGGATCGATCACGCGTCCTGCTGGACCGCTCGCGCGTCGCCGCCGCGCAGTTCCTCACCGCGCCGCCGAAGCACCCCGGACACGCGCCCGCGCCCGGGCCGGCGCTCGCCCAGCTGACGCCGCCGCCCGTCGCGGCGGCGCCGGAAGCGCCGTCCGACGACGCCGTGCTGGCCGAGATCTGCGCCAGTGTGGCCCTGCGTGACCTCAACCTGCTCGACCAGCTCCTGGCCCGGCTCGAAGAGCTGGAGGCGGGGGAGGAGGACCACCACCGCCTCGCCGAGCTCTACCAGCTCGACCACCTCGCGACCCGGCTGCGCCGCAACGCCGAGAACCTGCGCGTGCTGGCCGGCCAGGAGACCGCCGACGACGCCGCCCGCGCGACGTCGGTGCTCGACGTCATGCGCGCCGCGATGTCCTCGATCGACCACTACGCCCGGATCACCATCGGCCGCGTGGTGAACCTCGGGGTCGTCGGCTTCGCCGCGGAGGACCTGGGCCGGGTGCTCGCGGAGCTGTTCGACAACGCCGCCAACCAGTCTTCGCCCAGCTCGCCGGTGAACGTCAGCGCGCACCTGACCGAGCAGGGCAGCGTGCTCGTCCGGATCGAGGACGAGGGCATCGGCATCCCCGCCGACCGGATCGACGGCCTCAACGCCCGGCTGGCCGCCGGCGGCGACCTCGACGACGCCGCGGCGCGGCACATGGGGCTCGCGGTGGTCTCCCGGCTCGCCGCCCGCCACGACGTCACCGTCCGGCTGGACCGGCGCAGCCCGCACGGCACCGTGGCCACCGTGCTGCTGCCCACCGGCATCGTCACCGAGCTGGCCGAAAACGCCTGGTCGGGCACCCGGACCGTGACCGTCGAGCCGGTGAAGGCGCCGGACGGCGAACCGGCCGCCGTCGGCGGGTTGCCGCGCCGCCGCCCGGGCACCTTCCCGCGGGAGGAGCCGGTGCGGGCCGTGCCGCGCAAGCCGAGCCCCCGCCCGCGGCCGCTCGAGACCGGCGGCACCACGGCCAACGGCCTGCCGCGGCGCGTGCCCGGCAGCATCCGCGGTGCCGCGCCCGAACCGCCACCACCGCCACCGGCCGCCGAAGCCGCGGCGAACGGGCACGAGCAGCTGCTCGCCGACCTCGGCGCCTTCGCCGACGGTGAGCAGGCCGCCCTCGCCGAGAACCACCGTGCCCAGCAGGACGAGACGCCCGGAGGAACCGCCTCGTGAGCGCCCCCCACCCGGCCCCGGCGAACTTCGCCTGGCTGCTCGACGACTTCGTGCGCAAGGTCCACGGCGTCAGCCACGCGCTGATCATGAGCGTGGACGGCTTTCCCCTCACCGCGTCCGACTCGGTCGGCGAAGCCGAGGCCGAGCAGCTCGCGGCGATCGCCAGCGGCCTGCTCTCCCTCGCCGGCAACAGCGCCGCGCTGTTCGGGAAGGGCAGCTGCGAGCAGATCATCATCCGGCTCACCCACGGCTACTTCCTGTTCATGGGCATCGGATCCGGTGCCGGGCTCGCGGTGCTGACCTCGGGCGAGGCGGACATGAAGGTGGTCGCCTACGAGATGACCCAGTTCATCACCAACGCCGGCCACGCGCTCACCCCCGAGGTGCGCGCCGAACTGCGCCAGGTGCTCACCGCGCGCCGCCCGCGGGTGTGATCGGAATGCCCGACGAGGATGTGATCTCCGTGTCCGAGAAGGACACCGCCTTGCCGCGGCGCAGCCGCCGGATCCGCGCGTACGCGCTCACCGGTGGCCGCACCAGCACCCGGCACCAGCTGCTGGTGGAGACGCTGGTCTCGGTCCCGCAGTACGACCCGGCGCTGAGCGGCACGCTCATGCCCGAGTCCCGCTCGCTCTACGAACGCGCCCGGGTGCGGTGCTCCATCGCCGAGCTGTCGGTCGGGCTCGACCTGCCGCTGGGCGTGGTGCGGGTGCTGATCGGCGACCTCGCGTCCCAGGGCGCGGTGTTCGTCCACCCCACCGCGCACGCCTACCACCACGACACCAACGTGCTCGAGAGGATCCTTGATGGGCTCAAGCGGCTCCCCGCCTGAGGGCGATCTGCTGACGATCTCCGCGAAGATCGTCGTCGCCGGGGGCTTCGGTGTCGGCAAGACCACGTTCGTCGGCGCGGTGTCGGAAGTGCCGCCGATGAGCAACGAGGCCTGGATGACCGAGGCGGGCGAAGGTGTCGACGACATCCCGCCCGGCGGCAAGTCGACGACGACCGTGGCGATGGACTTCGGCCGGATCACGCTGCGCCCGGACCTGCTGCTGTACCTCTTCGGCACGCCCGGCCAGGCCCGGTTCTGGTTCCTCTGGGACGACCTGAGCCGGGGCGCGCTCGGCGCGGTCGTGCTGGTCGACACCAGCCGGATCGACGAGTCGTTCGCGGCGATCAACTACTTCGAGAACGACTCCGACCTGCCGTTCGTCGTCGCGGTCAACCAGTTCGAGGGCATGCCGGTGCACGACCTCGACGAGGTGCGCGACGCGCTCGCGCTCGACCCGAGCGTCCCGCTGGTCACCTGCGACGCCCGCGACCGCGCCTCGGCGATCGCCACCCTGACCGAGCTGGTGAGCCACACGCTGTCGCTGGCCGTGCTGTCCGGCCCGCGCGAGCTGGCCGGCAGCGTCCCGAACGCCTGAGAAGGAGAACGAGCTTCATGCGCAGGGTTCTGATCGTCGGCGCCGGGCAGTCCGGGCTGCAGCTGGCCCTCGGGCTGCAGGCGAAGGGCTACGACGTCACGGTGATGTCCGCGCGGACCCCGGAGGAGATCCGGAACGGGCGCGTGATGTCCACGCAGTGCATGTTCCACGACGCGCTGCAGCACGAGCGGGACCTCGGGATCAACCTGTGGGAGGCCGACACCGTCAACGTCGAAGGCCTCGGTGTGTCGGTGGCGGCGCCGGACGGCGGCCGCGCGCTCGACTGGTTCGCCGAGCTCGACCACGTCGCGCAGTCGGTCGACCAGCGGGTCAAGATGGCGGGCTGGCTGGAGCTGTTCGAGGACCGCGGCGGCAAGCTCGTCATCCACGGCGTGATGACGTCCGAGCTGGACGCCCTGGCCCGGCTCTACGACCTGGTGATCATCTCGGCGGGCAAGGGCGAGCTGGTCCAGCTGTTCGACCGGGTGCCCGAGCGCTCGCCGTACACCAAGCCGATGCGCGCGCTCTCGCTGGCCTACGCCCACGGCGTGCGCCCGCGCCCGGAGCACCCGGACAAGATGGCGGTGCGCTTCAACATCGTCCCCGGCGTCGGCGAGCTGTTCATGATCCCCGCGTACACGCTGAGCGGGAACTGCGACATCCTCTTCTTCGAAGGCGTTCCCGGCGGCCCGCTGGACTGCTTCGACGACCGCCCGGGCCCGGCCGAGCACTTCGCGCGGATCCTCGACCTGATGAAGCAGTTCGTGCCGTGGGAGTACGACCGCTGCCGCGACGCCGAGCTGACCGACGCGAAGGCCACCCTCGCCGGCGGCTACCCGCCCGTGGTGCGCCGTCCCGTCGGCACCCTGCCGGGCGGGGCGATCGTGCTGGGCATGGCCGACGTCGTCGTCGCGAACGACCCGATCACCGGCCAGGGCTCGAACAACGCGAGCCACTGCGCGGCCACCTACCTGGACGCGATCGTCGAGCGCGGCGAGGAGCCGTTCGACGCCGGGTGGATGGACGCCACGTTCGAGCGCTACTGGGAGTACGCCCGGCACGTGACCGAATGGACCAACGCGCTGCTGCTCCCGCCGCCCCCGCACGTGCTCCAGATCCTGGGGGTGGCCGGGCAGAACCCGGCGGTCGCGCGGCGGTTCGCGAACGGGTTCACCGATCCGACGGACTTCCAGCACTGGTTCATGGACCCCGCACTTTGGGAGAAGTACCTGGCAGAGGTCTAGATCAGACTGTCGCCGGGGGACGATTCGGGCTACGGTAACTACGTAGCGTGAAGGCGACCCGGAGGTACGTGGCATGCGGGCGATGTGGAAGGGCTCGGTGTCGTTCGGGCTGGTGAGCATTCCGATCCAGCTGTACGCGGCCACCGAGAACAAGAACGTCTCCCTGCGCCAGGTGCACGAGGCCGACGGTGGCCGCATCCAGTACAAGCGGTTCTGCACGATCGACGGCGCCGAGGTGCCCTACGCCGAGATCGCCAAGGGCTACGAGCTGCCCGACGGCGAGATGGTCGTGATCACCGACACCGAGATGGCCGAGCTGCCGCTGCCCACGCAGCGCACGATCGACGTGCTGGAGTTCGTGCCGCTCGAGTCGATCGACCCGATCCAGTACGACCGGACGTACTACCTGGAGCCGCAGAAGAACGCCGTGAAGCCGTACGTCGTGCTGCGGGACGCGTTGCACAAGTCGAGCCAGGTCGCCATCGCCAAGGTCGCCGTGCGGCAGCGCGAGAGCATGGCGGTGCTGCGGGTGCACGCCGACGTGCTGGTGATGACGACGATGCTGTGGCCGGACGAGGTCCGCGAGCCCGACTTCCCGTTCCTGCGCGACGACCCGCCGCAGATCCGGCCGCAGGAGCTCACCATGGCCGGGTCGCTGATCGACTCGCTCGCCGAGCCGGTGTTCGAGCCGGAGAAGTACCACGACCACTACCGCGAGGCCCTCGAGGAGATGATCGAGGCCAAGGTGGCGGGGGAGGAGACGACCAAGCCCGCGGCGGTCACCGCGAAGGCCGACGTCGTCGACCTGATGGCGGCGCTGCAGGCCAGTGTGGACGCGGCGAAGAAGTCCCGCGGCGCGAAGTCCTCTTCGGAGGAGTCCGATGAGGACGGCAAGCCGGCCGCGAAGAAGAAGCCGGCGCCGCGGAAGCGGGCGCCGAAGTCGGCCTGATCCCGGCCGGGTGGTCGTCGCGACACGCCGTCGCCGCTTACCCGCTTCCGCGGAGCTCCCGGTGGTAGCAAGGTTTCATGGAATGTGCTTCGTGTGACGCGGGCATCGACCACTGCCACGGCACCCTCGTGGTGCACCCGGAAGGCGGATTCGCCGAGTGCACCGACGGCGGCTGCGCGGATGCCGACCGCGTCCGGCACGCGCTGATCGTCGACTGCCAAGCACTGGGTGGCGGGTGCCGTTGTGCGGCCGCGCCGCGGAAACCACTGCTGCGCCAAGCTTCCTGAGCCTCCCGCCAGGACCCGCGAAGGCCTTCCCACCCGGTTTCACCGCCGGCCGGGGAGGCCTTCGCGGCGTCAGGATGGCGTCAAGGGCATAACACGATCGTGTATGCAGCTGTGTACACGGGCTTGGCGATGTGCTAACACTAACGGGGTCCTTCGGCTCTCCCTCCCCCTCGGAGCCGGAGGACCCTTAAATTTCCGTCCCGGCCGTACAGCCACGGCGGGGCGAACGGCCGAACGGCCTGGCGCGGCGAGCAGTGCTCACGCCGTGCCAGGCCGTTCGCCGGTCGGAAATCAGTACCAGTGCGCACGCCCACCGATCCGGCGGCCGGTGCCGCCCAGGATGGCCAGTGCCACGCCGGCCACCGCGAGAATGATGCCGATGGTGTAAAGCACCGGGATACCCACGATGAACCCGATGACGAGAAGAATTACACCGAGAATGATCACTTGACACACACTCCTTCGCATGGGACCCGTCCGGCGTGCCGGCCGGGCGGATGCGCTGTCACGGGGAGGATGGCCACTTTCCCGATGCGCCAAACTGCGTCGAATGGAGCAATCCTGGGTCAGTACCGGTAGTGATCGAGCTTGTACGGACCTTCCACGTCGACGCCGATGTATTCCGCCTGGGCCTTGGTCAGCTTGGTGAGTTTCACACCGAGTGCGTCCAGGTGCAGCCGGGCCACCTTCTCGTCGAGGTGCTTGGGCAGCCGGTGGACGTCGGTGGCGTACTCGCCGGGCTTGGCGAACAGCTCGATCTGCGCGATGGCCTGGTTGGTGAAGGAGTTCGACATCACGAACGACGGGTGGCCGGTCGCGTTGCCGAGGTTCATCAGGCGGCCCTCGGAAAGCACGATGATCGCGTGGCCGTCCGCGAAGGTCCACTCGTGCACCTGCGGCTTGATCTCCTTCTTCGCGATCCCGGGCAGCTTCGCCAGGCCCGCCATGTCGATCTCGTTGTCGAAGTGCCCGACGTTCGCGACGATCGCGTTGTGCTTCATCCGGCTCATCTGGTCCGCCGAGATGATGCCGAAGTTGCCGGTGGTGGTGATGAAGATGTCGCCGTGGGCCACGACGTCGTCGAGCTCGACGACGTCGAGCCCGTCCATCGCCGCCTGCAGCGCGCAGATCGGGTCGATCTCGGTCACCGTGACCCGGGCGCCCTGACCGCGCAGCGCCTCGACCGCGCCCTTGCCGACGTCGCCGTAGCCGCAGACGACCACGCGCTTGCCGCCGATCATCACGTCCGTGGCGCGGTTGAGGCCGTCCACAAGGGAGTGCCGGATGCCGTACTTGTTGTCGAACTTGGACTTCGTCACGGAGTCGTTGACGTTCATCGCGGGGAAGAGCAGCTCGCCGTCCTTGGCGAGCTTGTAGAGCCGCTTGACGCCGTTGGTCGTCTCCTCGGTGACCCCGCGGATCTCCTTGGCCATGCGGGTGAACCGGTCGCCGTCGGCCGCGAGGCTCGCGCGCAGCGTCTCGAGGACGATCCGGTACTCGTCGGAGTCCTCTTCGGACGGTTGCGGCACGGCGCCCGCCGCTTCGAACTCGACGCCCTTGTGGACGAGCAGGGTGGCGTCACCGCCGTCGTCGAGGATCATGTTCGGCGCCTGGCCGCCGGGGAAGGCGAAGAGCTGGTCGGTGCACCACCAGTACTCTTCGAGCGTTTCGCCCTTCCAGGCGAACACGGACGTGCCGGCGGGCGCGTCGACCGAGCCCCGCGGGCCGACGACGACCGCGGCGGCGGCCTCGTCCTGGGTGGAGAAGATGTTGCAGGACACCCAGCGCACCTCGGCGCCGAGGGCGACCAGGGTCTCGATGAGCACGGCGGTCTGGACGGTCATGTGCAGCGACCCGGCGATGCGGGCGCCCTTCAGCGGCTGGGCGGCGGCGTACTCGCGGCGGATCGCCATCAGGCCGGGCATCTCGTGCTCGGCCAGCCGCAGCTGGGTGCGGCCGGCGTCGGCGAGGGAAAGGTCGGCGACGGCGAAGTCGAGACCATTGCGGGACTGCAGCTTGTCACTCATGTTTCGGTGCACTCCGGAGTTCGTCGGCGGGACGCTCGGGAGGCAGCACGGAATTCCGTGCGGGCAAAGAAAAAGCACCTCCCTCGCGGGAGGCGCCCTTGGAATCGTGGTGCGGGCCGAGCGTGGCGGAAGGAGTTCCGTCGCAGCGCCTCTCGGCCCGGAACCAGGATGGCAAAGCCGCCGGGAGGCTGTCAAGCGAGCGGGCGGGCCAGGAGAACGTCGTCGACGTCCCGGCCGTCGACGCGGAATTCGGCCCGCAGCACGCCTTCCACGACGAACCCGCAGGCCTCGTATACGCCGCGGGCGGCGGTGTTGTGACCGAGCACGCGCAGCGTCACCTTCCGCGCCCCGCGGGCCCGCGCCTCGGCCACGGCGGCGTCGACGAGCCGGCGCGCGATCCCGAGCCGGCGCCGGTCCGGGTCGACGGCGAGCCCGCCGATCACCCGCACGTGGTCGTGGGCGGGGATGCCGAAGCCTTCGTCGAGCCGGACGTAGCCGGCGACCGCGCCGTCGTGCTCCGCGACGAGGACGTCTTCGGGCCGGCAGCCGTCGTCGAAGAACGGCGTGCCGGGCGGCGGCGGGGGAGCGGGGGACACCGCCGAGGTCCAGGTGCGCTCGTCCAGCTTCGCGAGCGCGGCCTCGTCCCCGGCGCGGGCGGCGCGGATGGTGATCACCCGCCCAGTGTGGTCCACGCCTGCTCGACGATCCCGGCCAGCTCCCGCGGATCGCGGTTGCCCTCGGTGCCCAGGCTCCGCACGGTGACGGTCAGGCCGGGGCCGGTGCGCTGGCAGTTCACGACGAAGGACTGGTCCGGGTCCGGGGTGGAGCCGGGCGCGGCCGGGGCGTTGTGCACCAGGCACTGCACGGCGCCGACGCGCACCAGCTCGGTGCCCGGTTTGGCGATCCCGAGGGCCTGGACGTCTTCGTAGGGCGCGAACAGCTCGGGCGACGGCGCGCGGACGGCCACCAGCTGGAAGGACCGCAGCAGCCGGTCGTCCTGGTAGTCCTGGACCACCGCGCCGGCGCCGGCGTAGGCCGCCGACACGCGCGTGGCGGTCTCCTGGTCGGTCTTGGTGATGCGGTCGATCTGGGCCTTGCCCCGGACGGCGTCGAGCTTCGTGATCGCGTCCTGGGCCCTGCTCAGCCCGCCGAGGTTCGCCGGCGCGGTCAGCGGGCTGCTGCCCGGCGCGTCGCCGAAGAAGCTCAGCACCAGCCACGGCACGCCGACCAGGAGCGCACCGACCAGCACGCCGAAGAGGCCGACGACGACCGGCCGGGAGCGCACCGGACGCGGCGGCGGGGCCACCGCGGGCGGCGGCCCGGGCGGGAACTGCTGCGGGAATCCCTCGGTCACCGGGGAATCCTGGCGCAGTCCGGAACGTCCCGGGAAGGCAATTCCGCCGTCAGCCGCTCAGATGAGATGTGCGCGCCGCCAAATGCCCTCGGACCGGCCGCCGATCAGCCCCGCCTCGCGCAGGAACGGCACGATCTTCTCGGCCATCCAGCGCCGCGTCTCGTGGAAGTGCGGGTTGGCGAGCGCCGCGGCCCGACCTTCGCGCGGGTCGATCCCGACGCTGCGGTAGATCCGCGGGTCGACCATGCTGTCGATGACGCCGAAGGCGACCAGCGCGGTCCGCACCCGGTGGCGCTGCAGCGCCGCCTTCGACAGCTTCGGCGTCTCCCGCAGCACCTCCTCCTTGGCGAACCGGACGTGCCGGGCCTCCTCGACGACGTGGATGCGGTTGACCGAGCGGATCAGCGGCTGGATGCCGTCGTCGTCCATCATCGACCGCTGCAGCCGGTCGGTGGTCTCCTCGGCGACCAGCACGCTGGCGAACATCGACGGCCCGGCCGCGGTCGCGCCGAACACCTTCGCGGCGCGGTGGACGACCTTCGGGACGCCGTAGCGGGGGACGCCGAGCCGGTCGGCGGTGCGGGCGAACATCACCGAGTGCCGGGTCTCGTCGCCGATCTCGGTCATCGCGTACTGCGCGTGCTCGGTGCGCGCGTCGAGGTCGAAGACGTACCGGGCGAGCAGCTGCATGAGGACGATCTCGAACCACAGGCCGACGCTCATGATGCTGGCGATCTCGTGCTTGGACAGCTCGATCCGCTGCTCGGGCGTCAGCTTCGCCCAGAGGTCCGTGCCGTAGAGGGAGACGCGCTCCAGGGGCATGAACGCCTTGCCCTCGGCGAGCGGGGCGGCCCAGTCGATGTCGACGTACGGGTCGTAGGAGTTCTTCGCGGAGCTCTTGAGCAGGCGAGCCGCGGTGACGTCCCGGTCCTGGGCCTCGACGCCCATGGCGGTCCTTTCGAAAGTAGGGGGTACACGCTGTACTAGCTACTTCGGTGAGCGTACACCGGCTCGCCGGGCTTGAGTAGGCTTCCCGGGTGACCAAGGTCGACGGACGGGCGACGCGCTGGGCGGGCCAGCAGGAACGCCGGCGCGCGGAGTTCGTCGACGCGGCCCTGGCGGCGATCGCCGAGCACGGCCCGGACGTCTCGACCGAGCAGATCGCCGAGCGCGCCGGTGTCGCCCGGACCCGGCTGTACAAGCACTTCGCGGACGCGGCCGACCTCCAGCGGGCCATCGCCCGGCGCGCCGCCGAGCTGGTGACGGCCGAGCTCGAGCCGCTCTGGCACCCGTCGGGCTCGCCGAACGAGATGATCTCGACGGTGATCGCGACGCACCTGCGCTGGCTGACCGAGCACGTCCACCTGCACCGCTACCTGGCCCGCGCGGATCAGGGGCCGGTGGACGTCCGCGGCACGATCGCCCGCCACCTCAGCACCCTGTTCACCGGCTACCTGACGGCGTTCGGCCGCGACCCGGCCCCGGCGGACACGATCGCCTTCGGCCTGGTCGGCTACGTCGAATCGGCGACGACCCGCTGGCTCGACCACCCGGGCGCGTTGACGCTGGAGCAGCTGACCGCCCAGCTGAGCGGCACGATCTGGGCGATGCTGGACCACACGCTCCGGGCGACGGGCGTGGAGCTGGACCCGGACCGGCCGCTGCCCCTGCCGGACGGGCTCTAGTCTTCGCGCGGGAACTCGGCCCGCACGCCCAGCAGCCGCACCGCGCGGGTCAGCTCGAACATCCCCAGCACCTCGCGCGCCGCGCGGTCGAGCTCCGCCGCGTCCGATGTCGGCTCCGGCAGCGTGATGCTGTGCGTGTGCGTCAGGAACGGCACGAACCTGACCTTCACCGCGACCCGCGCGGCCGGGCGGCCTTCGTCCAGGACGTCCTGGGCCACGCGTTTCGCCAGCGCCGACACCTCCGCCGCCATCTCGGCCGGGTCGGTGAGGTCGCGCTGGAACGTCGTCTCGCGGCTGCGGGAGCGGGCCACGTACGGCGTCGCGCTCACCTCCGCGTCGCTGATCCCGCCGCCGAGCAGGCGCAGCCACGGGCCGGTCTTCGGGCCGAACCGCGCGGCCAGCTCCGCCGGGTCGGCGCCCGCCAGGTCGAGGACGGTCGTGATGCCCAGCTCGGCGAGCTTCTTCGCCGTCTTGCCGCCGATGCCCCACAGCGCGTCGGTCGGGCGCGCGGCCATGATCTCCCACCAGTTCGCCTTGGTCAGCCGGAAGATCCCGCCCGGCTTGCCGAACCCGGTGGCGAGCTTGGCGCGCAGCTTGTTGTCCCCGATGCCGACCGCGCACGACAGCCCGGTCTCGCGCGCCACGGCTTCCTTGATCGCCGCCGCCAGCGCCGCCAGCGCCTCCGGGTCGTCGGTCTCGGCGCCGAGGAAGGCCTCGTCCCAGCCCAGCACCTCCACCACGACGGGGAACTCGCGCACGACGGCGAAGACGCGCTCGGAGACTTCGAGGTAGGCCGGCGGGTCACTGGGCAGGAAGACGGCGTCCGGGCAGCGCTTGGCCGCGATCCGCAGCGGCATGCCGGACTGGATCCCGAACTCGCGGGCCTCGTACGACGCCGTCGCGACGACGGCGCGCTCGGTGGGGTCGCCGTTGCCGCCGACGACCACGGGCTGCCCGCGCAGCTCGGGGTGGCGGGCGATCTCGACCGCGGCGATGAACTGGTCGAGGTCGACGTGCAGGACCCACTTCACGCCGCCCAGTGTTGCCTCAGAGGCGATGGCGCGCCACGTGGGTCCAGACGGTCCCGGTCAGGGCGAGGATCCCGCAGAGCGTCACGCCGGGGTCGGGGAGGACGAGCCCGAGCACGAGCAGCGTCACGGCGACGGCGTCGACGGCGATCAGGAGGGTGCTTCGCAGGGCGCGCGACTTCGGGCGCCTGCCCTCGCGCAGGGCGGTGGCCAGGTCGGGGTCGGTGACCTCGAGGTGCCGCTCGATCTTCTCGAGCTCGGTGCGGTCGTGGTGGCTGAGCATCGGGGTACTCCTTCGGCGCCGAACCCGCCGTATCGCCAAAGCGAATACCCCATCGTCCTCCAGACGAACCGCCGATCGCCTTCTCATTTCGTGCTTTTTGCTGGTCCGACCGGGTGATCCGCGCTCCGTGACCGCCTCGGAACGCGTTAGGTTCGCCTGGCACGAGGCCGGTCAGGCCGGCTTCGCGCCGGTCGTGGCCGGTCAGGACCTTCAAACAGCGGAGGACGCCATGACCCTGCCCACCGAACCGATCGGCAGCATCCCGCGCCCCGAGTACCTGATCGAGGGGCTCGGCGCGTTCGCGGCCGGACGGATCGACGCCGCCGCGCTCGCCGAGCTGGAGAGCCGGGCACTGGCCGACACGATCAGCCGGTTCGAAGAGACCGGCTCGCCGGTCGTGTCCGACGGCGAACAGGGCAAGCCGAGCTTCGCGACCTACCCGCTGGCCGGGTTGAGCGCGCTGGCGCCGGACGGCGTCGTCATCCCGTTCGCCGACGGCCACACCCGGCAGCTGCCGCGGCTGACCGCGGGCCCGTTCCGCTACGCGACGCACGCGGACGCTTACCTGACGCGCGCGAAGGCCCTCACCGGCAAGCCGGTCAAGCAGGCCGTGATCGCCGCGTCGGCCCTTTCGCTGATCTACCCGGCCGACGGCATCGACGGGTACTCGCAGGAACAGTTCGTGGCGGATCTCGTCGACGAAGCCGAAGCCGACATCCGGCGCAGCCTCGACGCGGGGGCGCACAGCGTGCAGATCGACTTCACCGAGGGGCGGCTGTCGCTGAAGCTCGACCCGTCCGGCGGGCTGCTGCGCCAGTTCGTCGACCTCAACAACGCCGTGCTGGACCGTTTCACGGCGGAGGAGCGCGCGAAGATCGGAGTGCACACCTGCCCGGGTGGCGACCAGGACTCGGTGCACAGCCTCGACGTCGACTACGCGGGCCTGTTGCCGGCGCTGCTGTCGCTCAAGGCGGGGAACTTCTACGTCCAGCTCGCCAGCGAGGCCGAACCGGAGCGCGCGTTGCAGGTGATCGCCGACCACCTGGGGGATGGTCAGCGGGTGTTCGTCGGCGTCATCGACCCGATCGACCCGCGGGTGGAGACGCCCGAGGAGGTCCGCGACCGCGTGCTGACGGCGGCGAAGTACCTGCCCGCCGAGCGGCTCGGCACGTGCGATGACTGCGGGTTCTCGCCGTTCGCCGACGACACGTCGACGTCGCGTGACATCGCGTTCGCCAAGATCCGCGCGCGGGTCGAGGGGACCGCGCTGGCGGCCGGGCAGCTGTGACGGCCGGGGCCCGCTCCGGCGGGCCCCTCAGGCCGTCTCGGCGGCGACCTTCAGCCCGAGCGCGACGAGCACGCTGCCGAGCACGGCGTCGAGACCGCGGCGGACGCGCCCGTCGGCGAAGAACCTCTTCAGCGCGCCGACCACGAGGGCGAGGGCGGCGAACCAGGCGACGGTCCCGGCGGTGGCGATGGCGGCCAGTTCGAGGGTCTGCACGGTCGAGCCGTCGGTGGGGAGGAACTGGGGGAGCAGCGCCAGGAAGTACACGGCCACCTTGGGGTTGAGCAGGTTGGTGAAGAGCCCCTGCCGGAACGCGGCACCGGCGTTGAGGGCTTTGGCGGTGGTTTCGCCCAGGTCGCGGTACTCGCCGCGGCGCACGGCGAGCCAGGCCTTGACCCCGAGGAAGACGAGGTAGCCGGCCCCGGCGAGCTTGACGACCATGAACGCGACGGCGGAGGCGGTGAGCACGGCGGCCACCCCGAAGGCGATGGCGACGACCCAGGCGAAGACCCCGAGCGAGATGCCGGCCCCGGCGGCGATCCCGGCGCGCCGCCCGCCGGTGAGCGACGAGCGGGTGACGACGACGAAGTCCGGTCCGGGCGACATCGCCCCGAGCACGACGACCAGCAGGAACGAGGCGGCGGTGGCACCGGGGATCATGCGGTCGAGCATACGAGGGCCGCGCCAGTGGATTTCGCCGCGCGCGTGACGTTCCGAACTCCGGCCGCCGATCGGGAAGAACCGGTGATCCACTGGTGTTCGCTGAGGTGTCGGCCCGATCGCGGAGTTCGAATTTGAACTTCCGGTAGGGTCGGCCGAGTGGGCGATCCCAGGGGAGAGAGCATGACGGCTGAGGTGCGGACGCGGGTGCGGATCCCGCTGCGGCTGCACGGCGGCATCGAGGTCGACGCCGAAGCCGTCACCTTCCGGAACCTCGCCGACGGGGGTGAGCACCTGGCCCTGGTCCTCGGCACGCCGGGCGACGTGCCGCTGGTGCGCCCGCACTCCGAGTGCCTCACCGGGGACGTCTTCGGGTCCGCGCGCTGCGACTGCGGCCCGCAGCTGGCCGAGGCCGTCGACCGGATCTCCGCGGCCGGCGGTTACCTGCTCTACCTGCGCCAGGAAGGCCGGGGGATCGGGCTCTACAACAAGCTCGACGCCTACGCGCTGCAGGACGAAGGCCTCGATACCTACGCCGCCAACGCCGCGCTCGGCCTGCCCGAGGACGCCCGTGACTACACCGTCGCCGCGCAGATGCTGCAGGCCCTGGGCGTCGGGGAGATCGCGTTGCTGTCGAACAACCCGGACAAGGCGGCCCAGCTCGAAGCGGCCGGGATCGCGGTGCGCGACCGGGTGCCGACCGGCGTTTTCGCCACCGACAACAACGTCCGCTACCTGCGGGCGAAGGCCGAGCAGACCGGCCACACCCTGCCCGGGCTGGCCAGCTAACTGAGCCGCTGGGCCGCCGCGGCCGCCGGGCTCGTGGTGAGCTTCTCCAGCAGTCCGATGAGGACCGTCTGCTCCGACGGCGTCAGTGACGCCGCCCAGGCCCGCTCGCGCGTGTTGTGCGCCTGGTAGGCGTCGGTCACCGCGGTGCGCCCCGCCTCCGTCAGCGCGAGCCGGACCGCCCGGCGGTCCTCGGGGACCTGCGTGCGGGTCACCAGTCCGTCCCGTTCCAGGGTTTTGACCAGCGCCGACACCGCCGCGCGGCTCATCCCGGCCAGGCGCGCCGCGTGCCGGGACTCGAGCGGGCCGGCCAGCCACAGCACGAACAGCACCCGGAACCCGCCCCAGCTCAGCCCGCGTGGCCGGTGCACCGTCGACTCCCAGTCGTAGACCAGCGCGCCCGCGAGCCGGTGGAGCGTCAGGCCGAGGCGCATCGCGACGGGGTCGGTGTCCGGCAGCTCCGCCTTCGCCTTCCCGATCGCGTAGTCGACGAACGAAAGGTAGTCGAGGTCTTCGGCCGGTCGCTCGGTCATGCGGCCCAGATTAGGCGAAGGGGTTCCGCACGCCGTTCCGGCGGGCTAGGGTGATCCGGCGAGATAGTCAAACCTTTGACGATCATAAGGAGCGCTCGCCGTGACGAAGAAAGCTTTCGCCTCTTCGGCCGACCTGGCGGAGAAAGCGCAAACCCTCGAAGTCCTCGACGACGGCGTGTACGCGCTGACCGCGGAGGGCGACCCGAACATCGGTGCCGTCGAAGGCGAGGACTTCCTCGTCTGCTTCGAAGCGCTGGCCACGCCGGTCGCGGCGGGCGAATGGCTCGCGAAACTCCGTGAACACACCGACAAACCCGTGCGCTACCTGGTGCTGAGCCACTACCACGCGGTGCGCGTGCTGGGCGCGTCGGCGTTCGACGCGGACGTGATCGTCGCGCACGAGAACACCCGGGCCCTGGTCGCCGAGCGCGGCAAGGAGGATTGGGAAAGCGAGTTCGGCCGGATGCCGCGGCTGGCCAAGGGCGCGGCCTCGGTGCCCGGCCTGACCTGGCCGACGCTGACCTTCTCCGACCGGTTGACGATCGACCTCGGCGGCGACCGCGGCGACCTCGTCCTGCAGTACTGCGGCCGCGGCCACACCGAGGGCGACATCGTGGCGTGGCTGCCGCGGCAGCGGATCCTCTACGCCGGTGACCTCGTCGAAGCCGAAGCCGCGCTCTACACCGGCGACGCGTTCCACCGCGAGTGGGCGTCGTCCACTTTGGACCGGGTGGCCGCGTTCGGCGCCGAGTCGCTGATCGGCGGCCGCGGCGGGGTGAGCCGCGGCCGCGAAGCCGTCGACGCCGCCATCGCGCAGACCCGGCACTTCCTGGACACGATGATCCGCGAGGTCGGCGCGGTCCGCGAGGCCGGCGGCACGCTCAAGGAAGCCTTCGAGCGCACGCACGCGGCCCTGAACGACCGGTACGGCCACTGGCCGATCTTCGAGCACTGCCTGCCCTTCGACGTCTCCCGGCTGTGGAACGAGCTCGGCGGCGTCGAACGGCCGGTGGTGTGGACAGCCGAACGCGACCGCGAAGTCTGGGACCAGCTCCAGGGATGAGGGTCGCCGTCCTGGGCAGCGGCCCGGTCGGCCAGACGGCCGCGCTGCTGCTGGCGCGCTGGGGTGTACCGGTGGTGCTCGTCGACGAGCACGAGGTGCGCGATCCCGTGGGGTCCAAGGCCATCTGCCAGCAACGGGACACTTTGGACGTCTGGGCGTCGCTCGGCGCGGGCCGCCTCGCCGAGGAGGGCCTCACCTGGACGACCGCGCGGACGTTCCACCGCGCCGCCGAGCTGTTCTCCCTGGACCTGCCCGACGGCGGGTCGGCGCTGCCGCCGTTCGTCAACCTGTCGCAGGCCCGCGTCGAGCAGGTCCTGGACGAGCTGATCGCGCGGCAGCCGCTGATCGACGTCCGCCGCGGCCACCGCGTTACCGGGCTGACCCAGCCCGGCCGGGTGGTGCTCGAGTGCGACACGGCGGACGGCCCGCGCCGGATCGAAGCCGACTACGCGATCGCCTGCGCGGGCGCGCGCGGCGACACCGTGCGGCGGGCACTCGGGCAGCACCTCGAAGGCGTGTCGTTCCGCGACCTGTTCCTGATCTGCGACATCCGCGCCGACCTGCCGGGGTGGGCGGCCGAGCGCCGGTTCTACTTCGACCCGCCGTGGAACCCGGGCCGCCAGGTGCTCATCCACCCCTGCCCCGGCTCGCAGTTCCGCATCGACTGGCAGGTGCCCGAGGACTACGACCTCGCGGCCGAGGAGTCGGGCGGAGCGATGGAGAAGCGGATCCGCGCGATCATCGGTGCGGCGCCGTACGAGGTGATCTGGCGCTCGGTGTACCGCTTCCACACGCGGCTGGTGCCGCGGATGCGGGTCGGCCGGGTGCTGCTGGCCGGCGACTGCGCGCACCTGGTCGCGCCGTTCGGCGCGCGCGGGCTCAACTCCGGCGTGGCCGACGCGGAGAACGCGGCCTGGAAGCTGGCCGCCGTCCTGCGCGGCGAGGCGGGGGAGGAGCTGCTGGAGAGCTACCACACCGAGCGGCACGCGGCCGCGGTGGAGAACGCGGCCGTCACCACGGCCACGATGGACTTCCTGGTACCCCAGGACGACGAGCAGCACCGCCGCCGGCTGGACGTGCTCACGCGGGCGGCGCACGACCCGGCCGCCTGCGCGCTGGTCGACTCGGGCCGGCTGGCGGAACCGTTCTGGTACCCGGATTCGCCGTTGACCACGGCCGATCCGCTCCGGCCGTTCGCGGGACGGCCGCCGCGCGGGGCGGTCCCGCCGCCGGGGCCGGGCGTGCTGCTGCCGGACGTCACCGTCGCGAGTGGACGGTTGCGGGACCTGGCGCGGCAGGGGTTCCTGCTGCTGACGACGCCGGGCGTGCGGGCGGAGGGTGCGCGGTCGGTGGAGATCCCGGTCGGTGGCGTGCTGGGTGCGCGCCCGGGCGAAGCCTGGCTGGTCCGCCCGGACGCGTACGTCGCCGCCGTGCTACGGGTAGGAGACCAGCGGGCTCACCTGGTGCCCGGTGTTCGCGGCGTCACCCGAATCGTTGATGACGTGCGCGATCGTGCCGACGCCGCCGAGTGACACCGAAACGAGGTTGTGGAACCGGACCCCGGAGTTGTTCGGCACCTCGAAGGAGTGACTGGCCACAATGGACGGGTTGGTGTTGAAGAAGCAGTAGCTGCCGAGGCCCCAGCCTTCGTGGCTGGTCACCGAGTCGGCCACCTTGTACGCCGCCCAGCCCTGCCGCCCGCCGCCGCTGGACCAGGACGCCTGGTCCGGCGGGTCGTACGGCAGCTCGTTCTGGAAGAAGTACGTCCGCCCGCCGTTGCCGTTCCAGAGCACCTCGTACTGCTGGTAGTGCTCCACGAACAGGCCGTACATCGTCACGTTCGCTCCGTTGACCACCAGGCCGTTCGCCGCGGTGTTGACGTTCCAGCCGACGCCGTACGAGTGGTCGCCGCGCCAGAGCCACATGTGGTCGCCGATGACGTTGTTCGAGTTGACCACCAGCGTCTGCGTGGCCTTGCCGACGGCCGCGCCGCCGATCCGGAAGAACACGTCGTGCAGTGACGTCGGGTCGGCCGCGTGGTTCGCGTTCGAGCCCGGCTGGCCCACCTGCACGAGCACCGGCGAGTTCACCGCGCCCGCGTCGATCAGCAGCCCGGCGATCTTCACCCCGTCCACATCGGACGTCGTGATCGCCGCGGTGCCGTTGGTGGGCATCAGCGTCGCCAGGCCGAGACCGAGCACCACGGTGTCCGGGCGCGTGATGTCCAGCGCCTGGTCGAGGTGGTAGACGCCCGGGGTGACCAGCAGGTTCTTGCCCGCCGCCAGCGCGGCGTTGAGCGTCGCCGCCGAGTCCGACGGGTGCGCGACGTAGAACTCGCTGAGCGAGATCGACTGCCCGGCCGGTGTGCCGTGGCCCCAGCTGGTGCCCTGGGAGTTCTGCCGCAGCGCCGGGACGAACACGTTGTAGCTGCCCGAGCCGTCGACGTAGAGGAACGGCTTCTCGCGGATGACCGGGGTCTGACCGACGACCGTCTCCGGCGGGTTCGGGAAGCTCGCCGGCGGGGTGCCGGTCGAGCCGACGAACACCATGTTCCAGACCCCGCCCTGCCAGCCGCCCAGCTCGCTGTTGCGGGTCAGGAACTGCTGCTGCGAACCGGAAACGGCGACGCCGTCGATCTTGCTGTCGGCGATCAGGCCACCGCTGGCCCAGCCGTCGCCGCCGTTCCACAGCTGGATCTGGCTGCCCTTGAGGTGCATCCGGCGGTAGGGCGCGGCCTGCGCGACGGCCCAGCGCTCGACCTGGCCGGCCGGCAGTGTCACGGCCAGGTTTTCGGCCGACCGCCAGAAGTTCTGCGTCGCGTTGCCCTTGTTGTTCGGGTTGTCGCCCTGCTGCAGCCAATCCGCTTCGACGCGGACGTGGCCGTTGAGGTTGACGTCGTCCGGCGACAGGCCGAGGCCCGCGACCTGCTCGTAGAAGCCGAGGTTGACGTCGGCGTTGTAGGTGCCCGGCTTGAACAGCACGGCGTAGCGCTCGGTGCCGAACTGGTTGGTGTGCTGCTGGTCCGCGATCTGCGTCAGCCGGTTCTGGATGGTCGCGGCCGGGGTCGACGGGTCGAACACCGACACGTTCGAGCCGAAATCCGGGTTGCGCGGGTCGGTCGGCGGGATGGTCGTCCCGCCGCCGGTGCCGTGCACGGCCGCTTCCCAGAGGGAGTAGCCGTAGCCGGTCGCCCGCTGGGTGCCGTAGACCCGCAGGTAGCGCGCGGTGCCACTGAGCGGCACCGTCTGCGTGCCGCCGGTCCCGGTGGTCGTCGAGTACGCGGTCGTCCAGCTGCTCGCGTCCGAGGACAGCTGGACGGAGAACGCTTTCGCGTACGCGGCTTCCCAGGTGAGGACCACGTCGCAGAGCTGCTGCGCGGAGCCCAGGTCGACCTGCAGCCACTGCGGATCGCTGAACGCGCTGGACCAGCGCGTGCCGGTGTTGCCGTCCACGGCGGCGGACGCGGGTGTGCCGCCGTTCTCGGTCGAGGACGCGGTCGCGGGGTGGCCCTGCGCGAGGTTCGCCGTGCCGCACGCGGCGGCCTGCGCCGGCGCGGAGCCGACCACCGCCGCGGTGGTGACCGCGGTGACGAAGGTGGTCGCGATGACGAGGAGACGGTGAACAGGGGAGAACGTCGTTGATCTCATCGGCCTGCCTGCTGATCGGGGGGAGGACGTGCGAAACGGGCCGGGCGAGCCCCACAGCTCGCGCCGGCTCGGGTGGTGCGGCGGGTCCGCGTCCGGGCACCCGCCCGGCGCCGTGAGCCGGAGGAGCGGTACCGGGTGGTGCGAGGAGCGCGAACCAGTCAGCCCGAAGGGTGCGTGTCGCGACGGAGCCGTCCCGGTGGCGGTCACGGAACCGGTTCCGTCGATGAGATCGCAGTTAACAGCGCCGGGTTCGACGGCGTCAAGACTCCGGCGCGGATTCTCCTCACCCGGACCAGTCCTCGCGCTGGTCCGCGACCACCCGGCGCAGGACCGTTGACATTTTACGGCTCTTTATTTATATCCTGAAGTAAGAGCGTGCCGACGGCCGGGACCCACACCCGCGCCGGCGACCACGTGAGCCGATCCGCGCCGGGGCAAGGCCGCCCCGGCGCCGGTTCGCCGTGGAGGTGCCCATGCAACGCCGCACGCCGAGGATCCGGGTCCTCGCCGTCCTCGCCCTGACCCTGGCCGCCCTGCTCACCGCCCCGGTGGCGCAGGCGGCGCCCGTCCTGCTCTCCCAAGGCCGCCCGGTGACGGCGTCCTCGACCGAGTCCGCCGCGTTCCCGGCGTCGGCCGCCGTCGACGGCGACCCCGGCACCCGCTGGTCCAGCGGCTTCAGTGACCCGCAGTACCTCCAGGTCGACCTCGGCTCCGCCCAGCAGCTGTCGCAGGTCGTGCTGAACTGGGAAGCCGCCTACGCCGAGGCGTTCACGATCCAGGCGTCCACCGACGGCGCGAACTGGACGTCGCTGTACTCGACCACCACCGCGACCGGCGGCAACCAGACCCTGAACGTCACCGGCAGCGGCCGGTACGTCCGGCTGACCGGCACCCAGCGAGCCACCCAGTACGGCTATTCGCTGTGGGAGTTCCAGGTCTACGGCGGAGGCGGCACGACCCAGCCCGGTGACGTCCTGCTGTCCTACGGCAAACCCGGCACGGCATCGTCCTCCCAGGACGACGGCGCGTGCCCCGGCTGCCTCCCGGCCAAGGCGTTCGACCACGACCCGGGCACGCGGTGGGCGACCAGCGCGACCACCGGCTGGGTCGACCCGGGCTGGATCACCGTCGACCTCGGCGCCACCGCGGCGGTCCACCAGGTCGTGCTCCAGTGGGACCCGGCCTACGCCGTCGCGTACCAGATCCAGGTGTCGAACGACAACGCGAACTGGACGTCGATCTACTCGACGACCACGGGCAAGGGCTTTAAGGAGACGCTGACCGTCAACGGAACCGGGCGGTACGTTCGGATGTACGGCACGGCCCGCTCGAACGGCTACGGCTACTCGCTGTGGGGCTTCGACGTCTACGGCACCGGCGGCAACCCGACGCAGCCGCCGCCCGCCCCGCCGGCCCCGCACTTCCCGGGCACGCTGGTCTGGAGCGACGAGTTCAACGGCGCCGCGGGCGCGGCCCCGGACGCGAGCAAGTGGACCGCCGAGACCGGTCCCGGCGTCAACAACGAGCTCGAGTACTACACGAACAACAACAACGCCAAGCAGGACGGCCGCGGCAACCTCGTCATCCAGGTCCGCCGCGAAGCCACTCCGGGCAGCGCGTGCCCGGTCGACCCGATCAGCGGCAGCGGCACGTGCCAGTACACCTCGGGCCGGATCAACACCGCGGGCAAGTTCAGCTTCACCTACGGCCACGTCGAAGCGAACATCAAGGTGTCCGGCACGCAGGGGCTGTGGCCCGCGTTCTGGCTGCTGGGCGCCAACTTCTTCAGCGGTACGCCGTGGCCCAACTGCGGCGAGATCGACATCATGGAGCACGTCGGCAAGTCGCCGAACCTGGCGTACTCGACGATCCACGCCCCCGCGTACAACGGCGCCGGCGGCATCGGCGCCCCGCTCGACCTCGGCCAGGACGTCTCCGCGGGCTTCCACAAGTTCGGCCTCGACTGGGACGCCACCCACATGACCTTTTCCGTGGACGGCAACGCCTTCGAGACGATCAACCGCGACACCGTGGAGAGCACGCGCGGGCCGTGGGTCTACGACCACCCGTTCTTCCTCATCCTCAACAACGCCATCGGCGGCGACTTCCCCGGCCCGCCGGGAGCGGGGACCGTGCTGCCGCAGGATATGGTGATCGACTACGTGCGGGTCTACCAGTGAAGCGGCTCGCCCTCGGCGCGGTGGTCGCGGTGGGCCTGCTCACCGTGCCGCTGTTCACCGCCCAGGCGGCTCCGGCGCTGCTCTCGCAGGGGCACGCCGTGACCGCGTCGTCCACCGAGAACGCCGCCTTCCCGGCGTCGGCCGCGGTGGACGGCGACCCGGGCACCCGCTGGTCCAGCCTGGCCGCCGACCCGCAGACGCTGCAGGTGGACCTCGGCGCGTCCCACACGCTGAACCAGGTCGTGCTGCAGTGGGAGGCCGCCTACGCCAAGGCGTTCACGCTCCAGGCGTCGGCCGACGGCAGCCAGTGGTCCACTGTGTACTCGACGACGACGGGCACCGGCGGCACGCAGACGCTGCCGGTGTCCGGCACCGGCCGGTACGTCCGGCTGACGACGACCCAGCGGGCCACCCAGTGGGGTGTGTCGCTGTGGGAGTTCCAGGTCTACGGCGACGGATCGGCCCAGGCGTGCGGCAGCGCCAACGCGGCGTTGCGGCAACCGGCGACGGCCTCCAGCGTCCAATCCGACGCCTTCCCGGCGTCGGCGGCCTTCGACGGCGACGGCGGGACCCGCTGGTCGAGCCTGGCCGCGGACCCGCAGTGGATCCAGGTCGACCTCGGCAGCGCGCGCCCGGTCTGCGGCGTGGACCTGACGTGGGAGGCGGCGTACGCGAGCGCGTACACGATCCAGCTGTCCACCAACGGCTCGACGTGGACGACGGCGGCCACCGTGGCCGGTGCGGGCGGCACCGAGCACCCCGCGGTGAGCGGGACCGCCCGCTACGTCCGGCTGAACGCGACCGCACGGGCCACCCAGTGGGGTGTCTCGCTGTGGGAGTTCGCGGTGCACACCAGCGACAGCGCCCCGCCGACGACCACGCCCACCAACCCGGGTGGCTGCCCGTGGGTCGGTTCCACGGCGCCGGTCGCCGACCGCGTGAACCAGCTGATGGCGGCCATGACGGCGCAGCAGAAGGTGAAGGTGCTGCACGGCAACGGCGCGACCGGGCCGTACATCGGCAACACCGACGCCGTGCCGGAGCTGTGCATCCCGGCACTCGGCCTGCAGGACGGCCCGGCCGGGGTCGGTGACGGCCTCGACGGCGTCACGCAGTTCCCGGCGCCGGTGTCGGCCGCCGCGACCTGGGACACCGGGCTGATGAACCGCTACGGCACCGCGATGGGTGCCGAGTTCGCGGGCAAGGGCGTCGACATCGCCCTCGGCCCGACGATCAACCTGGTCCGAGACCCGCGCTGGGGCCGCAACTTCGAGACCTACAGCGAGGACCCCTACCTCGCCGGCGCGGCCGGGACCTCGACGATCCAGGGCATCCAGAGCCAGGGCGTGCTGGCGCAGGCCAAGCACGCGGCGGCGTACAACGTCGAGGCCGGGGCGTCGCGCGGGACGCCGTCGGACAACGTCATCATCGACGACCGGACCCTGCACGAGCTGTACCTGCCGGCGTTCCAGCAGGTGGCGAGCCAGGGCCAGGTCGCGTCGATGATGTGCGCCTACAACCAGATCAACGGCGTCCCGGCGTGCCAGAACAGCGGCGTGCTCACCACGGCGATCAAGCAGGACGCCGGGTGGGGCGGGTTCGTGGGCTCCGACTGGGGTTCGGCCTCCGGCGGCCCGCGGCAGCTGGCCAACGGCGGGCTCGACATGGAGATGCCCGGTGGCGCGTTCTTCGGCCAGGGCCTGCTCGACGCCGTCTCCCGCGGCGAAGTCACGCAGGCCCGCGTCGACGACATGGTCCGGCGGGTGCTGACCCAGATGTTCCGGTTCGGCGTCTTCGACCGGGCTCGGCGGGGCACCCCGCAGTCGGTCGTGACGAACGCGGCGAACGTCGCCACGGCGAGGGACGTCGCCGCGGCCGGGTCGGTGCTGCTGAAGAACACCGGGGTGCTGCCGCTGGGTTCGTCGGTCAAGTCGATCGCGCTGTCCGGCGGCGACGGGATCGACCCGCAGAACATCGGCGGCGGCAGCGCCAAGGTCAACCCGTCGCCGGCGTCGGTCAACCCGATCAACGGCATCAAGGCCAGGGCGGGCTCCGGCGTCACGGTGTCCTATGTGGACGGGGCGGGTGAGCACGTGCAGACGCCGAACATCCCGGGTGCGGTGGCGGCCGCCCGCACCGCGGACGTCGCGATCGTGTTCGCCAGCTACGGCGAGTCCGAGACGCAGGACCTCGACACGATCGACCTGCAGAACCAGCAGAACGACCTGATCGACGCCGTCGCGTCGGCCAACCCGCGCACGGTCGTCGTGCTCAACACGGGGTCGGCGGTGACCATGCCGTGGCTGGGCAAGGTCGCCGCGGTGATCGAGGGCTGGTACCCGGGCCAGGAGAACGGCAACGCGCTCGCGTCGCTGCTCTACGGCGACGTCAACCCGTCGGGCAAGCTGCCGATCAGCTTCCCGAAGCAGATCGCCGACCTGCCGACGGCGAACGTCCAGCAGTTCCCGGGCGCGAACGACCGGATCGAGTACTCCGAAGGGCTCAACGTCGGCTACCGGTGGTACGACAGCCGGAACCTCGACCCGCTGTTCCCGTTCGGCTTCGGCCTGTCGTACACGACGTTCGGGTTCTCGAACCTGGTCGTCACACCGCAGGGCACGAACGGCACCGCGACCGTGACGGCGACGGTGACCAACACCGGCACCCGCGCGGGCGCCGACGTCGTCCAGCTCTACGTCGGACAGCCGAGCGGGAACGGTGAACCGCCGAAACAACTGAAGGGGTTCAGGAAGGTGCAGCTCGGCCCCGGGCAAAGCACGCAGGTGTCGTTCCCGCTCACGCCGCGGGACCTCGCGCACTGGACCGGGTCGTGGACGACCAACGCCGGTCAGTACCGCGTCTACGTGGGGGACTCCTCGCGCAACGTCCCGCTGTCGGCGGCGCTGACCGTCTCCTGAGTCGATTCGCGGATCACCAGGGACGTCGGCACGATCAGCGGCTCGTCCGGCCGGGGCGCCCCACCCAGCCGGTCGAGCAGCTGCCGCGCCGCCGTCTCGCCCATCTCCCGCAGGGGCTGGCGGATCGTCGTCAGCGCCGGCTGGGTGTGCGCGGCCAGGGGGATGTCGTCGAACCCGACCACGGCGACGTCCCCCGGCACCGCGCGCCCGTACTTCCGGAGCCCGGCCAGCACCCCGGCCGCCGTGAGGTCGTTGTGCGCGAAGACGGCGTCGAACTCCGGCCCGGTGGCCAGCAGCTGGAGGATCGCGGCCTCGCCGCTTTCGCTCGTGAAGTCGCCTTCGATGATCAGGCGCGGGTCGAGCGTCAGCCCGGCTTCGCGCACGACGTCGTTGAACCCGTTGAGGCGGTCGGTGGTGCAGCCGAAGTCGCGCGGCCCGGTCACGACCGCGAACCGGGTGCGGCCGGTGTCGAGCAGGTGCCGGGCCGCGGCGGCGCCACCCTGCCGGTTGTCCGTGCCCACCGACGGGAACGCGGGCCGCCGCCCGCGGTCGTCGATCACCACCACCGGCAGCCCGGAATCGTGCAGCACACGCAGGTGCCGCACGGCGTCCGGCGGTTCGACGAGCAGCAGGCCGTCGAACGCCTTCGCCGACACCTGCCGGGAGAACTCGCCGAGGGATTCGGTCCCGCGGTTGGCCGTGGACAGCAGCAGGCCGTACCCCTTGGCCTCCACGACGTCGGCGACGCCCTGCAGCACCTCGCCCATCCACGGCCAGGTCAGGCCCGGCACCAGCATCCCGACCGTGCGGGTCACGCCGCGCGCGAGCCCGACCGCTCCGGCGCTCGGGATGTACCCGGTCGCCGCGATCACCTCGCGCACCCGGATCGCGGTGGCCGCGTCCACATCGGCTTTGTTGTTGAGCACCCGCGACACGGTCGTCTTGCTCACCCGCGCCCGGCGGGCGACCTCGGCGATCGTGACGCGCATCCGTCCTCCCGGGGGCCCTGTGCTGCAAAGGTACTCGCCCTCGGGGCCACCGCGAGCGGTGCGAGATCGATCAAGTCCGGACAGACAGCCGGGAAAGGCCCGCGTCGCCGGTCTTCCAGCGCGTCCGGACGGCCACGTAGCGGGCCGGACCCGCGCTCGCGGCCGCGTAGGTGATGCCGTCGACGCTGGTTTCGACGGTCGCGACGGGCACCCGGCCGCGGGTCCAGGCCAGCTCGACGGCGGAAACCGCCGTCACCGCCCCGAGATCGACGACCATCCGGCCGTCCGGGCCCGGTCGCCACGCCGTCGCCGGGTCGTCGTCGACGGCCGCGGCGGGGCTGGACATCCCCGGCGGCAGGGGCTCGGCGGGGAAGGTGGTCCGGCCGAGCGCGCGGTCGGCCAGCGGGTACGGGCGGACGTCGCCGAAGACGACCGGCACGGTCCGGCGCGGCGGCAGCAGCACGGCCCGCGCGCGACCGCCGTCCGGAATCACGGTGACGAGCACGGGCAGCAGCCCGGCCGGCGCGGTGAGCTCGACCCGGCTCGCGTCGCGCACGACCGCTTTCACCCCGGGCGGGGCCTTGAGCGTGAACCGCGGGGGTTCGATGCGGCCTTCCGCCGCGGCCAGCGCGAAGGAGAACTCCGTGCCGGTGCGGGTGGTGGTCTGCTCGCCGCGGTAGAGCCGGTTCCCCGGAAGGGGCAGGGTGCCGCTCGCCGCCGCGCCGGCGAGGTTGAGCAGGACGAGGAAGCCGTCGGTGACGGTGGCTTCGATCGCGGCCGCGCTCGTGGCGACCCGGCCGGCCGGCTGGGCGGGACCGGGGCGCAGCTCGGCGACGAAGGGCGCGGCCGGGCCGTCGGAGAGCGTGACGCGGTCGCCGGTGACGGTGAGCGGGTTCGGGCCGGCGACGGTGATCCCGGCCCGGCCGTCGATGTCCAGCCGGCCCTTCGTGCTGCTGAGCGCGGGAGTCGGGTAGGTCGCCGCCGTCGTCCAGGTGACGCCGTCCTCGGAGGTCTCGACGCGGTACTTCCGCCCGGCGGCCGCTTCCCAGCTCAGCCTGGCCCGATCGAACGTCCGCGGTGCGCCGAGGTCGATCGCGAGCCAGCTGTCGGCGCGTGGCCGGTCCGATGTGGACACCGCCCAGCGGGTGGTGGCGTCGCCATCGTTGGCGTACCCGGCTTCCTTGCCGGTACTCGCGGAGGACGCCGAAGCGGTTCCGGTCCGCGCGAGGTCCGGGCCGTCGCCGTCGCGGATCTCGAAGGCCCAGAGCGAGTAGCCGTACTGCGGGTCCGGCTGGATGCCGAGCATGCGGACGTGCCGGGCGGTGACCGGGGCGAACGTCAGGTCGTCGGTCCGGACGCCCGCCGTCCGCGCTCCGATCGTCACCGTGCCTTCGGCGGCGGTGTAGGTGCGGTCGCCGTCGAGGCCCGGCACGCCGGGCATGGCGAGGTTGTAGACGTTCAGGACGCCTTCGCCCTCGGCGACGCCGGTGCTGGCGTACACGGCGGCCCCGGTCGGAAGGGTGGCGAAGGCGGCGTACCCGGTGTCGAAGCGGAGGACGCCGACGGTGCCGTCGAAGCCGTCGCGGACCTTCGCGTAGGTGGTGGCGTGGCGTTCCCGGACGGCGATGTCCGTGGCCGGCAGCAGCATCGGGTTGGCGCCGCCGAGGACGAAGAGCCAGTCGTCGTGGTGCGGCTGCCAGGCGAACTTGACGAAGCCGGGTTTGGTGACGGTGCCCGCCCAGGCGGCGGGGGAGCGGTGGGCGAGCAGTCCGGGACCGGCCCCGAAGTCGGCGGCCCCGGCGGCGTGGGTGTCGAACTCCTGCTTGGTGACCGGGGTGATCGGACGCTGCCGGGCGCGCCACTCGTGGAGGAGGTAGCTGATGGCGAGTTCGGCCCGGGCTTCCGGCTCGTACTTGGGTTCGCCGGAGAACTTCGTGATCCGGTCGGCGGGCGCGTAGGCCTGATAGGGCTCGAGCCGGGCGGCCAGCTGGGCCTCGGCGTAGGCGGCGTGGCGGTCGCCGAGGACCTGGGCGCGGAAGGCGAGCGGGATGACGTCCCGGCCGTAGAGGTGCTCGCGGTCGGCGACCATCGGCATCAGCGGTTCGCCGGCGTCGCTGGTCATCAGCAGCATGGTGCGCCAGAGGAGTTCGCCGTTCGGCTGGGCGGTGAGGACCTCGGGCAGCGGCGTGCCGGCGGCGAGGAAGTGCATCGCGTTGCGGCCGGAGGTGCGCCAGAGCTCCTCCTGGTAGTGCGGGCCGAAGGAGCCGTGGTTCTCGACGAGGAAGGTGTCGTGGAGGTTGGTGGCGGTGTTGGCGCTGACAGGCCTGCCGTCGACCAGCCGCGGGTTGGCGAGGTCGGCCGCCGGGAGCCCGCCTTCGTTGCGGCTCCAGGTGCCGAAGGCGTCTCGCCAGTCTTTCGCTCGTGGGTCTTGGGCCGCCCACGCGAGCGCGGGGGCGAGTGATTGCGCGTAGACGCCCATCTCTTCGAGCTTGGTGTCGCCTTGGAAGCCGCCTTCGAGACCGTTGGGGGTCCAGCTGCCGGAGGCCGGGTCGTCCTTGGTGCCGAGGGCGGTGGTGTAGGCGGCTTGCCCGGTGGTGATGCGGTCGACGTGCTGTTTCGTGGTGTCGTCGAGGTCTGTCCACAGTAGACGGGCGGCGAGCAGGAAGTAGGACTGGAAGGTGGTGTCGAAGAAGAGCTTCCGGCCCCATTCGGTGCCGCCGGCGAGCAGGTTGGACGCGGCGAAGTGCTTGATGGTGGCGAGGGTGTGGGCTTTGAGCTGGTCTTTTTCGACGCCGGCGATGGCGGGGTCGTAGCCGTCGCGGGTCAGGAGAAGGGCGTTGCCGAGCACGACGGCGAAGGTGAAGTCCTTCGCGGGGTAGATCCCGGCTTTCGTGTCGAACTGCTGCTCGGCCCAGCGGGTGTGCCGGAGCAGAACGCGCAGGTAGGTGGCGGCGACGGGATCGGGTGGCGCCGTCGGTGTCTTCCCTGCGGCTCGGGCGACGCTGGGCAGCAGACCCGAGGTCAGCAGTGCCGCGACGCCGCCCGCGCCGAGTAGTGCGTTCCGCCGGTTGAACTCACCCATGGTCTCGGTCTCCGCTCGATGACAACCTTGTCAGCGCGGATTCTGTGACGGCTCCCGGTCGCGGGGCAAGGCTGGTGGCGGATCCCGTCCGGTTTCGGACAAGGCCAAGGTAATTCGTATAACGGCCTATACCCACCCCGTCGTGAGTGGGAAACAGTGTTCTAATCCTGTTTCTCACTCACGACCGGCTTCGGCGCGGTGAAAGCAAGCTCACTGCGGCCTACCAGCTCCGCCCGTGCTGAGATGACAACGTGATCACCGACCCCGGCACCTTCCTCCTCCTCGTCCTGGCCGGAGCCGGAGCCGGCCTGACCGGGGCGACCGCCGGGCTCGCCTCACTCGTCTCCTACCCCGCCCTCCTCGCCGCGGGCCTGCCGCCCGTCACCGCGAACGTCACCAACACCGTCGCCATGCTCGGCACCACCGCCGGAGCCGCCGCCGGGGCGCGTCCCGAACTCGCCGGCCAGCGCGCCCGACTCGTTCCGCTCTGCCTCATCACCACCGTCGGCGGCGCGTGCGGCGGCCTGGTCCTGCTCCTGACCCCATCCGATGCCTTCACCGCCATCGTCCCGTGGCTGATCGGCGGTGCCTCGATCGTCCTCATCGCCGGTCCGCGGCTGCGCCGGCTGGCCGAAGGCGCCGAACACCACGGCCTGAGCCCGGCCACCGCTGTCGCCGCGTTCTTCATCGGTGTCTACGGCGGCTACTTCGGCGCCGCCGCCGGGGTGCTCATGCTCGCGCTGCTCGTCTCCGTCTGGAGCCAGTCCCTGGCCCGGACGAACGCCGCGAAGAACCTGGTCACCGGCTCGGCGAACCTGCTCGCCGCGATCGTCTTCGCCTGCACCGGCAAGGTCGTCTGGGCCGCCGCGCTCGCCGTCTGCCTCGGCTCCCTCGCCGGCTCGTGGCTGGGCTCGAACCTCGTCCGCCGCCTCCCGGCGACGCCGTTGCGCATCGGAATCGGTATCGCCGGGCTCGGACTCGCCGTGGTGCTGGCGTTCTCCTGAAAACAGGGCATGATCGGCGGGGTATCGGCGAGCAGGAGACCAGATGAGCATTGTCGGGACCAGGGTGGTCCGCCAGGAGGATCGGAACCTGATCACCGCGGGCGGCACCTACGTGGACGATCTGCGGGAGGAAGCGCTTTCCGGCGCCGCGCATGCGGTGTTCGTGCGCAGTCCGGTCGCGCACGCGCGGATCGGAAACATCGACGTCAGCGAGGCGACGGCGGCGCCGGGGGTGCTCGGCGTGTTCACCGCCGCCGACCTCGGCCTCGACCCGCACGACGCGGGGCCGGTGAAGGAACCGTGGCTGGCCGACGGCGTGGTGCGCTACGTCGGCGAGCCCGTCGCGCTCGTCCTCACCCAAGAGCGCTACCAGCTGGCCGACGCGGCCGAGCTGGTCGACATCGACTACGACCCCCTCGACGCCGTCGCGAGCATCGACGCGGCACTGGCGGGCGAGACGCTGCTGTACCCGGATCGGGACAGCAACATCATGCAGGTCAACGGCGCCCAGGAGTTCGACGAGTCGATCTTCGAAGGCTGCGACGTCGTCGTCACGCAGGCGATCGTGAACCAGCGCGTCGCCCCCGCGCCCCTCGAGGGCCGCGGCGCCTCGTGCGCGTGGGGCGAGGACGGCCGGCTGACGGTCTGGCTTTCCACGCAGAACGCCCAGATCGCCCGCACGCAGCTGGCGATGAGCCTCGGCGTCGGCGAAGACCGCGTGCGCGTGATCGCCCCGGACGTCGGCGGCGGCTTCGGCGCGAAGATCGGCGCGGACCCCGAGGCGACCGTCCTCGGCTGGGCCGCCAAGGAGATCGGCAGGCCCGTGCGCTGGGTCGAGTCGCGCAGCGAGAACCTCACCTCGATGACGCACGGCCGCGCCCAGCAGAACACCGTGACCATCGGCGGCAAGCGCGACGGCACCGTCCTCGCCTACCGCCTCGACGTCGTCCAGGACGCCGGCGCCTACCCGCGGACGCTGTTCCTCCCGACGCTGACCGAGCTGATGGCCGTCGGCGTCTACCGGTTCCCCAAGGTGGAGACGCGCAGCCGCGCGGTCGTCACGAACACGACGCCGATCGCGGCCTACCGCGGCGCGGGCCGCCCGGAGGCGACGGCCGCGGTCGAGCGCGCCATGGACGTGTTCGCGGCCGAAATCGGGCTGGACCCGGCCGAGGTCCGCCGCGTCAACTTCATCCGGCCCGAGGAGTTCCCGTACCGGACGCCGACCGGCGCGTCCTACGACACCGGCGAGTACGCCGCGGCGCTCGACAAGGTCCTCGCGAGCGCCGGCCACGCGGAGCTGCGCGCCGAGCAGAAACGGCGCCGCGACGCCGGCGAGCCCGTCGAGCTAGGCCTCGGGATCGCCGCCTACGTCGAGATCACCGGCGGTGACGGCGGTGGCGAGAGCGGCCGCGTCGACATCCACCCGGACGGCTCGGTCGTCGCCTGGACCGGCAGCTCCCCGCACGGCCAGGGCCTCGGGACGTCGCTGGCGATGCTGCTGTCCGACCAGCTCGGCGTGCCGCTGGAGAAGATCACGGTCCGCCACGGCGACACCGACGAGGTGCCCAAGGCCGTAGGCACGTTCGGCTCCCGGTCGCTGCAGCTCGGCGGGTCGGCGATCCGCCAGGCCGCCGACGAGGTCATCGCGCAGGCCCGGGACCTGGCCGCCGACCTGCTCGAAGCCGCGCCGGAAGACCTCGAGCTGGACGCCGAGCGCGGGGTCTGGCAGGTCCGCGGCGCGCCGTCGAGCACCGTGCTCAGCTGGGCGCAGGTCGCCGAGACGGCCGGCGAGGGCAAGCTCTCGGCCGACGTCTGGTTCGGCGGCGGCAAGCCGACGTTCCCGTTCGGCGCCCACCTCGCCGTCGTCGAGGTCGACACCGAGACCGGCAAGGTCGAGCTGCGGCGGATCATCGCGGTCGACGACGCCGGCCCGATCGTGAACCCGCTGACCTTCCGCGGGCAACGCCACGGCGGGCTCGGCCAGGGCGCCGCGCAGGCGCTCATGGAGGTCGTCACCTACGACGACGACGGCAACCCGACGACCGCGACGCTGGCGGACTACTCGTTCGTCACCGCGGTGGAGCTGCCGGACTTCGAGCTGGTCGACATGGCCACCCCGACCGACCGGAACCTGCTGGGCGTCAAGGGAATCGGCGAAGCCGCGACCATCGGGTCGACGCCCGCGGTGCACAATGCCGTGGTGGACGCGCTTTCGGCCCGCGGTGTCAAGCACCTGGACATGCCCACGACCCCGATCCGGGTCTGGGCCGCATTGGAAGAAGCAGGCAAGGAGAACCAGCGGTGAAGGTTTCGATCGAGGTCAACGGGCGGCCGGTGGCCGAGGAGGTGCCGGACCGGACGTTGCTGGTGCACTTCCTGCGCGACACCGCCGGGCTGACCGGCACGAACATCGGCTGCGACACGACGTCGTGCGGTGCCTGCACGGTGCTGCTCGACGGCGAGTCGGTCAAGTCCTGCACGGTGCTGGCCGCGCAGGCCGACGGCCACGCCGTCACGACCGTCGAGGGACTGTCCGGTTCGGACGGTGAGCTGCACCCGGTGCAGCGCGCGTTCCGCGAGCAGCACGGCCTGCAGTGCGGGTTCTGCACGCCGGGCATGATCATGGCGTCGGTGTCGTTGCTGGCCGACAACCCGAAGCCGACGCGCGACGAGGTGCGCGCCGGGCTCGAGGGCAACCTGTGCCGCTGCACGGGCTACCACAACATCGTCAGCGCCGTGATCGACGCCTCGGGGCAGGAGGTGGACCGGTGATCCCGGCTGCGTTCGAGTACCAGCGAGCGTCCACAGTGGACGAGGCGTTGTCGCTGCTCACCGCGCACGGTGACGACGCGAAGGTCCTCGCGGGCGGGCATTCCCTGCTGCCGCTGATGAAACTGCGCCTGGCGGCGCCGGAGTACCTGATCGACATCGGGCCGGTGGACGAGCTCCGGTACGTCCGCCTCGACGGCGAAGACGTCGTGATCGGCGCATTGTCCCGCTACAGCGACCTTTCCCGGGACCCGGTGCTGCTGGAGCACGCGCCGCTGCTGGCGCACGTGTCCGCTTCGGTGGGCGACCGCCAGGTCCGCCACCGCGGCACGATCGGCGGCTCGCTGGCGCACGCGGACTCGGCGGCGGACCTGCCGGCGGCGATCCTGGCATCGGACGCGGTCCTGGTCGCGCGCGGCCCGGCGGGGGAGCGGCGCATCCCGGCGCCGGAGTTCTTCCTCGGCCCCTTCACGACGCCGCTGGAGCCGGACGAGCTGCTGATCGAGGTCCGCTTGCCCCGGCAGACGGGCTTGGGCTGGGGCTTCGAGAAGTTCACCCGCCGCGCGATCGACTGGGCGATGGTCGGGGTGGCGGTCGTCGGCGGCCGGGTCGGCTTGGTCAACATGGGCGGCGTCCCGCTGCGGGCGACGGCCACGGAGTCGGCGCTGGCGGCGGGGGAGTCCATCGCCGAAGCGGCATCGCTGGCGGCGTCGGACACGAACCCGCCCGACGAGCCCCACGCGACGGCGGAGTACCGCCGCCACCTGGCGCGGGTGCTCACGAGGCGGGCGTTGACGGCCGCGAGCTGACGTCAGCCGATCACCGGCGCCGTTCGCGGCGCCGGTGATCGCGACGGCCGATTCCCGCCAGCCCGGCTTTCGCGCCGTGGGCAGGATCGAGGCGTGAAGACTTCTGCGCACACGCCCATCGAGCCCGGAATCCTGTACTTCGGAACGCCGGTCGTGCTGATATCCAGTGAAAACGAAGACGGTTCGGCCAACCTGGCGCCGATGTCCTCGGCGTTCTGGCTGGGCTGGCGGGCGGTGCTCGGGCTCGGGGCCCGGTCCAAGACGACCCAGAACCTGCTGCGCACCCGCGAATGCGTGCTGAACCTGCCATCGGACGAGCTGGCCGCGGCGGTCGACCGGCTGGCGTTGACGACGGGATCGGATCCGGTGCCGCCCGGGAAGGTGAAGCGGGGGTACTTCCACGTCGCGGACAAGTTTTCGCGGGCGGGGTTGACTTCTGTCGCGTCCGAGACGGTCGCGCCGCCTCGGGTCGCCGAGTGTCCGGTGGCGATGGAGGCCGTGGTCGAGGCCGTGCACCCGGTCGCCGAGGAGGATCCTTCGCAGCGTGGCGGGATCGTGGCGATCGAGGTGCGGGTGCAGCGGGTGTTCGTGCACGACTCGATCCGGGTGCCGGGGAGCGCCGACCACATCGATCCGGACGCTTGGCGGCCGTTGATCATGAGTTTCCAGAAGCTCTACGGGTTGGGGCCGCAGGTTCATCCGTCCACTTTGGCTCGGATTCCCGAACGGTTGTACCGGGGGCCGGATATCGATCGGGCGCGTTCCGTGGGGGCTCGCGGTTGAGTTCCGGCTCCCGGTCGTACCGGACGAATCCGGCACTCATTCCGCGGACTGGGACACCCTTGCGGCAGGCGTAGCGTCGACTCGTGAGCGACTCGAAGATTCTCGTGGTGGGCGCCGGCGCGACCGGCGGGTACTTCGGCGGACGGCTGGCGCAGGCCGGCCGCGACGTCACCTTCCTCGTGCGGCCCGCCCGGGCGAAACTGCTGCGGGAACGCGGCCTGCGGATCGTCGGCCTCGGTGAGGACACCGTCCTCGCCCCGGTGCTCGCCGAGACCGGCTCCCTCGACTGCACCTACGACCTGGTCCTGCTCGCCGTGAAGGCGACCGGCCTGGCCTCGGCCATCGACGATTTCGCCCCCGCCGTCGGCCCCGGCACGCTGATCCTGCCGTTCCTCAACGGCCTCGCGCACATCGACGCCCTGGACAAGCGCTTCGGTCCGGACGCCGTGCTCGGCGGCGTCGCGAAGGTGCAGACCACCATCGACGACGAAGGCGCCATCCGGCGGCTCGGCCCGCTGCAGAGCCTGGCCTACGGCGCCCGCACCCAGCCGGCGCCCGGGAAACTCGCCGACGTCGACGCCGCACTGAAGGACGCCGGGTTCGCCGCCGCCCTGGACGAGCGGATCACCGAGTCCATGTGGGCGAAATGGGTGTTCATCGCCGCCATCGGGGCCGTGAACAGCCTGATGCGCAGCACCATCGGCGAGGTCGTCGCCGTCCCCGGCGGCGCGGAGTTCGCCGAAGCCGTCGTGGCCGAAGCGGCCGCCGTCGCCGCGGCCGCCGGGTACCCCGTTCCCGCCGCCGACCTCGCGGCCACCCGGAAGACCGTCACCGACCCCGCGATGGGGGGATCTTCGCTGTACCGCGACCTGCTCGGCGGTCACCCGGTCGAGGGTGAGCAGATCTTCGGCGACCTCACCGCGCGTGCCCGTGAGCTGGGTGTTGCGACGCCGCTCCTGGATCTCGTCACCCTCCAGCTGCGCGTGCACCAGCACCGCATCGGGTGAAAAGATCACCGAGCGCGCTTTGCCCGCACAGGCCGGGGATCGTGGTCTTTCGGGCACCCGCGTGGCGGCGCCGACGCGGGCTTCCCGGGCACTGCTAACCTTCGGCAGGAAAGTTGCTTGAGGGTTTGACGAACGAAATGCAGCGAGGGGAAATGGCGGACAGGTTCGAGTTCGTCCTCGAGGTCGTCGAAGCCCTCGTCGTCGGCCAGGCGACCGGCGGCGACATCCGGCGGTACCCGTTGCGCGCGGGCAACCTCCCGGCGGACCCGGTGCGGTTCGTGCGGGTCGCGCGCCAGGTGTACGACGCGCTCGAGGAGCGACGGCTTTCGGTGTCGGGCGAACTGCACCCGGGCGTGCGGACGGCGTTCGACCTGCTGGCCGAGCCGCGGGTTTCGGTTGCCGTCAGCGGGATCGACGGCCTCGGCGCCGACGTCGCCGTGCTCGTGGTCACCGACGGCGCCCAGGCGCTCGGCATCACCCAGGCCCCGGACACCGACGACCTGCTGTTCTCGCTGTTCGCCGACGAGGAGCTGGTCGAGGTCGTCACCGGCGTGCTGCCGCCCGCCCCGGCCGCGACCACCGGCAGGCACGTGGTGCACCGCGCGGCCGGGCGCGAGGTCTCGGCCATGACGGCCAAGCGGATCGCCGACGCCGAGTTCGACGAAGAAGAGACCGACGCCTTCGGCATGATCGAGGTCAAGGCCGTGGTGCGGCCGGGCCGCCGTCCGCCGGCGCCCAAGCCGTCGGACGTCGCCGTGCTGGAACGCGTGCTCGCCGAACCGCGGCTCGGCGGCGGCCACATCGCCGTCACCGCGCAGGGCAGGCGCGGCGAGCGGCTCGCGAGCGACCCGCTGAGCTGGCTGGACACCGCCGACGGCCGCTACCTGGTGCGCACCACGACCGGCGAGGCAGGGGAGCTGACCGCCGAGTACGTCCCGGCCGGGCGGGCCGACCTCGCCCGCGCGATCCGCGACGCCATCGCCGCGGTGTACTGACCGGAAAGGGAACAGTCCTGATGACGGAAGAGACCCAGGCGGTTGCCCAGGCTCTCCAGGCGACGGCGCAGATGCAGACCGCCGCCGACCCCGCGCAGAAGGCGATGGCCGCGGTCCGCGTCGGGCTCGCCGGCGCCCAGCTGAAGCGGCTCGCGCAGACCGGCGGCTTCGCCATCGACGACACCACCGGCAACCAGCTGATCGAGGCCCTCGAAGGCGTCCTCGAGTCGCTCGAGCAGCGGTGGGCGAACCTGCAGCGGCTGCACGACGCGCCGGCGATGAGCCGCACCGCGACCGGCCAGTGGGTCTCCGCGCACATGGTGAACACCGCCGCCGACGAGAACGGCCTGGTCACCCAGCTGCAGGCGGCGCGCCAGGAGTTCCCGACCTACATCGAAGCCATCAAGCTGGCCAAGAAGAACTACAAGTCCCGGGAAGAGACCACGCGCGCGACGCTGACCTCGCTCCCGACCGCCGACCAGAGCTGAGGGAGACCGTGGCACCCACCGCCGAGTCCGTCTCGGACCCGTCGTCCCCGGACTACAACCCGCGCAGTCCGCTCTACGACGTGACGGCCGATTCGTCGTCGAAGTACTACGTCGGGCCGCTGAAGGCGGACAACGTGCCCTCGGGCGACGAGATCCGGGAGATGGCGACCCAGCAGATCGACGACGAGATCCGGGCCGGCTGGCTCGGCCCGGCCGTCGACCCGGTGCTGCGCGACAAGAAGATCCAGGAGCTGTACCAGCAGCACCTCGACGCCGCCAAGCACGGCCTCGACGAGGGTCTCACCATGCGCGAGAACGGCGGCGCGCCGAAGACGCTGTGGGCCAACGCGAGCCACGAGCAGATGAACGACGCCATCACCCAGGACGCCAACCCGGCGACCGTCGCGGAGACGTCGGAGGAGTGGGTCTCGGTCGGCAACGAGCTGGGCACGCACCAGAAGACGCTGGGCGACGCGATCAACGCGAGCACCAGCAACTGGCAGGGCGACGCCGGTGACGCCGTCCGCGAGCACCTCGCCGGCGTCGGCAAGTGGCTGGGCGCGACCGCGCAGGGCGCGACGCTCGCCGGCCGCCAGCAGGAGATCCACTCCCAGGCGCTGAACGAGACCCAGCGGCAGATGGTCGCGAACCCGCCGGTGCAGTTCGACCTGCAGAGCACCAACCAGAAGCTGATGTCGATGACCGACCCTGTGCAGTACGCGGCGGCGGCGGGCGAGGCGATGCAGACCTACCGGGCGCAGCAGGCCGCCCGTGACCACGCCGCGCAGATCCTCACCCAGTACGACGAGACCATCGGCGCCGCGGTCGCGACGCCGAGGTTCCCGGCCCCGCCGAAGCTCCCGTCGGCCACGGCGCAGCGCCAGGGCACGGCGATGAGCGCGGGCGGCGCGGGTACGAGCGGTGCCCAGCCGCTGATGGCCCGCACGGCGATGGACCCGGCGCTGGACCCGACGGCCGCGGGCCGCCCCCGGGCCGGGCTGGACGCCGCCGGGCTCGACGGCGCGGGTGGTCCCGGTGGCAGCGGCGCCGGCATCCCCGGTGGCGGGTCGGGCGCGGGCGGCTCCGGCTTCTCCGGCAGCGGCATCCCCGGCGACGGTTCGGGTGCGGGCGGGTCCGGTTTCTCGGGCGCGGGCATCCCCGGCAGCGGCGGCGGAGCCGGCGGCTCGGGCTTCTCCGGGGCCGGCATCCCGGCCGCCAGTGGCGGCGGAGCCGGTGGTCCGGGCTTCTCGGGAGCCGGCATCCCCGAGATCCCCGGCGGCAGCTTCACCGGGTCGGGCATCCCCGGCTCGTCGGTGCCGGGCTTCGACGACTCGACGACGTCGTCCGGCTTCACCCCCTCCGGCATCGGCGGGGGCACCGGCGGCACCGGTGGCACGGGCTACACGCCGCCGTCGATCCCGAACATCCCGGACGTCTCGGGCGGGGGCGGCGGGGTCCGCGGCGGCAGCCCGATCCCCGGGTTCACCCCGCCCGGCATCGACCCGATCACCGGCCTGCCCACCGGCACCGGCCCCGGCGGCATTCCCGGTGGCGGCACCCCCAAGATGCCGACCATCGGCCGCGGCGGCGGGATCAACGGCGAGAGCATCGCGAGCCGGCTCGGCGGCCTCGGCGGCGGGTCCGGGGGCGGCTCCCTCGGCGGAATCGGCGGGGGCGCGGGCGCCGGTGGTGTCGGCGGCGGCGTGCGTGGTACGGGCGCGGGCAGCCTGGGCGGCGGTGCCGCGTCCGGCGCGGCCGCGGAGGCCGAAGCCGCGGCGGCGCGCAACGCGGGCATGGCCGGCAAAGCCGGTGCCGCGGGCAGCCCGGGCATGGGCGGCATGGGTGCCGGAGCCCGTGGCGGCAAGAAGGAAGACGACAAGGAACACAAGTCGGCCGACTACCTCGAGAGCGACGACCCGAACTTCTTCGCGGGCGAGCAGGCGGTGGCGCCGCCGGTGATCGGCGACTGGAAGAACCAGGATTGGAAGTGAACGCATGACGGCCGCGGGCTTCGAGGTCGAACCGGACGAGCTGGTCGCGCACGCGAGCCACGTCGAGAGCCTGGTGGACCGGCTCGACACGGCGGCCGCCGCGGCCGACTCGGCGATGTCGGACCACGCCTACGGGCTGCTGTGCGCGTTCCTGCCGCCGATCATCCGGCCGACCGGGGAGAAGGCGAAGGAGGCGCTCACCGCGTCGGCGGAGGGCGTCCGCGGGCTCGCCGACAACGTCAAGACGGCGGCGCAGTCCTACCGCGACGGCGAAGAGGCCAACGCCCAGCCGTTCGAGCGGCAGCTCAGCGCGTCGCCGCGCACGGCGGTGGAAGCGAAGGCGCGGTCATGACGTCCCCGAACAACGGCCTGGGCGACCTGATCCGCGATCCGGACGAGGCGATCCGCCGGATGGACGACTGGGCGGCCGGGTTCGCGGCGAAGGCGGAGCGCTACCAGGCGGCGCAGGAGGAGACCGAGCGGCTGCGGCTGACGGCGACGACCAGCGACGGCGCGGTCAGCGTCACCGTCGGCGCGGACGGCACGGTCACCGACCTGACGTTCAGCAACAAGGTCAAGTCGTTCCCGCTGGACGAGCTGTCCCGGGCCATCCTGACCACCATGCGGCGGGCGCAGTCCGGCATCGCCGAGAAGGTGGCCGGGGTGATGGCCGAGCAGCTCGGCGACGAGGACCGGGAGACCCGGACGCTGCTGCTGGACAACCTCCGCGGCCGGTTCCCCGACCCGGACGAGCCCGACGAGCCGGCCCCCGCCGACCCGCCGCCCGCACCGCCGTCGCCCTCCGGCGGCGCCGCGACGCCGCCCGCGTCTTCGGGGCCGGCGGCACCGCCGCGCCGCGGGAACGCGGCCGATCCGGACGAGCAGGACAACAACCCTTGGTGACGAGCGGCTGAACGACCGCTCGACAGGACGGCTTCCGGGGTCGACACTGGGCCGATGACCGGCCTGATCCCCGGAAGCCGCGTCCGCCTGCGCCCTGCCGCAGCCGCCGACGCCGCCCGGTTCGAGGAGATCCTGTCGCACCCGGACATCGCCCGCTGGTGGGCGGACGCCGAAGAACCGGTGGCCACCCAAGTGTCCTACCTCCTGGACCCCGACGACGGCACCACGACGTACGCCATCGAGCACGACGGCGTCGTCGTGGGCATCGAACTGGCCTTCGAGGAAGCCGATCCGCAGTACCGGCACGCCGGGATCGACATCGCGGTCCACCCGGACTGGCAGGGCCGCGGCCTCGGCACGGACGCGATCCGGACGCTGGCCGAGCACCTGTTCACCGTGCGCGGGCACCACCGGCTGGTGATCGACCCCGCGGCGGACAACAAGTCCGCGATCCAGCTGTACCAGTCGCTGGGCTTCCAGCCGGTCGGCCGGATGCGCGCGTACGAACGCGGCCCGGACGGCAGCTGGCACGACGGGCTGCTGATGGACCTCCTGGCCGAAGACCTCGTCCCCGCGCTGGCCGGCTCGTGAGCACCCCGGTCGCGGCACGACAGCTGCGGCGGGTCGCCGTGGCCAGCGCGATCGGGACCACGATCGAGTGGTACGACTACTTCATCTACAGCACGGCGACGGCGCTCGTGTTCGGCAAGCTCTTCTTCACGACCCTCTCGCCCGCGTCCGGCACGCTCGCCGCGTTCGCGACGCTGGGCGTCGGGTTCCTGGCCCGCCCGGTCGGCGGGATCCTGTGGGGCCACTTCGGCGACCGCGTGGGCCGCAAGGCGATGCTCGTGCTGTCGCTGCTCCTGATGGGCTTCGCGACGGTCGGCGTCGGCCTGCTGCCGACCTACTCCGCGATCGGTGTGTGGGCGCCGATCCTGCTGCTCGTCCTGCGGCTGCTGCAGGGGCTGAGCGCGGGTGGCGAGTGGGGCGGCGCGGCGCTGATGGCGGTGGAGCACGCACCGGAGGGTCGCCGCGGGCGGTACGGCGCGTTCTCGCAGATCGGCGTCCCGGCCGGGCTGATCCTGGCGCAGCTGCTGTTCTTCATCCTCGGCCGGTCGCTGACCGACGCGCAGTTCGCGTCGTGGGGCTGGCGGGTGCCGTTCCTGGCGAGCATCGTGCTCGTCGGCGTCGGCCTGGTGATCCGGCTGCGGATCGAGGAGACGCCGGTGTTCGCGCGGCTGCGGGAGGAAGAGGCGCGCAGCAGCCGGCCGATGGTCGACGTCCTGCGCGAGCGGCCCCGGGCACTGCTGGTGGCGTCGGGCAGCTTCATCGCCAACACCGCGGTGGGGTACATCTTCCTGGCGTACCTGCTTTCCTACGGCACGTCGGTGCTCAAGATCGACCGCACGACGCTGCTGGTCGTGGTCATCGTCGGCAGCCTGACGTGGCTGGTGAGCATCCTCGTCACGGCGGCGTGGTCGGACCGCGTCGGCCGCAAACCGGTGTACCTGGCGGGATCGATCCTGCTGGTCGTCTGGCCGATCCCGTTCTTCCTGCTGGTGGACACCAAGGCCACGGTCTGGCTGATCGTCGCGGTCGTGGTGCTGAACATCGGGCTGGGGGCGACCTACGGGCCGCAGTCGGCGTTGTTCGCGGAGCTGTTCGAGCCGCGGTACCGCTACAGCGGAGCGTCGTTCTCCTACGCCGTGGGCGCGGTGCTGGGCGGCGGGTTCGCGCCGCTGATCGCGACGGCGCTGCAGACGTCCACCGGCACTTCGCTTTCGGTGTCGCTCTACCTCGTGGCGGTGGCGCTGGTGAGCCTGGTGGCGGTGCTGTTCATCCCGCGTTCACAGCCGGTCTAGCCGGACCGCGGCGGCCATCCGCTCGTAGCCCGCGTCGCCGGGGTGGAGGTGGTCGCCGGAGTCGTAGGCCGGCAGCATCCGCAGCGGGTCGGCCGGGTCGCGGACGGCGGCGTCGAAGTCGATGACGCCGTCGAAGACCCCACTGGTGCGGATGAACGCGTTCACCGCCGTGCGGGTCGCTTCGAGGGTCTCGTCGTAGACGCGCCAGCCCTTGAACGGCGTGAGCGTGCCGCCGAGGACGCGGATGCCGCGCGCGTGCGCCTGCGTCACGAGCTGCCGGTAGGCCGACGTGATCGCGGCCGGGTCGGTCTGGTGCGGGTCCTGCTGGATGTCGTTGATGCCTTCGAGCACGATCAGCGTCCGGACTCCGCCGACGCTCAGCACGTCGCGGTCGAAGCGGGACAACGCGTTCTGGCCGGCGCCGGACCCCGGGACGTCGAGCAGCAGCCGGTTGGCGCTGATCCCGGCGTTGAGCACGCCGAAGCGGCCGTGCAGCCGGTCGGCGAGGTAGTCGGGCCAGCGGTGGTTGGCGCCGGCGGCCGAGCCGACGCCGTCGGTGATCGAATCGCCGAGTGTCACGATCGAGGCTTCGGCGCCGCCTTGGACGTCGACGCCGGAAACGTAGTGCCAGACCGAGGTCTGCTCGGTGAAGGGCGCGCCCGCCTCGCTGCCGGCGAAGTCGCCGGCGCGGGTGAAGTACGACGTCTGCGACGCCGCCGGGTGGTAGGTGACCGGGCCGGACTTCGTGGGCACGTACGTCGTGACGAGCAGGTTGGCGTCCGCCGGGATGCGCACGTTCACCGGGTCGCTCAAGGCCTCGGCGCCGGCGGGGACGACGACGCCGGGCGCGCCGCCGAAGGTGAGTGAGCGCAGGGTGCCGGGAACGGCGTCGGGACCGTTGGCCTGGACCGCGATGGTGACGTGCCCGAAGGTCAGGGGAGAAGCGCCGAAGGCGTTGGAGAGGTGGACGCGTGCCCGGCCGCCGCCCGCGCTGGTGTGCACGACGTTGCGGATCGAGAAGCCGGGATAGCCGTCGGGGGTGTTGGCGACGGCGGCCGCGGGCGCCGCGGCCCAGGTGCCGACCCAGCCGTTGACGGCGTGCTCGGCCGTCGCCGGGAGAGCGCTTTCCGGCCCGGCGCTGCCGGACGTCGTGAGGATCCCGAACCCCGTCAGGACGGCCGCGCCCACGGCCAGGAAGCGTCGCATCCACTCACAGTGGCGCCGCTGGTCCGCACCAGGGACCGCTGATCAGGTGAGCGAACCGGACAAGATCCCGGACAGTGGCGGCGAAAAGCAGGGGCGGGCCCGTCCGGGATTCTGGGGATGCCGGACGGGCCCGCGCGAGGTGGCCGTTGCCGCGACGGCCGCTCGCCGGAGTGCCCGGTCCCGATCGGGCGGAGGCTGGCCCGGATCGTTGCGTCGTGGCGACCCCGGAGGGCGTGTGCGAGACGCCCTCACCCAGAGCACGGCCGCCGGCCCGGGCCGGTTCAGCGGGTGGGGTGATTTGGCCGGGAATCGCGGTGCCCGCTGGCCAGCGGCGGGTGCGGGGCGGCCGGAACCGCCCGCGCCGAGGCCGTCCGGCGGGGTGGCGGCGGCCTGCCCCGGGCATGCGGATGGCCCGGCTCGGAAGCCGGGCCACGCGGGGTGGAACGTCAAGCGGCGGCGGCCGGAAGCCCGCTGCCGAGCGCGCGGTGGCCGGCGTCGGTCAGTTCGGCCGGGGCCCACTGGCCGACGACGGTGACGCCGACCGCGCGGACCAACCCGGCGCGGGCGAGGTCGTGGGCGGTGTTCTGGTCACAGCAGGACAACCCGTCCACGCGGAGGTCGGGTTCGCAGCTGCAGCGGAGCTCGGCGCGCCCCTCGGCGACCGCCCGCAACATGGCGATCGCGCGGCGGCTCAGCGCGTTCTGAGTGGTGGACATCGGTCTGGCCTTTCGGTGCGCGGCTGGTTCTGACGACGAGTGCTGCAGCTCGTACCGAGAACCACGAGCCGGATCCGAGCGAGGTTCACTTCGATCGCCTCTTGACACCGGAAGGTCCAACGAGCAGGGTCGGTCATCGGATGAATCAGCCCCGCCAACGACAGAACGGCCATCAAAGGCCGAACTCTGCCGTCCTTCCGCCGTAGTCATCCGATCCCTGGAGGTTCAGTGACGACCTTCCCCCGCCGGCAAGCCCTCGGCATCGCGCTCGGTGGCGCCGTGGCACTCAGCGCGGCCGGCCGCACCGCCGCCGGCGCCGCCGTGCCCGTGGACGCCGCTCCGGACGGTCCCGGCACCCCGATCGTCCCGCCCCCGCCGCCCGTCCCCGTCGCGCTGGACACCTGGTTCACCAACGACGGCATCGACAGCGCGGCCGCCGGCGGCGGCGACTTCGACGGCTCCGGCTACACCTTCCCCGCCGAGCAGCTGCCCGCCGGGCGGACGGCCACCGTCGGCGGGATCCCGTTCACGCTCGGGTCCGCGGCCGCGGGCGCGAAGAACAACATCGCCGCCACCGGCCAGCGGATCGACCTGCCGAAAGGCCGCTACTTCGTCGCCTACTTCCTGGTCGCCGCCAGCTACGGCACGACCGGCGGCACGGCCACCGTGCACTACGCCGACGGCAGCACGAGCACCGGTTCCCTCTCCGGCCCGGACTGGTACACCGGCACCGGCGCGCTGGTCTCGCCGTTCCGGTACGCACCCGGCGGGGTCGTCGACGACAACCCGGTTTCGCTCGCCACCGGCCAGGTCTGGGTCGACCCGGCCCGCGAAGCCGTCGCCCTGACCCTGCCCACCACGGCGAACCCCGCGCCGAACGTCTCCAGCCTGCACGTCTTCGCGCTCACCCTGCAGCCGGTGGCCGTGGGCCGGTCGGCGCTCGTCCTCGACAGCCGCTCGACGGTGAACCTCCTGTCCGACGGTGGCCCGCAGGCCGCCGAGGCGACCATCGTCAACGCCGGCACCGTGTGGCTGGGCGCCGGGGACCGGGTGAGCGTCACCGTCGACGTCCCCGGCGGCCGGACGACCGTGCCGGCGGCGATCCGCGCGCTGGCACCGGGGGAGCAGGCGACGGTCCGGCTGGGGATCGCCCCGAACGCCTCCGTGCCGCCGGGAACCACCACGAACGGCCAGGTCCGCGTCACGGCAGGCTGCGGCACCCTGGCGACCCAGCAGGTCCCCATCACCCTCGGGATCCCGGATTTCCGGCCGACCGACGCTTCGCTGTCGGCGCACCGCGCGCCCTACTGGTTCACCGACGGCAAGTTCGGCATCTTCATCCACTGGGGGGTGTACGCCGTGCCCGCGTGGGCGCCGGTCGGGCAGCAGTACGCCGAGTGGTACTGGCAGAACCAGCAGGACCCGAACGGCGCGACCTACGCCTACCACCGGGAGAAGTACGGCGAGAACTTCGTCTACGACGACTTCATCCCGATGTTTACCGCCGCGAAGTTCGACCCGCGCGGCTGGCTGGAGCTCATCGCGGACGCCGGTGCCGAGTACTACGTCCTGACGTCCAAGCACCACGACGGCTTCGCGTTGTGGGACACCAAGGTCAGCGACCGCAACTCCGTCAAGCTCGGCCCGAAGCGGAACGTCGTCGCCGAGCTGTTCGCGGCCTCCCGGAAGTACACGCCCCAGCTGCGCAACGGCCTGTACTTCTCGCTGCCCGAGTGGTTCAACCTGGACAACCCGTGGATGGGCCACGCGCCGCGCAACCCGTACACCGGCGCGCCGCTGCCCTACACCGGGTACACCGCGGGCAAGGACTTCGTCCGCGACTACCAGGCGCCCCAGGTGCTGGAGCTGATCTCGGAGTTCGACCCGGACGTCCTGTGGTTCGACATCGGCGGCGTCAACGACACGCGGACCACGATCACCGAGTACTTCAACCGCGCCAAGAACCGCAAGCGCCCCAAGGATGTCACCTACAACGACCGCGGTGGCATCCCCGACCACGACTTCACCACCCCGGAGTACACGACGTACCCGAACACCGTGGTGGCGAAGTGGGAGGCCAGCCGGGGCCTCGACCCGTTCTCCTACGGCTACAACCGCGCGACCCCCGACGACCGGTACATGACGGCGGAGGAGGTCGTCCGGACGCTCGTGGACATCGTCTCGAAGAACGGCAACTTCCTGCTCGACATCGGCCCGGACTTCGACGGCACGATCCCGGACGTCATGCAGAAGCACCTGCGCGACGCGGGCGCGTGGCTGAAGGTCAACGGGGAAGCCATTTACGGCACGACGTACTGGTCGCGCCTGGCCCAGCTCGGCGACCTGCGGTTCACGGTCAAGCAGAACGAGGCCTTCTACGTGCACTCGCTGGCCGCGCCGGGCAGCAGGCTGGTGGTCGACGCGCCGGTCCCGATCCGCGCCGGCGACCGCGTGACCATGCTGGGCTACCGCGGGAACCTGCACTGGACCGTCGAAAACGGCTCGCTGGTGATCGACGTCCCGGCCGCGGCCCGGCAGTCCGGCCGGTACGCGTGGGTGTTCAAGATCGCCTGGAGCTGATCAGAAGTCGGCGTTCTTGCCGATGTACAGCTCCGCGAACGCCGCCGCGGCCGCGGGCGAACCCAGCAGGCGGCGCATCCGGGCCTCCGCGATGCGCGCCGCGAACGGGTTCTCGTCCGTGGCCGCGGTGTGGTGGAAGATGTCCGACAGCCACTGGGAAAACTCCTGGTACTGCCACACCAGCGGCAGGCACGCGTCGGAGTACCCGGCCAGGCGAGTGGGATCGCCCGCGTAGTGCGCCTCGTACGCCTCGGCGAGCAGGAACGCGTCGTGCAGCGCCAGGTTCATGCCCTTCGCCGCGATCGGCGCGACCAGGTGCGCCGACTCGCCCGCCAGGTGCAGCCGGCCGTGCGCCATCGGCTCCACGACGTAGTTGTGCATGTCGAGGATCCGCTTCTCGATCAGCTTCCCCTCGGTGATCGGGCCGTCCGGCACCGCGAGCCGGGCCTTCAGCTCCGTCCAGACGCGCTCGTCCGGCCAGTCCGCCTCGGTCTCGCCCGCCGCCGTCTGGAGGTAGAACCGCGTCACCGTCGGGGTGCGGGCCATGTGCGCGCCGAACCCGCGCGGGTGGATGCCGAACAGGACGCCGTCGGCGGACGGCGGCGCCTCCGCGAGCAGGGCCAGCCAGCCGATTCCGTAGTCGTGGTGGGCTTTCACGGTGGTTTCCGGCGGCAGGTACCCCTGCGTGACCCCGCGGGCGCCGTCGCAGCCGGCGACGAAGTCGCAGTCGAGCCGGTGTTCGCCGTCCGCGGTCCGGAACGTGACGGCGGGGGAGTCCGACGTCAGGTCGTGCAGCCGGACGCCGGCGACCTCGAAGACGGCCTCGCCGCCCGCGTCGGCGTACTGCTCGACCAGGTCGGTCACCAGAAGCTGTTGCGGGTAAACGAAATGCCGCTGCCCGGTGACGTCGCCGTAGCGGAAGGCGTGCCGCCGCCCGGCGAACCGGAACTCGAACGCCTCGTGCCGGGGCGCCTTCGCGACGAGCCGGTCACCGAGCCCCCGCTGTTCGAGCCCGCGCACGGCCCACTCCTCGAGGAACCCGGCCCGCGGCCGCTGCTCGATGAACGCCCGGCTCTCGGTTTCCAGCAGCACGCAGGGGATCCGCGCGCGCCGCAGGAGGTTCGCCACCGTGAGCCCGGCCGGACCCGCCCCCACCACGGCCACCGCCGTGCGCGTCGCCACCATGCGCCCGAGGGTAGCGCGAAGCGGCGTCAGTAGAACTGCCGCAGTTCCGGCCAGGCGGTCGACCACGGCTCGGTCAGCGTGCACAACGAGAACGCGGTGCCGTTCTCGTCGTTGTCGACGCCTTCGGCGGTGTGGTACTTGGTCACCGGGCGGCACCCGGTGAGCAGCCGGGACGCGGGCGAACCGCGTTCGAATCCGCCGACGAGCAGGACCGGGCCGACCAGCCGGTCCGGCGGCGGACCCCAGTCGGCGTAGGACATGTGCGGCGAGTACGGCCGGGGCAGGCCGAGCGCGGGCCCGTAGTGCTCGAGCGCGCCCGCCTCCCCGTAGTTGCCCGTGACGATCACCGCGGTGTCCCGCTCGGTGGCCGGGATCCGGTCCCAGGCGCCGGCGACCGATTCGGCGAACCCGGGCCAGCCGACCTGCTCGCCGGGTTCCTTGTTGACCGCCAGCAGGGGACCGTTCAGCGCCGCCGCCGGCACCACCGGGAGTCCGGTGAGGACGGACACGGCCGCGCACACCACGGCCGCGGCGCCGGTGAGCACCCGCCGCGGCACTCCACCACGGCGCAGCCACCGCAACGCCGGGTCCGCGCCGAGCGCCACCAAGGGCAGCAGCAACGGCACCGAGTAGTACGGCTTCCCGCCCAGGACCAGGAGTTCGGCGCAGACGACGGGGTAGGCGATCGCCAGGGCACGAGCCCAGCGCAGGGCGGGGTCCCGCCACGGCCGCACGAGCCCGGCAATCCACACGGGCACCAGCACGGGGGAGAGGTACACCAGCTGCATCGGCACGAACAGCACGCGGTTCTCGCCGCCGTCGTCTGCGCTGATGCCGCCGGCGACGGTGAGCATCGGCCAGCCGTGCGCCGCCTGCCACGCCACCACCGGCGCGGCGAGCACAGCGGCGACCCCGATGCCGGCGGCGAGCCACCACGTCCGCAGCACCCGGCGCGGGCCGGCGACGGCCACGCCGATGCCCAGCCCGGACAGCAGGAGCAGGACGAGCCACTTGTTCGCCATCCCGAGCCCCGCGGCGGCGCCGACGGCGAGCCACCACCGGCCGTCACCGGTGCGCAGCAGCTTCAGCCCGAACAGCGCGATCAGCGACCACAGCAGCACGTCCGCGGAGTTGGTGGCGAGCATGTGCGACACCACCAGGACGTACGCCGAGAGCGCCGTCGCGATCGCGGTGAACAGCTGCGCGCCGCGGCCGCCGCCGAACTCGCGGGCGAGCAGCGCGGCGACCACGACGGTCGCCATGCCCAGCAGGGTCGCGACCACGCGCAGGCCGGACGGCGTTTCGCCGAACAGCGCCGTCGACGCGCGGGCGAGCCACGGCGTGATCGGCGGGTTGTCGACGTAACCCCAGTCCGGCCGGTGGCCCGCGGCGACGAAGTACAGCTCGTCGCGGTGGAAGCCGTAGCGGCCGGACAGCGCGGTCAGGACCACCGCTTGGACGGCGACGACGATCGCCACTGGCAACGCGGCGAACCGCGGCAGGTCACGACCGGCCCCCATGGCAGTCTCCCCTCGGCGTGCCCGGATCGTACGCCGGTGATCACGCCGCCGGGAGCGCTCCGACGTATTCGGCACCCGCGTCCGCGACCAGCTCGGTGAGCGACTGCGCGCGGCGGATCGGGGTGAACTCCACGTCGCCGCGCTCGGTGACCGTGAAGCCGTGCACGGCCGGGCGCGGCAAGGTGTTGTAGGCGTAGTGCGCGCCGAAGTAGTAGGCGCCGGTGTCGTGCGCGACGACCAGGTCGCCGGGCTCGAGGAGCGGCAGCGGCCGTTCCTTCGCCAGGAGGTCGCCCGCGAAGCACAGCGGACCGGCGATGTCCTGCGGCACCTCGGGGCCGGCCTTCGGGCGGCCGTGGGCGTCGAGTGCGGTGAGCCGCAGCGGCCAGTGCTCGGGCTGGAGGACCGTGCGGGCGGCGACCTGCGCGCCCGCGTGCGTGACCGCGATGGGCCGGCCGCCGGCGACCTTCGTGTACTCGACGGTGCTGACGAGGAAGCCGTTCTTCGCCAGCAGGGACCGGCCGAACTCGGTGACGAAGGTGTAGTGCCCGTCGGCGAGGGCCGGAACCTTCGCCAAGAGCGTCGTGACGTAGTCGGCGTACGTCGGGCCCGGGTCCTCGGAAGCGAAGTTCACCGGCAGGCCGCCACCGAGGTCGAGGCTGGTGACCTGCCGGTACCCGGCCCGCGCGTTGATCTCCCCGGCGAGGGCGTGGACCGCGGCGACGCCGTCGGCCATCAGCTCCGGCGGGCAGCCCTGCGAGCCGACGTGGACGTGCAGCCGGGTCAGCCACGGCCGCCGCGCGAACGCTTCGAGGATGGCGTTCCGGTTGTCCCGCAAGGGAATGCCGAACTTCGACGTCGAGGTCGCGGTGCTGGTGTCGCCGATCCGGCCGGCGCCGACCTGGGGGTTGATCCGCAGGCCGAGCACCGAGCGCGGGTGGTCCACCAGGTCGTCGAGCCGGGCCAGCTCCTGGAAGTTGTCGGCGTTGATCGCGGTGCCCTCGGCCAGGGCGTGCGCGAGTTCGGCGCGCGTCTTGGCGGGGGAGTCGAGGACGAGCCGGGCGCCGCGCAGGCCGGCGGCCTCGGCGACCGCCGTCTCACCGGGGCTCGCGACCTCGGCGTCGACCCCGAGGCCGGCGAGGTAACGCAGGACGGGCGCGAGGCCGCACGCCTTCGCGGCGACGGTGTGCTGGACGCGCCCGAGCGGCGCGAACGCCTTGGTCAGGTCCTCGACGGCTTCGCGGATCCCGGCGAGGTCGACGAAGCCGGCCATGGGGTCGAGGAGGTGCCGGTCCGCGGCGGCGGCGAGGGCGTGGAGCTTGCGATCGGTGCGGTTCACGTCGTCCAGTCTTGGAGCGGCACCCGGGAGGGGTCCAAGACTTCGTCCCTCCTGATCCATAGGCCAGGCCTATAGTGGCTGGGTGGACCTGCGTCGTTGGCACTACTTCGCCGTGCTCGCCGAGGAGATGCACTTCACGCGCGCGGCGGCGCGGCTGTTCGTCTCACAACCGTCGCTGAGCCAGCAGATCCGGGCGTTCGAGGCGGAGCTGGGGGTGGCGCTGCTGGACCGTTCGGGGCCGCGGTTCGCGCTGACGGAGGCGGGCCGGGTGGCGGCGGCCGAGGCGCGGGAACTGCTTTCGCGCCTGGACCGGGCCCGCGGCGTGATCGCGGCGGCCGGGCGTGGCGACGCCGGGCGGCTCCGGATCGCCTACACGCGGTCGGCGCCGGGCCCGCTGGCCGGTGACCTGGTGGCGGCCTATCGCGCGGCGTTCCCGGACGTGGAGCTGGCACTGGAGACGGGGTGGACGAGCCTGAACCTGGCGCGCCTGTCCGTGGGCGAGATCGACGTGGGGTTCGTCCGGCCGCCGGTGGACTTCCCGGGCGTGGAGGTGGCGGTGGTGGGGTCGGAGGAGGTGCTGATCGCGGTGCCGTCGGGGCACCCGCTGGCCCGCCGCCGCGGCCGGCTGCGGCGGGCGTGGATCGCGGCGGAGCCGGTGGTGTTCTGGCCGCGGTCGAACGGGCCGGGCCAGTACGACGCGATCAGTGCCCAGGTGTGGCCGGACGGGGTACCGCCGATCGTGCGCGAGGAGCCGGAGGACGAGCAGCTGGTGCGCGCGGTCGCGGAGGGCGCGGGGATCGCGGCGGTCCCGGAACACCGGGCGCGGGCGTTGAAGCGGCGTGGAGTGGCGCTGCGGCGGCTGGAGGACCCGGTGCCGGTGATCGACCTGGGCCTGGCTTGGCGGGCCGGAGCGGTGCCGCCGGTGGTGCGCGGGTTCGTGGACCTCGCTCGCCGGTCGTGAGCGCAACCGGGGATCCGGCCCGGTTTCCCGCTCACGACCGGTGGGGTCGGTCGCAGGCTTTCCGGACCGCGTCCGCCACCTCGCCGAGGTGGGCCGCCGCGCTGTGGCCGGAGACCAGGCGGTCCGTCAGGTACGCGAACGCCAGCCGCCGATCCGGGTCCGCCCACGCGATGCAGCAGTTGCTCCCGTTGTGCCCGAACGTTTCGCGGGTGCTCAGCGTCCCCATCGGACGGCCCACCCCGCCGAGCTGGAAGCCGTGTGCCCAGCGGATGCGCGTGCCGATCGTGCGGTCGACCACCGCCTCACCCGAGGGACGGCGGGCCTCGGCCGCCGCCGGTCCCGCGAACCCGTCCAGCAACGCCTGGTAGAACCGGGCGAGGTCGCGGGCCGTCGTGGAGATGCCCGCCGCCGGGATCACCGCCCGGCGGACCGCGCGGCGGTTCACCATCCTGGCCGTCACCGGGCCGCCGAGACCCCGGCCGCGCACCGGTACGTGCCGGGACCACAGCGGCGACGGCAGCCCGAGGAACGTGTCGGCGAGTCCCAGCGGTTCCAGGACCTCGGCCGCGAGGAGCGCGTCCACCGGCGTGCCGGTCACCCGCCGGACCAGCTCGCCGAGGATGTGCCCGAACACGATCGGCTGGTACGCCGCCACCGAGCCGGGCTCCCAGCGCAGCGGCGCGCGCTCGATCGCCCGGACCGCGCGCGGCCAGTCGGTCATGGTGAGCGCGTCGCGCGCGAACCCGCGGGCGGTCGCGAAACCCGAGCGGTGCTGCAGCACCTGGCGGATCGTCACCGCGCCCTTGCCGCCGCCCGCGAACTCGGGCCAGTAGCGGGCCACCGGCGCGTCCAGGTCCACCGAGGACCGCGCCGCCAGCGAGTGCACCAGCAGCGCGACGAACGGCTTGCTCGCCGAGAAGATCCAGTACAGCGCGTCCGGCGGGCCGATGTCGAGCAGGACCCGGCCGTCCCGCAGGACGCACAGGCTCGCCCGGGCCCCGCGGGCACGCACCAGATCGGCGACCTCGATCACCCGGGCGAGGGTACCCGCGCGGCGTATGCTCGCGGACGGACAGGAGGGGAACTTCCCATGGCAGGCCACGAAATCACCGACCGCATCGCCGACCTGATCGACGAGGAGCACCGGCTGCGCAAGGGCGCCCTCCACCACGGCGGGCTCACCCCGGCCGAGCGGCTCCGGCTCAAAGACCTCGAACACCAGCTGGACGCGGCGGTCGACCTGCTGCACCGCCGCCAGGCCCTCTCGGTCTTCGACGACGACTGACGGGCTAGCCGTGGCGCAGGATGGCGCCGAAGCCCTCCCAGAGCTCCACGCGCTCGTCCAGCACCACCACGTCCGCGCCGGTCGCCACCGCCGCGAACGGGAGCGCCTCGTCCGCCCGGCGCTGCTGCGGCTCGGGGACGCCCAAGGCCTGCAGCCCGGCCTTGCCCACGGCCACCTGCGCCGGGTCCGGGCCGCCGAACACCGCGGTGTCGCCCGGTGACCCGATCAGCAGCGTCTCGACGTTCGCCTCGGCCAGCGCGCTCGTCACCGCTTCCAGGCCGCTGACCGCCAGCCCGTCTTCGCGGCCCGAGCCGGCGCGGAACTTCTCGGCCAGCTCGTCCAGCTCGGCGAGGTGGCGGCCGGCCAGCAGCTCGTGCACGCGCCGGTCCAGCTCCGCCCGCGACGAGCCTTCGGCGCGGCTGCCGCCCTCGACCTCGTGCGCGATCCGGCCGACGTGCTCCGGCAGCATTTCGCGCAGAGCCGTGCGAGCCTGCTTCTCCCCGGCGAGGACGACGAGCCGCGCGCCGGACCGCTCCACCGCCTTCGTCACCTGCTCGGCGACGGTCGCCAGGTTCCGCCGGGCTGTCTCCTCGGCCGCGTTCTGCAGGGTGTGGTGGGCGGGGCCGCCGCCGCGGACCTTGTGCACGGGGTGGTTCTCACCCTCGACCGTCGCGGTGCGCGCCCGGCCGGCGGCGTGCTCGGTGATCTCGGCGCCGATCCGGTCGGCCACCACCAGGACGTACGCCGGCGTTTCTTCGGTGTGGGTGGCCAGCGGCAGCAGGTACGGCAGTGCCGAGAACCGCACCACCTGCGCCGGCGGCGGGGCGGCCAGCCGCCGGTCGAGCAGCACCTCGCCGTGCGCGGCCACGATGCTCCGGCCGGCCTTGCCGACCGGCGGTTCGCTGTCGCGCACCGCCCGCAGGACGGCTTCGACCGTCGCCGGGTCGGCCCGCTGGTCGCTCAGGCCCGCTTCGATCTCCTTGAGCCGCAGCCCGAGGAGCTTGGCGGCGTCCTCGGTGTCGTGGGAGAAGTCGAAGTGCACGGACGCGAACGGCCCGTCCGCGGCGGTCAGGCCGCGCAGCGCTGTTGTGTCCACAGCAGACTCCTTTCGGGAGTTCGTCGGCAGGGTCAGCCGTCGCCGAGCGCCGACCGCACCGCCGCCACCACGTCCGGGTGGCCGAGCGGCAGCGGCGGGGGCACGCGGTCCTCCGGGCTTTCGGTCGTCGAGGCGACCAGCCGCACCTCGGTGCCCGCTTCGCGCAGCTTCGCCACGACGTCGTCGCGCTCGGCGAGCCAGTTTTCGTTGGCCTTCGCGGCGTCACCGGAGGGCAGGAACGCGTCCGAGGCCGGGTCGACCAGCAGCAGGTGCGCGGCGCCGCCCGGGTGGCGTTCGACGAGCTGGAGGGCTTCGGCCGCGAACGGGCCGCTCGCGACGACGGCGATTTCGGGATCACCGGGGCCGCGGTCGCCCACGACGTCGTCGGCCTCGGTCAGGGCGCCGCCGGCGGGGACCCGGCACCAGAAGATCCCGCGCCGGTCGGCGAGCGGACGCCAGGTCGCCGGCAGCTCGCCGTGCCGCGCGGCACCGGCCGGGTCGAGCACGACGATCTTCGCCCCGGAGAGGTCGCCCGCGGTCACGACCGACGGGCCTTCGGAACGCGCGGGTTCGGCGGTCATGGCAATCCTTTCAACGGCGGGGTAGTTCGGGGGAGTCGGAGTCGAGCGGCACCGCGCCGGACCGGACGAGTCCCAATTGGACGGTCTGACGGCCGGTCAGCCGCTCCAGGGCCCAGCTGGCCGCCGTGCGCACGCGGTTCCCCGGCATCGCCATGAGGTGGTACCCGCGCGTGACCGCCTTCGCCGGGAGCCCGGACAGCGGGATGTGCAACGGGTTCGCCGCGGCGGCGCCGGCGCCCAGGTCGACGACGAAGCCGAGGTCGTGGTGCCGGTAGGTGCCGGGACGGCCGTAGCCCAGCGACGCCGCGACGTTGCGCCCGGCGAGCTTGCCCTGCCGCTCGGCGTGCTGCGCGGTCATCGCGGTGTACTGGCCGGGGCGGGTGAGGTCGGGCACGGCGGCCGCGTCACCGCAGGCGAACACGTCGTCGCGGCCGGGCACGGCGAGCTGCGCGTCGACCACGAGCCTGCCCTTCGCCATCTCGAGCCCGAGGCCGGCGACCAGCGGGTCCGGCCGCACCCCGACGCACCAGACGAGGGTGCGGGTCGGCACCGGCGAACCGTCGGTCAGCGTGACCCCCTCGGCGTCGGCGTGGTCGAGGGAGGTCTTCATCAGCACCTCGACCCCGCGCGAACGCAGCACCCTGTCGGCGGTGGCGGCGAGGCGGGGGTCGAGCTCCGGCAGCACCCGCTCGGCGACGTCGAGCAGCAGCCAGCGGATCTTCTGCCCGGCCAGCTCGGGGTGGCGCCGGGCGAGCGCTTCGGTGAACGCGGGGCCCTGGGCGGCCACCTCGGTGCCGGTGTAGCCGGCGCCGACGACCACGAACGTGCAGCGCGCCTCGCGTTCGGCGGGGTCCTCGGCCGCCGCGGCGAGCTCGATCTGCCGCGTGACGTGGTCGCGCAGGTAGAGCGCCTCGGGCACGCCGCGGAACCCGTGCGCGCATTCCGGGACGCCGGGGATCGGCAGCAGCTTGTTGACGCTGCCCGCGGCCAGCACCACCCGGTCGTAGCGGATCCGGTGCTCCCGGTCCTCCGGGTCGGTGTAGCAGACCTCGCGGGCGTCGAGATCGAGCCCGGTCGCCTTGCCGAGCACGAGCCGGACGCCCGCCAGCGTGTCGGGGATCGACACCGTCACCCGCCGCGGGTCGAGGATCCCGGCCGCCACTTCGGGCAGCAACGGCAGGTAGAGGAAGTAGTCCGTGGGGTTCAGGACGACGACTTCGACGTCCTCGCCCGCGGTCTTCCGCAGGCTCTTGGCCGCGTGGTAGCCGGCGAACCCGCCGCCGACGATCACGACACGCATGGGTCTCCTTCCGGGCCGGATGTCCGTCGTCGCCGGTTACCCGAGGCCGGAGCGCGGAAACCCGCGGGGTTGACCTCAGGGCGCAGGGGCGTACGGTCAGGGGTGTTGGCTGTTGTTCAGACTCACGTGCTCCGGTCAGCGCCCCTGCACACCGCGATAGGGAGCGCCATGTACTGTTTTCGCACGATCGACGAACCGTCGGGGTTGACCTTCACCAGCACCGTACGACCGGGAGAAGTCCGGGTCGTCACGCTGGTGGGTGATATCGACGCCGCCACTGTCGGAACCCTCGACGAAGCTCTCGCCACCGGCGAGCGGCTGGTCGTCGACCTCACCCGCGTCGCCTTCCTCAGCTGCGCCGGCGTCCGGTCGCTGCTCGAGGCGAACACCCGCGCCGAACTCGCCGTCGTCGTCGGCGGCCACTCGGTTACCCGCGCGCTGGAAGCCACCGGCGCGGACCTGCTGCTGGAGATCCACCCCCGGGTCGGCGCGGCGGTTGCCGAGCTGACCCCCGTGCCCGGCCGGGAGGCGTGACCGCCCGGCGGTCACGCCTCCCGCCGTCCACTGTGGACGATCAAGCGGAGGTCAGTCGTCCGGCCAGTCGCCCGTGGCCTTCTGGTAGCCCACGGCACCCGCCCGCTCGGTGGCGGCCTTGACGGCGGCGAAGATCGCGCCCTGCACCGCCGCCGCGATGATCACCTGCTGCCAGGTGTAGTCGCGGTCGGTGGCGTCGGGCGCGTCTTCTTCGCCCGCCACGCGTTTCCAGACCTGCTTGAAAGCCTGGCCGGCGAGGACACCGCCGAGGGCGCCGACGACCCAGCTCAACGGCTTGTACAGGACTTTGTTCACGAGTCGCCCCTCCGTCGCAGGATCAGCCGGATCAGGATGACCAGGCCCAGCACGCCGGCGAAGACCGGCACCGGGTTGCTCCGGACGGCGTCGGCGCCTTGGCGGAACTTGGCCGCCGTCGGCTCGTTTGTCACGTCGGCGACCTTCGCGGTCGCCTGGTCCAGCTTGCCGTCGACGCTTTCCTTGACGCGCGTCTTCACGTCGAGCTTCTGCCCGAGCGCTTCGAGGGTCTCCGTCAGCTCTTCCCGGGTGGTGTCCCGGTCGAGCCGCGCCTCTTCCGCGTTCTTCGGGAAGTCCCCGCTCATGTGTGCACTCCCTGCTTCACCGTGTCCACGTCTTCGCGGACCCCGCTGATGGCTTCTTCCGGCACGGGTGGCACGCCCTGCGTGACTTCCTTCTTGCCGACCAGCGCCGCGACGCCGGCCACCACGAACAGCACGACGGCGACGATCACCGCGGCCAGCCAGCCCGGCACGACGAGCGCCAGCGCCAGCACGGCGGCCGCGACCAGCGTGCCCGCGCCGAACAGCGCGAACAGGCCCGCGGCGCCGAACAACCCGGCGCCCACGCCCATCTTCTTGCCCTTGCGCTGCAGTTCGAAGACCGCGAGCCGCATCTCGTCCCGGACGAGCCGCTTGACCTCGTCGGTCAGGTCCGTCACCAGCTCGCCGACCGAGCGGTCGGCGGCCGGCTTCTTGTTCGCTTCTTCGATCACCGAACACCTCCTTGCCTGGCCGCCGTGTACCCGGGTCGGCACCGGGTCAACCACGCCGGGTTTGACCGGTGGCGCGCCGGGTAGCCGATTCGGTGTCACCACCGATGAGGAGGAGTGCATGAGCACGATCACCGAAATCGTGGACGTGGAGGTCCCCGTTTCGACCGCGTACAACCAGTGGACGCAGTTCGAGGAGTTCCCGCAGTTCATGGAGGGCGTCGAAGAGATCCGCCAGGTGGACGCCACCCACACCCACTGGGTGACGAGGTTCGGTGGCGTGACGCGGGAATTCGACGCGACCATCACCGAACAGCACCCCGACGAGCGGGTCGCCTGGACGTCCGACTCCGGTCCGGACCACGCCGGCGTGATCACGTTCCACCGGCTCGACGACTCGCACACCCGGGTCACCGCCCAGATGGACATCGACCCGGAGGGCTTCGCCGAGAACGTGGCGGACAAGCTCGGCGTCCTCGACCGCCGGGTGAAGGGCGACATGAACCGCTTCAAGGACTTCATCGAACGCCGTGGCCGCGAAACCGGCGCGTGGCGCGGTGATGTCGACCGCCCGGGCACGTAGCTGACACGATCGGGTGACACGGCGGGGCGGGTGCCGCCCCGCCGTGTTTCGCGTCCGGAACCCCCGGGTAGGCCGCAGGCATGACGACCACCGAAGTTCCGGCCGTGGACCTGGGCAACGGCGTGCGGATCCCGCAGTTCGGGTTCGGCGTGTTCCAGATCCCGCCGGAAGACACCGCCCAGGCCGTGCGAACCGCACTGGAAGCGGGGTACCGCCACATCGACACGGCGCAGATGTACCGCAACGAAGAGGGTGTCGGCGCCGGCGTCGCGGACTCCGGGCTCGCGCGCGAAGACGTGTTCGTCACGACGAAGCTGGCGAACGACGCGCACGGGCACGACAACGCGATCACCGCCCTGGAAGGCAGCCTGCGGCGGCTGGGCTTCGACTACGTCGACCTCTACCTGATCCACTGGCCGTTGCCGCACAAGGACAACTACGTCCGCACGTGGCAGGGGTTCGAAGACATCCTGCGGGCGGGCAAGGCCCGCGCCATCGGCGTTTCGAACTTCCAGCCCGCGCACCTCGACCGGCTCGCCACCGAGACCGGGACCGTGCCGGCGGTCAACCAGATCGAGCTGCACCCGGCGCTGCAGCAGGCCGAACTGCGCGCCTACCACCGGGAGCACGGCATCGCCACCGAGGCGTGGAGCCCGCTGGCGCGGGCCGAAGTCCTCGAAGACCCCGTCCTGAAGGAGCTGGCCGAAAAGCACGGCCGGACGGCCGCGCAGGTGGTGCTGCGCTGGCACCTGCAGCTGGGGAACATCGTCTTCCCGAAGTCGTCGTCGCCGGAGCGGATCCGGCAGAACATCGACGTCTTCGGCTTCGAGCTCGACGACGAGGACATGGCGGCGATCGGCGAGCTCGACGACGGCCACCGCACCGGGCCGGACCCCGAAACCTTCACGGGGTGACCGCGGCGTTTCCCTCCGCGACCGCCCGGGTATTCCCCTGCAGAGGTCCCCACCAGGAGAAGGAGCGTCCCGGCATGACCACGAACGCGTACCTGTCGTTCCTCGCGATCGGCGTGGCGCTGGTCCTGATCGACGGGCAGATCATCTACCGCAGCGGCCGCCGCTACCTGGAGAACTCCTACGGCGACCCGGAGGCCGGCGCTTCGATGACCCGCCTGGTCACCGTCCTGTTCCACCTGGCGACGCTGGGTGTGCTGGCCCTGGTCTCCACGATCGACATGGGCGGCAGCGACCTGCCCGGCGTCGTCGGGCGGCTCGGCGTGCTGCTGCTGATCCTCGCGCTGGCCCACGCGATCACCCTCGCGGCGCTCGCCCGCATCCGCGGCGAGCAGGAGGTGGAGGCGGTCGTCCAGCGCGGCCCCCGTCCGTCGCCGCAGCAGCGGATCGAACCCGAGCAGCAGGCCACCGTGACCCCGGTTCCGGGCCAGGACGGCCGCTACCCGACGGCCAGCCCGTCGCTGGAGAACCGGTCCCCGTACACGGCCCAGTAGCCGCTCGGGTCAGCGGTCGGCCGGGAGGTCGATCTCCGTGTGCCGGGTGGCGAGCGTCCGGGCCAGGTCGGCCAGCTTGACGTTCAGGTCCTGGGACGCCCGGCGCAGCACGTCGAACGCTTCGTCGGCGGTGATGCCGCGGCGCTGCATCAGGATGCCCTTCGCCTGGCCGATCACGTCCCGGCTCTCCACCGCGCGGCGCAGCTGTTCGCGCTGCAGCTCGGCCGCCACGACGGCTTCGGTGTGCGCCAGCGCCAGCGACGCGTGCGTCGCCAGCAGGAGCGCCGAGTCGATCGAGCGGGCGTCGAACGCGTCCGGCCGGCTCGAGTAGATGTTGAGCGCCCCCGAGCGGCGCGGCGGGCGGGCGTCCGGCAGCAGCGCCGTCGCCAGCACCGAGTGGTAGCCGAAGCCGGCCGCGGCCGGGCCGAACGACGGCCAGCGCGAATCGTTCGCGAGGTCCTGGGACCAGCCGATGGCGGGACCGTCGGGGCGGGCCGACTCGACGCAGGGCCCTTCACCGTGGTCGTACTGCACCTGGTCCAGCCGCACCGCGACCGGGTCGGTCTCGACCGGCGTGTGGTACGTGCCGTCCGGCTCCCGGAGGGTCACGCTGACCAGGTCGGCGGCGGGCACCAGCGCGCTCGCGGCGCCGACGACGAGCCGCAGCACGCCCCCGACGGTCGGGGTCTCGTTCAGCAGCGTGCGCGTGAGCTCGGTGAACTGCTGCGTCAGCGGGCCGGGCGCGAGTTCGCGGTCCGCTCCGAAGCGCGCCCGGTCGCGCGCCCATTCGTCTTCACCGATGCTCATGCGCCCATTCAACCCGATGCCGTCGAACCCGCGGCCCGGCGGAGCGCGTCGCGCGCGCCCGGTCGACGAAACCCGGCCCCGGCCAGAGCTGGTCCGCCTGAGGTACCCGGTCGGACAGGTCGGGGTGCGGCACCGTCGCGGCGGCGTGCCGGACGGCGAGGACCTCCTTGCCCAGCTCGGCCCGCCGTTCGGGCGAGCAGGTGAGCCGGACCTGGCGCACCGCCGCCGGGCCCTCGTCGTGGACGTGCCGCCGGACGGCGCGGATCAGGCCGCCCAGCAGCCGCTCGAACCGGGTCTCCTGCGGCCCCGCGCCCTCCAGCTGCCGCATCAGACCGTCCGCCTCGGCGAGCGCGCCGTCACCGTCGAGAAAGGACTCTTCCGCGACGGTGTGGCGGACCAGCTCGGCGATGAGGTGGTCGGCGAGGTCCTTGCGGTTCTCCGGGCTGCCCTGGCCGAGCTCGAGCTCGGTGCACAGCCGGTCCAGCTCCCGGTGGTCGCCGGCGAGGACGGTGGTCAGGTCGGTTGCGGGCTGGCTGCCGTTCATGCGCGCTCCTGGTCCGGACTCGGGGGGTCGCGGGCGGGATACCCGCTGCTCGCGCGGCGAATCCCGTGTCAGCCCGGCACCCGCCGGGTATCCGGCGGGAGAACCGGTCCCAAGGGAGGATGACCATGGCAGCGCCGTCGTCGGTGACCGAGCGCGAGCGCAAGTACGAGATCGTCGCGGGCAGCGGAGTGCCGCGGCTCGTCGGCGTCGCCGGCGTCACCACGCAGGACGACCCGGTCGAGCAGATCCTCGACGCGTCCTACTACGACACCGGGTCGTTCCGGCTGGCCCGCAACGGCATCACACTGCGGCGCCGCGTCGGCGGGCACGACGCGGGCTGGCACCTCAAGCTGCCGGTCTCCGCCGACGAGCGGCAGGAGATCCAGCTCCCGCTGGGCGGCGACCCGAACAAGGTGCCCGGCCGGCTGCGCCGCCTCGTGCGCGCGTTCACGCTGGGGGAGAAGCTGAAGCCGATCGCGCACCTGCGCACCGACCGCTTCGCCCACCGCCTGGCCGACGGCACCGGCCGCACGGTCGCCACGCTCACCGACGACCACGTCACCGGCGAGGCCGGCGGCGAGAGCGCCCGCCTCGACGAGTGGCGCGAGCTGGAACTCGAGCTCGACCCCGCGACGGATCCCGGCAGGCTCGACGACTTCGACCGGGCGCTGACCGAAGCCGGCGCCTCGGCGTCACCGTGGCCGTCGAAGCTGCGGCGCCTGATCGGGGACCGCGTCCCGGCTCCACCGCGCGGCCGCAGGAAGCCGACGGCGGGCGACGTCGTGCTGGCCTCGCTGCGCGACCACTACGCCCGCCTGCGCCGCGCGGACGTCGGTGTCCGGCTGGACGTCGAGGACTCCGTGCACCAGCTGCGCGTCGCGACCCGGAAGCTGCGCAGCGCGCTGAAGACCTTCGGGTCCATTGTGGACAAGGACGCGACCGCGCCGCTCGCGGCCGAGCTGAAGTGGCTGGGGCAGCAGCTCGCCCCGGCGAGGGACACCGAAGTCACCGAGCAGCGGTTGCGCGAACGGCTCGACGACGTGCCGCCGGAGCTGGTGTTCGGCCCGCTGCGCCAGTACCTCACCCGCTACTTCGCCCGGGAGGCCGAGCAGGGCCGGACGCGGGCGATGGCGGCGCTCACCGGCAAGCGGTACCTGAACCTGCTGCGCGCGCTGGACACCGTGGTCGAAGAACCGCCGCTGACCCGCCGGGCGCGCAAGCCCGCGAAGGCCGCGCTGCACAAGCCGGTCCGCAAGGCCGCTCGGAAGCTGCGTCGCGCCGAAGCGGCGGTGAGCGGCAAGGACGGCCACGAGCTGGAAACGGCGCTGCACGAGGTCCGCAAGAAGGCGAAGCGAGCTCGCTACGCCGCCGACACGGTCAAGCCGGTCTACGGCAAGAAGCTGCGGGCCTGGCGCAAGAACGTGAAAGCCGTCCAAAGCACGCTGGGCGAGCACCAGGACACCGTGGTCGGCCGGGACGTCCTGCACCACCTGACCATCGCCGGGCACGGCGAAGGGCAGAACACCTTCACGTTCGGGCTGCTCCACGCGCGCGACGCCGCGGCGGCCGATCAGCTGCGCGAGCGGTTCGCTGGGGAGTGGCGGCGGCTCCGCAAGGGTTCCCGCCCCGGCTGGCTCTGAGCAGCACGGAACAGTCTTGAACGAGTCATTCAGGACCGGAGAGGTCCTGAATGACTCATTCAAGACAAGGTGGTGGAGGGGCGGGATCGGGCGAGGGTCAGCCTTCGCCGGTGAGCTTCCCGCGGAGCTGCTCCAGCGTCTGCGACAGCAGCCGGGAGACGTGCATCTGGGAGATGCCGACGCGGTCGGCGATCTGCGTCTGCGTGAGCCCGCCGAAGAACCGCATCACCAGGATCGCGCGCTCCCGCTTGGGCAGTTCCTGCAGCAGCGGCTGGAGGGCCTCGTGGTTTTCGACCATGGCCATCTCGTGGTCGGGTTCCCCCATGGTGTCCGCCAGCGACAGCGCCTCGGCGTCGTCGTGCACCGGCTTGTCGACCGACAGGGCCTGGTAGGCGTTGCCGGCCACCAGCCCTTCGCGGACCTCTTCGACGTCCAGGTTCAGGTGCTCGGCCAGCTCGGTCGGCGTCGGGGCGCGGCCGAGGCGCTGCGAGAGCACCGCAGAGCCCTGACTCAGGGACAGGTGCAGTTCCTTGAGCCGGCGGGGGACCCGCACCGACCAGCCGGTGTCCCGGAAGTGGCGCCGCACCTCGCCCATGATCGTCGGGACGGCGAAGGACAGGAAGTCGTGGCCCCGCGTGGGGTCGAACCGGTCGACGGCGTTGATCAGGCCGATCCGGGCGACCTGGACCAGGTCCTCCCGGGGCTCACCGCGGCCGGAGAAGCGGGTCGCGATGTGCTCGGCCAGCGGCAGCAGCTCGGTCACCAGCTCGCTCCGGACCGCGTCGCGCCGCGGGTCGTCCGCGTCCAGCTTCCCCAGTTCCTCGAACAGCGGTTCGCAGTGGGCGTACTCGTCCGGGCGGTGGAGGAGGGTTTTCCGCTCGTTGCTCACGCGCTCGTTCCCGGGTTGAGCACCAGCTCGATCGTGACGATGCCCGCGCCTCCACCGGGTAGGACGTCGCAGTGCGCGGTCACCGAACGGCTCAGCGTGGTGAGCACGTGCCAGCCGAACGTGCGGTCGCTGGGCGGCCGCGGGTCCGCCGACCGGGTGGAGACGACGACGTGCAGGCCCTCGGCCTTCTGCACGAACCGGCAGTGCAGCTGGGTGCCGAGCTCGGCCAACTGGACCAGCTGCGCGCACGCCTCGTCGACGGCCATCTTCGCGTCGGCGATGGCGTCCAGCCCGAAGTCCGCGCGGGACACGACGCCGTGCGTGAGCATCCGGACCAGCGGGATCTGCTCGGCCATGGCGGGCAGGCGCAGCTCCACCGGCTCCTCGAGCAGCTCGTCCAACGTCGGCTTGGCGCCGTGCGAGCCGCCGCTTCGTGTTTCTTCCATGCGGGAGGTACTACCCATCTGGGGGAATGCTGACACTTGCTGATCAGGGGTTTCCGGGGTCGTCACCGGCCCAGCGCCCGTTCGAGTTCCTTCTTGGTCATCGTCGAGCGGCCGTTGATGTTCCGCTTCTTCGCTTCGTTGTAGAGCTGGTCCTTGGTCGGGCCGCCCGGGCCCTTGCGGTTGCCGGAGCGCTCGCCGCCGCGCTGCTGCGGCGACTTGTCCTTGACCGACGTCCTGCTGGCCTGCCGGGACTCGCCCGACTGCGCGCGGTTCTTGTTCACGGTCCTGGCCGCGATCTCCTTGGCCCGCTTCGTGCTCGCCCCGCGGTCCTCGGCCGAGTCCTTGACGTGCTCATACTGCCGTTCGCGCTTGGCGCTCCACGACTGAGGCATGATGCACTCCCTTCTACTCCCGGGCGGGGTACCCGGTTGATCACCCGGTAAACCCCGGCGACGGCCGGTTACCGGCGCCGCCGGGCGGGTACGCGGGGAGCCGACCCGAGAGGAGGCGCCGATGAAGATCGGCTACACGCTGATGACCGAGCAGGCCGGGCCGAACGACCTGGTCCGCTTCGCCGCCGGTGCGGAACAGGCCGGCTTCGACTTCGAGGTCATGAGCGACCACTACTCGCCGTGGCTGGACGAGCAGGGACACGCACCCTACGCCTGGAGCGTGCTGGGCGCGGTCACCCAGAGCACCGAACGCGTCGAGCTGATGACCTATGTGACCTGCCCGATCATGCGGTACCACCCGGCCGTCGTGGCGCAGAAGGCGGCGACGGTCCAGGCGCTCTCGGGCGGGCGGTTCACCCTGGGGCTCGGCGCGGGGGAGAACCTCAACGAGCACGTCGTGGGCCGCGGCTGGCCGCCGGCGAACGTGCGGCACGACATGCTGGCCGAAGCCCTGCAGATCATCGGCGGCCTCTTCGACGGCGGCTACTTCGACTACGAAGGCAAGCACTTCCGCGTCGACTCCGCGAAGCTTTGGGACCTGCCGGAGAAGCGGACACCGATCGGTGTCGCGGTGTCCGGTGCGCAGTCGGTCCGGCGGTTCGCCCCGGTCGCCGACGCGATGATCGCCGTCGAGCCGAAGGCCGAGCTGTCGAGCGAGTGGGACGCGACGAAGCCCGGGCCGCCCAGCCGCAAGATCGGGCAGATGCCGGTGTCGTGGGGCACGGACCGCGATGCGGCCGTGAAGCGGGCCCACGAGCAGTTCCGCTGGTTCGCCGGCGGCTGGAAGGTCAACGCCGAACTGCCGGGCCCGGCCGGGTTCGCCGGGGCCACGCAGTTCGTCCGCGAGGACGACGTCGCCGGCTCGATCCCGTGCGGCCCGGACGTCGAGCCGATCGTCGAGGGCCTGCGCGAGTTCGAGAAGGCCGGTTTCACCGACGTCGCCCTGGTCCAGATCGGCGGCGACCAGCAGGACGGCTTCCTCGACTTCGCCGAAAAGGAGCTGCTCCCGGCCCTGCGGGAGTAGTTCCACCCGTTCGGGGGAACGCGAGGCGTGGCCATCAGGAGTAGTACGCGGGTTACGGGGCAGTCCGGCGACAGGAGTTGCGGATGACCGAGGTGAGGCCGGCACCGACCCTCCGGGCGGTGCCACTGGCGGTGGCGCGACGGGGACCGAAGGGCGGGACCCTGCTCGCCCTGTTCCGCACGACCGACCCGAAGACGATCGGCCTGCTGTACCTGACGACGTCGTTCGCCTTCTTCATGGCGGGCGGCGCGATGGCGCTGCTGATGCGGGGCGAGCTGGCCCGGCCGGGGCTGCAGTTCCTCTCGCCGGAGCAGTACAACCAGCTCTTCACCATGCACGGCACGATCATGCTGCTGCTCTACGCCACGCCGAACCTGTTCGGGTTCGCCAACTACATCCTGCCGCTGCAGATCGGCGCGCCGGACGTCGCGTTCCCCCGGCTCAACGCGTTCGCCTACTGGCTCTACCTGTTCGGCGGGCTGATCGTGATCAGCTCGTTCCTCACCCCGGGCGGCGCGCCCGACTTCGGCTGGACGGCCTACACGCCCCTGTCCAACGCGATCCACTCCCCGGGCGTCGGCGGCGACCTGTGGATCATGGGCCTGATCGTGTCCGGGCTCGGCACCATCCTCGGCGGGGTCAACATGGTCACCACGATCGTGACGTTGCGCGCGCCCGGGATGACCATGTGGCGGATGCCGATCTTCACCTGGAACATCCTGTTCACGGCCGTGCTGATCCTGCTGGCGTTCCCGATCCTCACGGCCGCGCTGTTCGGCCTGGAGGCGGATCGCCGGCTCGGGGCGCACGTGTTCGACCCCGAGAACGGCGGGGCGATCATGTTCCAGCACCTGTTCTGGTTCTTCGGCCACCCCGAGGTCTACATCGTGGCGCTGCCGTACTTCGGGATCGTCACCGAGATCGTGCCGGTGTTCAGCCGGAAACCGCTCTACGGCTACCGGCTGATGGTGTTCGCGACGGTCGGGATCACCGGGCTGTCGGCGGTCGTGTGGGCGCACCACATGTTCGCCACCGGCGCGGTGCTGCTGCCGTTCTTCTCGATCATGACGTTCTTCATCGCGGTGCCGACCGGGATCAAGTTCTTCAACTGGATCGGCACGATGTGGAAGGGGCACCTGACCTTCGAGACGCCGATGCTGTGGTCGGCCGGCTTCATGGTGACGTTCCTGTTCGGCGGCCTCACCGGCGTGATCCTGGCGTCGCCGCCGCTGGACTTCCACGTCACCGACTCCTACTTCGTGGTCGCCCACTTCCACTACGTCCTGTTCGGCACGATCGTGTTCGCGACCTTCGCCGGGATCTACTTCTGGTTCCCGAAGATGACCGGCCGGATGCTCGACGAGGGCCTCGGCAAGTGGCACTTCTGGACGACGTTCATCGGGTTCCACACGACGTTCCTGATCCAGCACTGGCTGGGCGACGAGGGCATGCCGCGCCGGTACGCGGACTACCTGACCTCCGACGGCTTCACGACGCTGAACACGATTTCGACGATCGGCGCGTTCCTGCTGGGCGCGTCCACGCTGCCGTTCATCTGGAACGTCGTGAAGAGCTACCGCTACGGCGTGCAGGTCGTGGTCGACGACCCGTGGGGCTTCGGGAACAGCCTCGAATGGGCGACGACGTGCCCGCCGCCGCGGCACAACTTCGTGGACCTGCCGCGGATCCGTTCGGAACGGCCCGCCTTCGAGCTGCACCACCCGGAGGCGGTGGAGCGGATGAAGGAGGAGCGCCACATCCGGTCGAAGCGCGCCCGGGCGCGGGCGCTGGACGTGGACCCGTCCGGGACCCGGGAAGGGCACTCAGGCGCGGCGGGCTCGTCCCGCTGAGCCCCGAGCCGGGGCTCAGGCCGGGGCGGGCTCGGGCCGTCCGGTCACGATCGCCAGCCGCCTGCCGGCGCCGGTCACCTCGAGGGCACGCCGGACCGTCGGCCTGGTTCCCGTGTCCACCAGCAGCTCGGTGCCGCTCTGCTCGGCCTGCAGGGCCGCGTGCAGCAGCACCCGGATCCCGGCGACGCCGAGGAAGTCCACTTCGGACAGATCGAGGACCAGCCGTTCGGGTACGGCCCGGAGGCGGTCGGAAAGCAATGTGGCGAGGTCCGGTGCCGTCGCCGTGTCGAGGTCGCCGCGGGCGGTGATCAGCACCGCGTGCGGGGCGGGCCACGCCGTGCGCAGCCGGAGTGCGGGAGTGCGGGGTCGGGGGACTTGCATCGCGGTTCGCCGCCGTCCTGGGGTGCGCGGGCCGCAGCGCCGCGCTCGGGGGTGTGCCGAGGCCGGCTGCTGTGCTGAACCGTCACCCGAGCCTAACCACCGTTGGGCCACCCGCAACCGGCGTTGCTCCGAACGGGGGCGTGCCGGGTCGTGGCGGTGACCGCTTGTGCCCGCGGCGACCGGGATGCAGTAATCTCGCGCTGGACCCGTTAAAGCGCTAGCGGCCCACTAGTGGCGCGCGCCCGGGTCCTCCCTGGTTGAGAGCGCCCTGAGAAGCGAGAAGAGGGGCGTCACCAGGATGACGGGCGGCGATGAGCAGCTCACCGCGCGGTTGGACGAGGTCACGGTCGCGATGGAGTCGCTGACCGCGATGCTGGACACCGAGCTCGACCTCGGGCAGATGCTGCAAGCGGTGTGCGACCACGCCGTGCAGGTGGTGCCGGGGGCCGACATGGCGAGCATCACGCTGGTGCGCGAAGGCGTGCCCGAGACGGTGGCCAGCACCGACCAGCGCGCGGTGAACTTCGACCGCGAGCAGTACCGGATCGGGGACGGGCCCTGCCTGCGCGCCGCCGAGACCGGGCAGCCGGTCCGCGTCGGCGTCGGGGCGGTGGGGGATCTGTGGCCGCAGTTCGTGTCGTCGGCCGAGCAGCTGGGGGTGGCCAGTTTCCTCGCCGCGCCGCTGACGGTGGACGAGGACATGACCGGCGCGGTCAACCTCTTCGGCTTCGGCGAGCACGGGTTCAGCGAACTGGGCACGAAGATCCTCGAGCTCTACACGGCGACGGTGGTGATCGGCCTGCGCAGCGCCCGCCGGTACTTCGCCGCCCGCGAGCTGATCGACCAGCTCAACCGCGCCCTCGAGACGCGCGCGGTGATCGACCAGGCCAAGGGGATCCTGATGGCCGCGCACCGGATCACCGCGGAGGAGGCGTTCCAGCGCCTCGTGAAGCGGTCCCAGGACGGCAACCGGAAGCTCCACGAGGTGGCGGCGGAGTTCGTGGCGGCGGTGGTGACGACGACGAACTAGCTCGCCGGGACCTCGTCCGGGGGCGCCTCGGTCTCCGCAGCCGCGTCGCGATGCCTGCCGCGCTGGCACGTCGTGCAGATCAGCGTGCGGCCGAGGATGCTGCCGTCGTCGGCCACCACCTGGGCGACGTGCATGGTCGGGAAGCCGCACACTTCGCAGGGCAGCGACCCGTCTTCGCGGCTGATGCGGAGCTGGGTGCCCATCCGGCCTCCTGTGTGACGTGGGTCTCACCTACCTTGCCGGTTCCCACGTCAGAACCGGGTGAATTCACTCGTTCGGCCTAGTCTGGGCCGTCTCCGGGAACCCGATCGGTGCCTCTTGTGTTGGGTGGGATGAGACCGGGTAATCGGCCGGCGACCGGGTTCACCGGGGGATTGCCGGAGGGGAGCGAACATGCGAGACAAGCGGAACGACCTGCGGCCGGTGGCGGACCTCCTCGAGGGTGGGGACACGCCGGCACAAGCCGACACCAGGCGCAAGGCGGCGCTGGCCGTCGCGGCCCGGGCGAAGAGCCCCGAGGACTGCGCGCAGCTGCTCGACATGCTGGGCCTGCACCGGTCCGGCGCCCGCAGCAGCGAAGTCGCCTGACGCACGACCCCGGAGCCCGCCGCGACCAGCCGGTCGCGGCGGGCTCCGTCGCGTCACCCTCCGCTACCACCGGGCGTTTCGAGCCGCGAGCACGCGGGTATCGCTGCCGGTGAGGAGGTCGACATGGCCAGACCGGTCTGGAGCGGTGCCCTGAGCCTGGGGCTGGTCACCGTCCCGGTGGAGCTGTACCCCGCGGTGGCGGACCACACGATCCACTTCCACCAGTTCGAACGCGGCACGTCGGACCGCATCCGCAACCGCCGGGTCAACGAACGGACCGGCGACGAGGTCACCCAGGACGAGATCGTCAAGGGCTACGACCTCGGCGGCGGCGACCACGTGCTCGTCGAGCCGGACGAACTGGACGAGATCGCGCCCGAGCGGTCGCGGCGGATCGACATCGAGCAGTTCGTGGAGCTCGACGAGATCGATCCCTGGTTCTTCGACCGCACGTACTGGCTGAAGCCGGCGAAGGAGGACTTCGCCAAGGCGTACGGCTTGCTGCTGCAGGCGATGGACCGCAGTGAGAAAGCCGGGATCGCGAAGTTCGTGTTGCGCGGCAAGGAATACCTGTCGGCGATCCGCGCCGGCGAAAACGTCATGGTGCTCAACACCCTGCACTTCGTCGCGGACCTGCGGAAGCCGGAGGACGTCATGGGCGGGCTGCCCGAGCTGCCCAAGCCCCGGCCCAAGGAACTCGACATGGCGCTCTCGCTCGTCGACGAGATGACGGCGCCGTGGAAGCCCGAAGACTACCGCGACGAGTACTCCGAACGCGTCGAGGAGCTCATCAAGGCCAAGAAGCAGGGCAAGGAGATCGCCCACGAGGAGGAGCCGGAGCCCTCGGCCGACGTCGTCGACCTGTTCGAGGCGCTGTCGCGCAGCGTGAAGAACCGCAAGGGTGGCGGCAAGAAGCCCAAAAAGAAAGCCGCGAAGAAGAAGGAGCCCGACCTCGCGGAGCTGCCGAAGTCCGAGTTGGACAAGCTCGCTCGCGAGCAAGGCGTGAAGGGCCGGTCGAAGATGACGCGCGCCGAGCTGGAGAAGGCGCTGAAGGCCTCGTGACCGGGGCGACCGGACCGGGCTGGCGGGAACCGACGCTGGCCACGCTCACCGACCGCCGGTTCTCCGCCGGGGACTGGATCTTCGAGCGCAAGCTGGACGGCGTCCGGGCGATCTGCGTGCGCGACTCCGGCACGCCGACGCTCTACTCGCGCAACCACAAGGTGATGGACAACGCCTACCCGGAGCTCGTCGAAGCGCTGGCGGCCCAGGGCGGGCCGCGGTTCGTCGCGGACGGTGAGATCGTGGCCTTCGACGGCGCGAACACCAGTTTCGCGGCGCTGCAGCCACGGATCCACATCAGCGACCCGGACCGCGCGCGGGCCACCGGCGTGCGCGTCTACTACTACTTGTTCGACCTGCTGTACTACGACGACCACGACACGACGGCGCTGCCGCTGCGGCAGCGGAAGGCGTTGCTGCGCGACGCGTTCGACTTCCGGGACCCGCTGCGGCTCTCGGCCCACCGCAACACCGAGGGCGAGGAGTTCTACGCGGAGGCCTGCCGGCGCGGCTGGGAGGGCGTCATCGCGAAGCGGGCCGATTCGCCGTACCACCACGGACGGTCCCCCGACTGGCTGAAGTTCAAGTGCGCCCAAGGGCAGGAGCTCGTCATCGGCGGCTTCACCGACCCGCAGGGCGCCCGCCACGGCTTCGGCGCCCTGCTGCTCGGCTACCACGAGGACGGCGGCCTCAAGTACGCCGGCAAGGTCGGCACCGGGTTCGACGAGCGGCTCCTGGCGTCCCTGCACGCCAAGCTGCGGGAACGCGAGACACGGGAGTCGCCGTTCGCCGGCGCGGTCGGGGAAAAGGGCGCGCACTGGGTCCGGCCGGACCTCGTCGCGCAGATCGACTTCTCCGAATGGACGCGCGACGGGCGGCTGCGGCACCCGCGGTTCGCCGGGCTGCGCGAGGACAAGAAGGCGGCGGACGTCGTGCGGGAGCGCGCATGAAGATTTCCCACGCGGACAAGGTGTACTACCCCGGCGACGGGCTGACGAAAGGCGACGTCGTCGGGTACTACCGCGCGGTCGCCGAGGCCATGCTGCCGCACCTGCGCGGCCGCCCGCTGACGCTGCGGCGCTACCCCGACGGAATCGACGGTCAAGGCTGGTTCCAGAAGCACCCGGGGGAGCACTTCCCGGATTCGATCCGCGTCGAGAGCGTCCCGCGGCGCGGCGGCGGTAGCGACGACTACGTCGTCTGCGACGACGCCGAGACGCTGGAGTACCTGGCCGGCCAGGGCACGCTCGAGTTCCACGTCTGGCTGTCCACCGTGGACGCACCGGAGCGGCCGGACCGGCTGGTGCTCGACCTCGACCCACCGGACGGCACGCCGGTGGGGGAGCTGCGCGCGGTCGCGCGGCGGATCCGCGACCACTACGAGCGGGTGGGGCTGACACCGTTCGTCCAGGCGACCGGCGGCCGCGGTTTCCACGTGCTGGCGCCGCTGGACGCGAAGGCGGACACCGAGACCGTGCTGGAGCTGTCCCGCGCGCTGGCCGACCGCGTCGCCGCCGACGACCCGGACCACCTGACGACGGCCCAGCGCAAGGACAAGCGCGGCGACCGGATCTTCCTGGACGCCAACCGCAACGGCTACGCGCAGACGTTCGTGGCGCCCTACTCGCTGCGCGCCCGTCCGGGCGCGGCGGCGGCCACCCCGCTGGACTGGCGCGAACTGGGCAAGGCGGACCCGGCCGGGTGGAGTCTCGTCAAGGAGAAGCAGCGTCTGGCGCGCAAGGAAGACCCGTGGCGGGACCTGGACGCCCACTCCGCGTCCGCCGAAGCGGCGCTGAAGCAGCTCAACTGAGCAGCTTGTGCGCGGCCTTGAGGTCTTCGACGAAGGCCGCGTAGGCCTGGTCGCGGTCGGGAGCCCGCAGGATCGCCGACGGGTGCACGGTCGCGATCGCCGACGGAACCAGCTCGGCCACGTCCTCGGGTGCTTCCACCGGTTCGCCGCGGTGTTGCGTCAGCTTGAACTTGGTGCCGAGCAGGGACTGCGCGGCCGTCGCGCCCAGCAGCAGCACCAGTTCCGGGCGCACCGCACGCAGCTCGGACAGCAGCCACGGCCGGCAGGCGACCACTTCGGTGCGGCCGGGCTTCTGGTGGATGCGGCGCTTCCCGCGTTCGTCGCGCTTGAACTTGAAGTGCTTGACCGCGTTGGTGACGTACAGCGTCTTGCGGTCGAAACCGGCCTCCTCGAAGGCGCGGTCGAGCAGCTTCCCGGCCGGTCCGACGAACGGCTCGCCGGCGAGATCCTCCTTGTCGCCCGGCTGTTCGCCGACGACCAGGACCTTCGCCTGCTTCGTGCCTTCACCGAAGACGGTCTGCGTGGCGTCCTGGTACAGCGGGCAACCACGGCAGCCGGACGCCGCCGACCGCAACCGGTCGAGGTCGGTCGTGTCCGGCGGCTCGGCACCGCGGGTATCCGGCATGTGCTGCGAGATTCCCGCCGCGGCGCCCGAGTAAACCCGCGTGCCCCGGGTAGCCGCGCGGTACCGCCCGAGAACGGAAGGAGTTCACGATGACCACCGCACGCGAGATCATGACGCCGGACGCGACCTGCGCCCGGGAGTCGGACACCGTGCACGACGCGGCGCAGGCCATGGCCCGGCTGAACGTCGGCGCCCTGCCCATCTGCGGCGAGGACAACCGGCTGAAGGGCATGGTCACCGACCGTGACATCGTGGTGAAGGTGCTGGCCGAGGGCAAGGACCCGCGCGCGGTCCACGTCGGCGAGCTCGCCCAGGGCGAGGTCGTGACGATCGGCGCGGACGACGGCGCCGAGGAGATCCTGCGCACCATGTCCGAGCACCGCGTGCGCCGGCTCCCGGTGATCGACGGCCACGACCTGGTCGGCATCGTCGCGCAGGCCGACGTCGCCCGGGCCCTGTCGAACCCGACGGCCGGCGAGCTGGTCGAGGCCCTGTCCTACGACTGAGTGGCGCGCGGCCCGGGTACCCGGCGGACATGAGCCACAGCCGAGGAAAAGTCGAAGTCGCGACCCGCGTCGCCCTGGACTCCGCCGGCGACCTGGCCGAGCACTACACGCCGGGCGTCGCGGACCAGGCGAAGCGGGTCGCGGACGATCCGGCGGTGCTCGCCCGCGAGACGGTCAAGGGCAACTCGGTCGCCATCGTGTCCGACGGGTCCGCCCTGCTCGGGCTCGGCGACCGGGGCCCGGCCGCCGCGCTGCCGGTGATGGAGGGCAAGGCGGCGCTGCTCAAGCGCTTCGCCGACGTCGACGCCTGGCCGATCTGCCCGGTGAGCCGCGAACCCGACGACCTCGTCCGCACCGTCAAGGACCTGGCGACGTCGTTCGGCGCGATCAACCTCGAGGACATCGCCGCACCGCGGTGCTTCACCGTCGAGCGGCGGCTGCACGACGAGCTCGACATCCCGGTGTTCCACGACGACCAGCACGGTACGGCGGTCGTCGTGCTCGGCGCGCTGCACAACGCCCTGAAGCTGACCGGCCGGGAACCCGGGAGCACGTCGGTCGTCGTCGCCGGCGCGGGGGCGGCGGGCAGCGCGATCGCGCGGCTGCTGCTACGCGCCGGCTACTCCTCCGAGGGCATCGTCGTCTGCGACAGCGGCGGCGTCCTGCACCCGGACCGGGACCTGATGGGGGAGAAGCAGTGGCTGGCGGAGAACACCAACTCCGCGCGCGCGACCGGCAGCGTCCAGGACGCCCTGCGGGACGCGGACGTGTTCGTCGGTGTCAGCGCCGGCGGTCTCCTCGACCCCGGTGACCTCGCCGCGATGGCGGACCGCGCGATCGTCTTCGCCCTGGCCAACCCCGACCCGGAGGTCGACCCCGAGGCGGCGGGCGAGCACGCGGAGATCGTGGCCACGGGCCGCAGCGACTTCCCCAACCAGATCAACAACGTCCTGGCGTTCCCCGGGATGTTCCGGGGGCTGCTCGACTCGGGCGCGCCGCGGGTCACCGGGGAGATGCTGCTGGCGGCGGCGCACGCGCTGGCGGACGTGGTCGGCGACGACCTGGCCGCGGGACGCATCGTGCCCAGCGTGTTCGACGAGGCACTGGTGCCGGCGATGGCGGAGGCGGTGGCCGGCGCGGCCCGGGCCGCCGGTCAGTCCACTGTGGACCCGGCGGCCGGTGTCCCGTCCTGAGCGGTCTGGCCGGCGGTCTCGGCGCGGGCGATGTGCCACGCGACCAGTGCGCCGGCCCCGACCGTACCCCAGAGCACGAGCGCGGCGTCACGGGCGAACAGGCCGACCACGAGCATGACCACCGCGGTGATGTCGCAGAGCACCAGCAGCAGGTTCCAGCGCTTCGTCTCGCGCGGGGAGCGGCCGGTGAAGGCGGCGGCGAACGCGGGATCGCTCGCCCGCAGCTCCGCCTCGATCTCGCGCAGGGCGTGGCGTTCTCGCTCCGGCAGCATGATGGCCTCCTCGCCTCGGCTACCGCAGGGATACCCCGTCGCCGCCCGTCCGAAGCGGCCCTTTCCCGGGAAAGTGCCGCTAGTGGTTGTCGCGGGGGATGCCCTTCGTCTTCGCGATGCGCTGGTACGCCACCGCCGGGCGCAGCACCATGCCGTCGCACAGCTGGTCGACCATCGACCGCTGGATCTCCTGCCACGGCGTCTGCGCGTCCGGGACCGGGTACCCGCCCGCCTCGGCCAGCTCCTTGTGGCGCAGCGCGAGCTCCTCGTCGGGGATCAGGACGTCGGCAGTGCCCGCGGTGAGGTCGATCCGCACCCGGTCGCCGGTGCGCAGCACCGCGAGCCCGCCGCCCGCGGCGGCTTCGGGGGAGGCGTTGAGGATCGACGGCGACCCGGACGTGCCCGACTGCCGGCCGTCGCCGAGGCAGGGCAGCTCGTGGATCCCGCGCTTGATCAGCTCCGCCGGCGGCCGCATGTTCACCACCTCCGCCGAACCCGGGTAGCCGAGCGGGCCGGTGCCGCGCATGACCAGCAGCGAGTGCTCGTCGACGCCGAGGTCCGGGTCGTCGATGCGGGCGTGGTAGTCCTCGGGGCCGTCGAACACGACGGCGGTGCCCTCGTAGACGCCGCCGGCCAGGTAGCGGCGGCGGAACTCCGCCGAGATCACGCTGGACTTCATGATCGCCGCGTCGAAGAGGTTGCCCTTGAGGACCAGGAACCCGGCGTCTTCGGTGAGGGCGGTGCCGAAGGTCCGGATGACGTCGCGGTCGCCGGCTTCGGCGTCGCGGCAGTTGTCACCGAGCGTGCGGCCGTTGACCGTGCGCGCCTCTTCGTGGATCAGGTCGTGGCGCATCAGCTCGTGCACGACGGCCGGGACACCGCCCGCCCGGTGGAACTCCTCGCCGAGGTACTTGCCCGCCGGCTGCAGGTCGACCAGCAGCGGGACGGCGTGGCCGAGGCGCTGCCAGTCTTCGAGGGGCAGGTCGACGCCGATGTGCCGGGCGATCGCGCCGATGTGGATGGGCGCGTTGGTCGAACCGCCGATCGCCGAGCTGACGACGATGGCGTTCTCGAACGCTTCACGGGTCAGGATGTCCGAGGGCTTGAGGTCCTCGCGCACCATCTCGACGATCCTCAGCCCGGTCAGGTAGGCCATCCGCGCCCGGTCGCGGTGCGGCGCGGGGATGGCGGCGCAGCCGGGCAGGCTCATCCCGAGCGCCTCGGCGAGCGCGTTCATCGTCGAGGCGGTGCCCATGGTGTTGCAGTGCCCGGGCGACGGCGCCGAGGACGCGACGAGCTCCATGAACCCGGCGTCGTCGATCTCCCCGGCGGCGAGCAGTTCGCGCGCCTTCCAGACGATGGTCCCGGAACCGGTGCGCTCGCCGTTGTGCCAGCCGTTGAGCATGGGCCCGCCGGACAGCACGATCGCGGGGATGTCGACGGTCGCGGCGGCCATCAGGCAGGCGGGGGTGGTCTTGTCGCAGCCGGTGGTGAGGACCACGCCGTCGATGGGGTAGCCGTAGAGGGTCTCGACGAGCCCGAGGTAGGCCAGGTTCCGGTCCAGGGCCGCGGTCGGGCGCTTGCCGGTTTCCTGGATGGGGTGGACCGGGAACTCGATGGCGATGCCGCCGGCTTCCCGGATGCCTTCGCGGGTGCGGTCGGCGAGCTGCAGGTGGTGCCGGTTGCAGGGGGAGAGGTCGGAGCCGGTCTGCGCGATGCCGATGATCGGCTTGCCGGACTGGAGTTCTTCCCGGGTGAGCCCCCAGTTCATGTACCGCTCGAGGTAGAGGGCGGTCATCCCGGGGTCGGCGGGGTTGTTGAACCAAGCTTCGCTGCGCAGTCCCATACCGGTCAGTTTGGCAATGGTGGTGGCGGAATGCACGCTCCCGGGTGGCCGGGGTCGGATCGCTCGGCGAGTGCACCTCGCTCCTTCTGTCCCCCTCGCACTCGTTCCGAACGTCTTGGATGAGTCATTCAGGGCGTTGGGGGTCTTGAATGAGCTTCATTCAAGACTTCTGTCCGGGCCCGGGGTGCGGCGGGGATGGCCCTTCCGTAAGCCCCTCCGGCACCCCGAAGCTGTCATTGTGACTACGGCCGGCAACACCGCGTCAAGGCGGGAAAGCGTGCCTTGACCCGGCGCTGCCGGCCGTGTTCTGGCTTCGGATCGGGGTGCGGGGGAGTCTGGGTTCTCGGCCGCTCCTGTTCTCGGGTTCCCCTTGCGTCCGGGGGGCGGGTCGGCTGGGTGGGTGTGGCGGTGCGGGGTCGGCAGGGCGGGTGCGGCGGGTAGGCGGTGCGAGGCCGACAGGCGGGGTGCCGCCGGCCCGCGGTTCCCGGCGTAAGGCGCCTGCCTGGGCGCTCACCGAGTGGCGGCCGGGCCCGGATCCCTCGGGCCCGGCCGCACCCCTCACCCCTTCCGGCGTGGGCCACCCGCGCCGGCGGCCCGCGCCGGGGATCTCAGCCCAGGCCGTTGAGGCCGATCACCCGGGAGTACCAGTGCGCGCTCTGCTTCGGCGTCCGGCGCTGCGTCTTGTAGTCCACGTGGACCAAGCCGAACCGCTTTGCGTACCCCTCCGCCCACTCGAAGTTGTCCAGCAGCGACCAGTAGAAGTAGCCGCGCAGGTCCACGCCCGCCGCCAGTGCGTCGTGCGCCGCTCGCAGGTGGGAGTCCAGGAAGGCCACCCGGTCGGTGTCGACGATGTCGCCGCCGTCCGCGATCACGTCCGGGTATGCCGCGCCGTTCTCCGTGATGTACAGCGGTACCCGGCGGTAGCCGCGGTGGACCTGCAGCAGGGACTCCGTCAGGCCGGCCGGCTGGACCTCCCAGCCGGAGTCCGTGCGCGGGGCCGCCGGGTCCGGGACGAAGTGCACGTCGCCCGCTCCCACCCACTCCGGGCCCGCCGGCTCGCTGCCCGGTACCGGGCGGCCCGCCACCCGGTAGTCGCGGTAGTAGTTCACGCCCAGCCAGTCGACGTGCGCGGCGATGACCGCCGCGTCCTCGTCGCGGACCACCTCGCCCAGCCCGAACGGTGCCAGGTCGGTCACCAGGTCGTCCGGGTAGCCGCCGCGCAGGACCGGGTCGAGGAACAGCCGGTTCTGCAGGCCGTCGATGCGCCGGGCCGCCGCGACGTCGGTGACGTTCGCCGGGTCGTGCGGGGCGACCGGGTACAGGTTGAGCGTGATGCCCGCCGGGGTGCCCGGCGCGTGCCGCCGGATGATGTCCATCGCCAGCCCGTGGCCGAGCAGCAGGTGGTGGGTGGCGGCGACCGCGGCCGGGTGGTCGGTGCGGCCCGGCGCGTGGATGCCGCCCGCGTAGCCGAGCATCGCCGCGCACCACGGCTCGTTCAGCGTCGACCAGCTGGCGACGCGGTCGCCGAGCCGGGCCAGCACCGTCTCGGTGTACTCGGCGAACCGGTAGGCCGTGTCCCGCGAGGTCCAGCCGCCCTTTTCCTCCAGTGCCTGCGGCAGGTCCCAGTGGTAGAGCGTCGCCCACGGCTGGATCCCGGCCTCCAGGAGGCAGTCGACCAGCCGGTCGTAGAACGCGAGCCCGGCGGCGTTGGGCGCGCCGCCGTCCGGCCGGACGCGAGGCCACGCCAGCGAGAAGCGGTAGGCGCCGAGGCCGAGCCGGCGCATCAGGTCGACGTCTTCGGAGTACCGGCGGTAGTGGTCGGCCGCCGGGTCGCCGGTGTCGCCGCCCACGACCGCACCCGGACGGCGCGCGAAGACGTCCCAGACCGAGTCGGTGCGACCGTCGGCCGTGGTGGCCCCTTCCACCTGGAACGCCGCGGTGGCGGCGCCCCAGACGAACCCGGGCGGGAACATCAACGCGGTCTCCGCCCGAACGCTGTCGGGATGTACGGACATGTTCACCCTTTCACGGCACCTTGCATGATCCCGGCCACGATCTGGCGGCCGAGGAGGACGAAGACGATGAGGATGGGGATGGTGGCCAGGGTCGTGCCGGCCAGCACCAGCGAATAGTCGACGTAGTAGCCGCTCTGGAGCTTCTCCAGCGCCACCTGGACGGTCGGGTTGCCCGCGTCCAGCACCACCAGCGGCCACAGGAAGTCGTTCCACGACATCATGAACGTGAACATCGCCAGGATCGCCGCGGCCGGCCGGACCGCGGGCAGGCAGACGTTCCAGAAGATCCGGATCATGCTGCAGCCGTCGACGCGCGCGGCCTCGATCAGCTCGTACGGCAGTGCGTCCACTGTGTACTGCCGCATCCAGAACACGCCGAACGCGGTGACCAGGTTGGGCACGATCACCGCCGTCAGGCTCCCTGTCCAGCCGAGCTCGGACATCGCGATGAACAACGGGATGATGCCCAGCTGGGTGGGCACCGCGAGCGTGACGACGATGAACACGAACAGCTTGTTGCGCCCGCGGAACCGCAGTTTCGCGAAGGCGAAGCCGGCCAGCGCGGAGAACAGCACCGTCGTCAGCGTCACCGTGCCGGACACGATGACGCTGTTGGCCAGCGCCTTCCAGAACGGGACGGTGTCGAACACCCGGGCGGCGTTGGCGAAGAAGTTGCCGCCGGGCACGAACGGCGGGATGCGTTCGGTGAGCATCCCGTTGTCGCGGCTGGCGACCAGGAACGACCAGTAGAACGGGAACAGCGAGCCGAGCACGAAGATCGCCAGCACGACGTAGGTCGCCTTGCGGGGCTTGCCGAGGGTGGCGACCTTCCGCCGGAGTCCTGTTCTAACACTGTCACTCTGGACCGTTGTCATTTCTTCTTCACCGCCTGGGGACGTGCGAGCCGGCCGGTGAGGAAGAAGTTCACCAGCGCGATGAGCACGATGATCAGGAACAGCACCCAGGCGATCGCCGAGGCGTAACCGAGGTCGGCGTTCTGGAACGCCGTCTGGTAGAGGTAGAGCGTCACGGTCTGGAACTGGTTGGTCGAGCCGCCGTTGTTCGAGCCGGGCATGGCGTCGAACAGCTTCGGCTCGGTGAAGATCTGCAGGCCGCCGATCGTCGAGGTGATGGTGACGAAGATCAGCGTCGGCCGCAGCAGCGGCAGGGTGACGTTCCAGAAGCGGCGCCACGTGCCGGCCCCGTCGATCAGGGCCGCTTCGTGCAGTTCCTTCGGGATGGCCTGCATGGCCGCCAGCACGATCAGGGCGTTGTAGCCGGTCCAGCGCCAGTTGACCATGATCGCGATCGCGACGTGGCTGCCGAAGCGGCTGGCCTGCCAGTCGACCGGGTCCAGCCCGATCGTCTGCAGCACGCCGTTGATCAGCCCGTACTTCGGGCCGAACAGGTTGGCGAAGATGATGCCGATGGCGACGAGGCTGGCCGCGTACGGCAGCAGGATGCCGACCCGCCAGCCGGTCGCACCGCGCAGCCGGGCGCCGAGCAGGGCCGCCAGCAGCACGGCGATGATGATCTGCGGGACGCTGGAGAGCAGGAAGATGCTGATCGTGTTGGTCAGCGCGTTCCAGAACTGCGCGTCGGCGAAGAGCTCCTTGAAGTTGTCGAGGCCGATGAAGTCGGGGTCGTCGGTCCCGGCTTCCCACTTGAACAGCGAGACGTACGCGGTGTAGAGCAGCGGGAACAGCCCGACGATCCCGAAGAGGATGAAGAACGGCGCGATGTAGAGGTACGGCGAGACCTTGACGTCCCACCGGCTCAACCGGTGGCGGAAGGTGGGCCGGGGAGACGTGCGCTCCCCGGCCTTACTCCCTTCCGGCGCGACCTTGTCGAGGACGGTCATCGGCTCAGCGCGTGATCTTCTTCGCGGCTTCGACCATTTGGTTCCAGCCGTCCGCGGCCGACTTGCCCTGTTCGACCGCCTGCAGGGCCGGGCTCGACGCGTTCTCCTGGATCTGGCCGTCGCCCGGGCCCTTGTACTGCGGCTTCTGGACCTTCTTGGCCTGCTCGGCGAACAGCTCGCCGACCTTCGTGCCGCCGAAGTAGTCGTCGGTCTTGCTCAGCAGCGCGGGGTCCGTCAGGGCCTTGACCTGGCTCGGGAAGGTGCCCTTGGCCTGGAACGCCTTGATCTGCTGCTCCGGTGCGGTCAGCCAGGCCGCGAGCTCGGCGGCCTCCTTCGGGTGCTTCGACTGCGTCGGCACGGTCAGGTACGAGCCGCCCCAGTTGCCGCCGCCGCCGGGGAACGCCGCGGTGACGGCCCACTTGCCGGCGTTCTCCGGGCCCGCCTGCTCCTTGATCACACCGAGCATCCACGCCGGGCACACCTTCGTGGCGAACGCGCCCTGCTTGAAGCCGGTGTTCCACTCGTTGCTGAACGCGGTGAGCTTGGCCGACTCGCCCTTGGCGACGGCGTCGGTGACCTTGGTCCAGGCGTCCTTGATGCCCTGGTTGCTCTCGACGGCGAGCTTGTCGTCGCTGCCGATGTAGCCCTGGGGAAGCTGGTTGACCATGGCGTTGAAGTTCTGCGCGGCCGAGTCGAACCAGGCCTTGCCGTTCGACTTCTTGACGAAGTCCGCACCCGCGGCGAAGTAGCTGTCCCAGGTGGCGAACAGCGGCTTGACCGCTTCGGGGTCGTCCGGCAGGCCGGCGGCCTTGAACATGTCCTTGCGGTAGCACATGGCGAGCGGGCCGATGTCGGTGCCGTAGCCGATGAGCTTGCCGTCCTTGGTCTTGGCGGCGTCGTACTTCCAGCTCAGCCAGCGGTCGGGGGAGGCGTCGGCCGGCCCGATCTTGCTCAGGTCGTTGAACTTGGAGCCCTTGTCGAGGAAGTCGGACAGGTGTCCCTCTTCCAGTGCCGTCACGTCGGCGAGGCCCGAGCCGGCGGCGAGCTTGGTGACGAGGTCTTCGTGGTACGGGCCGCCCTGGCCGGTCTTGCGGTGGGTGATCTTGATGTTCGGGTGCAGCCGCTCGTACTCCGGGATGAGTGCCTCGTAGCCGAACTCGGTGAACGTCGCCAGCGTCAGGTCCACGTGCTCGTTCGGGCCCGCCGCGGGCGGGGTGCTGCTGTCACCGCCGCTACCACAGGCCGAGGCGCCGAGCGCCGTCATCGTGATGCCCAGTGCGAGGACCAGGCCGTTCCGGATCGTTCTCACGTGTTCAACCACCTTGTTGACGGGAATGAGCGCTCTCACTGCTGGGAGCCCGACTGGGAGCGCTCCCAGGTGTCGCAGAGTCTGCTGGGGGCCTCCACCGGTGTCAAGGGGTCGTAACCGGAGTGTTTCCTGCGAGGAGCGCTCCCGGACGTGCGGAGGCGTGAACGTTAAGCTGGGGCGGTCAGGGTGGTAGCGGGTGGATGAGGGCGGTGCCGTGGGGCCTCGAGCAGGGGATGAAGAACGGCCGACGCTGGAGGACGTCGCGGCGTTCGCCGGCGTGTCGCGGTCGACGGCGTCGCGCGCGTTGAACGACGACGCGTACGTCAGCGCGGCGGCGCGCGAGAAGGTTCTCGCCGCGGCCCGCGACCTGGGCTACTCCCCGAACCAGGCGGCTCGTTCGCTGGTCACGCGCCGGACCGGCGCGGTCGCCGTGGTGCTGTCGGAGCCCGAGGCCCGGCTGCTGGACGACCCCTACCGGACCGCGGTCATGCGGGCCGGCTACCGCGAGCTCGCCGACGTCGGCCGCCAGATGGTGCTCATCTTCAGCGACACGCGCGAGGACCTGGGCAAGACCGTCCGGTTCCTCGAGGGCGGCCACGTCGACGGCGCGCTGGTGTTCGCGCCGCACCGGGCCGACCCCTTGCCCAAGGCGCTGCGGCTGCTGCGCATCCCGGTGGTGTTCGGCGGCCAGGCGGCCGGCATCCGGCGCGGGGTGCACGTCGTCGACTTCGACAACGAGGGCGGCGCCCGGCTGGCGGTCGAGCACCTGGTCGCGGCCGGGCGGCGGCGGATCGCCACGATCGCCGGCCCGCAGGACCAGAGCGCCCCGATCGACCGGCTCGCCGGCTGGCGCAAGACGCTGCTCGACGCCGGGCTCGACCCCGCCGACCTGGCCGAAGAGGCCGACTTCACGCTGGCCGGCGGCGCGGCCGCGATGTCGGCGCTGCTGACCCGCCACCCCGACCTCGACGCGGTGTTCGTCGCCAGCGACATGATGGCGGTCGGTGCCCTGCGAACGCTGGACGCGGCGGGCCGCCGCATCCCCGAAGACGTCGCGGTGGTCAGCTTCGACGACAACGCGACCCTGGCCCCGGCGATGGACCCGCCGCTGACGTCGGTCCACCAGGACCCGCGCGAGCAGGTCCACGCGATGGTCGAGACGCTGATGCGGCTGCTCGACGACCAGAGCCTCAAGCCCCGGCAGCACATCCTCCCGGTCTCGCTGGCCGTGCGCGCTTCGAGCTGACCGCCACGCCGAAGGGCCCCTTCGCCTCCTTTGCCGCGACGAAGGGGCCCTTCGGCGTGCCACCCGCACTGAAGGTGCCCTTCAGGCTTGCTCCTGCGCCGGTGGCCGGGAGCGCTCCCGGTCGAGATCTACGCGTTCGGCGCTAAACGCCGTTTCCCCGGCACTCCCCGTGACCACCGCGCTACGCCGTCCGAGTGAACGGCCGACGATCGTCGGCGGCTGTTCAGGAGTGTTCAGTGGGCCGTCGTTCGCCGGGTGCGCCGAAGTGACGTTCGCGGCCGCGGTGTCCTTCTGACTCGATTCTTTACATCCAGGTTTCCGGCTGGCTACCGTCTGCGCCTGGAAGCGCTCCCAGATCGCTGGCTCCCTACGGACAAAGGAGTTCCGCAGCCATGCGTTCCTCTCCCCGAATGCGCCGGTTGCGCGGCCGGACCCTGGCCCTGGCCTCGGCCACGGTCGCGGTCGCCGCCGCGCTGGTCGCCCCACCGCCGGCGCTCGGCGCCGACGTCGCCTGCTCCGTCACCTACACCACCAACGACTGGGACACCGGGTTCACCGCGAACGTCTCGCTGCGCAACGACGGCGCGCCGCTCGACAGCTGGAAGGTCGGCTGGACCTTCCTCGACGGCCAGAAGGTTCAGCAGGGCTGGAGCGCCAGCTTCGCCCAGTCCGGCGCCTCGGTCACCGCTTCGAACCTCTCCTACAACGGCCACCTCGACACCGGCGCGAGCACGTCGTTCGGCTTCAACGGGTCCAAGGGCTCGGCCAACCGTCCACCGACCGACTTCTCCGTCAACGGCAGCGCGTGCACCGGCGCCAACAAGGCACCGACGGTCACCCTGACCTCGCCCACGTCGACCGGCACCTACTACGCCCCGGCCACGATCCCGCTGGCCGCGACCGCCGCCGACAGCGACGGCAGCGTCAGCAAGGTCGAGTTCTACGCCGGCGACACGCTGCTGGCCACCGACACGGCCGCGCCGTTCGAAGGCAGCTGGGGCAACGTCCCGGCCGGGACGTACTCGATCACGGCGAAGGCCTACGACAACAAGAACGCCTCGACGACGTCGACCTCGGTCAGCGTGAAGGTGCTCTCCGGTCCCACGATCGTCGCCACCCCGGCGACCGCGCAGGTCAAGCAGGGCGGCACGACGACGTTCGCGGTCAGCCTCGCCGGCGCGCCGACGAGCTCGGTCACCGTCGGCGTGGCGCGGACGGCGGGCAGCACCGACCTCACCGCGAGCCCGACGAGCCTCACGTTCACGACGGCGAACTGGAACACCCCGCAGAACGTCACGGTGAACAGTGCCGACAACGGGGGCGACCTGGGCAGCGCGACCTTCACCGCGAGCAGCAGCGGCTACACCGCCGCGACAGTGACGGTCAACGAGATCTCGTCGTCCACTTCGGACTACCAGCTCGCCTTCCTGACCCAGTACAACAAGATCAAGGACCCGAACAACGGCTACTTCCGCAAGTTCGGGAACATCCTGGTGCCCTACCACTCGATCGAGACGCTCATCGTCGAGGCCCCGGACCACGGCCACGAAACGACGTCGGAGGCGTTCAGCTACTACCTGTGGCTGGAAGCGTCCTACGGACGGGTCACCGGTGACTGGTCGCCGTTCAACCAGGCGTGGACGTCCATCGAGACGTACGCGATCCCGTCGGCGTCCGACCAGCCCGGCAACTCCGGCTACAACGCGAGCAAGCCGGCGACGTACGCGGCCGAGTACCCGAGCCCGAAGCAGTACCCGTCGCAGCTGCAGAGCGGCGTTTCGGTCGGGGCCGACCCGATCGCGGCGGAGCTGAAGGCGGCCTACGGCTCGTCCGACGTCTACGGCATGCACTGGCTGCTCGACGTGGACAACATCTACAAGTTCGGCCACTGCGAGGACGGCACGAACACCGCGCCGGCGTTCATCAACACCTTCCAGCGCGGCTCGCAGGAGTCGGTCTGGGAGACGGTCACCCAGCCCAGCTGCGACCTCCTGAAGTTCGGCGGCAAGAACGGTTACCTCGACCTGTTCACCGGCGACTCGTCGTACGCGAAGCAGTGGAAGTACACCGACGCGCCCGACGCGGACGCCCGCGCCGTGCAGGTGGCCTTCCAGGCCGAGAAGTGGGCCGCGGCGCAGGGCAAGAGCGCGGACGTGGCCGCCGTCGTGAAGAAGGCGTCGAAGATGGGCGACTACCTGCGGTACTCGCTGTTCGACAAGTACTTCAAGAAGATCGGCAACTGCGTCGGCGCGTCCACCTGCGCGGCGGGCACCGGCAAGGACAGCGAGCACTACCTGGTCTCGTGGTACTACGCCTGGGGCGGCTCGGCCGACACGGCCAGCTCCTGGGCGTGGCGGATCGGGGACGGCGCGGCCCACCAGGGCTACCAGAACCCGCTGGCCGCGTACGCGCTGTCGGCGGACCCGGGCCTGAAGGTCACTTCGGCCACCGGTGCGAGCGACTGGGCGACCAGTCTCGGCCGGCAGCTGGAGTTCCTGCAGTGGCTGCAGTCGTCCGAAGGCGGTCTCGCCGGCGGCGCGACCAACAGCTGGGACGGTCAGTACGGCACCCCGCCGTCGGGCACGCCGACGTTCTACGGGATGTTCTACGACTACCAGCCGGTCTGGCACGACCCGCCGAGCAACCAGTGGTTCGGCTTCCAGACGTGGGGCATGGAGCGGATCGCCGAGTACTACCAGGCGACGAACGACTCCCGCGCGAAGAAGATCCTCGACAAGTGGGTTCCGTGGGCCATCGCCAACACCACGGTCGGCGCGGGCGGGAGCTTCCAGATCCCGTCCGACCTGACCTGGAGCGGCGCGCCGGACACCTGGAACGCCACCAGCCCGGGCGCCAACACGGGGCTGCACGTCACGGTGAAGAACTTCAGCCAGGACGTCGGGGTCGCGGCCTCGCTCGCGAAGACGCTGCTGTACTACGCGGCGGGGTCGAGCAACGCCCAGGCGAAGACGGTCGGGGAGCAGCTGCTCACGGCGTTGTCGGCCAACACCGACAGCAAGGGCATCGCGGTGCCGGAGACCCGGACCGACTACAACCGGTTCGACGACACCTACAACGCCACCACCGACCAGGGTCTCTACGTCCCGAGTGGCTGGACCGGCACGATGCCGAACGGCGACGCGATCAACTCGAACTCGACGTTCCTGTCCATCCGCTCCTTCTACAAGAGCGACCCGCAGTGGCCGAAGGTCCAGTCCTACCTGGACGGTGGCGCCGCGCCGACGTTCACCTACCACCGGTTCTGGGCGCAGTCGGAGATCGCCACGGCGTTCGCCGCGCACGTCGCCCTGTTCGGCTGAAAGGCACTCGATGAAGCGACTGCTCGCCTTCGCGGTCGCCGCACTGGCCGGGGCCGCCGTTCTCACGGCGTCCCCGGCCACCGCGGCCCCCGCGGTTTCCGGGACCGGCACGGGCTATTGGCACGCCAGCGGGTCCCAGCTCGTCGACTCCGCCGGCACGCCGGTCCGGATGACCGGGATCAACTGGTTCGGCGCCGAGACCGGCAACTACTCGCCGCACGGCCTGTGGAGCCGCAACTACAAGGACATGCTCGACCAGATGGCGGGCCTCGGCTACAACACGCTGCGGCTGCCCTACTCGAACCAGCTGTTCGACAGCGGTTCGAAGCCGACCAGCATCGACGCCGTGCAGAACCCGGACCTGCAAGGGCTTTCCGGGCTGCAGGTGCTCGACAAGATCATCGCCTACGCCGGCGTCAAGGGCATGCGCGTGATCCTCGACCAGCACCGGCCGGACTCCGGCGCGCAGTCCCCGCTCTGGTACACCAGCGCCTACCCCGAGAGCCGGTGGCTTTCGGACTGGACGATGCTCGCCCAGCACTACAAGGGCAACCCGACGGTGATCGGCGCCGACCTGCACAACGAGCCCCACTCGATCCAGGGTGGCGGGGGAGCGTGCTGGGGCTGCGGCGACACCGCGACCGACTGGCGGCTGGCCGCCGAACGCGGCGGGAACGCCGTGCTGGCGGCGAACCCCGACTGGCTGGTCATCGTCGAGGGCGTCGACTGCGTCAGCGGCACCGGCGACCCGCAGTGCGGCTGGTGGGGCGGCAACCTCTCCGGGGCGAAGCAGTTCCCGGTGCGGTTGTCCAAACCGGACAAGCTCGTCTACTCGGCGCACGAGTACGCGACGTCGGTGTTCGCCCAGCCGTGGTTCTCCGACCCGTCGTTCCCGGCGAACCTGCCCGCGTTGTGGGACCACTTCTTCGGCTACCTGCAGAAGCAGAACATCGCGCCGGTGCTGCTCGGCGAGTTCGGCACCACCCTCGCCGACCCGCGCGACAAGAGGTGGCTGCAGGAGCTGATGAAGTACACCGGCACCGGCGCGACCGGGATGAGCTTCACGTACTGGTCGTGGAACCCCAACTCCGGGGACACCGGCGGCATCCTCAACGACGACTGGACGACGGTCAACCAGGCCAAGCAGGCCATCCTGCAGCCCTACCTGATCCCACCGGTGGGTTCCGGTGGCGGGACGACCGATCCGCCGCCCGCGGTGAGCTGCGCGGTCGCCTACCACGTCGACAACACGTGGCAGGGCGGGTTCGTCGCCTCGGTGACGCTCAAGAACACCGGCAGCACACCGCTCAAGTCCTGGGCCCTCGGCTGGACCGTGCCTTCCGGGGTGCAGATCACCGGCGGCTGGGGCGCGACGGTCACCCAGAGCGGGCAGCTCGCGAGCGCCAAGGCGCCGTCGTGGGCGCCCGACCTCGCCGGCGGCGCCTCGACGTCGATCGGCTTCCAGGCGACCGGCGCCTCGACCGGTTCTCCGAGCGGCTTCGCCGTCGGCGCGACCGCGTGCACCACCTGACCCACCCACCGAACACGAAGGAGCACACTCGATGAAGAGTGAATTCTGGTCCGCGAGGAGGAAGTCACGGCTCGCCGTGGCGTCCTCGCTGACGGCCGCGGCCGTCGTCTCGGGGCTCCTGGTGGCCGGCGGCAGCCCGGCGACCGCCGCCACGGGCTGCAAAGTCACCTACACGGTCAACCAGTGGGACACCGGGTTCACCGCGAACATCGCGGTGACGAACCTCGGCGACGCCGTCTCGAGCTGGGACGTCCAGTGGGACTTCGGCGGCAACCAGCAGGTGCAGCAGGGCTGGAGCGCCACGTTCAGCCAGTCCGGCAAGCACGTGAGCGCGAAGAACCCGTCGTGGGGCGGCAACCTCGGGTCGAACGCGACCGCGAGCTTCGGCTTCAACGGCTCGTACTCCGGGACGAACGCGGTGCCCGCGCAGTTCACGCTCAACGGCGTCGTCTGCGACGGCACCACGGGCGGCCCGTCGACCACGCCGACGACCCCGACGACCCCCACGACGCCGACCACTCCCACCACCCCGACGACGGTGACCACGACGCCGCAGCCCGGCACCCACGTGGACAACCCGTACGCCGGCTCGAAGGGGTACGTGAACCCGGACTGGTCGAGCCAGGTGAGTGCGGCGGCCGCGGCCAAGGGCGGCACGCTGGGCGCCCAGATGGCCAAGGTGGCGAACACCTCGACGGCGGTGTGGCTGGACCGCATCGCGGCGATCGAGGGCACGTCGAGCGCGCGCGGCCTGCGCGGCCACCTCGACGCGGCGTTGAGCCAGGCCAGCGGCGGCACGCCGGTGACCATCCAGATCGTCGTCTACGACCTGCCGAACCGCGACTGCGCGGCGCTGGCGTCCAACGGGGAGCTGAAGGCTTCCCAGAACGGCCTGGCCCGGTACAAGAGCGAGTACATCGACCCGATCGCGTCGATCCTGTCCGACTCGAAGTACGCGCCGCTGCGGATCGTCGCGGTCGTGGAGCCGGACTCGCTGCCGAACCTGATCACGAACACCTCGATGGCGACCTGCGCGGAAGCGCAGTCCACCGGGGTGTACACGCAGGGCATCCAGTACGCGCTGAACAAGCTGCACGCGATCTCCAACGTGTACAACTACCTGGACATCGCGCACTCGGCGTGGCTGGGCTGGGACAGCAACTTCCAGCCGTTCGTCAACCTGGTCAAGCAGACGCTGCAGGGCACCACGGCCGGCGTGAACAGCATTGACGGCTTCATCAGCTCCACGGCGAACTACACGCCGCTGACCGAGCCGTACCTGCCCGACCCGAACCTCACGGTCGGCGGGCAGCAGCTGAAGTCGGCGACCTTCTACCAGTGGAACCCGTACTTCGCCGAGATCCCCTTCGCCACCGCGATGTACAACGCGTTCGTTTCCGCGGGCCTGCCGAGCGGGATCGGCATGCTGGTCGACACCTCGCGCAACGGCTGGGGCGGCTCGGCCCGGCCGAGCGGGGCCTCGGGGTCCACTGTGGACGCCTACGTGAACTCGGGCCGGATCGACCGGCGGCTGCACCGGGGCAACTGGTGCAACCAGAGCGGCGCGGGTCTGGGTGTCCGGCCGACGGTCGCGCCGGCGGCGCACTTCGACGCCTACGTCTGGATCAAGCCGCCGGGTGAGTCCGACGGTGCCAGCCAGCAGATCCCCAACGACGAAGGCAAGGGCGCGGACCCGATGTGCGATCCGACGTTCCACGGCAGCCAGCAGGCCAACGGCGGCAACCTGACCGGTGCCCTGCCGAACGCCCCGCTGTCCGGCAAGTGGTTCGAGGCCCAGTTCGAAGAGCTGGTCCAGAACGCGTACCCGCCGGTGTCCTAGCAAGACTCCCGGGCCGGGCGGTGCCGCGCAGCCGCCGTCCGGCCCGGGTCTCCACCCTCAACCGAGATCCTTGCGGAAGCTCAGCCGGTCCAGTCCCGGCCCGTCGTAGTCGGGCTGGACCGGCAGTCCTTCGAACTCCTTCGGCCCTGGTTCGGTGACGAACCCCATCCGGGTGTGGAACGCGTGCGAATCCTTGTTCACCGGCGACGTGATCGCCCGTACCACCGACCGCCCGTTTTCGCGGCTGTAGGCGAAGAAGCGCTCGTACAGCGCCGCGCCGAGGCCCTTGCCGCGCTCGGCGGGGTCGACGCCGACGAAGTGGATGTAGCTCTCGGCCGGCCGGGACGGCGAGAGGAAGCCGATCAGGAACGCGATGATCCGCTCGTCGGCGGTCACCAGGAAGCTGCTCCCGGAGAAGTGCTGGAACATCAGCTTCGGCAGCAGGAGCGCGCGCTGGCGGCTGCCTTCCTCGCCGCCCAGGCCGCCCCACCAGCCGTCGAGGACGGCGAGCACCGGGAGGTGGTCGTCCGGCGTGGGGCGGCGGACGGGGTGGCCGAGCAGCGGGGGAAGCGTGGTCATACCGGCCAGCCTGCCCACCGCCCGGCTCCGGCGCGACCCGATTTCACCGCCGGTTCCGGCCCGGGCTCCACGCCGGGGCGGCCGGGCTCACGGCACCACCTGGTGCACCCCGGCCAGCACCTGCTCCCAGACGGCGGCCGGGTCGGCGCCGCGCTCGACCGACCGCAGCGCGGGCGCGACCACCGTCTCCTGGATCTTGCCGTCGCCCGGGCCCTTGTACTGCGGTTTCCCGACCTTGCGGGCCTGTGCGACGAAAACCTGCCCGCTCAGCGCGCCGCCGAAGTAGCCGTTCATCTCGGCGAGCAGGTCGGGCGAGGTGAAGGCGTCGACCTGGCTGGGGAACGTCCCGCTCACCCGGAACGCGTGCAGCTGCTGCTCCGGTGCGGTCAGCCAGGCGGCGAGCGCGGCGGCTTCCCGCTGGTGCGGGCTCGCGGCCGGGACCGTGAGGTAGGAGCCGCCCCAGTTGCCGCCGCCGTCCGGGAACGCGTCGGTGATCGCCCACTTGCCCGCGTTGCCCAGCCCCGCCTGCTGCTCGATGACGCCGAGCATCCACGCGGGACAGACTTTCGTCGCGAAAGCGCCCAGGCGCAGGCCGTTGTTGCCGTCTTCGGCGAAGGCGGTGAGGCCGGCCGACTGTCCCTGCTTGACCGCGGTCGTGACCTGGTCCCACGCGGCGCGCAGGGCGGTGTTCGTCTCGAGCGTCGGGTGGTCGTCGCGGTCGAGGTAGCCGACCGGCAGCTGGTTGACCATCGCGTTGAAGTTCTGCGCCGCGGAGTCGAACCAGGCCTTGCCCTTGGAGCGCTTGACGTACTTCTCGCCGGCCGTGAAGTAGCTGTCCCAGGTCGCGAACATCGTCTTGACCGAGCCGGGGTCGGTCGGCAGCCCGGCGGCCTCGAGGAGGTCCTTGCGGTAGCACATGGCCAGCGGGCCGATGTCCGTGCCGTAGCCGACGAGCTTGCCGTCCTTGCTGCGGCCCGCTTCGTACTTCCACTCCAGCCAGCGGCCGGGCTTCACGTCGGGCGGACCGACCTCGGCGAGGTCGGCGAACTTCCCCGACTGGGCGAGGACGTCGGCGAGGTGACCTTCCTCGACGGCCTGGACGTCCGCGAGCCCCTGTCCGCTGTGGAGCTTGTCGAGCAGGTCCTGGTGGTACGGGCCGCCCTGCTCGGTCCGCACCTGGGTGATGGTGATCCCGGGGTGGGTGAACTCGTAGCCGGGGATCAGGTCGTCGTAGCCGAACTCGCCGAACGTCGCGAGCGTCAGCGTGATGCGCTCGGGCGTGCCGGGTCCGCAGCCGGCGGTCAGGACGAGCAGGACCACGGTGACGGCGAAAGCCACGCGTCTTCGGATGGATTTCATGCGCACTCCTCACTCCCTCGTGATTGGGAGCGCTCCCGGACGGAGTCTCTGTTCCGGGCACGGTGGGTGTCAAGCCGCGCGACAGCGGGTGTCCGCGCGGACACGGAAGGGGTGCGATGAAGCGTCCGACGATCACCGACATCGCGCGGGAGGCCGGCGTGTCCAAGGGCGCGGTGTCCTACGCGCTCAACGGCAGGCCCGGCGTTTCCGAGGCGACCCGGCACCGGATCACGCGCATCGCCCGCGAGCTCGGGTGGTCCCCGAGCAGCGCGGCGCGCGCCCTGTCCGGCGGCCGCTCCGGGACGATCGGCCTGGTGCTCGACGGGCCGTCGGAGGTGTTCTTCCCGGCCTTGCTCGACGGGTTCTCGCAGGAGCTGCTGCTGCGGGTCGCGGAGGGCCGCGACGCGGCGGTGGCGGTCTACCACCGCTGGCGCGCGGAGCGGAAGGTGGACGGCGTGCTGCTGACCGGCCCGGACTGCGCGGCGGAAGTGGCGCGGATCGGCCTGCCGGCGGTGGTGCTCGGCGGACCGGGCGGCCTGCCGGAGGCGCCGTCGGTCCGGGTGGACGACACCGCGGGAGCGGCGGAGGCCCTGGAGTACCTGGCGGCGCTGGGGCACCGGCACGTGGTCCGCATCGCGGGCGCGGCGCCGTTCGCGGACGCGGGGGAGAGGGCGGAAGCGTTCACGACGGTGGCCCACCGGCTGGGCTTGTCGGGGGCGCGAACGGCCGGCGCGGGAGATTCCCCGCAGCGGGGTGACGCGTGGGGGCAGGCCGGCGGGGGCCGGCGCCCCGGGGCGGGGATTCTCGGTGGTGCCTGGGGGCAGGTTGGCGGGGTTTCGGGCTCTGGCTCGGGGTATTCGGGTGGCGCTGTGGGTGCGGGGGCAGCCGACGGGGTCTCGGGCCCTGGCTCCGGTTACGCCGGTGGCGCTGCGGGCTCAGGGCAGGTCGGCGGGGTCTCGGGTTCCGGCTCGGGGTATCGCGGTGGCACCGTGGGTGCGGGGCGTACCGATGGGGTCTCGGGCCCCGGCTCCGGGTATTCGGGTGGCGCTGTGGGCCCGGGTCAGGTTGGTGGGGTCTCGGGCCCTGGCTCCGGTTACGCCGGTGGCGCTGTGGGCCCGGGTCAGGTCGGCGGGGTCTCGGGCCCCGGCTCCGGGTATCCCGGTGGCTCTGCGGGCCCAGGTCAGGTCGGCGGTGTCTCCGGCTCCGCGTACCCCGGCGGCGCCGCGAGCGCCGGTCAGGCCGGAGTCCGGTTCGGCGGCTGGGCCGACGATCCCTGGCGGCCCGGCGCGTGGGCCGCCGGTTCCCGCGTCGCTGCCGCCAGGCACGCCGAAGTCCGGTCCGCGTCCCCTGCCGCGCCTCGCCCCTATACCCCTCCCGCCGAACCCTCGGTCGAAACCCTCCGCAGCGTCCTGGCCGCCGACCCCCGGCCCACCGCCCTCCTCTGCGACACCGACGCCCTCGCCGTCGCCGCGCTCGTCGCCGCTCGGGAGCTCGGCCTCGCCGTCCCCCGGGACCTCTCCGTCGTCTCCTGGGACGACTCCGGCCTCTGCCGCCTCGTGCGGCCCGCCCTCTCCGCCGTGCGGCGGCCGCTGGCCGAGCTCGGCGGGCTCGCCGCGTCGATGCTGCGTGACCTCGTCGCCGGGGAAGACGTCGCCGACGTCTGCGCCTCGCGGCCGCGGCTCGTCACGCGCGGCAGCACCGGTCCCGTCCGCTGAACGGGGCCGGTGCCGCCCCGCTTCAGCTGCCCTGGCAGGTCACCGACGGCTGGGCCGGGTTCGTCCCCGGCGCGTTCACCACCAACCCGAACGTGGTGGACCCGTCCGGGGCGACGCGGCCGTTCCAGTCGGCGTTGCGGACCGTCACCACCGAGCCCGACTGGCTCAGCGTCCCGTTCCACACGCTGCCGATCGTCTGGCCCGACGGCAACGTCCAGCCGGCCTGCCAGCCGCTGTAGGCCGCCGTGCCGTGGTTCATCACCGTCACCGTCGCCTGGTAGCCGCCGCTCCAGGCGTTCGTCACCTCGTACATCGCCATGCACGAGCCGTCCGGTGGCGGGGGGCTCGTCGGGGTCGTCGGCGTGGTCGTCGGGCTGCCCGGCTGGTGCACCCCGGTGACTTCGCCGTGCCCGCCGTCGAACGTGACGTCCGAGCAGCCGTAGAAGGTTTCCGCGCTGTCGGAGCGCTTCCACACCGAATAGATGATGTGCCGCCCGGACTTGTTCGACGGCAGCGCGCCGGTCCACTTGTACTGCCCGTCGACCGTGCCGACCTGGCCGGTCACCGCCGGGTGGTCGACGGTCAGGAACGGCTGGTCTTCGAGGGAGTCCCAGGTGAGCGGCTTCGACGGGTCCCAGCCGTCCTTCGTCACGTACGTGTAGAACCAGCCCGGATGCGCGGCCCACGCGTTGTACGAGAAGTCGAACGACGCCCCGGCCGTCAGGTGCGTCAGCGGCCAGTCGCCGACCTGGTCGAAGCCGGCGTAGTTCGCGTTGCCGCCCGAACACAGCTTCCCGTCCGGGATGAACCCGCGCGTGCGGCCGGCGCCGTCGGAGCGCAGCACGGCGAACCAGTTGTACAGCGAGTTGGCGCCGCTGGTGTTCACCGCGGCCGAACACGCGGAGTTCTGCGGGATGATCTGGCCGGTCGAGCTGAGCCCGTCCTGCCAGCACAGGAACGTCCGGCTGCCCGGTTTCATCATGGCGCCGTGCGCTTCGGCGGTGCCCGTGTTCAGCAGCACGGCGGTCAGGCTCGCCAGCAGCACGGTCACGGCGGCGAGGATCGTACTTCGTCTCCTGGTCACGTCAGTCCCTTCGTCGGGTAGCGTGCGTCGAAGACTGGGAGCGCTCTCACGATCAGGATACGCGGCGGTGGTCACTTCCGGAACATCCCGCGGTGACCGCGGCCGGTGCCTTGGCCTACGTTGACGCAAGGCCGTCGATCACCGAGAAAGGCCGCTCACCGAGAAAGGCAGAGAGTGGACATTCCCTCATCGGTTCCCGCGTGGGTGCGCGCCGAACCCGCCCGCCTGCTCGGTTTCGCCGCCCGCGCGGCGCACCCCGGCGGTGGTTTCGCCTGGCTCGACGACGCCGGCCGCCCGGTGCTCGACCGGCCCGTCGAGACGTGGATCACCTGCCGGATGACGCACGTCTTCGCGCTGGCGCGGCTGCAAGGCGCGGACACGGGGGCGCAGGTCGCGCACGGTGTAGAAGCGTTGACAGGCCTCCTGCGCGACCCGGACCACGGCGGCTGGTATGCGTCGACAACGTTGTCAGAGAAGCGCGCCTACGAGCATGCCTTCGTCGTCCTCGCCGCCTCGAGCGCCGTGGCCGCCGGCGCCGGCGGTGCGGAAACGCTGCTGGCCGAGGTCCTCGGCGTCGTCGAGCGCCGGTTCTGGGAGCCGGGCGCCGGCCGCGTGGCCGACGTCTGGGACCGCGGCTGGACGCACCTGGAGGACTACCGCGGCGCCAACGCCAACATGCACACCGTCGAAGCGTTTCTGGCCGCCGCCGACGTCACCGGCGACCGGGTCTGGGCCACCCGCGCACTGTCCATTGTGGAACACCTGGTGCACGGCGAGGCCCGCGCCCACGGCTGGCTGCTGCCGGAGCACTACGACGCGGGCTGGCACGTCCGGCTGGACCACAACCGCGCCGAGCCCGCCCACCCGTTCCGGCCCTTCGGCGCCACCATCGGCCACCTCTTCGAATGGGCGCGGCTGGCCGTGCACCTCGAGCGCGCGCTGGGACCGGACGCGCCGGACTGGCTGCTGCCCGACGCGGAGGCGCTGTTCGCGACCGCCGTGCGGTCCGGCTGGTCCGTCGACGGGCACCCGGGTTTCGTCTACACCACCGACTTCGCCGGGACGCCGGTCGTGCGCACCCGCCTGCACTGGGTCGTGGCGGAGGCGATCGCCGCCGCGTGGACGCTGCACCAGGAGACCGGCGAAGCGGCCTACCTCGACCGGTTCCGGGAGTGGTGCGACCACGCCGAAGCGTGCTTCGTCGACCGTGAACTCGGTTCGTGGCACCACGAGCTGGATCCGGAGAACCGCCCCGCGGCGGCCGTCTGGGCCGGCAAACCGGACGTCTACCACGCTTACCAGGCGACGCTCCTGCCCGCGTTGCCGCCCGCCGCGTCGTTCGCCGGCGCGCTGGCCACCCGTCGCTAGACTGCGCGGGACCCCTTTCGCACGAGGAGAACCATGTCGCCTTACGCCGCCGCCGAAGCCCGGTACGCGGACATGCCGTACCGGCGCGCCGGGCGCAGCGGGCTGAAGCTGCCCGCCGTGTCGCTCGGCCTGTGGCACAACTTCGGGGACGACAAGCCCCTCGACGTCCAGCGCGCGGTGCTGCGCCGGGCGTTCGACCTCGGCGTGACGCACTTCGACCTGGCCAACAACTACGGCCCGCCGCCCGGCGCGGCCGAGGCGAACTTCGGCAGGCACTACGCCGCCGACTTCCGGCCGTACCGCGACGAGATCCTCGTGTCCTCGAAGGCCGGCTACCTGATGTGGGACGGCCCGTACGGCGAGTGGGGCTCCCGCAAGAACCTCCTGGCCAGCCTGGACCAGAGCCTCGCGCGCACCGGGCTGGACCACTTCGACGTCTTCTACTCCCACCGCCCGGACCCCGGGACGCCGATCGAGGAGACGATGGGCGCCCTCGACACCGCGGTCCGGTCGGGCAAGGCGCTCTACGCCGGCATCTCGAACTACTCGCCGGAACAGACGACGGCCGCGCTGGCCGCGCTGAAAGAGCTCGGCACGCCGCTGCTGATCCACCAGCCGTCCTACTCGATCCTCAACCGCTGGGTCGAGGACGGCCTGCTGGACACCCTCGACGAGCACGGCGTCGGCTCGATCGCGTACTCGCCGCTGAGCCAGGGCCTGCTGACCGACCGCTACCTCGACGGCGTCCCCGCCGACTCGCGGGCCGCCGGCGCCAGCCCGTTCCTCACGACCGACCGGCTCACCGAGGACACCCTGGCCACGATCCGCGCGCTGAACGACGTCGCGAAGCGGCGCGGCCAGACGCTGGCCCAGCTCGCCATCGCCTGGGTGCTGCGCCGCGGCCGCGTCACGTCCGCGCTGATCGGGGCCAGCAGCGTCGCGCAGCTCGAGAACACCGTCGCGGCGACGAAGAACCTCGAGTTCACCGACGACGAGCTGGCCGAGATCGACCGGATCGTCGCGGCCTAGCAGCCGATCCTGGAGGAGCCCACGGCCACGTCGTCGAACCACAGCGTGTCGGCGTCCCCGCCGTAGCTTTCCCAGCCGAGCCGCAGGTCCGTCACGGCCGGGTGCCAGGCCCGGGCGAGCCACTGCTGGTCGATGTCGGGGGTCGGGACACCGTCGACGACGAGCCCGGGTACCGCGGCGGAGCCGAGCCAGGTCCGCAGCTGCCCGGCGGCGCCGTCGATCGCGAACTCGAAGCAGGACCAGGTGCCGGTCGGCAGCGGGACGCTCTGGGCGACGCCGGCCGGGCTCTGCGCGGGCAGCGTCGCGTCGTCGGACTCGCGGTTCCACTGCAGGGCCTGGTTCTGCCCGCCGGCCCGCAGGTCGCGGCCGCCGTCCGCGGTGTCGCGCAGCGCCATGAACGTGACGTGCCCGGAGGGCAGCGCGGTGGTGTGGCGGACCCAGAACCGGCCGTACAGCACGCCGGAGCCGGACACGCTCGTCCCGAAGAAGGCGTGGTTGCAGTAGCCGCCCCCGCCGGCCACCTTCACCGAGCGGGTGCCGGAGTGCGCGACCGCCGTGTCGACGGCGACCGTGCCGGTGCCCTGGCAGTTCGCCGCGCCGACGCTCCAGCGGCCGGCCGGCGCGCTGCCCGTCTGCTGCTCGAAGTCGTCGCAGATCGCCGCGTCCGCGCACCCGGCGGGTGGCGGCGTGGACGTCGTGGTGGTGGGTGTCGTCGGGGTCGTCGTGACCGGGGGAGTGGTGTCCCCGCAGGCGACGCCGTTCAGCGCGAAGTCCGTCGGGTCCGGACCGCCGGAAGTGCCCTGGAGGCCGAACGAGACCGTGCCGCCGGCGGGCAGCGAAGCGTTGTAGGGCAGGCTCTCCGCGGTCACGGCGGTGCCGGACTGGCGGACGGTGGCGTTCCAGGCGGAGGTGACGGACTGGCTCCCGGCGTAGTGCCACGTGAGCGTCCAGGACGAGAGCGCGGTGGCGCCGTTCGTCACGGTGATCTCGGCGGTGAACCCGGTCTGCCACTGGTTGACGCGGTAGCCGACCGAGCAGGCCGGTGCGGCGGTGGCCGGGCCGGCGACGACCGCGGCGGTGCCCGCCGCGGCGAGGCAGAATCCGGCGAGGGCGGCGGCGAACCTGTGCATCGGGGCCTCCCGGGACGCGGACAGGGGCGCCGTGGCTCGCACCACGGCGCCCCTGGGTGGTGGCCGCGTTCTGTCGAGGCGACCTGGCATGGGAGCGCTTCCAGCCGCCGGAAAGGTAACCCCGGTGTGTCGTCGTTGTAAAGCGCGCCCCGGACGCGCACCGATCCAGTGGTCCGTTTTCCGCGATCTTCGGGGCGTCCGCCGGGAACTGAACACTCCTGAACGGCCGAAGCCGTTGGGGGGCACCGTGTCCATCTGGTGGCGCTGCGCCACCCGCCTGCGGTGTCCGGTGCCGCCGTTCGAGTGGAATCCGGGAATCCGCGCCGAAGATCACCGCGGGGTTCGCGGCGCCCCGAAAGGCCGGGTGCCGGCGCCCGCTGCTGGGAGCGCTCTCACCCTCAAGTCCTCAGTGGACCTATTGCACGGGAGCGGGAGGACGGGGCGGCGGTTCCACCGCCGCCCCGGTCCCGGCCCGCCGTCAAGTGGCCGCGCAGACCTTGCCGTTGAGGCTGATCGCGGCGGGCTTCGCGTTGCCGGCGCCGGAGGTGCCGGTGAAGCCGAACTCGGCGCTGCCGCCCGCGGCGATCGTCCTGTTCCACCCCGCGTCCACCGCGGACACCGCCGCACCGGTCTGCGTCACCTGCGCGTTCCACGCCTGCGTCACGCGCTGGCCGTCGGCGAAGGACCAGGTGACCGTCCAGCCGGTCACCGGGGAGGTCCCGGTGTTGCCCACCTTGACGTCGGCCTGGAAACCGCCCTGCCACTGGTTCGTCACCGTGTAGGCCGCGGTGCACGACGAAGACGGCACCGGCGTGGTCGTGGTGGTCGGCGGAGTGGTGGTGGTCGTCGTCGGAGGCGGCTGGTCACCTCCGGAGTCCCCGACGATCACGCCTCGCCCGTTCGTGCCCACGTACACCCGGCCGTACACCCGCGGGTCCCCGCTCAGCGCCGCCCCGATGTTGCCGTACTGGTGCTGGTCGTCGTTGATCCGCGCCCACGACGCCCCGGCGTCGTCCGACCGGAAGATCCCGCGCACCCCGCCGATCTTCGCGATGGTGTATAACGCCGGATACGTCCGGCCGGAAGCGGCCTTGCCGAACCCGATGTTGTCGGCTTCGGTGACCCCGGTCAGTTTCGTGAAGGACGCTCCGGAGTCGGTGGAGTGCCACAAACCATAGGTGGAACCGGATCCGCCGGCCAGCCAGACGTCCCCGGCCGCGCCCGGTACCGCCTTGAAGTGCGCCGGGCCGCCCGGCAGCCCGGTGGCCGCGGTCGCCGTGAACGTCGCGCCGCCGTCGGTGCTGACGTAGAACCGGCCGGAAGCGAAGCCGTAGAACCGCTTCGGGTCGACGCGGTCGGCCTCGACCACCGCGCCGGCGGGGATGCCGGCCGACGCCGACCACGACGAGCCGAATCCGACGGAGTAGCTGACCCCCATGCCGTCCGGGCTCCACACGAACCGGCTGCCGTCGGCGGCCGCGGCCACCGTCCCGCCGCTCGCGCCGCCGCCCGGTTCGGCGCCCTGGAACCAGTTCTTGCCGCCGTCGGTCGAGAAGGCGACGCGGTTGTCGTTCGGCCGCGCGCCGCGGTCGAGGGTGCCGACGCGCACGATCGTCGCCGGGGACAGTTCGGCGTAGTCCAGGCTGGTGGTCGTCGTGAACACCGGCGAGGTGAACATCGTCGCCGGGACGGCGTCGAGGCTGTCGTGCCGGAACCCGCCGATGTCGCCGAGCCCGGAGATCAGCGGCGCGCCCGACGGCGGGCTGATCAGGTCCAGCACCGCGGTTTCCTCGAGGCCGCCGACGACCGGCTTGAGCGTGATCTTGCCGCCGCTGTCCCACTTGGTCAGGTCGTTCGTGCCGTAGACGGTCGCACCGGTGCCGTAGAGCAGGTGGTTCGAGTCGAACGGGTCGATCTCCACCGATTCGGTCATCCAGCCGAGCTTCGGCGACGGCACCGGGGGAGCGGGCTGCGCGCCGAAGGTCAGCCACGGCACCGAGGAGATGTCCTGGGTGTAGCGCAGGGACCGGTCGGGATAGCCGGAGAAGTCCCAGATCCGCGTCCAGGTGGCGCCGCCGTCGGTGCTGCGGAAGAAGATGACGTCCGGCCACCACGACACCTGCGTCGCGACCATCAGCGTGTTCGGGTGCTGCCGGTCGATCGTCAGCCCGCTGTAGCCGAAGTAGTCGTCCGCGCTGTCGGACGGGATCGGGCTGATCCGCGTCCACGTGCCGGTCTTGGTCGCGTACTTCCAGACGTCGCCCTTCGCGCCGTCGTAGGGGCCGCCGGTGTCGCTGGTCGCCAGGTAGAGGTACCCGCCGACGGCGTCGAGGACTCCCTTGTGCGCCAGGAACCCGGTGGGCTGGCCGGCCAGCCGTGCCCACGTCGTGCCCCCGTCGGTGCTGCGATAGACGGTGTTCGCCTTGTCCGCGACGCCGACGTAGACGGTCTGCGTGGTGCTGCCGCGGGTGCCGGTCGACGGGTCGAACGTCACCCAGGTGACGCCTTCGTTGTCGCTGGAGTAGCCGGTGGTGTCGTTCGGGTCGGGCACGTAGGTGCCGGGGTTGGGGAAGGCGGTCACCTTCGCCCACGTGACTCCGGAGTCCGTGCTGCGCCACAGCCCGTTGCCGCTGGGCGCGCCGAGGTAGAGGACGCTGTCGCGGTTCGGGTCGATCGCGAGCCGCTCGCCCATGCCGCGGCCGGGCATGTTGCCGCCGAGCTTGAACGGCAGTGCCGAGGCCTGCCAGGTGGCGCCGCGGTCGGCCGAGCGCAGGACCGCGCCGGTGTTCGGGTCCCAGCTGTTGGTGTACATCCCGGCCGCGACGTAGACCCGGTTCGGGTCGACGGGGTCGGTGGCCAGGCTGACCACGCCGTTGTGGCCCCAGTCGGTCCAGCCGACCGAGTCCAGCAGCGGGATCCAGCGCCCGGTGGCGGGGTTCCAGCGGTACGCGCCGCCGATGTCGGTGCGGGCGTAGGCGAGGCCGGGCTCGGCCTGGTTGAAGACGATGCCGGGAACGAACCCGCCGCCGCCGATCTCGGCGTTGCGCCACGTGGAGGACGCGGGGGCGGCGGGGGACGCGGGCGCGCCGACGGTGACCGCGACGGCGACCGGTGTCAGGGCGGCCAGCGCGTACGCGAGCAATTGTCTCGGTGATCGGGAACGCGTGCTTCGCACGTTTGCCTCCATGTGTCGGGCGATAGGAGGCTGGGAGCGCTTCCGGAAAACCGTAAACCAGGGCTGCGACCAGGTCAAACCCCTTCGACGATTTCGCGCGCGCGATCCGTCCACAGTGGATTTGGTGAACCGCCGGAACCGGCCTTCCGTGTCCATTGTGTACCGAATCGGGGCCGGAAAGGAGGGTGTGGCGGACGGAGCAACGTTGTGCGCCAAGTGGTATCACATATGTGAACGACGATCAGGTTTCTGAATCGTTATCAACGACTGTCTTGCCCGGCTTTTTCCGGCGTGTGAGTGTGGTGGCCGCTGGCTGGACTGGACCTACGAAAGAGGCGACCCGGCAATGACGCAGACAGCCCCGGCGCGGCACATCAGCCGGACCACCTTGTACTTCTTCGGTGCGCTCGGCGGCATCCTCTTCGGTTACGACCTCGGCGTGATCTCCGGGGTTCTCCCGTTCATCGGGAAACTGTGGGCGCTGACCAGCTGGGACAAGGGCGTGATCACCGCCAGCCTGTCCGTCGGTGCCATCGTCGGCGCGCTGTTCTCCAGCCGCACCAACGAAGCGCTCGGCCGCCGCCGCACGATCATGGTCGCCGCGGCGATCGTCATCGCCGGCACCCTCGCCGCGACGTTCTCACCGACGTTCGCGCTGCTGGTGATTTCGCGGCTGATCATCGGCCTCGGCATCGGCCTGTCGTCGTCGACCGTGCCGACGTACCTGTCCGAGCTGGCACCGGCGCGGTTGCGCGGCGCGATGGGTGCGCTGAACCAGATCTTCATCGTGCTCGGCATCCTGATCGCGTTCCTGGTCAGCTACTGGCTCGGCCCGGTATCGGCCTGGCGGTGGATGTTCGCCGGCGCGATCGTGCCCGCCGCGATCCTGCTCGTCGGGCTGGTGTTCCTGCCGGAGACCCCGCGCTGGCTGGTGAAGAACGGCCGCGAAGAAGAAGCCCGGCGGGTCCTGGCCAGTGCGCACGGCAACACCGTGAACCTCGACGAAGAAATCGCCACCATCACCGAGGTCATCCGGCTCGACACCGAGGACAAGCCGCGGCTGCGCGACCTGTTCTCCGGCTTCGTGCGCCCGATGCTCGTGGTGGCCCTGCTGCTCGCGGTCGGCCAGCAGTTCAGCGGCGTGAACGCGATCAACGCGTACTTCCCGACGATGCTGATCGGCCTCGGCTTCGCCACTCAGGCCGCGCTGCTGTCCGGGGTGCTGCTGGGCGTCACGAAGTTCCTGTTCACCGCGTGGGTCGTGTTCGTGGTGGACCGCTGGGGCCGCAAGCCGCTGCTGCTCATCGGCAACGTCATCATGGTGATCACGCTGGTGGCGGCCGGGCTCGTCGTGCTGAACGTCCACGACACCGGCACGCGCGGCATCCTGATGCTGGTGATGATGGTGCTGTACCTGGTGGGCTACGAGCTCGGCTGGGGCGCGGTGGTCTGGGTGATGATGTCCGAGGTGTTCCCGCTGAAGTTCCGCGCGGCGGGCATGGGCGTCAGCAGCGTCGTCCTCTGGGCCGCGACGGGCATCGTGAGCGCGGTGTTCCCGATCATCTCCGACCCGAAGTCGCTCGGCATCGGCGGTTCGATGTTCCTGTTCGCCGGCATCAACGTGGTGCTGTTCGTGCTCACCAAGTGGCTCGTGCCGGAGACCAAGGGGCGCACTTTGGAGCAGATCGAGCTCGACCTCCGGGCGCGGCAGGGGGTCGCGGTCAAGAGCTGACCCGGGGGGTCGTCGCGGCGGGGCACGGGTTCGCTCGTGCCCCGCCGCAATTGTCAACGCCTAGGTGAGGGCCAGTCGAAACCCGTGCACCATCGAAACCCAGGCCCTCCCGCAACCCCGATCCGAAGCCAGAACACGGCCGTAGTCACCATGGGGCTTCGGGGTTGCGGAGGAATCACGGCACGCCGATGGGTACCGCCGGCGTGCTCAGGGACGCAGTGCTCAGGGACGCAAAGGGCCCCGCCGCAATTCGCTTGCCCGGCACCGCTTCGCCGCGAGACGGTGCCCCCATGGAGATCCGTCCCACGACCGAGCAGGACCGAGCTGCCTTCGTCGACACGCTCTTCGCCGCCTTCGGGCGCTTCCCGGCCGAAGGCGACCGGGTCTGGTTTGCGCTGGAAATGGACCGCGCTCTGCTGGCCGTGACGCCGGAAGGGCGGCCCGTCGGCACCGCGGCCGCGTACTCCTTCGAGCTGACGTTGCCCGGGGAGGTCGTCGTCCCGGCCGGCGGGGTGACCGCCGTCGGCGTCCTGCCCTCGCACCGGCGCCGGGGCGCCCTCACCGCGATGATGCGCCACCAGCTCGCGGACGCGCGGAGCCGCGGCGAGGTCCTCTCGGTGCTGCTGGCCAGTGAGGCCGGCATCTACCGCCGGTTCGGCTACGGCCCGGCGACCACCACGCACCGGCTGACGGTGCAGCGGCACCGGGCCGCTCCGCGGCGCACCGCCGTCCCGCTCCCCGGTTCGATCGAGGTGCTGCGGCGCGCGGAATGCGGCGACCTCCTGGAAGACGTCTACGACCGCTACCGCCGCGCCCGGCCGGGGGCGCTGTCCCGGCCGCACCGCTGGTGGGCCGCCGGCGCGGGACAGCCGCCGATCTCCTCGGCGCCGCGCTACCTCGCCGTTCACCGGGACGCCGGCGGTGTCGCCGACGGGTACGCGAGCTACCTGCTCGACTCGGGGACGCTGACGGTCGACGAGACGATCGCGGCGGACGACGCGGTCGCCGCCGAGCTGACCCGGTTCCTGCTGCACCACGACCTGGCCACCCACGTCGTCTTCCGGCAGTGCTCGCCGGACCACCCCCTGCGCTGGCAGCTCGCGGACCCCCGGGCGGCCGAGGTGAGCGGCGAGACGGACTGGCTGTGGGTGCGGCTGCTGGACGTCCCGCGGGCCTTGACCGCGCGCGGCTGGCTGTCCGACGGCGACCTCGTGCTGAACGTCGAGGACCCGTTCCGGGGCGAGCACGGGCGTTATCTGCTCACGGTCCGGGACGGCAAGGGCGACTGCGCCGCGACCGACCGGGAGCCGGACCTGTCCCTGGACGTGAGCGACCTGGGGTCGCTGTACCTCGGCGGGGTCGCGCCGAGCACGCTGGTGCGGGCCGGGCACGTCCGGGCCCACCACCCGGACGCGGCCGCGCTCGCCGACGCGCTGTTCCGCGCCGCGCGCGCTCCGCACTGCCTGCACTGGTTCTGAGGCGGTCCTCAGAGGGTGACGGCGAGCCCGAGCTTGCCCGCCAGCCGCCCGATCCACGCTTCGACCTCGTCCGGCGACCGGTCCGGCAGGCCGAAGATCGTCTCGGTGACGCCGAGGGAATCCAGGTGGGCCAACCGGTCCGGGTCCGGGCGTTCGCCGAGCGCGCAGATCCGCGGCGCGCCCGTCCGTCCTTCGGCGGCCCAGATCTCCTTCAGCAGAGCCACGTGCCCGTCCAGATCGGAGTCGGCGGGGGTGGTGATCCAGCCGTCCGCGTGGCGGGCGATCCAGCGGAACGTCTTCTCCGTCGGGCCCGCGCCCAGCAACACCGGGATGTGCGCCTGGACCGGCTTCGGCCACGCCCAGCTCGGCCCGAACGAGACGAACTCCCCGGCGTAGGAGGCCTCCTCCTCCGTCCACAGTGCACTCATCGCTTCGAGGTACTCGCGCAGGGCCGTGCGGCGGCGGTTGCCCGGCACGCCGTGGTCGGTCAGCTCGTCGACGTTCCAGCCGAAGCCCGTCCCCAGCGTGACGCGCCCACCCGAGAGGTGGTCGAGGCTCGCGATCGTCTTGGCGAGGGTGATCGGGTCGCTCTCCACCGGCAGGGCCACCGCGGTGGACAGCCGGATCCGCGACGTCACCGCGGCCGCCGTCGCCAGCGCGACCCAGGGGTCGAGGGTGCGGCTGTAGCGGTCGTCCGGCAGGGACGCGTCGCCGGTGCGCGGGTGCGGCGACTCGCGTTTAACGGGGATGTGCGTGTGCTCGGGCACGTAGAAGGTGGCGAACCCCGCGGCCTCCGCGGCGCGCGCCGCGGCCGCCGGGGTGATGCCCCGGTCGCTGGTGAACAGCACGATTCCGTAGTCCACGCGAGGAGCTTATTAGAACGTGTTTCAGTTTTCAAGGAGGGCAGTCGATGAGGTGAGCGCCGCCGCCGTCGCGAGGAGGATCGGTGGGCGGAGGTGCAGCGTGAACGCAGTGCTCCACTGTGGACGGTCGTGGCCGGTGTCCCAGATCGTGGACGCCCGGCCGGGGCGGGATGGCCAGCCGGGTGCCGGTTCCACTATCCTGGTCCGCGGGCCGAGAGGCGCTGCAACGGACCACGGGGTCCGCCACGCTCGGCCCGTTCCACCGGACCAAGGGCGCCTCCCGGACGAGGGAGGGCGCCGATGAGTCAAGATCCCACCAGCCGGCTGCGTGAGCTGTTGAGCACCCGCGTGGCGGTCCTCGACGGTGCCTGGGGCACCATGCTGCAGGGCGCCGGGCTCACCCCGGCCGACTACCGCGGCGACCGCTTCGGCGAGCACACCCACGACGTCACCGGCGACCCCGACCTGCTGAACCTCACCCGCCCGGACGTCATCCTCGACGTCCACCGCCAGTACCTCGCGGCCGGCGCGGACATCACCACGACGAACACCTTCACCGCGACCAGCATCGGCCAGGCCGACTACGGGCTGCAGGCGTACGTCCACGAGATGAACGTCCGCGGCGCGCGGCTGGCCCGCCAGGCCGCCGACGAGGCGGGCGGCAAGTTCGTCGCCGGGTCCATCGGCCCGCTGAACGTCACGCTCAGCCTGTCGCCCAAGGTCGACGACCCGGCCTACCGCGCCGTGACGTTCGAGCAGGTCAAGGCCGCTTACGCGGAGCAGATCGCCGGGCTCGCCGAGGGTGGCGTCGACCTGCTGCTGATCGAGACGATCTTCGACACGCTCAACTGCAAGGCCGCGATCGCCGCGGCCCGCGAAGTCGCGCCGGACCTGCCGCTGTGGATCTCGGTCACCATCGTCGACCTGAGCGGCCGGACGCTCTCGGGTCAGACCGTCGAGGCGTTCTGGAGCTCGATCGAGCACGCGAAACCACTGGTCGTGGGCGTGAACTGCTCGCTGGGTGCGGAGGAGATGCGCCCGCACGTCGAGGAGCTCGCCCGGATCGCCGACGCCTACGTCGCCTGCCACCCGAACGCCGGCCTGCCGAACGCGTTCGGCGGGTACGACCAGACGCCGGAGGAGACCGCCGGGCTGATCGGCGGGTTCGCCCGCGACGGCCTGGTCAACCTGGTCGGCGGCTGCTGCGGCACGACCCCGGAGCACATCGCGAAGATCGCCGCGGCGGCGAAGGACGTCACGCCGCGCGAGGTGCCCGCGCCGCGCACGCACACCCGGTTCAGCGGGCTCGAGCCGTTCGGCATCGGCGCCGACACCGGGTTCGTGATGATCGGCGAGCGCACCAACGTCACCGGCTCGAAGCGGTTCCGCCGGCTCATCGAGTCCGGCGACCACCAGGCGGCCGTCGACGTGGCGCTGGAGCAGGTCCGCGGCGGCGCCAACCTGCTCGACGTCAACATGGACGCCGACCTGCTCGACTCCGAGGAGGCGATGACGACCTTCCTCAACCTCATCGCCACCGAGCCCGAGGTCGCCCGGATCCCGGTGATGGTCGACAGCTCCAAGTGGAGCGTGCTCGAAGCCGGCCTGCGCTGCCTGCAGGGCAAGGGCGTGGTCAACTCGATCAGCCTCAAGGAGGGCGAGGAGCCGTTCCTCGCCCAGGCCCGCACGATCCGCAACTACGGTGCCGGCGTCGTCGTGATGGCCTTCGACGAACAGGGCCAGGCCGACACCGCCGACCGCAAGGTCGAGATCTGCGGCCGCGCGTACGACCTGCTGACGAAAGAAGCGGGCTTCGCGGGCGAGGACATCATCTTCGACCCGAACGTGCTGGCCGTCGCCACCGGCATCGCCGAGCACAACGGCTACGCGAAGGCGTTCATCGACGCACTGCCGCGGATCAAGGAACGCTGTCCCGGTGTGCACATCTCCGGCGGTATCTCGAACCTGTCGTTCTCCTTCCGCGGCAACGACGTCGTCCGCGAGGCGATGCACTCGGCGTTCCTGTTCCACGCCATGCAGGTCGGCCTGGACATGGGCATCGTCAACGCGGGCCAGCTCGCCGTCTACGAAGACATCCCGAAGGAGCTGCTCGAGCTGGTCGAGGACGTGCTCTTCGACCGCCGCGAGGACGCCACCGACCGGCTGGTGAGCTTCGCCGAGAACGTCAAGGGCAGCGGCACCAAGCGCGTCGTGGACCTCTCCTGGCGCGAAGGCACGGTCGAGGAGCGGCTGTCGCACGCGCTCGTGCACGGGATCGTCGACTACATCGAGGACGACACCGAAGAGGCCCGGCAGCAGCTGGCACGGCCCCTCGACGTCATCGAGGGCCCGCTGATGGACGGCATGAAGATCGTCGGCGACCTGTTCGGCTCCGGCAAGATGTTCCTGCCGCAGGTGGTCAAGAGCGCCCGCGTGATGAAGCGGTCGGTCGCCTACCTCGAGCCGTTCATGGAGGCGGAGAAGGAGAAGGCGCGCCAGGAGGGCCGGCTCGCGTCGAACGGCGGCCAGGGCAAGATCGTGCTCGCCACGGTGAAGGGCGACGTCCACGACATCGGCAAGAACATCGTCGGGGTCGTGCTCGGCTGCAACAACTACGAGGTGATCGACCTCGGCGTGATGGTGCCGGCCGGCAAGATCCTCGACACCGCGGTCACCGAAGGCGCCGACGCCGTCGGGCTGTCCGGGCTGATCACGCCGTCGCTGGACGAGATGGTCGCGGTCGCCACCGAGATGCAGCGGCGCGGGCTGAAGCTGCCGCTGCTGATCGGCGGCGCGACGACGTCCCGCCAGCACACCGCGGTCAAGATCGCGCCCGCCTACGACAACGCGACGGTGCACGTGCTCGACGCCTCCCGCGTCGTCGGCGTGGTGTCCGACCTGCTCGACCCGGACCGCTCGATCGCGCTCGTCGAGAAGAACCGCGCCGACCAGGAGGTGCTGCGCGAGCAGCACGCGAGCAAACAGCGCCGGCCGATGCTCACCCTCGAGCAGGCGCGGCTCAACCGCGAGCAGGTGGTCTTCGCCGACCTGCCGGCGCCGCTGTTCACCGGCACCCGCGTCGTCGAGCCGGCGATCGCCGAGCTGCGCGAAATGATCGACTGGCAGTTCCTGTTCCTGGCCTGGCAGCTCAAGGGCAAGTACCCGGCGATCCTCGAGCAGCCGGTCGCCCGCGAGCTGTTCGACGACGCCAACAAGCTGCTCGACCAGATCATCGCCACCGGCAGCTTCACCGCGAAGGGCGCGTACGCGTTCTGGCCGGCGCACAGCGAAGGCGACGACATCCTGCTCGACGGCGAGTTCTCGCATGTCGGGTTCCCGATGCTGCGCCAGCAGACGTCGAAGCCGGAGGACCGCGCGAACCGCTGCCTCGCCGACTACATCGCCCCGGAAGGCGATCACCTCGGCGGCTTCGCCGTCGCGATCCACGGCGCGGAGACCCTCGCCGCGAAGTACGAGGCCCAGCAGGACGACTACCGCGCGATCATGGTCAAGGCGCTGGCCGACCGGCTCGCCGAGGCCTTCGCCGAGCACATCCACCTGCGGGCCCGCCGCGACTGGTTCGAGCCGGACGCCGAGCCGGTGCTGGCCGACCTGCACGCGGAGCGCTTCCGCGGCATCCGCCCGGCGCTGGGCTACCCGGCCAGCCCCGACCACAGCCAGAAGCGGGAACTGTTCGAGCTGCTCGAAGCGGACCGGCTGGGGATGGACCTGACCGAGTCGTTCGCGATGACGCCGGCGGCGAGCGTGTCCGGGCTGATCTTCGCGCACCCGGACTCGCGGTACTTCACCGTCGGGCGGCTCGGCCGCGACCAGATCGAGGACTACGCGCGCCGCAAGGGCGTCGAGGTGACCGAGGTCGAGCAGTGGCTGCGGCCGAACCTGGCCTACGAGCCCGGGGCGTAGTCCTTCAGCTCGATGCCGGTGGCGAACCTGTCGGTCGCCTTGAGCATCAGGCCGAGCAGGAAGCGGGACTTGAACGTCCAGTCCCGCAGCTTGATCCGCAGCGGTGACGGCGGCGCGAGGAACGGGCCCGCGCTGCCGCGCTGCGACACCTTGGCATAGGGCCGGAGCTGTTCTTCGTACCGGGCGAAGGCGACGCGGTGGTCGCCATCCGCGGCCAGCAGCTCGCCGGCGAGCACGTAGGCGCCGACGAACGCCAGGCCGGTGCCGAAGCCGCCGAGGGTGTTGCCGTAGGCGGCGTCGCCGAGCAGGACGACCCGGCCGCGCGAGTAGTGGTCGATCGTGACGCGGGCGAGCGAGTCCAGGTAGAACTCACGGGCGCCCGCGAGCTTCGCGACCAGTTCGGGCACCCGCCAGCCGGCGCCGCGGTAGGCCTCGGTCACCAGTTGCCGCTGGCGGTCGGTGTCGCCGCGGTCGTAGTCCAGCTCGGGGGAGGCGAAGACGAAGAACGCCGACGCCTTCGGCCCGCCGACCGCGGCCATCCGGCCCGGCTCGTTGTACATCACGGCCTCGCCGCCGCCGATCTGCTCGCCCAGCTCGGCGAGGGCGTAGTAGTGGCCGAGGAAGCGGACGTAGTCGCGTTCCGGGCCGAAGGCCAGCCGCCGGACGTTCGAGTGAATGCCGTCGGCGCCGACGACGAGGTCGAACCGGCGCGGCGCGGCGTGGGCGAAGGTGACGTCGACGCCGTCGGGCGTCTCGGTCAGCGCCGTGACGGTGTCGCCGAAGAGGTACTCGCAGTCCGCGGCGGTGCGCTCGTACAGCAGGTCGGCGAGGTCGCCGCGGCGGATCTCGATGTCGCCGCCGGTGAACTCGCCGGGGATCACCGCTCGGGCCCGGCCCTCGGCGTCGACGATGGTCTGGTCGGTGCCGCCGGTCTGCCGGGCGAGGACGTCGTCGAGCAGGCCCATGCGCTCCAGGACGGTTCGGTGGGTGGCGCCCTTGAAGTCGACGGACTGGCCGCCGGGCCGCACCGAAGGAGCGCGTTCGACGACGGTGACTTCGCAGCCGTAGCGGGCCAGCCAGAGGGCGAGGGCGGGGCCGGCGACGCTCGCGCCGGAGATCAGGACGGTCGGCTTTTTCATGCCGCGGAGCATCGCCGGGGCGGCTGACCGACCCCTGGCGAAGCGCTGACGGCGGCCGTCAGCGACTGTCGCGAATGGACCGCGCGCGGACCGTGACGGCGGAAAATTCCCGGCTCCGGCCCGGGCTTTCCCGGCGGTTTTCGCACGTTGACCCCGGCCGGTCGCGCGGGCACCATTTCCCGGGGGAGAGGGGGCGGCGATGCTGGACAGCGAAACGCGACCGGCGGCCACCGCGCTCGGCGAGCTGCTGCGCAACGGGGAGCGCGCGCTCGAGGCCGACGGCGACCTGCGGGCCGGCCGGGAGTGGTTCGACCGGGCGTACCGGGCCGCGGAGGCCGCGTGCGACGGGGCGGGGATGGCCCGTGCCGCACTGGGGCTGGCCGGGCTGTGGGTGCACGAACACCGGAGCGCGCCCGCGGCCGCGTTGCTGCAGGCGCGGCTGCGCGGTGCGCGGACCGCCGTCGCCCCGGGGTCGTCGCTGGCCCTGCGGCTCAAGGCCCGCCTCGCGGGCGAAGCCGACTACGTGGCGGGGGAGAGCAACGAGATCCTCGCGGTGCTCGAAGAAGCCAAGCGCGCGGGCGACCCGGTCGCCTGGGCCGAGGCCGCGAGCCTGGCCCACCACTGCCTGCTCGGGCCCGACCACGGCGGCCAGCGCCGGGCGCTCGCCCAGGAGCTGATCACCGAAGGCTTCCGCACCGATCGCCGCAGCGACCTGCTGATGGGCATGCTCTGGCGCACGGTCGACCTCTTCCTCGACGCCGACCCGCACGCCCAGCGCGGCCTGGCCGACCTGCGCGGCCTGCTGGCCGAACGCGACCACCTCGCGGTCGGGTTCGTGCTCGACGCCATCGACGTCATGCTCAGCATCCGCGCCGGCCGGTTCGACGAAGCCGAAAACCGCGCGGCGGCCTGCGCGCTGCGGGGCGAGCAGGCCGGCGACGCCGACGCGATCGGCTGGTACACCGCGCAGGTCGGGGCCGTGCGCTGGTACCAGGGCCGCGTCGCCGAGCTGCTGCCGGTGCTGCGGGAGACGGTGCACTCACCGACGCTCAGCGCGGTCGACAACGCGCTGATCGCCGGGCTGGCCGTCGCCGCCGCGGCCGCGGGGGACGAGCGCGAGGCCGCCGGGGCACTGGCCCGGCTGCGCGGCCGGGACCTGGCGCTGCTGCCGCGGTCGAGCAGCTGGCTCGTCTCGATGTACGGGATCGTCGAGTCCGCTCACCTGCTTTCCGACGTCGAATCGGCGCTCGCCGCGTACGCGCTGCTCACGCCCTTCGCGCGGCTGCCGATGACGGCCAGTCTCGGCGTCGCCTGCTTCGGCTCGGTGCAGCACGCGCTGGGTGTCGCGATGCTGACCGCGGGCGAGACCGGGCGCGCCGCCGAGCACTTCCGGGCGGCGGTGCGCGACAACCTCGCGCTGGCGCACTGGCCGGCCGCGGCGTTGTCCCGCGCCCGGCTCGCCCAGGCGCTGGGACCGGCCTCGGCCGAAGCCGCCCGTGAGCTGGCGGCGGCGACGCGGGAGGCCGAGCAGCTCGGGATGGTGCTGCCGGACTTCGCCTCCCGCGGCGTGCACCGGCGCGTCACGTGCCGTCGCCAGGGCAGCCACTGGCTGTTCGCCCTGGACGGGCGGTCCGCGCTGGTCGAGCACAGCGTCGGCATGGGCTACCTCGCGACACTGCTGGACAACCCGGGCCACGAGCTGACCGCGGTCGAGCTGGCGCACGGGGTGGTGGCCGAGGCGACGTCGGCGCAGCCGGTGCTCGACCAGGAGGCGACCGGGCACTACCGGCGCTGGCTCGCGAACCTGGAGGCCGAGCTCGACGAACACGAGGCCAACCACGACACCGGCCGCGCGGAGCAGATCCGCACCGAGCGCGACTGGCTGCTGGGCGAGCTGTCGGCGGCCGCGGGGCTGGCGGGCCGCGTCCGCGAGTTCGCCGGCGCGGAGGAGAAGGCGCGGATCGCGGTGGGCAAGGCGATCCGCCGCGCGCTGACCCGGATCGCCGCGGCGGACGCGGTGATCGGCGACGTCCTGCGCGACGGCGTCCGTACCGGCACCCGCTGCAGCTACGACCCGGGCTGACCCGCTTACTCGACGGCGCCGGTCAGCAACGTCTGGTACCAGGCGTCGTACGGGTGGTTGGTCGCCGGGTAGTTCGCCAGTGGCGTCGTCGCGTCGCCCGCGGAGTCGAAGTCCCAGCCGCGGACCAGCTTGCCCGACTGGCGGGCCGAGGTGATGAACGCCGACTCCGTCGCGGGCGCCCCGTAGAACAGCGCGCCCTGCTGCAGTTCCGCGCTGTCGCCCTGCTGGAACTCGTCGAACGCGACCTGCCGGTAGCGGATCCGCTCGCCGGTGACGCTCACGGTGTCCGCGCGCAGGGTGTTCGACGGCGTCGGGCCGTCGGCGCCCGTCCACACCTTCACCCGCCGGGTGCCGTTGGTCGCGGTGTCCTTGGCGTACCGCGCGTCCGACGTCTTGGCGTTGCCGGTCCAGGTCACCGTCGCGGCGGCGAGGGTGCCGGTCCAGGTCCAGTTCTGGCTGCTGCTCTGGCTCTGGTGGATCTCCCGCAGGTGCGTCGCGTCGGTGAAGGCGACCGTCGGCTGGACGCCGTTGTCGTACTGGTGGCTGGCCTGCCAGGTGATCTCCCCGTCGCTGCCGAGCTTGCCGACGTGGTACCAGAGCGTCGTCGCGCTCTGCGACTGGTGGACCTCGACGAGGTCGCCGTCGTCGTTGAGCGCGACGGCGGGCGTCTGGCCGCTGTCGTACTTGCCGTGCCGCAGCCAGGTGACGCGGCCGTCGGCGCCGTAGGTCCCGGTCCAGTACCAGAGCGCCCCGCCGCCGGAGTCGTGCACCTCGACGATCTGGCCGCGGCCGTTGAGCGCGACCGCCGGGTGGTAGCCGACGTCCCGCTTGTACTCGCCGCGGCTGCCGCCGTCGCCCGAGAGCAGCGGCAGCACGCGCCCGCGCAGCGCGTCCACGGTCGGCGAGCCGGCCGGGTAGTCCTGCGCCCGCAGCAGCCGGCTGCCGAACACCGACTCCAGCTCCTGGTTGACGGCGGTCAGGTTGCCCGCCGCGAAGTTCGCGTTGTCGGTCAGGTCGTCCTTGAGGTCGAGCATGACGACGATCGGCGCGGCCGAGGGGTGGGCCGCGGACCAGGTGTTCACCACCGACAGCCAGTCGCGCAGGTTGTTCGACGCCGGGTTGCCGCCGCTGTGGTCCACGGCGTTGCCGGGCGAGTCGTGGCCGACCCCGTAGTCGTGGTTCGTGGCGTAGCCGTTGTCGTGGATGTCGTACTCGATGAACCGCACGCCGTGGTCGAGCTGGTAGGCGATCGAGTTCTTCGCGCCGTCGACGTCGCCCGAGTAGCTGTTGTGCGTGGCGCGGAAGACCGACGCGGTGAACGGCGGGCTCGCGGCGTCGGCGGTCCCGCCGGTCAGGAGCGCGGCGGTGGTCAGCGCTGAGACGGCCAAGGCGGGCAGTCGGGTCATCCTCGGGTCCTCACGTCGGGAAACGGGGCGGTCCCATCTTGGCGGGAACGCCCGAACACCGGGTGGAACACCGTGGAACACGGGTGGAACGCCTAGAAGGGGACAGCTGGACATCGAGGGAGGAACGTCATGACCTACGCGGGAGGACCCCAGTTCCCGGAACCGACCGGACCCGTGCCGCCGCAGGCGGGGGTGCCCGGCCCGGCGCAGCCGCCCGCCGCGCCGAAGAAGTCGAAGCGGCGGCAGAAGATCGTGCTCACCGTGTTCCTGATCCTGGTCGCCGCGGTCCTGGCGCTGGTCTGGGTGGCCACCCGGTCCAACGGCGAGAACGCGCAGGTCGGCAACTGCGTCACCGAAAGCGGCGAAAACTACGTGAAGATCGTCGACTGCGGGACGCCCGAGGCGACGCTCAAGGTCGTCGCGCGGGTCGAGGACAAGACGCAGATCGAGGCGCAGATCAGCGCGTGCACCCCGTACCCGGACGCCGACCAGGTGTTCTGGCAGGGCAAGGAGGGCGAGACCGGCGTCGTGCTCTGCCTGGCCAAGACCGGCAAGTAGCCCGATGGCCGCCGGGAAGTTCTCGTTCACCGGCTCCGGCGAGATCCTGGTCTCGAGCGGCGGGCGGACGCTCGCCGCGGCGGGCGACGTGATCGTGATCGGTGACCGGGTCTTCCGGCTGGCCGAGGTGGACCGGGTCGCCTACGACGCGGCGGCCCGGCCGCGCCAGGCCTCCTACGCGCTGGGCCTGGCCCACGGCGCGGTGCGGAGCCGGTTCGTGTTCGACGCCTTCGGCAGCCACGAGCTCGAAGACGCGCGCGAAACGTGGCGGCGGCTGGTCGAGCTGGTCGAGTCGGCGGCGTGCCCGCGGATCGCGCGGGCCGCGGTCGACGCGATCACCTCGGGCGCCACCGCCCGGTTCGGCGGGGGCCGGTACCGGCGGATCGACGCGGACGCCGGCGGACTGCGCCGGTGGGGGTGGTTCGCGCCGAAGGTGCCGTGGGCCGGCGTGCTGGGCACGGACCTGCGCGCCGGCCAGGTGCGCGTGTGGACCGGCGGGCCGGAACCGGAACTCGTCACCGCCATGGCCGGCTGGAACGCGGTGGTGCTGCCGCGCGTCATAGGAATGATGGTCGCACAGGAAAAAGAATCACCGGGAAAGCAGGGATAACGGTATTCACCGGGCATTCGGGAAATGCTCACGTAATACGAGATCGACTGTCCGTTGTGTCGCATTTGCGGCACCGTTCATCGATTTATGCCAAATCGCCGCGTGGAATCAGTACTTGGCCGGGCCGCGAGTGCTCATTATCCGAGGAACGAGTGTGCGCGGGCGCGGAAAACCCGTGAGGGGTTGGGGAGGCAGTGGGTGTGGCGAACGACTGGCCGCTGGTCGGCCGCGAACAGGAACTGGCGTTCGCGCGCCGGGCATTGGCCGATCCCGAGGTGTGCGGGCTGCTGCTGACCGGCCGCGCCGGTGCGGGCAAGACCCGCCTGGCGAAGGTGCTGCTGGCCGAACTGGCCGGCGGCGGCGCGCGCACGCACTGGGTGCGGGCGATGTCTTCGGCGTCGACGATCCCGTTCGGCGCGTTCGCCCACCTCCTGCCCGGCAGCGCGGACGGCTCGGGGGACCGCGCGCACCGGCTCAACCAGGTCGCCGGTCACCTCACCCGTGGCGCGGAAGGCCGGCGGCTGGTGCTGTGCGTCGACGACGCGCACCTGCTCGACGACCTGTCCGCGACCCTGGTGCACCAGCTGGCGGCAACGGCGTCGGCGTTCGTGATCGTCATCGCGCCGCACGGCGTCAGCGTGCCGGACCCGGTGTTCGCGATGTGGAAGGACCGCGTCGCCGAACGGCTCGACGTCGGCGAGCTGACCCGCCCGCAGACCACCGAGCTGATCACCGCGGTCCTCGGTGGACGGCTCGACGACGGCGCGGAGCACCGGCTGTGGGGCCTGACGCTGGGCAACCCGCTGTTCCTGCGCGAACTCGTGCAGGGCGGGCTCGACAGCGATTCGCTGTCGGCCGAGGACGGCGTGTGGCGGTGGAGCGGGGCGCTCACGGCGACCCCGCGGCTGGTCGAGCTGATCGAAACCCGCACCGACCGGGTCGACGCCGACGAGCGGCGGCTGCTGGAGCTGCTCGCCTTCGGGGAGCCGCTGGGCAGCGAACCGCTGGTGCGGCTCGGGGCCGCGCGTGTCCTCGCCTCGACCGAGCAAGCCGGGCTGGTCGTGTCCGAACGGACCGGGCGGCGGCTGAACGTCCGGCTGGCGCACCCGCTCTACGCCGAGGTGATCCGCCGCCGGACGTCGCCGCTGCGCCAGCGCGACACCTACCGGATCCTCGCCCAGACCCTGGACCTCACCGGCGCGCGGCGCGCCGAGGACAAGCCGCGGCTGGTGCGGTGGCGGCTGGCCGCCGGGCTGCCGACCGACCCCCAGCTGGTCCGCGCCGCGGCGGAGACGTTGCTGCGCAAGGACTTCCCGCAGGCCGAGCAGCTGGCGGCCGAAGCCGTCCGGATGGGCGGCGGGTTCGGCGCGAAGTTCCTGCTCGCCCAGGTCCGGATCGCCGGCGGCCGCCACACCGACGCGGACGCGCTGCTCGCCGAGCTGGCGGGGGAAACGGTGTCCGACGCGCAGCACGCCCGCGTCGCGGCCACGCGCGCCCGCAACCTGGCGTTCGGCCTGAACCGGTTCGAGGAGGCTTCGGCGGTGGTGGACACCGCGGAGACGGCGGTGTCCGGGACCCAGGACGACCTCGTGACCGCCCGGGCGGCGCTCCTGGCCGCTTCCGGCGCGGCACGCGCGGCTTTGGAGCTGCTCGGGCCGGTGCTGGACCGCAACCGGCGCGGCGACGCGCTGCGGCTCGCGGCGCTCGTCGTCGCGGCCGGGGCGCTGTCGACGACCGGGCGGACGGAAGCGTGCCTGGGGGCGGTCGACGAGGGGCTGGAGATCGCGTCGCGGATCTCGGACGCCTTCGCGCCCGGGGCCCGGGTCCGGCTGGAGCACGCGCGAATCGCGGCGCTGTGCCGGGCCGGCCGGCTCGAGGAGGCCGAGGACCTGGCGGGCGACGACTACCGCGACGCGGTCCGGGACCGGTGGGGCCCGGCGGTGGCGGGCGCGGCGGCGTCGCTCGGGACGGTCGCGCTGGCGTACGGCAACGTCCGCGGCGCGATCCGCTGGCTGCGCGAAGCCCTGGCGGCGGACGCGCACGACCAGCCGCACGAGTTCCGCCCGGCGGTCGCCGCGGCGCTCGTCCGGGCGACGGCGATGAGCGGCCGGATCGCGGAGCCGCTGTGCGACTGGGACGGCGCGTGGGTGGCCGCGGCGCGGGGCGAGCTGTCACGGGCCGCGGAGCTGGCCGCCTCGGCCGCGTCCGCCGCTTCGTCGGAGGGCAGGCTCGCGGTCGCGGCGGAAATCCGCCACGACCTGCTGCGGTTCGGCGCCGACCCGGGGGAGATCCCGCCGGCGGGCGGCATGGCGGCGCTGTACTCGGCGCACGCGGCGGCTCTCTCGGACGCAACGGCCCTGGACGCGGTCGCGGCGTCCTTCGCGGACACCGGCGCGCGCCTGCTGGCGGCGGAGGCGTCGGCCCAGGCGGCGCGGGCGTACCGCGCGGAGGGCAAGAACGGCAGCGCGGCTACCTCGGCCCAGCGCGCGCGGGCGTGGCTGTCGTCCTGTGAGGACGCCGCGACGCCCGCCTTGTCCCTTTTGGACACGCCGCTCGACTTGACGGTCCGGGAGCTGGAGATCGCCCGCCTGGTGGCGACGGGCCTGACGAGCCGCGCGGTGGCGGACCGGCTGGTCGTGTCGGTGCGGACGGTCGACAACGTGCTGCACGGGGTCTACGCGAAATTGGGTATCTCCGGGCGCCGCGAGCTGGCTTCGGTGGTGGGTCCGCCGGAGTCGGGGAGTAGTCCCGGCGACGGTCCATAGGTAGATCCCGGCCGGCGCCGGGCGGAACCCGAGTAGGGCGCTACTCATGACCCGGGCGGCTGCGGGCCCAAGACTGGATGACAACGGAGGGGCACGGGCTTCACCGATCCGAATGTCAGGAGTGCACAGGATGACGACTTCATCGGGCGACGTTTTCCAGAACGAGCAGGGTTCCGGTGGTTCTGGCGGGAATCAGTTCAACGAGCAGGCCTCGACCGGGGGTTCGGGGAACATTTTCCAGAACGAGCAGGGTTCCGGTGGTTCCGGGGGGAATCAGTTCAACGAGCAGGCTTCGACCGGTGGTCGTGGTGGGGACATCTTCCAGAACGAGCAGGGTTCCGGTGGGCACGGTGGGAACCAGTTCAACGAGCAGGCTTCGACCGGTGGTCGTGGTGGGGACATCTTCCAGAACGAGCAGGGCTCGGGTGGGCACGGTGGGAACCAGTTCAACGAGCAGGCCTCGACCGGTGGCCGTGGTGGGGACATCTTCCAGAACGAGCAAGGCTCCGGCCGCGGCGGCAACCAGTTCAACGAACAGGCCTCGGCCGGCCACCACGGTGACGTGTTCCAGAACGAGCAGGGGGCCGGCGGCTACGGCGGCAACCAGTTCAACGAGCAGGCGTCAACCGGCGGCGGCGTGGGAGACATCTTCCAGAACGAGCAGGGCTCGGGTGGCCACGGTGGGAACCAGTTCAACGAGCAGGCCTCCACGGGTGGCCGTGGTGGCGACATCTTCCAGAACCAGCAGGGTTCCGGCGGGCACGGTGGGAACCAGTTCAACGAGCAGGCCTCCACGGGTGGCCGTGGTGGCGACATCTTCCAGAACGAGCAGGGCTCGGGTGGTCACGGGGGCAACCAGTTCAACGAGCAGGCTTCGACCGGGGGCTCGGGCAGCATTTTCCAGAACGAGCAGGGCTCGGGTGGCCACGGTGGGAACCAGTTCAACGAGCAGGCGAGCACGGGTGGCCACGGCAGCATCTTCCAGAACGAGCAGGGCTCGGGTGGCCACGGCGGGAACCAGTTCAACGAGCAGGCGAGCACGGGTGGCCACGGCAACATCTTCCAGAACGAACAGGGCCAAGGCCACGGCGGCAACCAGTTCAACGAGCAGGCCGCCACGGGTGGCCACGGCAACATCTTCCAGAACGAACAGGGCCAAGGCCACGGCGGCAACCAGTTCAACGAGCAGGCCGCCACGGGCGGTCACGGCAACATCTTCCAGAACGAGCAGGCCCACGGCCACCACGGCCACGGCGGCGACCAGTTCAACGAGCAGGCGTCCACCGAGCACCACGAGCACGAGCACCACCACGGCGGCGAGCACCACCACGACCACCACGCCGACCACCACCACGACGTCGAGCACTACTGAGCCGGCGTAAGCAAAGGGGAACGGTCATGCAGGAGCCGAGCGGCGGGGGGCGCATCGCCCTCGACACCCTCGACCTCGCCGTCAAGGGAGCGAAGGCCTACGGGCGGGACGACCTCGTCCAGCGCCTCACCGACGCCCGGCGCCTGCTGTCCGAACCGGACATCACCGTCTACGTCGTCGGGGAGTTCAAGCAGGGCAAGAGCTCGCTCATCAACGCCCTGCTGACCGCGAAGATCTGCCCGGTCGACGACGACATCGCGACCGCGGTGCCGACCGTCGTCCGCTACGCGCCGGAGTCCGGGGCTCTGGCGACCTACGAACCGGCCGACCCGTCGTCGCCGCCGTGGACCGAGCGGATCTCCCTCGACGACCTGCCCGCCCACGTGAGCGAAGCCGGGAACCCCGGCAACGTGCGCAAGCTCAAGTCGGTCACCGCGTCGATCAGCCGCCAGCTGCTCTCCGGCGGGCTGGCGCTGGTCGACACCCCCGGCGTCGGCGGGCTCGGCTCGCTGCACAACGCCGTCACCGTCAGCTCGCTGCCGCGCGCGCACGCCGTCCTGTTCCTCTCCGACGCCTCGCAGGAACTCACCGGCGCCGAGCTGCGGTTCCTCCGGACCGTCAAGGAACTCTGCCCGACCGTCTTCTTCGTCCTCACCAAGATCGACCTCTACCCGCACTGGCGGCGCATCCTCGAGCTCAACGCCGGCCACCTCGAAGCGTGCGGGATCACCATCGACACCATCGCCGTCTCCTCCGAGCTGCGCACCGTCGCCGCCCGCTCGGCCGACCAGGAGATGAACGTCGAATCCGGGTTCCCGCAGCTGGTCAAGCGCCTGCAGGGCGTCGTCGGGGACGCCGAGCGGTCCGCGCTCAACGCCGTCGGCCTGCACGTCGGGTCCGCGGTCGGGCAGCTGCACGCCTCCCTGCGCGCCCGCCGGACCGCGCTCGCGCACCCCGAGCAGTCCGCCGCGCTCGTGGCGGAACTCGGCCGGGTCAACGACCGCGTCGACGCGCTGCGCAGCCAGTCCGCGAAGTGGCAGCAGCTGCTCTTCGACGGCTTCGCCGACATCTCGTCCGATGTGGACTACGACCTGCGCGCCCGCTCCCGCGGCGTGCTGCACGAGGCCGAAGAGGCCATCGAGGACGGCGACCCCGCGAAGAACTGGGACGAGTTCGAGAAGTGGCTGCGCCAGCGCCTCGCGAACGAGACCCTCGAAAACTACGCGACCTTCGTCAAGGACGCCCGCGGCCTGGCCTCCCGCGTCGCCGAGCACTTCGAGCTCGCCGAGTCCCAGGCCGTGCTGCCGCGTGAGGTCCGGGCGCCGGTCGAAGTCGTCGAGGAGATCGCCATCGACTCGTCGTTCACCAGCGCCAAAACCCGCGGCGCCACCGGGATGGCCGCGTTCCAGAAGGCCTACAGCGGCTTCCTCATGTTCTCCATGCTCACGAAGATGGCCGCGCTGGCCATCCCGACGCCGTTCGGGGTCGCGGCCGGCCTGCTCATGGGCCGCTCCGGGTTCGCCGACGAACGCAAACGGCAGCTGGAAAAACGCCGCGGCCTGGCGAAGACCGCCGTGCGCCGGTTCGTCGACGAGTTCAACCTCCAGGTCGGCAAGGACTCCCGCGACGCCATGCGGACCGTCCAAAGAGAACTCCGCGACGCCTACAGCGCCCGCGTCGAAGAACTCCAGCGGTCCCTCACCGAAGCACTCGCGAACGCCAAGAAAGCCGTCGTCGACGACGACGCCGAGGCGGCCGAGCTCAAGCGCCTCGAAGCCGACATCGAAGCCCTCGAAGTGCTCGGCCGCCGCGCCGACGAGCTCACCCTGCGCAGCGCGCCCCAGTCCCAGCCCGTCCCGGCGGTGACGCGATGACCCCGCTCTACGTCCAGGTCCGCGGGTTCGTCGCCCGCGCGTGCGCCGGGTACGCCGGCACGCCGGCCGAGCCGCAGCTGCGGCAGATCGCCGGCCGGCTCGCCGAGCCGCTGCGCGTGGCCATCGCCGGCCGCGTCAAGGCGGGCAAGTCCACGCTGCTCAACGCCCTGGTCGGCCAGGAGCTCGCGGCGACGGACGCGGGGGAGTGCACCCGCGTCGTCACCTGGTACCGCAACGGCCCCACCTACCGGATCATGCTGCACCCGGTCCGCGGGATGCCGCGCCAGCTGCCGTTCGGCCGCCTGTCCGGGACGCTCGGCCTCGAGCTCGGCATGGCGCCCGAGGACGTCGACCGGCTCGTCGTCGACTGGCCGTCGCCGGCCCTGCGCGCGATGACGCTGATCGACACGCCCGGTCTCGGCTCGGCGCGGTCCGCGGTCTCCGGGCGCACCGAGGCGGCGCTGGTGCCCGAGGGCGACGGCGTCGGCACCGCGGACGCCGTCGTGTACCTGATGCGGCACGTCCACGGCGACGACGTCCGGTTCCTCGACGCCTTCCACGACGACCCGGCGCAGCGCCGCCCGGTGAACACGATCGGCGTGCTGTCCAAGGCCGACGAGGTCGGGCACGCCCGCGCCGACGCCCTCGACTCCGCGGAGAAGATCGCCGGCCGCTACGCCCGCGACCCGCGGGTGCGGGGGCTCTGCCAGACCGTCGTCCCGGTGGCCGGCCTGCTGGCCAGCTCCGCCGCGTCGCTGAAGGAGTCGGAGTACCGCGCCTTCCGGGTGCTGGCCGAAGCTCCTGGAGCCGAGGTGGCGCGGCTGCTCACCTCGGCCGACCGGTTCGCCCGCGCGGAGTCCGAAGTGGACGTTCCCGCGGCCGCGCGCGCCGAGCTGCTGGCCCGCTACGGGCTCTTCGGCGTCCGCCTCGGGATCGAGCTGACCGGCGGCGGCCACGTGACCGGCGCGCGGGCGCTGTCGGGCGAACTGCTGGCCCGCAGCGGCCTGCACCGGCTGCGGTCGCTGCTGACGTCCCAGTTCGCCGCGCGCGCCGACGTCCTCAAGGCGCGGTCGGCGCTGCAGGCGGCGGAACTGGTGCTGCGGGCCTACCCGGACCGCACCGGCGGGCTGCTGCACGAGTGGGAGCGGATCGTCGCCGGCGCGCACGAGTTCGCCGAGATCCAGCTGATCGACTCGATCCGGCTCGGCGTCGTGCTGTTCACCACCGACGAGGCCCGCGACGCGGAACGGCTGCTCGGCGCGGCGGGGGTGGACGTGCCGAGCCGGCTGGGCCTGCCGGCGGACGCGGGCCGCGCCGCGGTCCGGCAGGCGCTCGGCGCGCAGCTGCTGAGGTGGCAGCGGCGCGCCGAGCACCCCGCGTCCCCGCGCGACGTCCGGGACGCGGCCCGCGTCCTGGTGCGCACCTGCGAGGGAATCCTGCTCAGTGAAGCCCGGGCGGAGGTCTTGTCGTGAACGACGTGCCGAAGAAGATCAAGCGGGCGGCCTCGGCCGTCGCGGGCGCCGTCGCGTCGGAAGTCGTCGGGAACGCGCTCACGCCCGGGTCACCCGCCGCGTCGGCGCCGCCGCCGCAGCCGGAACCGGCCGCCGAGACCGCGCACGACGTCCCCGCCCACGAGTACGTGCCCGAGGTCGAGACCAGCACCGTCACCCGGGGCGAGGACGGCCACGTGGAAGCGCGAACGGGGACGGTCTGGCACCCGGAGACCACCGACGGACTGCCGCTGGAGGAACTGCCCACCGTCGAGGAGTTCGAGCAGATCGAGGTCCGCGAAGACGAGTTCGGCAACTTCATCATCGACGCGACCGAGCGGTTCGTCGTGCACACCCACGGCCATGACGAGGTGTACACCGACCACCAGCACCTCGTCGTCCCCGGGGACGGGACCCCCGGCGACACGGACATCGACATCGTCCAGGACGCCGACATCGTGGTCCACGAGAACCCCGACGGCACGATCACCGTGGAGCACCAGGGTTCGCTGACCTACGAGCTCACGCCCGACGCGCCGGGGCACGGCGACATCGAGGTGTTCCAGGAGGAGACGGTCGTCCTCGACGAAGCCGAGACCGGGCCACCCGGGATCGAGGTCGGGATCACCGTGGACGAGCAGGCGAACGCCGACGACCCGTTCGGCGAGCCGGCCGGGCCCACCATCCACCAGACCGAGGTGATCGCGGACAAGGGCCGCGGCGCCACGGTGACCGCGCAGGTCACCGCCCCGGCGCCGTCGCTGCCCGGGACGCCCGCGCCGCCGGTCGTGACGTTCAGCCGTCAGCCGTCCACAGTGGACGCACCGGCCCCGCCGCCGGCCGCGGTCGAGACGACGGCGCTCGCGGCCTCGAACTCGCTGGCCGAGCACCCGGTGGTGAAGCACAGTTTCGCCACCGAACCCGAGCCGGCGCGCCACGACGCCGGCGAGGTGACGGGCAGCCGGCCGCACCCCGCGGCGGAGGAGCACCCGTTCGAGCCGCCGCGGCACGACGAGCACCGGCCGGACCCCGAGCCGGAGCCGGACCACCCGCCGGCCGCGGGCCACCCGCCGGACGACCCGCCGCCGGAGCCGCACGACCCGCCTCCGCTCGAGCCGCCCGGCCCGCCGGAGCACGAAGACCACCTCGAGGAACCCGAGCCGGTTCCCGGCGATCACCCGACTTTCGAGCACACGCACGGCGGAGGCTGACAAATGGGCTACGGACTGGGCATCGACCTCGGCACGACCTTCACGGCCGCCGCCGTCGACCGCGCCGGCCACGTCGAAATGGTGTCGCTCGGCGACCGCACGGCGGCCATCCCGTCGGTGGTGCTGCTGCGGGCCGACGGGGGCGTGCTGGTCGGCGACGCGGCGAGCCGGCGCGCGGCGGTCGAGCCGGACCGCGTCGCGCGGGAGTTCAAGCGGCGCCTCGGCGACCCGACGCCGGTGCTGCTCGGCGGGGCGCCGCACTCGGTCGCGTCGCTGATGGCGCACCTGCTCGGGTACGTCGTGCGGACGGTCGCCGGGCAGCAGGGCGGGCGGCCCGACCGCATCACGCTGACGCACCCGGCGAACTGGGGGCCGTACAAGCGGGAGCTGTTCGAGCAGGTGCCGCGGCTGACCGGGATCGACCAGGTCGGCCTGATCACCGAGCCGGAAGCGGCGGCGGCGCACTACGCGGCGCAGGAACGCCTGGACGACGGCGCGGTCGTCGCGGTGTACGACCTCGGCGGCGGGACGTTCGACGCGACGGTGCTCCGCAAGCGCGGCACCGGGTTCGAGATCCTCGGTTCGCCGGAGGGCATCGAGGGGCTCGGCGGCGTCGACTTCGACGAGGCCGTGTTCGGGCACGTCGACCGGGCGCTGGACGGGAAGCTGTCGCAGATCGACCCGGACGACCCGGGCGCGGTGGCGGCGGTCGTGCGGTTGCGCCAGGAGTGCGTGCTGGCGAAGGAGGCGCTGTCGGCCGACACGGAGGCGGCGGTCCCGGTGCTGCTGCCGTCGGTGCAGACGGAGGTCCGGCTGACCCGCGGCGAGTTCGAGGAGATGATCCGCCCGTCGATCACGGCGACGATCGGTTCGCTGCACCGGGCGCTGCGGTCGGCGAACCTCCGCCCGGCCGACCTCGGCGCGGTCCTGCTGGTCGGCGGCTCGTCCCGGATCCCGCTGGTGTCCCAGCTGGTGTCGGCGGAGCTGGGCCGCCCGACGGCGGTGGACATCCACCCGAAGTACGGCGTCGCCCTCGGCGCGGCGGCGCTGGCGTCGGGCCGGTCGGGACTGGTCCAGGCGACGCGCGCGCAGCCGGTGCCGCCACCCCCGCTCCCGGTCCCGCGGGTGCCGGCGCCCCGCACCGAGACGCGCGAGCTCGCCACCGCGGGCTTCGGCGCGGGCGCACCGCCGCCGGCGCTGGGGCGGGCGAAGCCCGGAGCGAGCCCGGGCCGCCGGGCCTCGCGCCGGGGGGTGGTCGTGGGCCTGTGCGCGGTGGCGGTGGTGGCGATCGGCGGCGTGGCGGTGGCGGTGAGCAGCTCGAGCGGACGGGGATCGGGAAACACCCCGCCGGCATCGAGTTCGGCGACCGAGACGCCGACGCTGGTGACATTGCCGTCCCCGGAGACACCGGAGACGACGCACGCGACGGCGGCGGCCCCGCACACGAACCCGCCGCCGACGACGAGGAAGAAGACACCCCCGCGGACGTCGACGCCGACGCGCACGACCACACCGACGACGACCACGACGCCGCCGACCACGACCACGACGCCGACGACGTGAGGCCCGGGGTCGGCGGTTGCCGGGTGCTGGTGCGGGCCGCTGGGGTTGGGGGTGGTGGCCGCGGAGTGGGTTCGGGTCGGTGGGGTCGTCGGCGGTTGTCGGGTGCTGGTGCGGGCCGCTGGGGTTGGGGGTGGTGGCCGCGGAGTGGGTTCGGGCCGGTGGGGCCGTCGGCGGTTGTCGCTTGCCGATGCGGGTCGCCGGGATCGAGCCCGGCCGCCGAGGAGGGGGCCGGGCCGGCGGTGAGTGCGGTTCGGGGGCCGGTCCGGCCGCCCGCCCGGGTTCGCGGCCGGGGGGACGGCGGCCGGCAGGCGAGCGACGATGGGCCCGGCCTCGCCGACACCGGCGGCCCGGCGCGCTCGCCGTGGGCCGCCGGTAGCCTCGCGGGCATGGCGGCAGAGCACGTGATCGTGACGTCCACGACCGACTCCGAGACCGCGGCCCGCGAGCTGGCCGCGAAGGTGGTCGAAGAACGGCTGGGTGCCTGCGCGCAGATCGTCGGCCCCGTCACCAGCGTCTACCGCTGGGACGGCGAGGTGCGCACCGACCGGGAGTGGCGGGTCGAGATCAAAACGACCGCCGGCCGGGTGCCCGCGCTCACCGAGCGCATCGGGCAGCTGCACGGCTACGACCTTCCCGAGGTCGTGGCCACGCCGATCGTCGGCGGCAGCGCGGCGTACCTGTCCTGGCTCACCACCGAAACCGCTGGCTAGATTCGGGGCATGGAAGACCTTCTCGCGCGTTTCGAGACCCTCACCACCGCCCACCTCGCCGACGCCTGCATCCGCGCCGGGCTCCCGGTGCGCTGCGCCCCGGCGCCGACGCGCGCGGTGGTGCCCGGCACCCGCCTGCTCGGGCCCGCGGTCCCCGCCCGCCACGTCGGCAGCGTCGACGTCTTCCTGGAAGCCTTCGAGCACGCCACCCCCGGTGGTGTCCTGGTGGTCGACAACGGCGGCCGCCTCGACGAGAGCTGCGTCGGCGACCTCGTCGTCCTCGAAGCGCGCGCGGCCGGGCTGGCCGGGGTCGTCATCTGGGGACTGCACCGCGACACCGCCGACGTCCGCGCGATCGGGCTGCCGGTGTTCAGCCTCGGGTCGATCCCCACCGGCCCGCTCAGCCTCGGCCCGCGCGTCGACGGCGGCCTCGACGAAGCGATCGTCGGGACGTGGCGCATCGGGCCGCGGGACCTGGTGGCCGGCGACGACGACGGCGTCGTCTTCCTCCCGCTGGACCGCGCGAGCGAGCTCTTCGACCTCGCCGAAGGCATCCGCGACACCGAACGCCGGCAAGCCGACCGGATCCGGGCCGGCGAGCCGCTGCGGCAGCAGGTCCGCTTCGCCGACTTCCTCGCCGCGCGCGAAGCGGATCCGGCGTTGACCTTCCGCGCGCACCTGCGGGCCGTCGGCGGTGCGATCGAGGAGTGACCCGGAAGTGTGATCTTCGCCCGGAGGGGGTATCCCGGCGCACCGGCGGCGCGGGAGGCGGGATCCATGAACACCCTCATCGACTTCGGCAGGGACATCGAGTACCACTTCGCCCGCGGCGTGCGGGCCTACCTCGCCCGGGTCGCCCGAGCCGTCGGCGTCGGGTTCGAGTCGTGTTCGCTCGACCTCGACGTGCCCACCTCCGGCTACGTGGCGCTCGACCGCGCCCTCCCGGACCTGCCGGGCCACGACCTGGCGCTGATCTGGGACGAGGTGCACGGCTGGTCGGCGGTCGTCGAGCCCGCGGGCGGCGGCGCGCCGAAGGTGCTCGCCTACCTCGGCGGGGCCGAGGTCCTGCCGCCACCGCGGGCGGTAGCGCGGTTCCTCGAGGTGCTGCGGCTCGCCGGCCCGCCCGCGGGCTCCTTCCGGCCGCCGGTGTTCCGGACGGCCGGACGCCACGAGGACCTCGTCGACTGGCTGCCGGTCACCGGTCCCGAGGGTCTGCTGCGGCCGGGCTCGGCCGGGTGGTGACGCCTAGGATGGGGCCGGCAGCGACCCGTCCACCGAGGGAACCCCGTGACCAGCGCCGAACCGAGTCCCGTCCGCGTCCTCCTGGTGGAGGACCACGACATGGTGGCCGAGGCGCTGCAGCTGGCCCTCGACCGCGCCGACGGGATCACCGTCGTCGGCCGCGCCCGCTCCCGGGCCGAAGCCGTCGCCGACGCGCGTGAGCACGAGCCGGACGTCGTCCTGCTCGACCGGCGCCTCGCCGACGGGGACGCGCTCGGCGTCATCGGGCAGCTCGGCGAGACCGGCGCGCGGGTGCTGGTGCTGACCGGCGACGCGACGCCGGCGGTCGCCGTGCAGGTCGCGAAGGCGGGCGGCGCGGGACTGCTGCTGAAGTCGTCGCAGCTGGGCGTGCTGGAGTCGGCGGTGCGCGACGTGGCCGCCGGCGGTGTGGTCTTCGACCCCGAGCTGCTGCCCGAGATCTTCGACCGGCTCACCGGCCGGGCGCCCGCCCGCGGCGCGGAGCTGACCGCGCGGGAACGCGAAACCCTCGACCTGCTCGCGGAGGGCGCCACGACCGAGGAGATCGGCGAACGGCTGGGCGTCTCGCGCAACACGACCCGCAACCACGTCCAGCGGGTGCTGGAGAAGCTCGGGGCGCGGTCGAAGCTCGAAGCGGTCGCCGTGGCCCGTCGCGAGGGCTTGATCGGCTGATGCACCTGCACCAGTGACGCGGCCGGGGTTTGCATCTCGTGCGCCCCCGCGCCGACCGGCACGCTGGACGCCGTGGACACCTCGGCGCCGCTCACCGCGGAGTGCGCCCTGACCGATCCGGCGGGCGGCCTGGCCGTCGTGCGCCGGTTCGCGCGGCTCACGCTGACGGCCTGGGCGTGCGAGTCCGTCATGGACGACGCGCTGCTGCTGCTCACCGAGCTCGCGACCAACGCCCTGCAGCACGGTTCCGGCCGCCCGGTCCTGCGGCTGAGCGTCGGGGCCGGGCACGTGCGCATCGAGGTGTTCGACGACGACCCGGTACCGCCCGTGCGGCGCGCGCCCGGCGCCGACGGCGGCTGGGGCCTGGCGCTGGTCGAGCGGTTGTCGCTGGCCTGGGGGACCGCGCGCCACGGCCTGGGGAAGGTGGTCTGGTGCGCGCTGTCCGCGCCGTCGGCCGAACTCGCCGGCTGACGCAGCCTGCCGCCCGGGCGGCGATCCGGCAGAGTTGCCTCATGGACGACGACGGGCGCGGCGAGGACCGGGTGCGGCTGCTGGTGCGCAGCGTCCAGGACTACGCGATCTTCCTGCTCGATCCCGGGGGCCGGGTCGCGAGCTGGAACGCCGGGGCGGAGCGGATCAAGGGCTGGACCGCCGAAGAGATCATCGGGCGGCACTTTTCGGTGTTCTACCCGCCGGAGGACGTCGCGGCGGGGAAACCGGCGCGGGGACTGGAGGTCGCGGCCGCCGAGGGCCGGCTGGAGGACGAGGGGTGGCGGATCCGCAAGGACGGCAGCCGGTTCTGGGCGAACGTGGTGATCACGGCGCTGTTCGACGAGCAGCGCCGGTTGCTGGGGTTCGGGGAGGTCACCCGTGACATGACGGAACGCCGCACCGCCGAGCAGGCCCTGCGCGAGAGCGAAGAGCGGTTCCGGCTCCTGGTGCAGAGCGTGCAGGACTACGGGATTTTCATGCTCGACCCGCGCGGGCACATCTCGAGCTGGAACGCCGGTGCGGAGCGGATCAAGGGCTGGACCGCCGAAGAGATCATCGGGCGGCACTTTTCGGTGTTCTACCCGCCGGAGGACGTCGCGGCGGGGAAACCGGCGTGGGAGCTGGAGGTCGCGGCCGCCGAGGGCCGGCTGGAGGACGAGGGGTGGCGGGTCCGCAAGGACGGCAGCCGGTTCTGGGCGAACGTGGTGATCACGGCGCTGTTCGACGAGCAGCGCCGGTTGCAGGGGTTCGGGAAGGTCACCCGTGACATGACGGAACGCCGCACCGCCGAGCAGGCCCTGCGCGAACGCCGCCGGCTCGTCGGCCACCTCGTCGACGCGCAGGAGGTCGAACGGCGCCGGATCGCCTGGGACGTCCACGACGAGTCGATCCAGTCCATGGTCGCCGTCGGCATGCGCCTGCAGCTGCTCGCTTCCCGGCTGCCGGAACCCCACGCGAGCGCCGTCGCGGGCCTGGACGAGTCCGTGCAGGCCGCCATCGGCAGGCTGCGGGGCCTGGTGTCCCGGCTGCGGCCGCCGGAGCTCGACCGCCACGGTCTGGTCGAGGCGGTGTCCGGCTACGTCGACGACGTCGCGGGCCGGTGGGGGCTGGCGCACTCGGTGTCCGACGAGCTCACCGCCGAGCCGTCACCGGAAGCCGCGATCACCGTGTACCGGATCTGCCAGGAAGCGCTCAGCAACGTCCACAAGCACGCCCGCGCCACCCGCGTCGACCTCCGCCTGTCCACAGTGGACAACGGGACGCTCGTGCGGATCACCGACGACGGCGTCGGCGTGGCCGCCGGCGACGCCGCCGCGGGTCACTTCGGGATGGTCGAGATGTACGAACGGGCCGAAGCGGCGCACGGCTGGCTGTCGGTGACGGGCGCGCCCGGCGGCGGCACGGTCGTCGAGTTCTGGCTGCCGATCCTGCCCGACGCGCCGGGGCTGGAACCGTGACCGCGGTGCGGGTGCTGATCTCCGACGACGACGAGATGATCCGGGCCGTCCTCAAGGAGGTTCTCGACTCCGAGGCCGACATCGCCGTGGTCGCGGTCGCCGAAGACGCCGACGAAGCGATCCGGCTCGCCGAGCGCCACCGGCCCGCCGTCGCGGTGCTCGACGTCCGGATGCCGGGCGGCGGCGGGGCGCGGGCGGCGCGCGAAATAGCCCGGTGCAGCCCGGACACCGCCATCCTCGCCTTCTCCGCCTACGCCGACCGGGCCTCGATGGCGGGACTGGCCGCCGCCGGTGTCGCCGAGTACCTCGTGAAGGGCGTGCCGAACGCGAAGATCGTCGAGGCCGTCCGGAGGCTCGGGCGGACGTCGTGAGCGGCTCAGCCGACCGGCCGCGGGCTCATCAGCCCGTAGAAGTCCATCGGCAGCACCGTGAACAGCCGCCGCACGGCGCGTGACCCGCCGGGCTCCACGGTGAGGCGCGCACCGGTGGCGTCGGCCAGGAGCTGGGCGCGCAGCAGCGAGGTCAGCCCGGCGACGGAGATGAACGTGACCCCGGACAGGTCGACGACGACCTCTTCGACGTCGCCGCGGATGCGGTTGCGCAGGAGCTCGTCGAGCCGGCGCGCGGTGTTCAGGTCGACCTCGCCGCTCACCCGGACGAGGACGGTGCGCGCGCCGGGGCGCGCAACGCGCAGGGTCATGCGGCCGGCGTCGATCCAGCCGGGGGAGGTGAGCTCGTGGTCGGCCGAGCGGGGTTCGGGAACCATCGCGGCACACCCTTTCGTCGGGCAGCGGGGGCGAGCCGGACGTGCGGGGGCGACGGCAGCGGTCGAGGCAGCCTGCCGGCCCGGGCGCGGGACGCCCGGCAGCGGCTGACGGCTCAACCGTGAGCCCTCAGGATAGTGCATCTGCACTAGGTGGACCACCGGGGCACGCTCAGCCGCGCAGCGACGCCACCGGCTTGCCCGTGCGGTCCCGCAACAGCTCGCGCAGCGTCCCGGGGTGCTCGTAGCCGACCTTGCGGGCGATGGCCTCCAGCGACAGCCCGGTCGTGCGCAGCAGGTGCGCCGCCTGCTCCACCCGCAGGTCCTGGACGAACCGCACCGGCGACGTCCCGAGCGCGCGCCGGACCGCGCGCTGCAGGGTGCGCTCGCTGACGCCGAGGTCGCGCGCCGCCGCCGGGAGGCTCACCGGCTCGGCCAGGCGCGTGCGGACCCACGCCTCGAACGCCGCGACCGTCGGGTCGTGACCGGCCAGCGCGCTCGCGATCGTGTACGCCGACTGCGACGGGCGCTCGTCCACCACCAGGTACCGCGCGACGAGGTCGGCGAGCGCCGGGCTGCGGTGCCGGACGATCGCCAGCGCGAGGTCCACGTGCCCGAACGCCGCGCCGGCGGTGGTCACCCCGGCCGACCCGACCACCATCCGCGTCTGGTCGAGCTCGACGGCCGGGTAGCGCGCCCGGAACACCGGCGCCAGCCACCAGCTGGTGGTCGCGCGGTGCCCGTCGAGCACGCCGGCTTCGGCGAGCAGGAACGTGCCGGTGCACGCGGACGCGATCGGGGTGCCCGCCGCGCGGGCCCGTGCGACGGTCCGCCGTCCCGCCGCCGCACCCGGCCCGGAGACGTACGCGATCAGCTCGGCGGGCCGCCGCTCGGCCAGCGCGGGCACGATGAGCAGCTCCGCGTCCGCCACGTGCCGCAGCGGTTCGGTCGAGACGACCAGCCCGGCACCGGTCCGCACGCGCCGTTTCGCGCCGACGGTGGTGATTTCCCAGGCCGGGGGCGGCCGGTCCAGCTGATCGCGCATGGCGTTGGCCGCGTCGAGGACGTCGAGCAGCGCCGCCAGCCCCGAGTCGAACACGCCGTCGTAGGCGAGCACCGCCACCTTCATGTCGGAAACGGTAGCAAAAGTGTCGTTTCTGCCACTGACGCCGACCCCGCGGGCCGGCCTAGCTTGGCCAGGTCCGAACGAAACGAGGAGAGCAGATGAAGATCGGCTTGCTGGCCAGGATCGAGGCCAAGCCCGAGTACGCCGACCAGGTCGAGGCGATGCTGACCGACGCCGTCGAGCTGGCGAAGGCGGAGCAGCACACCCTGGCGTGGTTCGCGTTCAAGCTGGACGCCACCACCTTCGGGGTGTTCGACACCTTCGGCGACGAGCAGGGCCGCCGGGCCCACCTCGAAGGCCGGATCGCCGCGGCGCTGACCGACGCCGCGGGGACGATGCTCAGCGCGCCGCCGGAGATCCGCGAGACGGACCTGCTGGCGGTCAAGCTGCCGTGAGCCCCGCCTGGCGGTCCCGCGCCGGGGCCGCCAGGCTGGCCCGTAAGAAAGGAGCGACCATGCCCACCACCGTCGTCAACCTGAAGGGCCACCGCGACGACCCGGAGTACGCCGACGTCGTCTACGTCGGGCGCCCGATGCACCGCGGCGGCTGGCACCTGGCGGGTTCGGAGCTGGCCAGCCCGTTCCGGCCGGGCCCGGACGGCACCCGCGAGGAGGTGCTGGCCCGGTACCGCGAGCACCTGCTGTCCCGGCCGGACCTGCTCGCCCTCCTGCCGGACCTGCGCGGGAAGCGGCTCGGTTGCTGGTGCGTCCCCGAGCTCTGCCACGCCCAGGTGATCGCCGAGATCGCGGATCACGGGCCGTAACGAACCACACCCCCTCCGCGAGTAACCTGGCGACACGAGGGGGTGATCGACGGTGTCCGCGCGACGACACGCCGGCTTCGATCAAGCGGAACTTCCCGCGGCTCACCGGATCCGGTGGTGGGTCGCGGCGGTGACGGCGGGGCTCGTCGCGGCCGGGTTCGCCGTCGTGCCGTACCTGCCGTTCTTCCAGGGCTGGACGTTCGTCCGCGACCCGAAGGTCGCGAGCGTCATCACCTGGACGGTCCTGCAGACGTCCGTCGTGGTGATCGGCGCGGTGCTGACGCTCTACTTCGTCGGCCGGGCCCGTCTGGAAGCGGCCGCCTTCCGCGCCAACCAGATCGACATCCGGCTCTTCGCCGACGAACGCCCCGAAGGCAGCCACGACCGCGAGATCGATTCGGCGGTCGAGCTGACCGCGGCGTTCAAGCGGATCCTCAACGACTCGCGGCTCTACACGCCGACGCCGGTGCCGGGCGTCGGCGGCTCCTACGACTTCATCCAGATCGTCGAGCACGCCGGCGACGCCGCGGAAGGCTGGTGGAAGGCCGCGACCAAGCTGGTCCGGCTCGCGCAGCCGCCCGCCGCGTTCACCGTCACCGGCACGGTCCGGCCGGGCAACACCACCGGCCGGTACCAGCTGATCCTCGAACTGGTCCGGGTGCCGCGCTTCGCCGCGAGCCCGCTGGTGATCGAGGACGAGAACTGGCCGCGCGTCCTGCACCGCGCGGCCAACGCCGTGGCCGCGCTCGTCATCCCGCGCAGCGCCTACGTCCGCACGAACATCCACTGGGCGGCGTGGCGGGGCGCGAAGATCCCGTACGAGCTGTTCGACGCCTACCAGCGCGCCAACCACTTCGTCACCCACCGCCGCTACGACGAAGCCCTCGCCGAGTACTACCGCGCGGTGAGCCTCGACCCGTCGAACGTCTACATCAGACTCGAGATCGCCGCCCTGCAGGAACAGCTCGACCTGCACCTCGACGCGCTCGCCACCTACGACGACGTGATCACCGTGTGCAGCCGGGGCCACCCGCGGCTGGCCCGCTGGTGGATCGGCCCGGACTTCGCGCGCCAGCCGCGGCACGCGGGCCGCGGGCGGGAAGTCGCGCTGCTGATCGCCCGCTACCGGCACGCGCTCGTCCTCGGCCACGGCGACTCCGTGGCCGGTTCGTGGTGGGTGCGGCGCACGACGGCGGGAGCGCCGGGTGACGCGCGGGCGCTGCGGCGGGCCGAGCTGCGGACGGCGCTGGAGCTGCGCTTCCGCCGCTACGTCCGCCTCGACGTGCGGGTCCGGCCGTACGCGATCCCGCCGGAGAAGCGCCTCGAACTGCACCGCCGCGTGCTGAAGGCGCCGGTCGAGGAGATCGTCGTCCACGAGGCGACGCCGGAGCGGCTGGCCGAGTACAACCAGCGCGCCGCGGAGATGCGGTCCTACCTCGGCGCCCTGTCGCAGTACGAGATCGAACGGCTCATCGCGGACTACCGCCGGTTCGGCAGGCGCTGGCGCAGCAGCTGGCACCAGCTGACCAACCGCGCGCTCGACCTGTCCCTGGTCTGGGCCGTGGTGCGCCGCGCGATGGCCGACGTCGAACCGGTGACCGGCGCGGTCCCCGTGCCCCAGCCCGCCTACCCGGCCAGCCGGGTGCGGCTGGCCGACGTCTGCCCCGACCGGCGCTGGCCGCCGGATCCGCGTGCCCTCGACGACACCGTCGAAGCCGCCGGCCCGCGCAAGTCGTGGGAGGAGTGCTACAACGCCGCGAGCGTGTACGCCGTCGCGATGCTCGAAGTCGGCCCGCGCGGCGAGCGCGACCTCCGCGACCGCGCGCGCAACCCGCGTCTGGTGGGCGAAGCGCGGGACGAAGTGGCCCGCCGCGCCGTCCGCGAGCTCTACCAGGCCGCGACGATCAGCCACAGCGGACGGCTGCCGGAGCGTCGCTCGTGGGTGATGGGGGAGGACCCCGACCTCGTCGCGCTGCGCGGGCACGAGCTGTTCCGGGTGTTCGAGATGGTGACGTTCTCCCCGGACCGCGCGGCGCCGCTGCGGCCGCAGCGCGCCCACGTCTGGGAGCAGGTCGGCTACGTCCGGCGGCTCGTCGGCGAGATCGCGGCGTGCCGCGCGCACTTCTGGCGCGCCAAGGCCGCCGAACCCGAGCCGGACGACCGGACGCTCGACCGCTGGCGCGCGGCCGACCGCGACGCCTGGCGCAAGCTGGCCGAGCTGGCGACCGGCAAGCAGGACTGGTACACGCGCTACCAGGCGATCTGCGCGTTCCGCGCGTGGTCGGCGGACTCGGGCTACCCGGGATCGATCGCGGGTTTCCCGCTGTACAGCGAAGAACGGCTGCACGCCCAGCTGCGCGGCGCGGCCGGGCGGCGCGGGAAGACGGGCCTGGACGCGAACATCGTCGTCCGCGAGTACGTCCGCCTGTGCGACCAGCGGCTCGACCGGCTGGCGGCCGACATCGCCGAACTGACCGAGCAGGCCCCGGTGACCGGGTTCGCGGCGTGCGCCGACCTGTGGACGGCACTGAGCGCGTGGTTCGACGACGACCTCGCCGACGGCTCGTCGGCCGAGGAACGGCGCGAGCGGTTCCGCAAGCTCGCCCGGCCCTAGGACCGCCGCGTGTATCGGTGCTTCACGCCGACCGGGAAGTACTCCGGGTCGCCCGCCGGGCGCAGCACGACCTCGGGCCGCTGCCGCTCGGCCGGCACGTAGTGCGCGAACTCGCTGTTGAGCCGCCGGAGCTCCCCGCGCACCGCGTCGGCGATCGCGGCCGCGTCGGCGGTCGTGCCCGGCGCCGTCTCGACGGTGATCCGCAGCCGCCGGTCGCGGTCTTCGTCCTCGACCGACTCGATGACGAACTTGCCCGTGACGGTGTCGCTGATCCCCGGCTGCTCCAGCCCGACGGTCACGTTCTCCGGGTAGACGTTCGCGCCGAAGAACGACACCGTGAACAGCGACCGGCCGAACACGTACACGAACGGCAGTTCCGGCCCGGGCGGCGGCGCGAAGCCGTGGCCGGCGCAGAGGTCGAGCAGCTCGGCGTGCGGCAGGATCCCGCCGTCGTCGGCGATGTGGTAGCGGATCAGCGGGATCCCGCCGTCGCCGGTGAACACGAGCGTGCCCTCGTGCACCTCGAAGAACCGGCTCGCCGGGTCGTACTGCACCAGCGTCGGGAGCCGGGCGTCGCCGAAGACCTCCCGCGCCAGGCCGGGGCGGTCGGCGAAGAAGCGGCGGATGCCGGCCGACAGCGGGGTTTCGGTGCCGAGGACGCCGGCGTCGGCGGTGCCGTAGAGGGACGCGATGTCCCGCAGCGGGTTGGCGACCCCGGCCCGCCGGGCCACGAGTTCGCGCCACTGCTCGCTGTACACCTCGCCGGCCAGCACGAGCTTGATCTTGTACGCGGGCCAGTCGACGCCTTCGGCGAGGCCGGTGTCGACGACGTCCTTGACGAACGGCGGGTAGCCCAGCAGCACGACCTGCTCGAAGTGCGGCGCGAGCTCGGGCAGCACGCGCAGGATCTCGGCCTTGTTGTTGCCCGGCGCGACGACGGTGATCGGGCAGCCCTTGGCCGCGAGGTGGCGCACGCACGCGGTGGTGAAGAGGCCGCCCACCCACGTGCCGAGCGGGAAGCAGACGACGGCGAGGGTGCGGCGCCGGTCGGCTTCGAAGGCGTCGACCAGCACGGTTTCGAACCGGCGGGCGACGTGCAGCTCGTCTTCGAGGGCGCGGGGCCAGATCGTCGGCCGACCGCTGGAACCGGAGGAGACGGCGATCATGTCGAGCCCGTCGAACGTGCCGCCGCGGCACAGCTCGGGCAGCGGGTACTTCCGGTGGTAGCCGTCCTTGTCGAGCAGCGGCAGCGTCCGGAAGTCCGCCATGGTCCGGATTCCGCCGGGGTCGACGTCGTGGTCCCGCAGGAACTTCCGGTACGCGGGCACGGTTTCCGCGGTGCGGCGGAAGAGGTCCAGGACGTGGCCGGCCTCCGGTGGCCCGGGCGGCCCGAAGAAGGTGTCGAACGCCTGCCGCACGCGGGACTGCCGGCCGAGGTCCATGATCGGAGCATAGCGGCGGCGCGTGTCATGATGGGCGGCGTGAGCACGTCCGCGGAGCAGCAGCCCGCCGGCTCGCCGTTGACCCTCTACCTGGTCAAACGGCTCGAGCTGGCGATCAGGGCCCTGCTGGACGACGCGCTCCGGCCGGTCGGGCTCACGACGTTGCAGTACACGGCGCTGACGGTGCTGGAAGCCAGCGGCGCGCTGTCGTCGGCGCAGCTGGCCCGCCGGTCGTTCCTGCGCCCGCAGACGATGCACGAAATGGTGCTGGCGCTGGAGAAGCGCGGGCTGATCGCGCGGACTCCGAAGCCGGGCAACCGCCGGGTCCTGCTGGCCGGCCTGACCGAGGAGGGCCGCGCCCTGCTGGCCGGCTGCGCGCCGGCGATCGCGGAGGTGGAGGGCGCGCTGCTGGCGGACCTGAGCCCGGGCCAGCGCGCGACGTTCCGCGAGGGCCTCCAGCACGGGGTGCTCGCGCTGGGTGCGCTGTCGTCCCAACGGCGTTCGCAGGAAGGCTGATCCAGGCCGGACCTACAGCTGGCGGACCGGTCTCGGCCATGTGGCGGATTTACTCAGGCTTGCTGACAAAAAGTGCTAGGCCGGTCGAGTGGTGGCGCCGGGCGGCGCGTTGCCGGGGTGTGGGAAGGGCCGTTGGAGGGTACGTCCCAGATCTGCTTTTCCGAACCCGGAGGTACCCCGACCGTGACCAGGGCCCGCGACAGGGACGGCGTCAGAACCGCCGCCCGGCGCGCACTGGTGGTCGCCGGAGCGGCGGCGGGTTTGTGGTTCGTGTCGTGGTTGCTGGGCGGGCACGCGGAGGCCGCGGGGCGGGCGCCGGATCCGGTCGGCGCTGTGGTGGCCGGGGTGCTGGGGGAGCCGCCGTCCGGTGGTGGCGCTCCGGTGGCTCCGGTGGTCGCGCCGGTTCCGCGGAAGTCCGCGCCGGTCGCGGCCCAGCCGGCGCCGCGGGTTGCGCAGGCGGTGGAGCCGGTGTCGCACGTCGTGCGTGCGGCTGAGCCGGTTGCGAGTGTGGTGCGTGGTGCCGCGCCGGTGTCGCAGGTCGTGGGTGCGGTTGCGCCGGTGGTTGAGCCTGTGTCGAATGCGGTGCGTGCGGCTGCGCCGGTGGTTGAGCCTGTGTCGAATGCGGTGCGTGCGGCTGCGCCGGTGGTTGAGCCCGTGTCGAATGCGGTGCGTGCGGCTGCGCCCGTGGTGCGTTCTGTCGAGCCGGTCCTCGCGCCGGTGTCGCGGGTCGTGCAGGCGGCGGCCCCGGTTGTCGAGCCGGTGTCGCACATCGTGCGTGCCGCCGTGCCGGTGGTCGGGCCCGTGGTGCGGTCCCTCGAGCCGGTCCTCGCGCCGGTCTCGCGGGTCGCCGCTCCCGTGCTCGGGCCGGTGTCGGGCTTGGTGCGCGCCGTCGCTCCGGTGGTCGAGCCCGTCTCCCGGCTCGTGCGCCCCCTCGAGCCGGTCCTCGCGCCGGTCGTCGGCGCCACCGCTCCCGTGATCGCGCCCGTGGCCGAGCCGATCACCGGGACCGTCGTGACTCCCGTGGACGACCCACCCGGCGAATCGCCCGTCACCAGACCGCTCTTCACCCCCGCGCTCCGAGCGGAAACTGCCCCGACGGCGGCGGACCCCGAACCCGCCGAGCCCACCGCGGGCCCCTCCGCCGCGCCGCGGACCGCCGCACGTCCGGCCGGCCGAACCGACGACTGCCCGCACCCCCGCAAAGCGACTCCCGCCACGACGGCTCGCCCCGCGAAACACACCGCGTCGCACCCGGACAGCATTCCCGACCGCACCCCGGCGCCCCGGTCTCCGGCCCCCGCCGATGCCGCCTGCGGGACCTCTCCCACGATCCCGCCCGCCTGCCTCACCCCCGGCTGCGGACCCGGCGCGACCCGGGCGGTCACCCGGTCGCACGGGGACTTCGTGCCGCTCTGGCGGCCCTGCGAACCGGGCACCGGCCCCGGCTGATCACCGCCCCGATCCTGCTCCCGTCGCGGTGCGCGGCGTGTTCCGCGCTGCCCGCGACCGCCACAACCCACAACCCACGCGTGAAGAGGGGCGAAATGGAAGCGAACGTGTTCGATCTCGGGAAGGTGCGAAGAGACGCGGTGGTCACCATCCGCCTGGACGCCATGGCCAACGTCAGGCTCCTGACGGAGGTCAACTACCAGGCCTACCGGCGCCGGCAGTACTACCGGATGCACGGCGGGGTGGCCACCGCACCGATGTTCAAGATCCACATCCCGGCCAACGCGCACTGGTTCCTCGTGCTCGACGTCGAGGGGCTGGAGAACCTGCCGCTGCGGCCCCGGGTGAGCGTCGAACCGGAGCCCGCCGTCATGGCTCGTGGACGCACCGGCCCTCGGTGAACGTCATCGCGACCTTCGCGGCCCCGATCTCGTGGTCGGGGCCCGCGAAGGGGTCGCGGTCGAGCACCACCAGGTCGGCGCGGTGCCCGGGGCGGATCACGCCCGTGTCGTCGAGGTGGTTGACGTGGGCCGAACCCGCGGTGTACGCGGTGATCGCCGCGGCGAGGGTGATCCGCTGGTCCAGGAGGAACGCCGGACCGTCCTCGCCGTAGGGGATCCGGTTGACCGCCACGTGGATGCCCTGCAGCGGGTCGGGGCTGCTCACCGGCCAGTCGCTGCCGGCGGCCAGGGTGGCCCCGGCTCGCAGCAGGGCCCCGAACGGGTACTGCCACGCCGCCCGTTCGGCGCCGAGGAAGGGGATGGTCAGCTCGTCCATCTGAGGTTCGTGCACGGCCCACAGCGGCTGGATCGTCGCGGTCGCGCCGAGCCGCCCGAAGCGCGGGACGTCGTCGGGGTGCACCACCTGCACGTGCGCGAGGTGGTGGCGCCGCCCGTCGCCGTTCGCCGCGCGGGCGGCCTCGACGGCGTCGAGCGCGTCCCGCACCGCGCGGTCGCCGAGCGCGTGGAAGTGCACCTGGAAGCCGTGCGCGTCCAGGAGCGGCACGTACTCGCGCAACGCCGCCGCGTCGACGAAGCTCAGTCCACTGTGGCCGGCGCACCGGTAGGGCGCGAGCAGCGCCGCGGTGTGGTTCTCGGCGACGCCGTCCAGCATGATCTTGACGGTTTCGGCGCGGAACCCGCTGCGGCGCAACGACTCCCGGCGCTCCAGGAGGTCCGGGAGCTGCTCGGCACCGCGGGCGCGGTCCCACCAGAGCGCGCCCGTGACGCGGGCGCTCAGCAGCCCGCGTTCCGACGCGGTCGCGTACGCCCGCGACGGGTCCGGCATGCCGCCGTACTCGCCGAGCAGCGCGTCCTGCCAGGCGGTGACGCCGAGCGAGTGCAGCAGCCGTTGCGCCCGCAGGAGGCCGGCCAGCTCGTCGACCTCGGTGACCGGCGGCAGCAGCCGGGTGACGAGGTCCATCGCGCCTTCCTGCAGGACGCCGGTGGCGCCGTCGGCGTCGCGCTCGATGCGGCCGTCCGGCGGGTCCGGCGTCTCCGCGGTGATGCGGGCGCGGGCGAGCGCGGCGCTGTTCAGCCAGGCGCCGTGGTGGTCGCGGTTGACCAGGACGACCGGCCGGTCCGCGACGACGGCGTCGAGCAGCCGGCGGTGGGGGAGGCCGCCCGCGAAGGTGTCCATCGACCAGCCGCTGCCGGTGAGCCACTCGAGCCGCGGGTTGGCCCGTGCGTACGCGGCGACGGTGTCGAGGCAGCTCACCACGGTGGTCGCGCCGGTGAGGTCGCACCGGCCGAGTTCGACCCCGCCGCCGACGGCGTGGATGTGCGCGTCCTGGAAGCCGGGCAGCAGCAGGCGCCCGCGCAGGTCGACGACCTCGGTGCGCGGGCCGGTGACCGGGGCCGGGTCGGCGCCGACGGCGGTGATCCGGCCGCCGCGGACGGCCGCGAACCCGGCCCGGCCGCCGGGGGTGAGCACGGGGCCGCCGGTGAAGACGAGGTCGGCGTGCATGCCCTCGATCCTCCCGCATCGACCGGCCGGCGCCGGGGTACCCGGCCCGGATGCAGACGTTCCTGCCGTGCGCCGGCTTCACCGAGAGCGCCCGCACGCTCGACCGCCGCCGTCTGGGCAAGCAGCGCGTGGAGACGCTCCAGGTGCTGCGCGCGCTGGTGGTCCCGGGCTACGGCTGGCGCCACCACCCGGCCGCGAAGATGTGGACGGGGTACGAAGAGGCGCTGACGCGCTACGGCCTGGAAGTGTGCGCGGTGTGGTGCGAGCTGGGCGCGGCGGACACGTGCGCGGTGAAGCTGACCGATGAGTTCACGGCCGCGATGGGGAGCACGGCGGTACGCACCCAGGCGGAGCTGGCGGCCACCGGCGACCTCCCGCCCTGGCTCGGCGACGAGGCCCTGCACCGCAGTCATCAGTCCGCGCTGGTGCGCAAGGATCCGGGCCACTACGCGGCCCGGTTCCCGGGCGTGCCGGACGACCTGCCGTACGTCTGGCCGGCGTCGGACCGGCCGCCCCGCGCCGCCTGATCCGCGCGCCCGAAAAGCGCACCGGACCTGCGCCCCGAGTGGTCCGTCAAGCAATCACCGCACCGACCAACGGCGGATTTACAACGTTGTACCAACGATGTAAAAGTTATCCCCCGCACGATCTCGCCCGCCGTGGAAGGGGCCACCGATGTCCTCCCGAGAACGCGCTCACCTGACCCGCCGGGACCTGCTCCGGCTCGCCGGGGGCACCGCCGCCGCCGTCGCCGCCGCGCTCTGGCTGCCCGGAACCGCCGCCGCCGGCACCTTCAGCCCGATCCGGCCGCCCGCCACCCCGCTCATCGTCCGCTCGCCCTACCTGTCCACCTGGCAGCCCGCCGACAACCTCCCCGGCACCTGGTCGAGCTTCTGGACCGGGCACATCACCGCGCTCTGCGGCCTGGCCCGCATCGACGGCGCCGCCTACGTCTTCGCCGGTCAGCCCGCGCTGCCGGGCGGGCCCGCGCTCACGCCGATGACCCAGCTCAGCCTGCAGGTCACCGGCACGCGCTCGACCTACGTCCTCACCGGCGGCGGCGTGAACCTCACCGTCACGTTCTTCTCGCCCGTCGACCCGGCGAACCTGCAGCGCCAGTGCGTGCCCTTCGGCTACGTCACCATCCAGGCCGCCAGCGCCGACGGCCGCGCCCACGCCGTCGACCTGCACTTCGACACCTCGGCCGAGTGGGTGCACGGCGACACCTCGGCCCAGGTGACCTGGACCCAGCAGCAGGCGAACGGGTACACGCTGCTGTCCTGCACCCCGGCGAGCCCGGGGGTGCTGCAGGAGAACGGCGACCAGGCGAGCTGGGGACGGCTCGTGCTCGCCGCGCCGACGTCCGGGACCAGCTGGCAGATCGGACAGGACACCGTCGTGCGCGCCGCTTCGGCGGGCCAGGGCGCCCTGACCAACACCAGCGACACCGCCCAGCCGCGCGCGATCAGCGACCGCTGGCCGGTGCTGGCCTTCAACGCCGACCTCGGCACGATCCCGGCCGGCGGCACCTCGGCTCCGTTCAGGCTCTCGATCGGCCACGTCCGCACGCCCGCCGTCCGCTACCTCGGCACTCAGCTGAACCCCTGGTGGACGCACTACTGGAGCAGCTGGCAGGACATGGCCGTGTGGTTCGGCAACGACTACGCGAGCGCGCTGTCCGCCGCGACCGCGATCGACCAGCGCCTGCACGACGACGCCGTCGCCGCGGCCGGCGGCGGCACCACCGGCGAGCACTACGCCGGGATCTGCGCGCTCGCGCTGCGCCAGGCCTTCGGCGGCACCGAACTCGTCGACCGCGGCGGCGCGCCGTGGGGCTTCCTCAAGGAGATCTCCTCCAACGGCAACATGTCCACAGTGGACGTCACCTACCCGGCGTTCCCCGCCTACCTCTACCTGTCCCCGGCCTACCTGCGGCTGGTCCTGGAGCCGCTGCTCGACTACGCCGAGCGCGGCGGCTGGCCGATGCAGTTCGCCGAGCACGACCTCGGCACCCACTACCCGGACGCGACCGGGCACAACGACGGCAACGAGGAGAGCATGCCGGTCGAGGAGTCGGCCAACATGCTGATCATGGCCGCCGCCCTCGTCCAGCGGCTCCCGTCCGCGGACGCCGTCGCCTTCGCGAACACCCACTACCGGATCCTGCGGCAGTGGGCCGAGTACCTGGTCGGCACCACCCTCGACCCGGGCTTCCAGAACCAGACCGACGACTTCACCGGGTTCATCGCCCACAGCGCCAACCTCGCGCTCAAGGGCATCATCGGGGTCGGCGCGATGGGGGTCGTCGCCGCCGCGGTCGGCAACACCGCCGACGCCCAGCGGTACCGCTCGGTCTCGCGGAGCTACATCAGCCAGTGGGTGACCCTCGCCGGGGACGGCCAGCACCTCAGGCTCGCCTACGACCAGCCCGGCACGTGGAGCCTGAAGTACAACGGCTTCGCCGACCGCGTGCTCGGCCTCGACCTGGTCCCGCTCGGCGTCGCCGCCCAGGAGGCCGCCTGGTACCAGGGCCGCGTCGGCGCCCACGGTGTCCTGCTCGACCCGCGCAACAACTACACGAAGGCCGACTGGGAGCTGTGGACCGCCGCCTGGCTCACCGACCAGCCGAACATCCGCACCTCGCTGGTCGAGGGTGTCTACAGCTACGCGAACGTCACTCCGCAACGGGTGCCGTTCAGCGACTGGTACGTCGTCGCCGACGCCACCCAGCGCGGCTTCCAGGCCCGGCCGGTCGCCGGCGGCTACCTCGCCCTGCTGACCCGCCCGGCGGCGTCGACGACCGTGTGGCGGAAGCTGCAGAACCAGCGCTCGGGCAAGGTGCTCGCCGTGTCGAACATGTCGCTGGCCGACACCGCGGAGGTCACGCAGTGGACCGACAACGGCACCGCCGACCACCTCTGGGCCGTGGTCGACAACGGCGACGGCACCGTCCGGATCGTCAACCGCAACAGCGGCAAGGTCCTCGCGGTGCACGACCAGAGCCTCGACAACGGCGCCCACGTCCAGCAGTTCCAGGACAACGGCACCCCCGACCACAACTGGCGGATCGTCGACGCCGGCGGCGGCTGGTCGAAGCTGGTCAACGTCCGCAGCGGCAAGGTCATGGCGGTCGACCAGCAGTCCACCGCGGACGGTGCCCAGGTGACCCAGTGGGACGACAACGGGACACCGGACCACCTGTGGCGGTTCGTCTGACGCCGTTTGCGACACTGGCGCCGTGTGCGCCGACCCCCTCCGCCGGTTCCTCGACGAACGGGACCCGCCGACCCCGTGCCTCGTCGTCGACACCGACGCCGTCGCGGCCCGGGCGCGCGAGGTCCGCGCGGCGTTCCCGGGCGCGCTGATCCGGTACGCGGTCAAGGCCAACCCGGCGCCGCCGGTGCTCGACGCGCTGGTGGCGGCCGGGATCGGCTTCGACGTCGCCGGGCCCGCCGAGCTCGCGCTGTGCCTGGACCGCGGCGCGGACCCGGCCGGCATCGCCTACGGGAACCCGATCAAGAAACCCCGCGACATCGCCGACGCCTTCGAACTCGGCGTCCGCGAGTTCACTTCGGACGCCGCGGCCGACGTCGACCACCTGGCCGAGCACGCGCCGGGCGCGGCCGTGTCGATCCGCGTGCTGCTCGACGCGCCGGACTCGGTGACGCCGTTCGGCCGCAAGTTCGGCTGCGAGCCGGCCGAGGCGCTCGACCTGGTGCTGCGCGCGGCCGCGCTCGGCCTGCGGCCGGGCATCGCCTTCCACGTCGGGTCGCAGCAGCCGGACGCCGGCGCGTGGGAGATCGGGATCGCGACGGCGGCGAAGCTGTTCGCCGAGGCCGCGGCGCAGGGCGTCACGATGACGCGGCTCAACCTGGGCGGCGGCTTCGCGACCACCCACCGGACCGCGGTGCCTGCGCTGGACGTCTACGCCACGACGATCGCGTCCGCCCTCGACACGCATCTCCCCGGCACGCGGCCCGAGCTGATGCTGGAGCCGGGCCGGGTGCTCGTCGCCGACGCCGGCCTGCTCCGGACCGAGGTCGTCCTCGTCGCCTGGCGCGGCGAACGGCGCTGGGTCTACCTCGACATCGGGCGCTACAACGGCCTCGCCGAGGCCGAGAACGAGGCGATCGCGTACCGGGTCGAGCCGGTGGCGGCGCAGGACGGCCCGTGCGGGCCGGTGGTGCTCGCCGGGCCGACCTGCGACGGCGACGACGTCCTCTACCAGCGCACGCCGTACGAACTGCCGCTGTCGCTGACGACCGGTGACCGGCTCGACCTGCCGGGCACCGGCGCCTACACCGCCAGCTACGCGTCGGTCGGGTTCAACGGCATCGAGCCGCTGCGCACCTACTGCGTCGGGCGGTGGGGCGATGCCTGAGATCGGCCGGTTCACCGGGCGCCACGTCCTCGCCGAGCTGCACGGCGTCGACCCGGGCCTGCTCAACGACGCGGTGCGGCTCGGCGAACTGCTGCGGGCGGCGGTGACGGAGGCGGGCGCGACGGTCGTCGACGTCGTGGCCAAGCGGTTCGTGCCGCAGGGGGCCACGGTGATCGCGCTGCTGGCCGAGTCGCACGCGTCCGTGCACACCTACCCCGAGCACGGTTCGCTGTTCGCCGACGTGTTCACCTGCGGCTCGCGGGCCGACCCCGAGCACGCGCTGCGGCTGCTGGCGAAATCGCTGGACGCCGCTTCGGTCCACCTGTCCGTCCTGCACCGGGGAGAACGCTGATGCCCCTGATCCACGAACCGGTCGGCGCCGGCCTCACCCGCGTCTGGGAGGTCGGCGACGTGCGGTTCCACGCGCGCACGCCGTACCAGGAAGTGCTCATCGGCGAGACCGCGCAGGGGATTTCGCTGTTCTGCGACGGCGAACGGCAGAGCACCGAGGCGAGCCAGCTCGTGTACCACGAGGCGCTGATGGTGCCGGCGCTCCTGCTGGCCGAGCGGGTGCGGCGGGTGCTGATCATCGGGTCGAGCGAGGGGGTCGCCTCCGAGCTGGCGGTGTCCGCGGGTGCCACGCGCGTCGACCACGTCGACATCGACGAGCAGGCCGTGCGGGCCTGCGCCGAGCACCTGCCCTACGGATACACGACCGCCGACCTCGCCCGCGGTGACGGGCCGGTCCGGGTGTCCTATGCGGACGGCTGGGAGTTCCTGGCCGCGGCCGAGGCCCGCGGCGATTCCTACGACGTCGTCGTGATCGACCTGCCGGACGAGAACACCGACCCCGACGCGCAGCACAACCGCTTGTACGGCACGGACTTCCTCGGCCGGTGCGCCCGGCTGCTCGCTCCCGGCGGGGTGGTCACCTGCCAGGCGGGCTGCCCGACGCTGTGGCGCAACGAGACGCTGCTCGCGTCGTGGCGGCGGTTCCGCGAAGTGTTTCCGACGGTGCTGTACTTCGGTTCCGACGAGCACGAGTGGGCGTTCCTGACCGGCCGCGCGGACGTGGTCGGTGACCCGGGCGCGCTGGTGGCGCGGCGGTTCGCGGAGCGGGGGAGCGGCGCGGCCACGCTGGACGCCGAAGCGCTGCTCGCCGGGACGACCCCGCCGTATTCGCTCCGGCACGCCAGTGGTCCGGACCAGCCGTGACCGTTGTTTGTCCGACATAAGCAAGTAATGAAGCCGGAAAATGCGGGAAATGGATTTCCCGCACTCCGAGTTGCCGTGTTACTCCGTTCAGTGGCCGTCGAAAAGGTTGCGATCGCGCTACGATCCGTTCCGCGCGCGATCATCGAGATCAAAAGGCACCGTGGCCCATTTGGAGGAGCGTCATGCTCGGTATGTTGGTCGTAGCCGGAATGGTTCTGTCCGCCCTCGCCGCACCCGTCGATTCCCCGGCGACGTCGGCTCCGACCGAAAAGATCACGCTCGACGTCAAGACCATCAACGGGTCGGGCTGCCCGGCGGGCACGGCCACGGCGACCGCCGACGTCGCATCCGACAACTCGTCGTTCACGGTGCACTACACGAACTTCACCGCCAAGGCCGGCGGTGGCGCGTCCGCGCTCGACGCCAGGAAGAACTGCCAGATCAACGTGCTCGTCCATGTACCGCAAGGGTTCACGTACGCGATCGCCGAGGCGGAGTACCGCGGTTTCGCCCACATCGAGAGCGGGGCGAGCGCGCTCGAGCAGGCCAACTACTACTTCACCGGCACCTCGCCGACTGCCCGGGTCCGCCACACCTACCCGGGCCCGTTCCACGGCGTGTGGCGGGCGACGGACACCACCGACGTGGCGGCGCTCGTGTTCGCCCCGTGCGGTGAGGACCGCAACCTGAACATCAATGCGGAACTGCGTGCGGACGCGGGCGGTTCCGCGGGAACGAGTTACATCGAAATGGATTCCGAACACGCGAGCGTGGACACGATTTACCACTTCGCGTGGAAGACCTGCTGAATTGTCGCGAAATGGCCCGCCCACCGGAAATTCCTCCGGTGGGCGGGCCCCTCGCGCTAGACGTGGGTGACCAGGAGTGTCACTCCCGCTTCGCCGCCGCAGTCGACGAACACCGGTCCGACGCCGTTGCCGATGTGCTGCGACACCGTCGCCTTGGCGACGAAGTGGTCCGGTCCGGCGTCGAGGATGCGGATGTTCTCCAGCGCGGGGTGCTCCGGGAAGCCGCCGAGGACGGACTTCAACCCGGTGCCCCCGCCGCAGTCGCCGGTGATGGTCACTTCCTGGCCGCGGTGCGTCGTCGGGTTCGGGGTCACCTCGACGGTGGCCCGCGCGCCCTGGGGCGGCTGTGTGGTCATGGTCCCCTCCGTGGTCCCCTGGTCCGCCGACGCGCCGCCGGCGATCCCGATGCTCACCGCCGTGACGAGTCCGGCCGCGGCGGCCAGTCCGGTCACGGTGCGGGTGGTCTTGCTGCGCATGGTGTGCTCCTCCCTTGATCCGGGGTCGGCCGGATCTGCTTCGTCAGTCGCCCCGGGGCGGGCACGGGGTTCTCGACGCAGAGGAGTGAGACGTGGATCACATCAGAAGGAGGTGTCTACAAAGGACGGACGCTAGTCGAGCGCGCCCGAAGCCGGCAGTTCGGCCGGCTCGCCCTTCGCGGACGGCGCCAGGGTGCATCGTCGCTCGAACCGCTCCATCAGCACGGTAGCGATCAGGAGGGCCACTGGGGTGCTCACCGCGATCCACATGGAAGAAGACCTACCCAGGCGAGCCGGGGCTGAATCGCCGCGCCGGCCGCGGCGGCGGCCTGTCGCGGCCACGGGAACGCCGGAAGTCCGCCTGGCCTGGGCGGGTCCGCTCAGGTAACCGGTTGGTCTCGATCCGGCGCGGACAGCCGGGCGATCACCTGCAGCAGGCCGGCCCGGAACGCGTCGTCCGCGCCGAGCTCCCCGAGCACCGCGGGCTCGGCCCGCACCGCCTGTTCGTGGACCGCCCGGCCCTGGGGGGTCAGCCGGGTGACGTGCCGCCGGGCGTCCGCGGGATCCGGCGTCCGCGTGACGAACCCGGCCTTGCCCAGCCGGTCGAGGGTGCGGCTGATCGTCTGGTCCGTCACCTGGCAGCGCTGGGCCAGCGTCCGCTGGGGGAGCGGCCCGTCGCGCAACGTGTGCAGCGCGATCAGCCCCGCGTGGGTGAGCCCCATGCCCTCGAGCACCGCCGTCCAGCGGTGTTCGACCAGGCGGGCCGCCACGGCGAGCAGCCGGCCCGTCGGCCACGTGCTCAGGTCGGGTTCGGGGGTTGTGCTCACCGTCACTCCGGGTCCGTCGTGCAGAATGTTCAGCTTGCTGAACAATTGGGCGTGTTCGCCCTCGAAAGGACCTTAGCGACCATGAACGACAAGCCGCGCCGTCTCCGCTGGCTGATCCCTGCCCTCCTGGTGGTCGCCTGGCTCGGGCTGGGCGGGTTCGGCGGCCCGTTCGCTGGGAAGCTCAGCGAGGTCGCGAAGAACGACAACGCCGCCTTCCTGCCGCGCTCGGCCGAGGCCACCGAGGTCTCCGACGAGCAGAAGGCCTTCACCCCGCGCCAGGTGCTGCCCGCGACAGTCGTCGCCGAGCGCACCACCGGCCTGACCGCGGACGATCGGCGGTTCCTCGACGCCAAGGCCGCCGAGCTGGGCACGGTGCCCGGCGTCGTGGGCCCGCTCGGGAAGCCCGACAAGGCGCCGCGGGACGACCAGGCCGTGCAGCTGGCCGTGCCGATCCTCGCCGACGGCAACCCCGCCGACGTCGTCAAGGAGGTCCGCGCGAAGCTCACGGGCGCGCCTCCGGGGCTCACCGTGCTGGTCACCGGGCCCGCCGGGCAGATCGCGGACCTGGTGACGGCCTTCGGCGGCATCGACGGCATCCTGCTGCTGGTCGCCGGCGGTGTCGTCGCGCTGATCCTCGTCGCCGTCTACCGCAGCCCGCTGCTGCCGCTGCTCGTGCTGCTGTCGGCGGTGTTCGCGCTCGGGCTCGCCAGCCTCGTCGTCTACCTGCTGGCGAAGAACGACGTCCTCGCCCTCAACGGCCAGAGCCAGGGCATCCTCTCGATCCTCGTGTTCGGCGCGGCGACGGACTACGCCCTGTTGACCGTCGCGCGGTTCCGGGAACAGCTGCGCGACACACCGAACCGGTTCGACGCGCTGAAGCTCGCGTGGCGCGCGACGCTCGAACCGATCGCCGCGTCGGCCGGCACCGTGATCCTCGGCGTGCTGTGCCTGCTGTTCAGCGACCTGAACTCGAACAAGGGCCTCGGCCCGGTCGCGGCGATCGGCATCGGCGCCGCGCTGCTGGCCTCCACCACGTTCCTGCCCGCCGTGCTCGCCCTGTGCGGCCGCGGCGCGTTCTGGCCGTTCAAGCCCGCACTGGGTTCGCCGCACCCCGAGACGTCCGGCGTCTGGGGCCGCGTGGCCGGCCTGGTCGGCCGCCGCCCGCGGGCGGTCTGGGTGGTGACGGCGCTCGTCCTCGGCGTCGGTGTGGCGTTCCTGCCGCAGCTCAAGGCGTCCGGCACCGCGCAGTCCGACGTCTTCCTCACCCAGGTCGAATCCGGGACGGGGCAGGACATCCTGGGCAGGCACTTCCCAGGCGGCCTCGGCGCGCCCGCCATCACGATCGCCGACGCCGGCGCGGTGCCCGCGGTCCTGGCGGCGGCCAAGCTGGACGGTGTCGCGCAGTCCGTGGCGCTGCCCAAGCAGGTGAACGGCCGGGTCCAGATCCTGTCGGTGCTGAACGACCCGGCCGACTCCGAGGCGGCGGTGGCGACGGTCGGGCGGCTGCGCGAGGCCGTGCACGCGGTCCCCGGCGCGAACGCGAAGGTCGGCGGCCCGACGGCGATCCAGCTCGACACGCAGCAGACCTCCGAGCACGACCGGGCGCTGATCATCCCGATCGTGCTGCTGGTCATCTTCCTGGTGCTGGCGCTGCTGCTGCGGTCGTTGCTCGCGCCGTTGCTGCTGATCGCGACGGTGGTGCTTTCGTTCGCCGCGACGATGGGCGTGTCGGCCGTGGTCTTCAACCACGTTCTGGACTTCCCGGGCGCGGACCCGGTGGTGCCGCTGTTCGGGTTCGTCTTCCTGGTGGCGCTGGGCATCGACTACAACATCTTCCTGATGACCCGGGTCCGCGAAGAGGCGCTGACCCGCGGGACGCGCGACGGCACGCTGCGCGGGCTGTCGCTGACCGGCGGGGTGATCACCTCGGCGGGAGTCGTGCTCGCGGCGACGTTCTCCGCGCTCGCGGTGATCCCGATCCTGTTCCTCGCCCAGATCGCGTTCATCGTCGCGTTCGGCGTCCTGCTGGACACGTTCCTCGTGCGGTCGCTGCTGGTGCCCGCGCTGACGGTCGACGTCGGGCGCCGGGTCTGGTGGCCGTCGAAGCTGGCGAAGGCTGCGAAATCACCCGCTTGAAGTCCGGGCACTGGACGGGCGGCACGTGGTCGCAGCCGGCCGCACGGCGGGGAGGTGACGGTCTCCAGCGCCCACGACCCGGGGGAGCTGGACGGCCTACGAGTCGCGGCGGGCGCGTGAGTCCGCGGCTTCGCCGGTGAGGTAGGCCGTCGTCCCGGTCAGGGCCAGCAGCCGGTCGAGCGCGCGCGGCCGGTTGTCCAAGTGCAGGCGGGCACCCGCGCCGGTGACCGCGCGGTGGACCAGCAGCAGGGTCGACAGCCCGGAAGAGTCGCAGAAGGCGACCTCGGCGCAGTCGAGCCGCACGTCCCGCACCCCGGGGTGGTCGGCCAGCCGGTCGGTGACCAGCTGCAGCAGCGTCCCGGCCGTCGCGAACTCCAGCGTGCCGTCGATCGTGACGCGGGCCGTTTCGCCGTCCGGGGCGGTCCACGCGCAGGTCAGACTCATGCGGACAACCCCGATCCGGCGGCCGGGGCCGCCACGTGCGTGCGTGCCGCGCGGAGCAGGCCGGTGGCCCGCGGGAAGTCGCGCAGCTCCGCCTCGAGCAGCTCGAGGGCGGGAACGAGCGAGGCGGCCGGGACGCCGCGCGCGGTGAGGATGCCGGCGGTCCAGCTCAGGAAGCCGGTGAACAGCTCCTCGTCGCCGACGTACAGCGACGCCCCCAGGAAATCGACGATGTGCGCGATGTCCTCGGCCGTGTGCTGCCGCTGCAGCTCGGTGTAGCCGCGCACGGCCGGGACGCGCTCCTCCAGCCCGGCCAGCACCGCCTTGACCAGCCTGCTCGAACTGCGCGTGACCAGCGTGTACTCCTGGTCGGCCAGGTGCGGCAGGTCGTCGATCGGCTGGTGCCCGATGTGCGGGCGGGGGAGCGGGTCGGTCAGCCGGTCGGCCGCCGAACGCGCGTCCGGCGCCCAGGCCTCGGCGCCGAGGAGCCGGGCGTACCGGCCGTCGGGCCCGAACGCCGCGCCGCCGGCGATGACCGGGGTCGCGGCGGCCTGGCATGCGGTGATCGTGGCGTGCGCGGTCGGCAGCCGGGTCGCGATCGACCCGGACAGCGCGACCGCGTCCGGCCCGGTGCGGTGCAGGTGGGCGACCAGGTGCGGGGCGGGCACCTGCGCGCCGAGGTAGTCGACGCGGAAGCCGCGCAGCCGCAGCACTTCGGCGAGCAGCCGGGCCGGCATCGCGTGCCACTCGCCGTCGACGCAGGCGACGGTCACGCGGCCCAGGTGCGGTTCCGGCCGCTTCAGCACGTACCCGAAGGTCGCGATGACGCGGTCGTTGATCGCGGTCGCGGCGTGCTCCTGCGCGACGGTGAGGCGGTTGGCCGCCCACTCCTGCCCGACCCGGCGCTGGACCGCGCCGATCACGTCGAGCAGCAGGCTCTCCGGGTCGGCGCCGTCGGCGAGCGCCTGGACCACGACGTCGCCGGCGGCGTACTCGTCGCCGGTCGTGACGGCGGCCCAGAGCCGCTCGGCGCGCTCGGCCACCCCGGGCGTGCGGATCGGGGTGCTCACGCCGTGTACCTCCCGCGACCGTGGCCGCCGACCGCGGTCAGGTGCTGGCCGCGCGGCGCGGTGATCGCCAGCACCGCCATGTCGTCGTGGGTGCCGCGGCCGATCCACTGCGACGCGAGCATCTGGATCCGCTCGACGACGGCGTCGGCGGGCATGTTCGCGCATTCGGTGAGGGACTGCCGGAGCCGGTCCTCGCCGAACATCGCGTCGCCGAGCGGGCCGCCGCGCGCTTCGACGATCCCGTCGGTGTAGAGCAGGCACGTCTCACCGGGGTCGAGCGTGACGTCCGTGCCGGACGACTCGATCTCGGGCAGCACGCCGATCAGGCTCCCGTGGGTCTCGGCCTCCTCCACGCGGCCGTCGGCCCGGACGATCAGGGGCGGCGGGTGGCCCGCGCTCGTGACGCGCAGCCGGACGCCGGCCCCTTCGCGGCGGGCGGAGGCCAGCACGAGGGTGACGAACCGGGCGTCGCGCCGGTCGGCCAGAGTGCGGTTCAGCAGGGTGAGCAGCGCCCCGTGGTCGCCCGCCATCGGCAGCAGCGCGCGCAGCGTGGTGCGGATCTTCCCGGTCAGGACCGCGGCGTCGAGGCCCTTGCCGCAGACGTCGCCGAGCACGGCCAGCGACTCGCCACCGGTGTCGATCGCCGAGTGCACGTCGTAGAAGTCGCCGCCGATGCGCTCGCCGTCGCGCGCCGGGCGGTAGCGGCCGGCGAACTCGACGCCACCGAGCTGTTCGAGCGTCGGCGGAAGCAGCTCGCGCATCAGCGTGTCGGTGATCGACGCCTGCAGCGCGAACACGCGCGCCGCCGACATCGCCGCACCCGCTCGTGCCGCGAACAGCCGGGCGAAGAGCTCTTCGGAGTCGGTGAACGACGCCCGGTCGCCACGGCGCAGCAGCACCAGCGCACCGGCCGGGACGCCGTGGCCGGGCAGCGGCGTGACGACGACCGAGCCGACCGGGCCGAAGTCCGCCGGCAGCACCCAGCCGGGTGCGGCGTCGGGGTCGAGCCAGCGCGAGGGCACCGGCGGGAAGCCCTGCAGCGCCTCGCCGAGGCCGGGCAGCTCGTCGGGGTCGATCTCCAGCCGGGACCGGGTCGGTTCGCCGTCGCGCACGCAGGTGACGGCGGGGTAGCTCCCGCCGGCGGCGGGCGCCAGGACCAGGGCGGCGTCGGCGAGGTGCTGCGCGGCGAGCCGGGCCGCGACCTCCATGCAGCGGTCGAGGTTGAGCGAGCCGAGCAGCGCGGCGGAGGCGTCGCTGAGGAACGCGGTGCGCTCCTGCTCGCGGACCAGGGCGTCCCGGGCCACGCGGGCGTCGGTCTCGTCGACCAGCCACCACGTGACGGCCTCGCCGTGCGGGATCGGGTGGGCCGCGAAGGACCGCTCGCCGACGTCACCGCGGACGATCTCGTCGCCGCCGCCGTCGTGCGCGGCGACCAGCCAGTCCGGTGCGGTCCCGGCGAGCCGGCACCCGGGCTCGGCACCCGGGAAGAGCGCGCGGGCGGCTTCGTTGAGGGCGAGGACGACCCCGGCGGTGTCGGCGCTGAGGGCCGCCATCGGGGCGGCTGCCCAGCCTCGGTCGCCGGTGTCCGGGGCGGTCGGCGTGCTGCGCGCCGGGTCAGCCACGGGCACCCGCGGGGTCGTCGGTGGCCAGCTCGGCCCACAGGGTCTTGCCGCTGGGCCGGCGCAGCTGGCCCCAGGCCGCGGCGCAGCGCTCCACCAGCAGCAGCCCCCGGCCGCCCTGGTCGGACGGCGTCCGGCGGCGCGCGGACTCGCCGCCGCCGTCGTCGACCTCGATCCGCAGCTTCGCGGCGCCGGGCAGCAGGCGCACGTGGTACGGGGCGCGGCCGTGGCGCAGCGCGTTCGACGTGAGCTCGTCGACCACCATGACCGCGGTGCTGACCACGTTCGCCGGGAACTCCCGCAGGACGGTGCGGACCCAGTGCCGGACTTTCGCCAGCTCGGTGAGCTCGGCGGTGATGCCGAGCTCGTGCCGGATCGTTCTCAGGTTCACGTCCGCCTCCCTGTCCGTGCCGGGCTCCGGGGAGAAGCCCTCCCCTTCTTCATGCCCGGATCCGGGCCCGCCGACACGGGTATCGGAGGTGGTCATGCTTCTTCGCCCCAGGAAGCGCGGACCGCGTCGACGCTCGAGTGAACCGGCATTACGTCGCCGAGGCGGAGCAGCTCGATCGGCCGGACCACGGCGGGGGCGGTCGTCACGACGGCCAGCCGGCCGCCCGCTTCGCGCAACCGGGTGCCCAGCCGCAGCAGGACCTGCAGGCAGCTGGAGTCGCAGTACTCGACCCCGGACATGTCCAGCACGACGTCCGCGGCGCCGGGCTCGGCCGGCAGCGCTTCGGCGAGCTTCACCGAAACCGCGAAGTCGAACTCGCCGCGGAGGGTGAAGATCCGCAGGTCGCCGCCCTCGGCGACGTCGAGCGACCAGCCCTCGCCGGAGTACCGCTGCCGCGGCCGCGTTGCGTCGGTCGTCATGCGGGCTCCAGGATGGGGAAGGGGGACGCGGGCTGGCGGCTCAACCTGCTCCCGTCGCAATCTACCAGCGCCGCCGATCCCGGGCAGCCCGGTGTCGCCTCACCGTCCTTTAAGGACTTCCTCGCGCCGGGCCGGTTCGGGGGCCGGGCCGGGCTCCGGAGCGGCGGGCACGATGGCGACGTTGACCGTGCGGGTGAGCCGTTCGTAGGGCGCCCGGTGCTCGCTGTCGAGCAGTACCGCCAGCGGCGTCCACACGCCCACGACGAACACCGACGCGGCCAGCGCGACCGGCAGGAGCAGCCGCTCGGGGTGGTTGCCGAGGTCCCAGTGGTCCAGGTCCAGCACCAGCCAGCCCAGCCACAGCGGCGAAAGCAGGACGCCGTTGCGCACCAGCAGCGCGATCGGCCCGGCCCGGCGGCGCCCGCGCCGCACCACGCGCAGCAGCATCGCCCGCTTCCCGGGCGTCGAGCCGGTCACCGCGGGCAGCACCACGAACCACACGAGGGCGAGGATCACCACCGGCGTGTCGCGGTGGTTCAGGTCCTCGCCGAACAGCGTCAGCAGGCCGAACAGGAAGCCGAGCAGCGCGGCGAACCCGAGCAGGTCGGTGGCCAGCGCGAAGAGCCGCCGGGTGAAGGTGACCTTCGCGGCATAGCGGCGCCGGTCGTGCTCGGGCCGCGGCGACGGCAGCAGCTTGCCGAGCGGACCGGCCACGAGCCAGCCGGCGACGACACCGGCGGTGTTGAGGATCAGGTCGTCGACGCTGAAGAGCCGGTACGGGCACGGGTAGACGAACCACAGCCCGGTCAGCTGCGTCAGCTCGAAGAACAGCGAGACGCCGAAGCCGATCAGCGTCGCGGGCACCAGCCGCATCCGCTGCGCGTAGCGGACGTAGAACCCGAGCGGCGCCAGCATCACGACGTTGAGCGCGGTGGTCCAGACCGCCGGGTTGTGCAGCAGCGCACCGGGGCTCCAGTGCCCGCGAGCGCGCTGGGACACGACCTCGACGAAGTAGAAAGGCCGCAACTGCGGAGAACTCGCGTAGGTGTGGCCCGCGCAGTACGCCGGGTCGGCGGGCAGCGGCAGCACCGTCTGCGTCGCGATCGCCAGCAGGTAGAAGAGGAAGGCGTAGAAGACGAACGTCGGCCACCCGCCCGCGCGGCCGCGCCGGCGGTAGCTGACGAACGCGGCGGGCAGCATGACGGCCAGCACGAGGAACGGGAAGAGGACGAGGGCCGTCCGGACGGGGACGAGGTAGGTGGCGACCACGGAGCCGGTGGTACCCAGCCGGGCGGGGAGCGAAGCGTGCTTCCCCCGGACGGCTGGCCGGGCTCACCGGCCGGGCCCGCCGCCGCACCGGAACCGGTGCGGCGGCGACGGCCGGACGGGGCTCACTGCGGGGGCGCGTCCTGCTGCCCGCCGCCCTGGTTGTGCAGGTAGTCCTTCACCTTCTCCGAGCCCTGGTCGATCTTGTCGGCGTGCTCGCCGAACCGCTGCTTGGCGGCGTCGGCGGCCTTGTCCACACCCTGGTCGGCCTGGTCCGGGTGCTTGCCGAGCGCTTCCTTGGCCTTGTCGAACAGGTTCATCGGTGCCTCCGTTCGGAATCCGATCTTCGGACACCCCGAGGAGAACACCGGCGCAGGCGGCCCGCAACCGAACGGCCGTACCCACTCACCTGTCCTGGGTATTACCGGCTCTTTCCCGGGTGAAAGCCGCCCGCCCGGGTTTGGCGCCGGCGAGTTCGGGTAGCGGCGGGGGCGCCCGCTTGAACCGCGCGGGACCGCGGCCCGTATACCGGGTGAGGATCGCCGGTCCCGCCGCACGGGCCGGGCGGTCACCGCCGCGAACCACGTGAGGCCCGCATGTTCGGAAAACCCGTACCCGCCGCACCGCCGCTGCCCGACTTCGGGCTACCCCGGATCGGGCGGCGGCACGCGGTCGCCGGCGTGGTCGTGACCGCGCTCGCCGCGCTGCTGGTGCTGTTCGCTCTGCTCTCCCCGGACGACCTGACGTCCTTCTCCGCCGAAGCGCTGGTGCGGGTGCCGGTCGAGGGGATCGTGATCGCCGCGTTCGTGCTGGTCCTGCCGCCGCGGCCGCGGCGCGTCGTCGCGGTGCTCACCGGGCTGGCGCTCGGGCTGCTCGTCGTGCTGAAGGCGCTGGACACGGGCTTCTACGCGACGCTGGAGAAGCCGTTCGACCCGGTCTACGACTGGAGCTTCTTCAGCGCCGGGGTCGAGTTCCTGGCCGGTCAGATCGGCGAGGCGGGGGCGATCGCCGCGCTGGCCGGCGCCGGCGTGCTCGCGATCGCCGTCGTGGTGTTCATGGTGCTGGCGACGCTGCGGCTGAGCCGGATCGCCGCCGGGCGCCGGACCGGCGCGTCGCGTGGGGTGGCCGTGCTCGGGGTCGTCTGGATCCTCTGCTCGCTGTTCGGCGTCGAGGTCGCGCCGGGGCAGCCGGTCGCCGCGCAGAGCGCCGTCGCCCTGGCCTACGGCGACCTGCGCCAGGTCGGTGCCGACCTGCGCGAGCAGCGGCCGTTCGGCGAGGTCGCCGCCGAGGACGCGTTCCGCGCCACCCCCGGTGACCAGCTCCTCGCCGGGTTGCGCGGCAAGAACGTCGTGCTCACCTTCGTCGAGAGCTACGGCCGGATCGCGCTCGACGACCCCGCCATCGGCACGAAGATCGGCGCGACGCTCGACGCGGGCACGGCCGAACTGCGCGCGGCGGGCATCGGCGCCAGGAGCGCGTTCCTGTCGTCCTCGACGTTCGGCGGCGGGAGCTGGCTGGCCCACTCGACGGTGCAGTCGGGCATGTGGATCGACAACCAGCAGCGCTACAACCAGCTGCTCGACAGCGACCGGCTGACCCTCGGCGGCGCGTTCCAGCGCGCCGGCTGGAAGACCGTGTGGGACGTCCCGGCGCACACGAAGGACTGGCCGGAGGGCCAGAAGTTCTACCACCCGGACGCCTACTACGACGCCCACCACGTCGGCTACCGCGGGCCCGGCTACGCCTACGCCACCATGCCCGACCAGTTCACGCTCGCGACGCTGCAGCGCACCGAGCTGGCGAACACGGCGCACCGGCCGGTGATGGCCGAGGTCGACCTGGTCTCCAGCCACGCGCCGTGGTCGCCGCGGCCCTGGCTGGTGGACTGGAACCAGGTCGGCGACGGCTCGGTCTTCGCGCCGCAGCCGGCGGCCGGCGAGGCGCCGGAGTCGGTCTGGAAGGACCCGGCGAAGATCCGCGACGCCTACCGCGACGCCACCGACTACTCGCTCAAGACGCTGATCTCGTTCATGCGGCACTACGGCGACGAGAACACGGTCCTGGTGTTCCTCGGCGACCACCAGCCGCCGGTCGTCACCCCGCAGGGCGCGGTGCACGACGTCCCGATCACGATCGTCGCCAAGGACCCCAAGGTGCTGGACCGGATCTCCGGCTGGGGCTGGACCGACGGCCTGCACCCGGCGGCGCGGGCGCCGGTCTGGAAGATGGACTCCTTCCGCGACCGCTTCCTGACCGCGTTCGTCCGCTGATCGTCCACTGAGGACACTCCGGCCGGCGGCTTCCGGAGAGGCGCCCGGTGCGCCTATCCTGGAGCCGCCGGGCGGGGGAGCCCGGCCGATCCACGGTCACGGGAGGGAAAGTGGATCAGCAGGGGGAGTCTCGTTTCGCCTACCGCGGTGCGCCGGCCGGGGTCGTGCCCTACTACCTGGCGGTCGAGGCCACCGCCGTCGCACTGCTGGTCCTGGCCGTGCCCGCGACGAAACCGGCCTCGCGGGAGTGGTTCTTCTTCGCGGTCCTGCTCGCTTCCGCGGTCGCGCAGACCGAGCTGTCGGCGAAGGCCGAGCGGATGCGCCGGTTCCTCGCGCGGAACCCGCACGTCAGCGTCTCGTCGGTGTGGTACTTCGCCGCGGCGCTCGTGATGCCGGCCGTCCTGGCCGCCGTCCTCGCGGTGCTCGTCTACGGGCACCTCTGGCTGCGCACGGCGGGCGGGGTGCCCGGCAGCAGGTTGTACCGGGCGACCTGCTCGGCCGCGACCCACGTGGTCACCGTCTTCGCGGCCGCCTCCGTCGCCGCGGTGGCCGGGCCGGTCGCGGCCGGCGTCGCGTTCGTGCTGGTCAACACGCTGCTCGTGATGATCGGGTTCAAGCTCCACGAGCCGGCCCGCCCGTTCCTGTCCTTCGCGGGATCGCTGTCGGAGAACCTCCTGGACGCGGCGACGCTGTGCCTCGGCGCGGTGGCGGCGGCGCTGCTGCCGACCCGGCCGTGGCTGGTCCCGTCGCTGGTGCTGCCGGTCGTGCTGCTGCACCGCGGCGAGCTCGGGCGGCGGCTGGAGCTGCGTGCCCGCGACCCCAAGACCGGGCTGCTGACGATCGCGGAGTGGCGGACGCGGGCCGAAGCCGAGCTGAGCCGGGCGGCGCGCGCCGGCGGCGACTGCGGGATCCTGATGCTCGACCTCGACCACTTCAAGCGCGTCAACGACACGTACGGGCACCTGGCGGGCGACGAAGTCCTGCGGGCGGTCGCCGGCGCCGTGCGGGACGAGGTGCGGGTCTACGACGCGGTCGGCCGGTTCGGCGGGGAGGAGTTCGTCGTGCTGCTGCCGGGCATCGGGCGGGTCCACTCCGTCGCGGTCGCCGAACGGATCCGCGACGCGGTGGCGGCGCTGGCCGTGGTGGCCGCGGACGGGACGCGGATCGCCGGGCTTTCGGTGTCGATCGGGGTGGCGGTCCACCCGGACGCGGGCCGCGGCGTGGACGAGGTGCTCGGCGCCGCGGACAAGGCGGTCTACGCGGCGAAGAACGCCGGCCGCGATCGGGTTTGCGTCAGCCGTTGAGGAATCGCGGCCTCGTCCGCCATCCGTCCAGGGGCGCGGGCTAGCCCGGATGGAGCAGCGCGGTGACTTTCCGCTGCGCGCGTTTTCACTGGCCCGATGAATTGCCGGTAATTCTTCCGCGCTTCTACGCTGCCTAACGTCGGGTCTCTCCGCGCTGAGGAGTGTTCATGCGAAGGAAATTGGCGGTTCTCGGGGTCGCTTTGTTTTCGCTGTTCGGGTTGTCGGTCGTGCCCGCGGCCGCGGCCGGCGGCGACTTCGCGCCACCCGGCTGTTTCGGTGAGCGCTACGGAACCCTCTTCGGGCAGGGCGTTTCGGTCAGCTGCTTCCCCGGTGAGGGCTACGGGTACCGCGTGATCGCGCACTGCGCCAACGGCAGCGCGTTCTGGTTCGTGGCCGGGGAATTCGTGCCGTACGGATTCGGCCCGGCGGTCGCGGAATGCTCGGGCGCGCTGCTGGTCCCGGCGCGGGTGGTGACCTACCAGGTCGACGAAATCTGATTTCCGCGACCACCGTCCGGCCACCCATTCCGGGGTGGCCGGACGGTGTCGTGTCGGCGTTTCAGGAGGAGCGGCGGTCGTCCGTCGCGTCGCGGTCCCGGTCTATTCCGGTTTCGCGCCCGCGACCGCAGCGGGAACGCGTGGCCGGAACCCGCCCGCGTGCCCGGTCCGGATCTGCGCCGCCTCGGCGTCGACGGGAAAGCCCGAGGCACGATCATGCACGTCTGCTGCCCCGCAGACTCTGGTTCCCGCCGCCGCTCGCCGCCGCGTGCTGTACTTGGTCCAGACCTTCGTCGGCGCGGACGGGTGACACCGGCCCGCGCTTCCTTCGCGCGCGGAAAACCGCTGCGGCGCAATGCATCCACGGCTTGAGTCTGCAATGGACAGACGTTCGCCTCCGCTAATTCCGGACAGAAGACCGGACATTTCTGGACCGTCACCGCGACCGGCCGCACACTCGGCGCACGGTGTGTTTCTTTCCCCCTGCCCGAAGGAGACCTCATGCGTCGAAGAATCGCCCTCGCCCTGGGCGGCGCCGCCGTCCTGACCGCGTCCCTCGCTTCGTCGTCCTTCAGCCCGGCCGTCGCGTCGCCCGGGTTGATCGCCGCCATGCAGCGGGACTTCGGCCTGACCGCCGCCCAGGCCGAAGCCCGGCTCGGCCAGGAAATGACCGCCGCGCGGGTGATGCCGGCCGCCCAGCGGGCCGCCGGTGCCGCCTTCGGCGGTGCGTGGTTCGATCCCGCGCTCGGCAAGCTCGTCGTCGGCGTGACCGACCCGGCCGCGGCACAAGCCGTCCGCCGGGCCGGTGCCGAAGCCGCGCCGGCGAAGGTCAGCGCGGCCGAGCTCGACGCGACGAAGGCCGCGATCGACGCCTCCGCCAAGGCGAACCCCGCCCCGGCGGCCGTCAGCGGCTGGCGCACCGACCCGCGCGCCGGCAGCGTCGTCGTCACCCTCCGGCCGGGCGCGCACGGCGCCGACGTGGATTCCTTCCTCGCGAAAGCCCGCGAGGCCGGCCCGGTGACCGTCGCGACCGCACCGGCCGCCCAGCCGTTCTCGGCCGGGACCGTCGGCGGCGACCCGTACTACATCAACGGCAACACCCGCTGCTCGATCGGCTTCTCGGTGCAGGGCGGCTTCGTCAGCGCCGGGCACTGCGGCGGCGTCGGCAGCTCGGTGGTCGGCTGGGACGGCTCGGCCATGGGCAGCTTCGCCGGCTCGTCCTTCCCCGGCAACGACTACTCGTTCATCCGCATCGGCAACGGCTGGTGGACCGCCCCGGTGGTGCTCGGCTGGGGCACGGTGAGCGACGCGCTCGTCCGCGGCTCCTGGGTCGCGCCGGTCGGCACGTCGGTGTGCCGCTCGGGCTCGACGACGCACTGGCACTGCGGTGTCGTCGAAGGCCTCAACGAGACGGTCAACTACTCGCAGGGCGCGGTCTACCAGATGACCCGCACCACCGTCTGCGCCGAGCCGGGCGACTCGGGCGGCTCGTTCATCACGGGCGACCAGGCCCAGGGCGTGACCTCCGGCGGCTGGGGCAACTGCAGCTCCGGCGGTGAGACGTGGTTCCAGCCGGTGAACGAGATCCTGCAGACCTACGGCCTGTCGCTGGTCACGGCGTAGCCGGAAACTCTGCCGGCGGCGGTGCGATGAATCCGGCGGCCGCCGCCGGTAGGTACCGGTGAGGCCGCGCCACCAGGGCGCGGCGGAGACCACCGGGAGCAGTCATGAGCGTGATCGTCGCCGAGTTCCTCACCCTGGACGGCGTCGTCGAGGACCCCGACGGCTCGGGCGGCACGGCCACCGGCGGCTGGGCCTTCCGGCACGGCCCGGAGGCCGTGGCGGGGGACAAGTTCCGCCTCGGCACCCTCCTCGACACCGGTACCCTGCTGCTCGGCCGGAAGACGTGGGAGCTCTTCTCGAAGCTCTGGCCCAGCCGCACGGACGAGTTCTCGGTCCGGCTCAACAACGCCGCGAAGCTGGTCGCCTCGACCACCCTCACCGACTTGTCCGCCTGGCAGAACTCCACGCTCCTGCAAGGAGATCTCGTCACCGAGGTCGCGCGGCACGGGGGCGACGTGATCGTCATCGGCTCGGTCGGCGTCGCGCAGACCCTCGCCCGGCACGGCCTGGTCGACGAGTACCGCGTGCTCGTCTTCCCGAGCGTCGTCGGTGCGGGCCGGCGGCTGTTCGAATCCCCCGCGGACCTCGACCTGGTGTCCACCGACCGGGTCGGGGCCGCGGTCCTCAGCACCTACCGGCCGCGCTAGGTCCGCAGGAGGCTCGCGAGCCAGCCGCCGAGGACCTGCTGGACCTCGGCGCGGGTGCGCGCGGGGTCGTCCGCCGCGGCGATCATCCTCGCCGCCTCCATCACCGCGCTGAGCACCAGCTGGGCCAGGGCCCGGACGGGCGTTTCCACGATCAGCCCGTCCGCCCTGGCCTGCTCCAGCACGGTGACGATCAGGCCGAGGCCGTACTCCGCCTCGATCTCGCGCCACACGTCCCAGCCGAGCACGGCGGGCGCGTCGGTGAGCGAAATGCGGCGGACCTCTTCGCGCAGGCACGCGTCGAGGAAGACACCGAGGCCCTGCAGCATGCCGGTCAGCGGGTCCGCGCCGCCGTCGAACGCGGCCCGGACCTCTTCGGTCAGTTCGCGTTCCAGTTCTTCGACGACGGCGCGGAACAGGCCCTGCTTGTCGGCGTAGTGGTGGTACAGCGCGCCGCGGGTGACGCCCGCGGCGCGGGTGATCTCGTCCGCCGGGACGGCCTGGTAGCCGCGGGCGGCGAACAGTTCGCGCGCGGCCGCGACCAGGGCGGCCTTCGTGCCGGCGGAACGGTCCTGCTGGGTACGTCGCACCCGCCTAATCTGCCATGACGCCCGCGAACTCGACGATGTGCCCGGCGAGCGCGGCGGGCTGGTCCTCGGACACGAACGTGTAGGCGTCCGCGATTTCGACGAGCTTCGCGTCCGGCAGCAGGGCCGCGAGCCGGTGGGCCAGGCGGATGGGGAACAGCTTGTCTTCGGTGGCCCACGCGAGCAGCATCGGCCGGTCGAACGTCCGCAAAGCTTCGGCGGCGGCGAGGGTGTGGCGCGGGTGCACGTCCCGCAGCAGCTTGCGCAGGTCCCGGCGCACCCCGGCCGACTTCCGCAGCTTCCCGAGGTAGGCCTGCGCGACGGCGTCCGGCAGCGGCCGCTTGGTCACCCAGCCGAAGAGGACCGGCAGCGGGTGGAGCGCCTTGATCCGCAGCAGCTGCCCGAGCACCGCCATCGAGCCGGGGATCCGGGCGAGCGGCGGGAGCGCTTTGAAGAGGGGCGGGAAGAAGTACTCGAAGCAGTCGGACGGCGTGAGCACGACCCGTCCGACCCGGTCCGGGCGCCGGCTGAGCATGATCTGCGTCAGCGCGCCGCCGGTGTCGTTCGCGACGAGCGTGACGTCCCGCAGATCGAGCGCGTCGAGGAAGTCCGCGATGAGGTCGGCGGCACCGATGGGGGAGAGGTCGGCGTCGGCGCGCATCGGCAGGTCGTGCGAGCCGAGCGGCAGATCCGGGGCCAGACAGCGGAACCCGGCCGCGGCGACGTCGGGGACGACCTTCCGCCACAGTTCGGCGTTCGTCAGCACGCCGTGGACGAAGACCACCGGGGCGCCTTCGCCCCGCTCGAAGTACCGCACCTCGCCGGCCGGCAGCCGGACCCGGCGCTCCTGACCCAGGGATTCGCTGCGTGTCGTCATGCGAGCCAGAGTACATACATGGTGTATGTATGTAAACGAGCGCGCGAAGGACGCAGGTGGAGGTGCTGGAAAAGGGGGCGGCCGGAAGCGGGCGGCCGCGGCCGGGGTGGTGGTAGCGGTGATGCCCCCGGACTTGGCTTCGGGGAAAGGTCGGTTCCGGGGGCATCACCGCCCGCGGGACAGCTGACACGGTGTCCTGCGGTGGACTCACCCTACGAACCGCCGGCCGGCCTGACCAGGGCCTCGATGCGGTGTCGAAGGTTTGTCGCCCGGTCGGTCACCGGGCCTACCGAGAGTTGAGCGGTGCGTCCGGTGCGGGTTCGTCCGGTGGCCGGTCGCCGTGGCGGTGGACGATCTTCCACTCGCCTTCCTCTCGGCGGTACACGTGCGTCACGCGCAGGGTGTAGGTCGTCGGTTTCCCGTTGAGCGACACGGTGTTGTGCTCGTAGCCGATCGTGTAGGCGAGGTCTCCGCTCGCCCCGGCCGCGACGACTTCGAAGCGGTACTCGCGGGAGTCGGAGAACTGTGCGGCGACGCGGCGGAAGGCGTCGCTCACGTCGGCCCAGCCGGTGCGGATCGGCAGCCAGGCGCCGAAAAGGCTCACCGGGTCGGCCTTCGACCACAGGGCCGTGCGGGGCCCGGCGTCGCCGTTGTGGATGGCCTGTTCGGCGGCGGTCTGCCGGGGCAGCACCTCGGCCAGGAACTCTTCGGTGGGTGATGGCATGATGACTCCAATACAGTCAGGCTGTTTTCAATACAGTGAGGATGTATCGGATGGGCGAGCAGGTCAAGCGCCGGTACGACTCGAGCCGGCGCCAGGAGCAGGCGCGGGAGAACCGGCGGCGCATCCTGGCCGCCGCGCACACCCTGTTCGTCACGAAGGGTTACGGCCGCACGACCATCGCCGACGTCGCCGCCGAGGCGGGCGTCGCGCCGGAAACCGTTTACTCGGCCTTCAAGAACAAGCCGGCGCTGCTGCACCGGACGTGGGACGTGACCGTCGGCGGGGACGACGAAGACGTGCCGATGCTCGAACGCCCGGAGCTGCGCGCCCTGTTCGCCGAGCCCGACCTGCGCACCCGGCTCACCGCGTTCGCGGTCGTGAACACCGCGACCATGCGCCGGACCGCGCGGCTGCACCTCGCCGTGCGCGGTGCGGCGGCGAGCGACTCCGCGGCGGCGGCGATGCTCGCCGAGATCGACCGGCAGCGGCTGGAGAGCATGGGCGGGCACGCGCGCGAAGCCGCGGCCACCGGGCAGCTGGCCGTCACCGAGCAGGAGTGCCGGGACGTGCTGTTTTCCACGACGGACGGGACGTTGTGGCACCAGCTCGTCGAGCGGCTCGGGTGGTCCGACGAGCGGTACGCGGCCTGGCTCGGCCGGCTCTGGGTGGCGTCCTTCGTGCTACCCTTCGGTTGAAACTTCAACCGAGTTGTGTGCGCGGGGGCCGTCGATGTCGATCTTTCGCCTGAACCACGCGGTGCTGTACGTCCGGAACCTCGCCGAAAGCGTGGCGTTCTACCGGGACGTGCTGGGCTTCGACTACGTCGAGGACGGCGACATCCACCGCGGCGCGGCCTTCCTGCGGGCACCCGGCTCGACCAACGACCACGACCTCGGCCTGTTCGAGCTCGGTGCACACGCCGCGGACTCGGGCGCGGGGCAGACGTCGGTGGGGCTGTACCACCTGGCGTGGGAGGTCGACACGCTCGGAGACCTCGAGCGGCTCGCCGGCCGCCTCCGGGAGGCGGGCGCGCTGGTCGGCTCGTCCGACCACGGCACCACGAAGTCGTTGTACGCCAAGGATCCCAGCGGGCTCGAGTTCGAGGTCGTCTGGATCATCCCGCGCGACCTGCTGACCGAAGCGGACCGCGCGAAGAGCGGGCCGCTCGACCTCGCGCGGGAACTGGCGAAGTACGGTCCCGACGCGCGCAGCGGCGTCGGGATCTCGCGCTCCTAGGCGGTGACCCGGGCCCGGGCCGGCTCCGCCGTGTTCCGGTGCAGGACCGGCAGGTTGCCCAGGGCGAAGCGGCCCGGGCCGACGAACGCCACGACCAGCAGGCCCCAGCAGAACAGGGCCGCGGCCTCGCCGCCGTTCTGGATCGGGAGCAGGCCGGTCGGCAGGTGCACCGTGAAGTACGCGAAGGCCATCGAGCCGGAGCCGAGCACCGCGGCGGCGCGGGAGCCGAGGCCGAGGCAGATCAGGGCGCCGCAGACGAGCTGGATGAGGGCGGCCCACCAGCCCGGCCACGCCCCGACGGCCGCGGGTGCCTTCGCGCCGAGCACGCCGAAGAGCGTTTTCACGCCGTGGCAGGCGAACAGGAAGCCGATCACGATCCGGTAGAGCCCGATGACGTGGTCGCGGGCCGGGTCCAAGCGGTGCATGGGCGCCTCCGGGGGCGGCATCGAGCCGGCCGGTGGTGCGGTCCGGCCGGTGCGGATTCGGTGGAATCACATATACCGCCCGTGAGAAGGTCACACACCCCCCGAAAGTTGCTTAACCGGTTTTCCGAATGAAATGCGGAACCGGGGTTGACTCAGTGGTCTGGACCTCTTAATTTGCCTTGTGGAGTAACCGGAAACCGCCATACGGGTGATCTTCGGTTAGTGGTCCAGACCAGTTGGTCGAGTGGTCCGCGTTTCGCGTTTGTTTCCGATTCTTTTCGATTAGCCGCTCGTGCCGAAGGTGATCGTCCCGGTGCCCTCGTAGTCCCCTTTGGCCCCTGGAGGCCCGAGCCCTGCTGAATCGCACCCAGCGTCGCGGCTGCTCTGCAATCGCCTCGATCGCGTCGTAGGTGGCGAACCACGTGCCGAACGGTGTCGTGGGCGTTGTGACCGAAACCGCACGAACATGTTCGTCTCGAACGTGCTCGTAACGAACATGTTCGCTACAGTGGAGCCATGCCCCCGGAAAGCACCTACAACCGCCGTGAGCGTCCGGCGAAACCGGCGTTGACCCGTGAAGGGATCGTGGCGACGGCCGTCGCGGTGATGCGCGCCGAAGGCGTCGAGCGCGTCACCATGCGCCGGCTCGCCCAGGAGCTCGACACCGGCGCCGCCTCGCTCTACGTGTACGTCAAGGACACCGAAGAACTGCACGCCGCGGTGCTCGACGAACTGCTCGCCGAGGTCCGCCTCGACGGCTCGGGGGACTGGCGCGAGCGCCTCTGGGCGGTGCTCGACTCCTACCGTTCGGTGCTGTTCGCGCACCCGAGCCTCGCCCGCGTCGCGCTGGTGACCCGGCTGAGCGGGCCGCACTACCTGGCGCTCGTCGAAGCCGTGCTCGCCCTGCTCGACGAAGGGGGCATGGCCCCGGGGCAGGCCGCCTGGGCGGTCGACGTGCTGCTGCTGACCGCCACGGCGACCGCCGTCGAGCACGGCAGCCGGCGGGAGAAGCCGGGTGCCGCGCGCGAGCACGAGGTCATGGTCGAGTCCGTGGCCACCGCCTCGCCCGGCACCCACCCCCACATCGCCGCGCTGGCCGCCGACCTGGTGTCCGGACCCGGCCCCGCCCGCGCGCGGTGGGCGTTCGACGCGCTGCTCAACGGCGCGCTCGCCACCCCGCGCCCCGAACCCGGGGAGACCCGATGACCCGGATCGCCATCGTCGGCGGTGGCCTCGGCGGCCTCACGCTGGCCCGTGTCCTGCACACCCGCGGGATCGCGTCGACCGTGTACGAGCTCGACGCGTCCCCGGCCGCCCGCGACCAGGGCGGCACCCTCGACCTGCACGAAGAATCCGGGCAGCGCGCGCTCGCCGAAGCCGGCCTGACGCGGCAGTTCCGGGCCATCGCGCGGGAAGAGGGCGAGGCGCTGCGCATCCTGGACCGCCACGGCGTCGTCCGCTTCGAAGAGGCGGCCGACGCCTCCGGCGGCACGAGGCCCGAGGTCGATCGCGGCGCGCTCAAGCGGATCCTCGTCGAGTCGCTGCCCGGCGACGTCGTCCGGTGGGGCACCAAGGTCACCGCGGTGGCGGCCGGCCGGCTGAGGCTGGCCACGGGCGAAGTCGTCGAAGCCGATCTGATCGCCGGCGCGGATGGGGCCTGGTCGAAGGTCCGGCCGCTGCTGTCGGCCGCGGTGCCGGTCTACTCGGGACTGTCGTTCGTCGAAACCCATCTGTCCGATGTGGACACCCGGAACCCGGCCGCGGCCGCGCTCGTCGGCCCGGGCTCGATGTTCGCGCTGGCCGACGGGCTGGGCCTGATCGCCCAGCGCAACGGCGGCGGCCGGATCCGCGTGTACGCCGCGGTCAAGAACGACGACCCGGCCGCGGTCGCGGACCTGGCCGATCGCCGACGTCTTCTCGACGTCTTCGCGGCCTTCGCTCCCGAACTCCGGGCCCTCGTCGAAGACAGCGACGACCCGCTGATCCCGCGCCCGATCCACGCGCTGCCGGTCGGCCACCGGTGGGAGCGCGTGCCGGGGGTGACCCTGCTCGGCGACGCCGCGCACGTGATGTCACCGTTCGCGGGCGAGGGTGCGAACCTCGCCATGCTCGACGCCGCCGAGCTGGCCCTCGCGCTCGCCGCGCATGACGACGTCGAAAGCGCTCTCTCGGCGTACGAGAACGCGCTGTTCCCGCGGGCGGAAGCAGCCGCCAGCGACTCCGCCGGCAACCTCGAAGCCTGCTTCCGGCCGGACGCGCCCGCCGCGATGGTCGACCAGATGCTCGGCCACTCCGGAAAGGACATGCCATGACCCGGACCCTGCGTCCCCACCCCGGACTGGACATCCCCCTCGTCGACACCGGCCGCGGCGGCCGCACGGTGCTGGTCCTGCACGGCGGTGGCGGCCCGCGAGGCGTCGAACCGATCGTCGAGCACTTCGCGCCCCGCGCCCGGGTGCTGGCGCCGACGCACCCGGGCTGGGCGGGCACGCCGCGTCCGGACTGGTTCTCCGGCATCGACGACCTCGCCGTCACCTACCTCGACCTGCTGGACGACGAAGACGCCCGCGACGTCCTGGTGATCGCCAGCTCGTTCGGCGGCTGGGTCGCGTCCGAAATGGCCGTTCGCGACCGCGGACGGCGGATCGGCGAGCTGGTCGTGCTCGACGGCATCGGCCCGGACGTCGAAGGCCACGCGATCAGCCTGCCGCAGCCGCCGCCCGGCGCGCCCGGGCCGGACCCCGCCGACCTGGCGGCGCTGCGGGCCTACGCCGGGCCGCGGATCGCCGACCCGAAGCTGCTGCGCCGGCTCGCCCGGGTGCGGATCCCGGCGCTGCTGATCTGGGGCGAGGACGACGTCGTGGTGCCGCCGGAGTTCGGCGAGGCCTACGCGGCCGCGTTCGCCGACGCGCGGTTCGCGGTCGTGGCGGGCGCGGGGCACGTCCCGCACGTTCAGGCCCCGGCCGAAACGTTCGGCTTGATCGACGAGTTCCTCGGCCGAGCTTGATCGTCGACCCCGTAGAGTGGCTCCATGGTGGACGAAGAAGCCGTCTCGGAGCACATCCGCCAGATCGCCGCCACCCTCGCGGACCGGGCGGTCGAGCTGGCCGGGGAGCTGGTCCAGCTGTACGCGACCGACCTGCCGCAGCTGGTCAACGACGACGAGCGCATGGTGAGCCTGCTGTCGGCGAGCGTCTACCAGAACATCGAGACGGCCCTGCAGATCTTCCAGCACGGGATCGACCCCGCCAACGTCGAGCCGCCGGCCGCGGCCGTGGAGTACGCGCGCCGGCTGGCCCAGCGCGGCACCCCGGTGTTCGACCTGATCCTCGCGTACGACCTCGGCCAGGCCGCGATGCTCGACTTCGGCTTCCAGGAGTGCATCCGGCACGTGGACGACGCGGCTCTGCTCGGGGCGATGATGCGGCGGCTGCTCAAGGTCGCCTACGAGTTCATCACCCGGGTGGTGCGCCAGCTGGTGAGCGTCTACCAGGACGAACGCGACAAGTGGCTGCTCAACCGGAGCGCCGCGCGGGCGGCCAAGGTGCTGGACCTGCTGAGCGAGAACGGCGGCCCGGCCGACGTCGACGCGGCGGAGGCGGTCATCGGCTACCGGCTGCGCGGCACGCACGTCGGGATGGTCGTCTGGCACGCCTCCGAAGCCCACGACGTGCTGTCGCACCTGGAGTCGGTCACCGGGGCGGTGCTCGAGCGGGCCGGCGGGCAGGGGCGGCCGCTGTTCGTGCCCCGCGACGAAGCCGGCGCCTGGGCGTGGCTGCCGGTCGCGTCGATCGACCGCGAGCACCTCGACGCGGTGCTCGCGGAGGCCGACCCGGGCGTGCGCGTGACGGTCGGCGATCCCGGCACCGGCGTCGCCGGCTTCCGCGACACCCACCAGCAGGCCCGCCGGGTGCACGCGCTGGCGCTGGCCGCCGGCGAGCACTGCGACCGCGTGCTGACCTTCCGGGAGGTCGGCACGGTGGCGCTGATGACGACCGACCTCAACGCGGCCCGGCTGTGGGTCGCGAGCACGCTCGGGCCGCTGAGCGCCGACGACGAGAACTGCGGGCGGCTGCGCGACACCCTGCGCGTGTTCCTCGCGGCGGGCGGGAGCTACACGACGGCGGCGAGTGAGCTGACCATGCACAAGAACTCGGTGCAGTACCGCGTCCGCAAGGCGCAGGAACTGCTGCCGCGCGAGCTCGCCGACAGCCGCCTGGACGTCGAGCTCGCGCTGAACCTGAGCCACCGCCTGGGCGCGGCCGTGCTGTCACCGGCCTGACTTTGGTATGCCGGACCACCGGTCACGAAGATCGTTGGTGCGCGGGCACGAAGCCGGGATGAGCCGTTCGGCCTACCTTTCCGGCTATGGGTGAAAACGGTGGGATGCTCGCGCTGGTGCGGCTACGCCGAGGCGTCGTCGGCGAGAGCAGACGCGTCTGTCACCTGATCCCCGTTCCGGCCGCGGGCGCGGTGCCCGACCGGTTGACCGCGTTGTGCGGCGAAGCGATCTTCCCCGGCGACGCCGAGGTGCTCGCCGGCCTGCGCGGGATGCCGTGCCACCGCTGCCTGATGCAGAGTGCGCCCGCGGGGCCGGGCCTGCTGGCCAACGCCGGCTGAGCCGCCGGGTCCGCGTGGCAAGCTGACGCGGTGATCGACGACGAGTCCCGGCCGGTGGTGGTCCTGCTGGCCCACCCCCGGCCCGGGAGCTTCAACCACGCCCTCGCCGAACGGGTCCGCGAAACGCTGATCGGCGCCGGCCGGCTGGTGCGCTTCCACGACCTGTACGCCGAGGGGTTCGACCCGGTGCTCACGGCCGGAGAGGCCTACACCAGCGGAACCCGCGCGGAGGAGTTCCTCGCCGCAGAGCCTGACCCGTTGGTGCGCCGCCACCGCGAAGAACTGCGGGACGCGGGCGGGCTCGTCGCGATCCACCCGAACTGGTGGGGCAAGCCGCCGGCCATCCTCGGCGGCTGGCTCGACCGGATCCTCGTCCCCGGGGTGGCGTATCGCCTCGACGACGCCGGCGGCGCGCCGGAGTCGCTGCTCTCGCTGCGCGGGCTGCTCGTGGTGAACACCTCCGACACCACCGAGGAGCGCGAGCGGACGCTCTTCGGCGACCCCCTCGACGCGATCTGGCGGCGTTGCCTCGCGCCCTACCTCGGCGAGCCGGCCGTGCGGCGGCTCGTCCTGCGCGTGGTCGCCGACGCGGACGAGCGGCGGCGCGCCGGGTGGCTCGACGACGTCGAAGCCGAGGTCCGGCGGCTGTTCGGTGGTCACTGACCGCTTCCGGTCACTTCCGGTGAAGACCTTGAGGCGGTTTCGCGCGGCGTGCGATTCTCGGGCCGACCCGGCACCGGACTTCCGAGGGGGAACCGTGACCATGCTCGAGCGGATGGCCGAAGAACGCCGTCGCCATCAGGGAAACGCGCCCGAAGCGCCGGCCGGGCAGCAGTGGGGCACCTGCGTCAGCGTCCGGGAATCCGGCGACCGGCGCCGCAGGATCGCGCGGGTGCTGCTCGCGAGCGGCCTGGTCGTCACCGCCTACCTCCCGCTGGACGTCGTCGCACCCGCGATCGACGCGCCGGTGCTGGTGCAGACCAAGGCGATCGGGGACTCGAAGCCGCCGACCGTCGCCATCGTCGCGTACTGATCGTCGTGCGCACCGTCTCCCTGGTCACCCTGGGCTGCGCGCGCAACGAAGCCGACTCCGAGGAGCTCGCCGCCCGGCGACACGGTCCTCGCCGCGTCGGGCCAGGGCGCGAAAGTCGTCGCGGTCGGCTGCCTGGCCGAGCGCTACGGCCGCGAACTCGCCGACGCGCTCCCGGAGGCCGACGCCGTCCTGTCGTTCGACGACTACCCGGAGATCGGCGACCGCATCGAGGACGTGCTCCACGCCCGGAGCCGGCCCGCGCACACCCCGCGCGACCGGCGGACGCTGCTGCCGATCACCCCGGTCCGGCGACCCGCGGCCGCCGTGGCCCACGTGCCAGGGCACGGTCCGGCGAGCGGCCCGCGGGTGCTGCGGCACCGGCTCGGCGGCGGGCCGGTGGCGCCGCTGAAACTGGCGTCGGGCTGCGACCGGCGGTGCACGTTCTGCGCGATCCCGGCCTTCCGCGGCGCGTTCGTCTCGCGGCCGCCCGCCGAGGTCCTCGCCGAAGCCGAGTGGCTGGCCGGCCACGGCGTCCGGGAGCTCGTGCTGGTCAGCGAGAACTCGACGTCGTACGGCAAGGACCTCGGCGACCTGCAGGCGCTGGAGAAGCTGCTGCCGAAGCTCGCCGGCATCGCCGACCGCGTCCGCGTCAGCTACCTGCAGCCCGCCGAGCTGCGCCCGACGTTGCTCGAAGCGATCGCCGGGACACCGGGGGTCGCGCCGTACTTCGACCTGTCGTTCCAGCACGCGAGCGGGCCGGTGCTGCGCCGGATGCGCCGGTTCGGCGACCGCGAGCGGTTCCTGGGACTGCTCGAGCGGATCCGGGCCGTGGCGCCGGACGCGGGGGTGCGCTCGAACTTCATCGCCGGATTCCCCGGGGAGACCGAAGCGGACTTCGCCGAGCTGAAGCGGTTCCTGGAGCAGGCCCGGCTGGACGCGGCCGGGGTGTTCGCCTACTCGGACGAGGACGGCACCGAGGCCGCGAGCCTGCCGGACAAGGTGCCGGCCGAGGTGCTCGCCGAGCGCGTCGAGCAGCTGTCGGGGCTGGCCGACGAGGTGGTTTCCGGCCGCGCGGCGGAGCGGACCGGCAGCGTCGTCGAGGTGCTCGTCGGAACCGGCCGGCACGGCTGGGCCGCGCACCAGGGCCCCGAGGTCGACGGGCACGTGACGTTCACCGGGCCGGCCCCGGAACCGGGCTCGTTCGTCCGGGCGGAGGTCGTCGCCACCCACGGCGTCGACCTGCGGGCCCGCGTCCTCACCGAAGAGCGCTGAACGCGAGTTTCGCCGCCGCGGCGATCAACCGGTCGTCGTGGTCGGCGTGCTCGGTCTTCTTGTCCGACATCACCACCAGCACGATCGGCGCGCGCCCGGGCGGCCAGACGACCGCGATGTCGTTGCGCGTCGCGTATTCGCCGGTGCCCGTCTTGTCGGCGACCGTCCAGCCCGCGGGCGTGCCGGCCCGGATCACCGCCGCCCCGGTCAGGTTGGCCTTCATCATGTCCGTCAGGAGCTGCCGCTTCTCCGGCGGCAGCGCGTCCCCGAGCGTGAACGCGCGCAGGGTCGTGGCCATCGCGCGGGGCGTGCTGGTGTCCCGGACGTCGCCGGGTGCGAGGTCGTTGAGGCCGGGTTCGATCCGGTCGACGTGCGTGGTCGTGTCGCCGATGGCGCGCAAGGCCGCGGCGAGTCCCTGCGGACCGCCCAGCTCGTGGAACAGCAGGTTCGCCGCGGTGTTGTCGCTGTAGCGCAGAGCCGCGTCGATCGCGTCGCGCAGCGGAATGCCGGTCTCGACGTGGTTCTCGGTGACCGGCGAGTTCTCCTGGAGGTCGGCCCGGGTGTACTTCAGCACCTTCGCCAGCCCGTCGAGGCTCGTGCGCTGGAGCACGGCGGCGGACGAGAACGCCTTGTGCGTCGAGGCGTAGCCGAAGCGTTCGTCGGCGCGGTGGACGAGTTCGCGGCCGGAGCCGGTGTCCACCGCGTAGACGCCGAGGCGCGCGTCGAACTCCCGCTCGAGCGGCGCGAAGTCCGCCTGCGGGGCGGCGGCGGTCGGTGGCGGTGGCGGCGTCGCCGCCGGAGCCGGTGCGGGCGCTTCGGCGGCGCAGGCGGTGAGCGAGACGAGGACCAGCGCGGCGAGCGCGGTCCGTCGGAGGTGCGGCAACGGCACGGGAAACCCTTTCCGATCTTGGAGGACCTCCGCAGTTTCACCGGCTCCGCCCATGCTGTCCAAGACGGAAACGCGCGGTTCGATGCCGGATTCGCATAGAGTGCGGTCGTGGACCTGGTCGGCGGCTGCAGGGCGTTCGTGAGCGTGAGCGAGGCGGGGAGTTTCACCGCGGGCGCGGCGGTCGCGCGCATCCCGCAGCCGGTCGCGAGCCGCCGGATCGCCGCGCTCGAACGGCACTTCGGCGAGCGGCTCTTCGACCGCTCGACCCGCCGGGCGCGGCTGACGCCGTTCGGCCGGGACGTCCTGCCGTCGGCGAGACGGCTGGTGCAGCTGGCCGACAGCCTCGAACACGACGCCCGGCGAGCGCGGCTGCGGCCGGTGCGCGTGGCCGTCCCGGACACCTGCGGGGTGCGCGAGCTGGCGGAGCTCGCCGCCGAGGCCCGGGCAATGGAGGTCCACCTCGAGTTCCGCGTCGCGCCACCGGGGGAGCGGGCCGAGCTCGTCCGCACCCAGGAGGTCCGGGCGGCGCTCGTCGCCGTCCCGGCCGACGAGGGCGAGTGGTCCGTGCCGCTGGGCTTGGCCGGTGTGGCCGCCCCCGAGGCGCGGGTCGTGCACCTGGAGACGCTGCGGGCCGGTCGGTCCGGTGGCCCGCGCCGGCACGTCCGGATCCAGCCGGAGGACGACGTCCCGCACGTGCGCGACCCGCTGCTGCGGGCGCGCGACGCCGTGGGGCTGCGGCCCGCCCAGGTCGAGGTGGCCGGCTCGCTGACCGCGGCGGCCGCGGCGGTGTTCGGCTCGGCGGACCTCCTGCTGTGCTCGCGGGCGCAGGCCGCGGAGCTGGGACTGCACTGGCGGCCGGTCGGCGAGGTCGCGCCGGCGCGCGGGTTCGCCGTGGCGGCCGCGTCGGGCGAGGACGCCGACCGGCTGCGCGGTGACCTGGCCACCGCCGTCGGACGGTGCCTGGGAGCCGGAGCGTGACCGCGGAAGCGCTGGTCCGGCGGCTGCGGGCGGAGCTGGACGACGGCGGGCTGCGGGGGTCGTTCCTGGTCCGCGACCTGCGGTCCGGGCACGAGCTGGGCATCGACCCGGACCGGGTGTACCCGATCGCGTCCCTGGTCAAGGTCCCGCTGGCGGCGGCGACCCTGGAGCGCGTCCGCCGGGGCGAGCTGGACGGCGCGACGCAGCTGGAGGTCGCGCCCGGCGGCGTCACCACGCCCGGGCCGATCGGGCTGACCCGGTTCCGCCACCCGGCCCGGATCGCCGTCGACGACCTGCTGTACCTGAGCACGGCGCTGAGCGACGGCGTGGCGGCCGACGTCCTGTTCGGCCTGACCCCGCCGGCGGAGATCACGCGGATCCTGGCCGGGTGGGGGCTGTCCGGGATCGCCGTGCGCCACCTGATGGCGGACCTCGTCGACACCCCGGCCGAGCGGTTCGACGCGGGCGAAGCGGACCTGGCGCACACGCTGGCGATCGGGGCGGGCACGGCGGGCCGGGGCCACCGGCTGGCCCAGCTGGACGTGACGCGCGCGAACGCGGCGACGGCGCGGGCGGTGCTCGACCTGCTGCAGGCGCTGTGGACGCCGTCGCGGATCGACCCGGGGGTGGCGGCGGGCGTACGGGAGCTGATGGCGCACAACGTGATCCGCCACCGGCTGACGCCGGACTTCGCCTCGGACGCGGCGCGCTGGTCGTCGAAGACGGGGACGCTGCTGAACCTGCGCCACGAGGCGGGGGTGGTCGAGCACGCGGACGGGCGGGTGTTCGGCGTGGTGGCGCTGACGGAGTCGCGGGTGCCCGCGGTCCTCCAGCCGGAGGCCGACGTCCTGATGGCCCGGGTCGCCCGGGAGCTGCGCGACCACCTGCGCGGGGCGTGAAAATCGGGTTGGGGCGCGGGGAGCGGCGGACTTAGGCTCCGCCGGTGTCCTTCACCAGACCCGAGCCGCCGTACTACGCGGTGATCATCAGCAGCAAGCTCGACGCCGCCCACCTCGACGGCTACGCGGAAATGGACGCCCGGATGGGCGAGCTCGGCCGGGTGCAGCCGGGGTACCTGGGGCGCGAGTCCCGGACCGGCGCCGACGGCCGCGAGCTGACGGTCCTGTACTACCGCGACGCCGAGTCGATTTCCCGGTGGCAGCGCCATCCGGAGCACCTGGAGGCGCAGCGGCGCGGCCGGGAGCAGTGGTACGCGGACTACCACATCGAGGTGGCCAAAGTGGAGCGCGCGTACGGCTTCGAGCGGCCGGAGTAGCGGCCGCCCGAAGCGGTACTTCCGGTCAGGCGACGGCAGTGCCCTCAAGTTCGGCCGGGGATCGCCGGCCGCGTCCCGCCAGGCATGGCGGGCGCGACCCCGGCGGCGCGGGTGCGGGCACTGGGCCAGGCGGCCGCCGAGCAACCGGCAGCCGGACGCACCTCACGCCCACCCGCCCAACTAGCGGCTCCTCGGCCGACCTCACACCGAAGCAGCCACCCCGAAGTCCACTTCCGCGGTTTTCACCGTCCCCGCGGTCCGCCCCGGAGCCGTCTGGAACCCCCAGTACAGATTGGTGTGCGCGATCACGTCGCCCGGCGCGGGAGCCCCATAAGCCGACAGGTCCTCCGTGGTGTGCGCGTCCGCGACCAAGGTGGCGTCGTACCCCCGGGTGAACGCCCCGTGCAGCGTCGACCGGATGCAGGCGTCCGTCTGCGCCCCCGCCACCACCAACCGCCCGATGCCCCGCGAAGCCAGCACCGACTCCAGGTCCGTGTCCTCGAACGAGTCGCCGTACTCCTTGTGCACCAACGGTTCCGTCTCGCGCCGCACCAGCTCCGGCACGTACTCCCACACCTCGCTGCCACGCGGCAGTTCGTCGCTCGTGTGCTGCACCCACACCACCGGAACCCCGTCCGCGCGGGCCTTCTCCACCAGCGCGACGAGGTTGGCGAGGACCGCCGCGCGGTCGTGGGCCTCCTTCATCACGCCGTTCTGGACGTCGACCACGAGCAGGGCGGTGTTCGGGCGATCCGGCAAAGTTGTCATGCGGGCCACCTTAACCACGGGCACCGACAGTTTCCGCGAACTAGCATGACCCGCCATGGACTACGGGATGCTGCTGCTCGGGATCGTCCTGCTCGTCGTGGTCGTCGGGTTGGGCTCCTCGGCCACCGAACGCAGGCTCAGCCGCCGGCTCGACCGGATGGAACGGAAGCTGGACGCCATCGTCGCCCAGCTCGGCGTGACCGTCGAAGAGCCCGGGCTCGCCGAGGTCACCGCGCTGCTGCGGGAGGGCAAGAAGATCCAGGCCATCAAGGTCTACCGCGAGAACACCGGCGCGGACCTCAAGGAAGCCCGCGACGCCGTGGAGCGGCTCGCCTAAGGTGCTCCGCCGATGTGCTTGGCCGACACCGCCTCCCACACGGCGTCGAAGTTCTCGTACCGGTCGCCTTCGGCCAGGCCGCCGAGCGAGCCGAGCACGGAGTCGCCACCACCGGCCGCGGCCGCGCGGCGCAGGAGCTCGTCGCGGCCACACGGGTATTCGGTCTCGGCCAGGTGCTTCTCGAGGCTGGAACGGTCCGGTGCAGGCATGATCCCCGCGTACCCGCCCCGGACGGCCCGAAACTCAGCCCACGACGATCGTGTGGTCCCCGCGCGCCACGAGTTCCCCGACCACCGGGTGCCCCGGCAGCTCCCCGGCCACCAGCAGCCCGCCGGACGTCTGCGCGTCGGCCAGCAGCAGTGCCTCGTCCTCCGGTATCCGGGACAGGTCCACGTGCGGGCGCACCCAATCGAGGTTCCGGCGCGTGCCGCCGCTGACGTACCCGTCGCGCAGGGCCTCGCGCGCCCCGTCGAGGTACGGCACGGCCGCCGGGTCGAGCCGGGCCGTCACCCCGCTCGCCCGCGCCAGCTTGTGCAGGTGGCCGAGCAGCCCGAAGCCGGTGACGTCGGTGGCGCAGACCGCCCCGGCGGCGAGCGCGGCGCGGGCCGCGGCGTCGTTCAACGTCGTCATGACGTCGATCGCCTGCGCGAACCGTTCGCCGGTCGCTTTGTGCCGCGAGTTCAGCACGCCGACACCGAGCGGCTTGGTCAGCGTCAGCGGCACGCCCGCGCGGCCGGCGTCGTTGCGCAGCAGCCGCGAAGGATCCGCGACGCCGGTGACGGCCAGCCCGTATTTCGGCTCCGGGTCGTCGATGCTGTGCCCGCCGGCCAGGTGGCAGCCGGCCTTGCCGCAGACGTCGAGCCCGCCGCGCAGCACCTCGGCCGCGAGCTCGAACGGCAGCGTCTCCCGCGGCCAGCCGAGCAGGTTCACCGCCACCACGGGCGTGCCGCCCATGGCGTAGACGTCGGAAAGCGCGTTGGCCGCGGCGATCCGCCCCCAGTCGTAGGCGTCGTCGACGACCGGGGTGAAGAAGTCGGTGGTCGCGATCAGCGCGGTCGACCCGGAGATCCGGACCGCGGCCGCGTCGTCGCCGGTGTCGAGGCCGACGAGCAGCTCGCCGGCGGGGTCGGCGGGCGAACTCCCGGTCAGGCCGCGGACGGCCTCCTCGAGCTCGCCGGGCGGGATCTTGCACGCACAGCCGCCGCCGTGCGCGTACTGCGTCAGCCGGTGTTCCACCGCTTCATCGTGCCCGCCGGGCGTGGAGTTGGCAGGATGGTCGCCATGGTGCAGGGAGGCGTATCCGGCCTGGTGACCGGCACGGTCTTCAAAACCGTTGAGCGGCAGGTCCTGCCGCTGGCGGGTTCGATTCCCGTCCGCCTCCGCCATGCCTGACCCGCGCCGCGCGATCCCGCGGACCGACGCCGTCCTCGCCGAACCCCGGGTCGCGAAGGCGGCCGGGACGCTCGGGCGCGACCTGGTCAAGTCGGTGGTCACCGAGGTCCAGACGGCCGCCCGAAGCGGTGCGGTCGCCCCGGGCGACGTCGTCGACGTCGTCCTCGCGCGGCTCCCGGCGAACGCGGCGTCGCTGCGGCCGGTGGTCAACGCGACCGGCGTCGTCGTGCACACGAACCTCGGCCGTGCCCCGCTGTCCCCGGCCGCGCTGGACGCGCTCGCGGCGGCCGGCGGCGCCACCGACGTCGAGTTCGACCTGGCGACCGGCGAGCGGGCCCGGCGCGGGCGCGGTGCCCTCGCGGCGCTCGCCGCGGCCGTCCCGGACGCCGGCGCGGTGCACGTCGTCAACAACAACGCGGCCGCCCTGCTGCTCTGCGCGCTCGCCCTGGCCCCGGGCCGCGAGATCGTCGTCAGCCGGGGCGAGCTGGTCGAGATCGGGGACGGTTTCCGCATCCCCGACCTGCTGGCCTCGACGGGTGCCCGGCTGCGCGAGGTCGGCACCACCAACCGGACCACCGCGGGCGACTACGCCGAAGCGATCGGCCCGGACACCGGGTTCGTCCTCAAGGTGCACCCCTCGAACTACCGCGTCACCGGCTTCACGGCGGAGGCGGCGCTGCCGGAGCTGGCCGGGCTCGGTGCCCCCGTCGTCGCCGACATCGGGTCCGGGCTGCTGACCCCGCATCCGCTGCTGCCGGACGAACCGGACGCGGCGAGTGCGCTGCGCGCGGGTGCCACGGTCGTCACGGCCAGCGGCGACAAGCTCCTCGGCGGCCCGCAGGCCGGCCTCCTGCTGGGGGACGCCGACGTCGTCGAACGGCTCCGGCGGCACCCCGCCGCGCGGGCCCTGCGCGTCGACAAGCTCACCTTGGCCGCCCTCGAAGCCACGCTGCGCGGGCCGGAAACTCCGGTGCGGGAAGCGCTCGAGGTGTCCGTCGACCGCCTCCGGCACCGGGCGGAACTCCTGGTCCGGGCGTGGGAAGGCGTCGACGCCCGGGTGGTTTCGTCGGTCGCGGCCGTCGGCGGCGGGGGAGCGCCGGGGGTCGAACTGCCCAGCGTCGCGGTGAGCCTGCCCGCCCGGTACGCCGTCGCCCTGCGCACCGGCGAGCCCGCGGTCGTCGGCCGCGTCGAACGGGACCGGTGCCTGCTCGACCTGCGGACCGTGCGGCCGGAAGAGGACGCGAAGCTGCGGGAAGCCGTCCGCCGATGCGGGTGATCGTCACCGCCGGGCACGTCGACCACGGCAAGTCGACGCTGGTGCGGCGGCTGACCGGGATGGAGCCGGACCGGTGGGCCGAAGAACGCCGCCGCGGGCTCACCATCGACCTCGGCTTCGCCTGGACGCGGATCGGTGCCGAGGACGTCGCGTTCGTCGACGTGCCGGGGCACGAACGGTTCGTGCCGAACATGCTCGCGGGCGCCGGGCCGGCGCCGGCGGTGCTGTTCGTCGTCGCGGCCGACGAGGGGTGGATGCCGCAGTCGGCCGAGCACCTCGCCGCCCTCGACGCCTTCGGCGTCCGCCGCGGCCTGCTCGTCGTCACCAAGGCCGACCGGGCCGACCCGGCGGCGGCGACCGCGGCGGCACTGGACGAGATCGCCGCGACGTCGTTGGGCACGGTCCCCAGCGTCGCGGTCAGCGGGACGACCGGCGCCGGGTTCGACGAGCTGCGCGCGGCGATCGGGACTCTGGCCGGCGGGCTGCCGACACCCGATCCGGCAGCCGACGTCCGGCTGTGGATCGACCGCGCGTTCACCGTTCCGGGAGCGGGCACGGTCGTCACGGGCACCCTCGGGGCGGGCACGATCGCCGTGGGCGACGAGCTGCTGCTCGGGGCCGGGCGGGTCAAGGTCCGCGGCCTGCAGGCCCTCGGGAAATCCCACGACCGGGTGGCGGCGGTGGCTCGTGTGGCGGTGAACCTGCGCGGCACCGCGAAGACGGACGTCGGACGCGGCGACGTCCTGCTCACGCCGGGCCGGTGGCTCGCGACGGCCGAGTTCGACGTGCGGCTGCGCGGCGCGGACGTCCACCGGAACCTGGTGCTGCACTTCGGCACGGCGGCGGTGCCGGTGCGGGTCCGTCCACTGGGGACGGACACCGCGCGGCTCACGGCGGCGGCCGCGCTGCCGTTGCGCGTGGGCGACCGCGGGCTGCTGCGCGACCCCGGCGAGCACCGGATCGCCGCCGGGTTCGACGTGCTCGACGTCCGGCCGCCGTCCCTGGCCCGCCGGGGCGCGGCCCGCGCGCGCGGTCAGGAGCTCGAGGATCCGGACCTGGCCGGGAGCTACCTGCGCCGGACCGGTTTCGTGCCGGCGGGGGAGTTCGCGGCGATGGGCTTGGCGGAGACGGGCGAGAGGATGGGGGACTGGTGCGCCGACCCGGCGCGCGTCGCCGGGCTGCGCGCCGAGGCCGTCGCGATCGTCCGGAGCTGGGACGCGCTGGCCGCGGGGATGCCGGTCGAGGCGTTGCGGCAGCGGCTCGGTCTCCCCGCGCCGGGCTTGCTCGGCCCGCTGCTGGCGGGCACGGGGTTCGAGGTCGCGGGCGGACTCGTCCGGCGGCCGGGCGCGGGGCTCGCCCCGGCCGTCGAGAAGGCCGTGGAAGCGGTGGCGAAACGGCTCGCCGAACACCCGTTCCGCGCGCCGGAGGCGGACGAGCTGCGCGCGCTGGGCCTGGGCCGCCGCGAGCTGGCGGCGGCGGTCCGCCTCGGCAGGCTGACGGCGGTCGCCGAGGGCGTGGTGCTCGGCCCGGACGCCGAGGAGCGGGCGGCGGTGGAGCTGCGCGGGCTGGCTCAGCCGTTCACGGTGTCGGAGGCGCGGCGGGCGTTGGACAGCACGCGTCGGGTGATGGTGCCGCTGCTGGAGCGCCTCGATGCGGCGGGTGTCACGGAACCACTGGGCGACGGAACCCGGACGGTGCGCGGTTAGCACTGCGCCTCGCGGGTATCGCTATTACCGTGGCAGCCATGGGTGTGCGTCGGTGGATCGAAGGCTGGCCGGTGTACCGGCAGCTGACCGGTCCCGACCCGACCGCCCGCGCCGCGGCGGCCAAATCGGACGGTTCGGAAAAATGGCACGCCCGCACCGAAGACGCCGACAAGGTGGTCAAGTCCGTCTGCCCGTTCTGCGCCGTCGGCTGCGGCCAGAACGTCTACGTGAAGGACGGCCGCGTCACGCAGATCGAGGGTGATCCCGACTCGCCCATCTCGCGCGGCAGGCTCTGCCCGAAGGGTTCGGCCAGCAAGCAGCTCGTGACCAGCCCGAGCCGCGTCACCGAGGTCCTCTACCGCCGCCCGTACGGTACCGACTGGGAGCGCCTGCCCCTCGACACGGCGATGGACATGATCGCCGACCGGGTCCTGAAGACCCGCGACGAGACGTGGCAGGACTCCGACGACCACGGTCTCAAGCTCAACCGCACGCTCGGCTTCGCCAGCCTGGGCGGCGCGACGCTGGACAACGAAGAGAACTACCTGATGAAGAAGCTCTACACCGCGCTCGGCGCGATCCAGATCGAAAACCAGGCGCGTATTTGACACTCCGCCACGGTTCCCGGTCTGGGGACCTCCTTCGGTCGTGGGGGCGCCACGACGTTCCAGCAGGACCTCGCCAACGCCGACTGCATCGTCATCCAGGGCTCGAACATGGCCGAGTGTCACCCGGTCGGGTTCCAGTGGGTGATGGAGGCGAAGGCCCGCGGCGCGAAGATCATCCACGTCGATCCGCGGTTCACGCGCACCAGCGCGGTCTCCCACGTCCACGCGGCGGTGCGCGCCGGGACGGACATCGCCTTCCTCGGCGGCCTGATCAACCACGTCCTGAGCACCGGGAAGGACTTCCGCGAGTACGTGCTGGCCTACACGAACGCGGCCGCCATCCTGCGTGAGGACTTCGAAGACACCGAAGACCTCGACGGCGTCTTCTCGGGCTACGACCCGGAGCGCCGCCAGTACGACATGGAGACGTGGGCGTACGAAGGCGCGCCGACCGTGCCCGCGGCCGGTTCGACCGACCCCGAGCAGCCCGGCGAGCCCGGTTCGGAGCACCACCACGGCGGCGAAGGGCACCAGAAGACCGCCCGGGCCGACACCTACGGCAGCGGCGGCGCGGCCGTGGGGGCCAAGCCGAAGACCGACGAGACGCTGCAGCACCCGCGGTGCGTCTACCAGGTGCTCAAGCGCCACTTCGCCCGCTACACGCCGGAAATGGTCGCCGACGTCTGCGGCCTGCCCGTCGAGCAGTTCCGGGAGATCGCCGAGGCGGTCACCGCGAACTCCGGCCGCGACCGGACGACGGCGTGGGTGTACTCGGTCGGCTGGACGCACCACACGGTCGGCGCGCAGTACATCCGCACGGCGTCGATCCTGCAGACCCTGCTCGGCAACATCGGCCGCCCCGGCGGCGGCATCCTCGCGCTGCGGGGCCACGCCAGCATCCAGGGCTCCACCGACATCCCGACGCTGTTCAACCTGCTGCCGGGCTACATCCCGATGCCGCACGCGCACCAGCACCAGAGCCTCGACGACTTCGTCGCGGCGGACGCGGGCAAGACCGGGTTCTGGGGCAACATGCGCTCCTACGCCGTCAGCCTGCTCAAGTCCTATTGGGGCGATTCGGCCCAGCCGCACAACGACTTCCGCTTCGACTACCTGCCGCGCCTGACCGGCGACCACGGCACGTACGCGACCGTGCAGAAGCAGATCGAGGGGGAGTGCAAGGGCTACTTCCTGGTGGGCGAGAACCCGGCGGTCGGCTCGGCCAACGGCAAGTTCCAGCGGCTCGGCCTGGCCAACCTCGACTGGCTCGTCGTCCGCGACCTGCAGCTGATCGAAAGCGCGACGTTCTGGAAGGACGGCCCCGAGATCGAGACCGGCGAGCTGAGGTCCGACGAGATCGGCACCGAGGTCTTCTTCCTGCCCGCCGCCGCGCACACCGAGAAGGACGGCAGCTTCACCAACACCCAGCGCCTGCTGCAGTGGCACCACAAGGCCGTCGAACCGCCCGGCGACGCCCGCAGCGACCTGTGGTTCTACTACCACCTGGGCCGGCTCATCAGGGAACGCGTCGGCGCCGACCCGCGCGACGCGCCGATCCGCGACCTCACCTGGAGCTACCCGGTCGAGGGCCCGACCGACGACCCGAGCGCGGAGTCCGTGCTCGCCGAGATCAACGGCCACGGCCCGGACGGCCCGCTTTCGGCGTACACCGAACTGAAGGACGACGGCTCGACCGCGTGCGGCTGCTGGATCTACTGCGGCGTCCGCGCCGGCGGGAAGAACCAGGCCGCCAACCGGCAGCCGGGCAGCGAGCAGGACTGGGTCGCGAAGGGCTGGGCGTGGGCGTGGCCGGCGAACCGGCGGATCCTCTACAACCGCGCGTCGGCGGACCCGGACGGCAAACCCTGGAGCGAACGGAAGAAGCTGCTCAGCTGGGACGCCGAGCAGGGCAAGTGGGTCGGTCCGGACGTCCCGGACTTCGAACCCACCAAGGCACCGGACCACGTGCCGCCCGAGGGGGCGAAGGCGCAGGACGCGCTGGGCGGGCGCGACCCGTTCATCATGCAGACCGACGGGAAGGCCTGGCTCTACGTCCCGGCCGGCCTGGCCGACGGCCCGCTGCCCGCGCACTACGAGCCGTTCGAAAGCCCGGTGGACAACGCGCTCTACGGGCAGCAGGAGTCGCCGACGCGGCAGACCCTGGAAAGCCCGGCCAACCCCTACAACCCCGCGCGGAGCGAGGTCTACCCGTACGTGTTCACCACTTACCGGCTCACCGAGCACCACACCGCGGGCGGGATGAGCCGGACGTTGCCCTACCTTTCGGAGCTTCAGCCGGAGTTCTTCTGCGAAGTCTCGCCGGCGCTCGCGGCGGAACGCGGTCTGGAAAACGGCGGCTGGGCGACGATCGTCTCGGCGCGGACGGCGATCGAGGCCCGCGTGCTCGTGACCGACCGCGTGAAGCCGCTGAAGGTCCGCGGCCGGACCATCCACCAGGTCGGCCTGCCCTACCACTGGGGCCCGAACGGCCTCTCGCGCGGCGACGCGGCGAACGACCTGCTGTCGATCGTGCTGGACCCGAACGTGCACATCCAGGAGTCGAAGGCGGCGACCTGTGACATCCGGCCGGGCCGCCGCCCGCGCGGCGCCGCGCTGCCGGCCATGGTCGAGGAGTACCGGAGGCGAGCCGATGGCTGAGTACGGCACCCAGCCCCGGATGGGGTTCTTCACCGACACGTCGGTGTGCATCGGCTGCAAGGCCTGCGAAGTGGCGTGCAAGGAGTGGAACGGCGTACCCGACCGCGGCGAGCTGGACCTGCTCGGCTCGTCCTACGACAACACCGGCGCGCTGGGCTCGAACACGTGGCGGCACGTCGCGTTCGTCGAGCAGCCGAAAGAGTCCACAGTGGACCTCGGGATGCCGGACGTCGGTGCGCCGGCTCAGGACGAGCCGGGCGTGCGCTGGCTGATGTCGAGCGACGTCTGCAAGCACTGCACGCACGCGGCCTGCCTCGACGTCTGCCCGACCGGCTCGTTGTTCCGCACCGAGTTCGGCACCGTCGTCGTGCAGCAGGACATCTGCAACGGCTGCGGCTACTGCGTGCCGGCGTGCCCGTACGGCGTCATCGAAAAGCGCGAGTCGGACGGCCGCGCGTTCAAGTGCACCCTCTGCTACGACCGGCTCGGCGCGGGGATGGAACCGGCGTGCGCCAAGGCGTGCCCGACCGACTCGATCCAGTTCGGCGAGCTGGACGAACTCCGCGAACGGGCCGACGAGCGGGTGCGCGACCTGCACGGCTCCGGAGTGCCGGAGGCCCGGCTCTACGGCCGTGATCCCGAAGACGGCGTCGGCGGCGACGGCGCGTTCTTCCTGCTGCTGGACGAACCGGAGGTCTACGGGCTGCCACCGGATCCGGTCGTCACGACCCGGGACCTGCCGGCGATGTGGAAGCGGGCCGCCGTCACGGCGGCCGGGGTGGCCGCGGCCGTGGCGATGTCGTTCCTGGGACGGCGCCGGTGAGCCCGCGCCGCGAACGGGCGATGGTCGAGCCCGCGGAGTTCAAGTCCTACTACGGCCGGCCGATCCTCAAGGAACCGGCGTGGAAGCAGCCGGACGTGCCGCTGTACCTGTTCCTGGGCGGCGCGGCGGGCGCGTCGGCGACGATGGCGGCGCTGGCCGACGTCACCGGGCGGCCGGGCCTCGCCCGCGTGGGCCGGCTCGTGGCGTCCGGCGGGTCGGTCGCGAGCGTCGTGGCGCTGATCCACGACCTGGGCAGGCCGACGCGGTTCCTGCACATGCTGCGGGTGCTGAAGCCGACGTCGCCGCTTTCGGTCGGGTCGTGGATCCTGTCGCCGTTCTCCGGGCTGGCCGCGGTGGCGGCGGCGTCCGAGGTGACCGGGAAGCTGCCGCTGGTCGGCAGGCTGGCGGGAGCGGGCGCGGGCGTGCTCGGCCCGGCTATGTGCACGTACACGGCGGTGCTGCTGGCGGACACGGCGACACCGTCGTGGCACGAGGCCCACGGGATGCTCCCGGTGCTGTTCGCGGGCAGCGCGCTGACGAGCGGCGCGGGCGCGGCCCTGCTGGCGGCTCCCGCGGCCGAGGTCGGCCCGGCCGTCCGCGCGGGACTCGCCGGGGCGGTGGCGGAACTGGTGGCCGAGCACCACCTCGAAACCGGCCTGGGCCTGGTTTCGGAGCCGTACCGGACGGGGCGCGCGGGCAAGCTGCTGAAGGCGGCCAAGGCGTTGACCGCGGCCGGCGCGGGACTTTCGCTGCTGGCGAGCCGCCACCGCGGCGCGGGCGTGCTGGCGGGCGCGGCTTACCTGGCTTCGGGGCTGTGCACGCGGTTCGGTGTCTACGCGGCGGGGGTCGCGTCCACAAAGGATCCGAAGTACGTGGTGGTGCCGCAGCGGGAACGGCTCGAGCGGCGGTCCAGGGGAAGCTGAAACGGCAACTGCCGCACCCCGGAAAACCGGGGTGCGGCAGCGGCAGGACTACGGGTCAGTCCTTGTCCTTGACGCCCTTGACGGCGTCCTTGATCTTCTCGCCGGCCTGCTTGAGCGAACCCTTGGCCTGGTCGGCCTTGCCCTCGGCCTGCCACTGCTCGTTGCCCGTGGCGTCGCCGACGGCTTCCTTCGCCCGGCCCTTGAGCTCTTCGCCCTTGTTCTCGAACTTGTCGTTCATCGGGGTGCACCTTCCGTCGCGGCGACATTTCCGGATCGGCCAGTCGCCAAAAGGGCCTTGGCACAGGGATACCCAGTGCACGGCCGCATACACATCAGAGCCACACGAGCGCCGTGAGGACCGTCACGCCGGCCAGCAGCCACGCGACGTAGTCCCCGACGTGGCCGGAATGCCCCCGGTGCAGCGCGTCGAGGGCCGCCCGGACCGGCCGCGGCCAGGACGGGAGCCGGTGGGGCCAGAGGGCCGCCGCGGCGGTGCCGAGCGCCAGCAGGACCGTGAGGCCGCCGAACAGCAGGCCGGACGACGTCCATCCGGCTGTCACCGGCGGGAGCGGCCCGGGCGAGCCGACGGCGGGCAGGACGTCGTGCAGGTAGCCGCCGCGGTCCGCCTCCTGCCGCCCGGCGGTGACGGCGATTTCACCCAGCCAGGGGACCGCGAGCGCGCCGGCCAGCACCGCGACGATCGCGGCGGTCATCGTCGCGGGCGTGCGCTCGATGCGGTGGCCGGTCTCGGGTTCCTCGTCGGTGCCCGGGGTGCGGTCGCCGTCGTCGCGGCGCGGGGGCCTGCCGCGTCCGAAGTAGACACCCAGGCCGGCTCGCAGCACCGCGCCCGCCGTCACCGCCGTGACGCCGACGATCAGCACCACCAGCCAGCCGTAGCCGGTCTTCTCGAGCGCGTGCTCGGCGACGTCCTTGCCGAACGCGACGCCGAACGGCGGCAGCCCGGCCAGGACCAGGCCCGCCAGCAGGAACAGCCCGCCCTCGAGCCGGGAATGCCCGCACTTGCCGAACAGCTCGTCCTCGTCGACGCTGCCGTAGCGGTCCTTGAGCACCCCGACGAGCAGGAACAGCGCCGCCTTGGCGCCCGCGTGCCCGGCCACCGCGAGCAGGAACCCCGTGCTCGCCGTGCCGTCCGCGGCGGCCAGTCCACAAAGGAACAACCCGGTGTGCGCGATCGTCGAGTAGGCCAGCAGCCGTTTCAGGTGCCGCTGGGTGAAGCAGAGGACGGCGCCGAGCACCGCACTGGCGATCCCGAGCACCAGCAGCACCCGGGCGAACGCGCCGTCGTCGAGCACCCCGCCGAACACCGTCCGCCGGACCCGCAGCACACCGTAGACGCCCAGCTCGACCATGACGCCGGAGAAGAGCACACACACCGGCGTCGGGGCGACCGCGTGCGCGTCGGCGAGCCAGAAGTGGAACGGCACCGCGGCCGCCTTGACCAGCAAGCCGGTGCAGACGAGCACGAACGCGGCCAGCACCAGCGCGTCCGCGGGCTTGCCGTCCAGGGCGACGCCGAGCTGCGCGAGCCCGAGCTGCCCGCCGCGCGCGTAGAGCAGGCCGATGCCCATCAGCGTGAAGTACGCGCCCAGCGAGTTCACCACGCCGAAGTTCAGCGCGCCCTGGACGGAGTCGGCTTCCTCGACGCGGTACCCGGTCAGCGCGTAGGCCACGCCGCTCATCAGCTCGAAGAACACGAACAGGGTGAACAGGTCCCCGGTGAGCAGGAAGCCGAGCATGCCGGTGAGGAACAGCAGCAGCATCGCGTGGTAGCGGGCTTCGACCGCCTCGAAGTAGCGCCAGCTGTAGACCAGCGCGCACGTCGTCAGGAACGACGCCAGCAGCGCCAGCGTCGTGTTGAGCCCGTCGGCGGCCAGGACGATGCCGAGCGAGCGGGCGCCGTCCGGCCGGTGCCCGCCCAGCCAGACCACCACCCGGCCGTGCTGCACGGCGGCGAGCAGCACGGCCGTCAGCACCGTGGCGGCCAGCGCGGCCGCGGTCGCGAACCCGTCGGCCACCACCCGCGGCAGCATTCCGCCCAGGCCGAGCAGCAGGCACGCGGCCAGCAGCGGAAGCGCGACGATGAGGGACGGGAGCGCGGACATCGCGTCAGCCGCGCAGGGCGCGCAGCTCGTCGGGGTCGACCGTCCCGTGGCGCTTCGAGATCTGGATGGTGAGGCCGAGCAGCAGCGCGGTGATCGTGGCCGAGACGACGATGTCGGTCAGCGTCATCGCCTGCACCATCGGGTCGACCACGGGCTGCCGCTGGTCCGGCGCGACGATCGGGGCGCCTGCCCGGTCCTGGTAGCCGATCCCGAGCAGCAGCACGTACGTCCCGGCCTGCGCCACCGAGAGCGAGACGACGGTGTGCACGAGGTGCCTGCTGCGCACGATGCCGATCGCGCCGATCAGCAGCAGCCACCCGGCCACGCCGTAGCAGGCCATCCCGGCCATCACGCGGCCTCCTCGCGGATCAGGCCCTGGCCGAGGAACTGGGCCAGCAGCACGACGAGCCCGGCGGCGACCTCGATCCCGACCAGGACGCTCAGCACCGGCACCGTGCCCGCCGACAGCAGCGAACCGAACTCGCCCTTCGGCAGGACGTTGGCCAGGAACGCGCCGCCGGCGACCAGGCCGGCGAGCCCGGTGACGACGTACAGGCCGGTCGCGGCCGCCTCGGCGTACTCGCACCAGTCGAGCGGGCGCAGCCGCGCGAGCGCCGGGTAGCTGCCGGAGATGTAGAGCAGGTGCCAGCCGGTGGCCAGCACCACCCCGCCCTGGAAGCCGCCGCCGGGGGTGAGGTGGCCGTGCGCCACGACGTCGAGGCCGAGCAGCAGGGTCACCGGCAGCAGCAGGTAGCCGGCGACCTTGACCACCGGCATGACGTACCCGCGCTGCGGTTCGATCCGCCGACGTTCCTCTTGGGACGGCTGCAGCAGCGACAGCGTGCCGACGACCGCGGCGGCGACGATGGTCTCCTCGCCCAGGGTGTCCAGCGCGCGCAGGTCGAAGTTGACCGACGACACGAGGTTCGGCGTCGCCCGCGCGATCGCGGCGGGCAGCGCGAGGTCGCGGTAGACGTGCAGGTCGCCGCCGAACCCCGGCATCCGCAGGAACGCCGTCACGAGCAGGACGGCGACGCCGAGCGCGCCGGCCGCGCACAGCCACGTCCGGGCCCGCAGCGTCATCGCCCGCCCACCTTCCGGATGGTGAGCAGCACGAGCAGCGGCACCACGGCCGACCCGACGGCCAGTTCCGACAGCGCGACGTCCGGGGCCTGGAGCACCACGAACAGCAGCGTCAGGCACAGGCTGAACAGCGACAGCGTGATCGCCTGCCGCCGCGGGTCCGGGGTGGCCACCACCGCGAACCCCGCGACGGCGACGAACGCGAGGGCGACGAGCGGCACGACCGTCGTCACGACGGCAGGTCCTCCTCGATCGCGCCCCGCCGCCGCGCCTCGACGCGCCCGGCGGCGGACTGCAGCACCGGGCCGGTCACCGCGAGCAGCAGGACGGTCAGCAGGATGGCGCCCGACCCGAGGTTCCACCCCGAGTCCAGCGCGAGTCCGACGCCGACGAGCGGTGCGCCCAGCGTCGTGACGGGGGCGAGCAGGTGCAGCCGGTTGAGCAGCGTCCGGGCCCGCAGCATGACGAGCGCCGCCACCACGACCACGGCGACCCCGGCGAAGACGAGAACCTGCGCGACGACGGTCATTCCGTCGTCCCCAGCAGCCGGATGAACAGCAGCGTGCCCGCGAAGGCGAGGACCGTCAGCACCAGCGGCAGGATCACCGCGCTGGACGGACCGTAGGCCTGCACGAGCAGCAGCAGCGTGAGCACGGTGACCGGGCCGGCGAGCTGGAGGCCGGCCAGCCGCCCGATGGCGTCGCCGCGCGCGGCCAGCCACAGCGCCGGGCCGAGGCCGCCCGCCATGAGCAGGACGGCGGCGACCAGCCAGCCGGTCACCGGCGCACCTCGTCCAGCACGCGCGAATCCCCTTCGAGCAACTGGTGGACGACCAGTTCGCGGCCGGCTGAGGAGTTTTCGGGAGTGGCGACGACCATCGTCCCGGGGGTGCAGCCGACGAGGGCGGCCGCACAGGCCGCCCTGGCGTCGTGGACCGCGTCGGGTTCCTCCGGCAGGGCGACGGTGCCGAACCGGCCCGCGCGCGGCTGCCTGGCCACCTTGACCACGGCACGGCCGGACTCGCGGACCGCCGTTCCGGGAAGCGCGAGCAGCCACCGCAGCCAGCCCGCCCGGAGCCGCCACGCCCCGCCGACGGCCCGGCGCGCGGCGCGGGCGGCGAATGCGCAAGGCACCGCCGCCACGGCCGCGGCCCCGATCTCCGGCCACGACGGCGTCGACAGCGTGAGGACCCACAGGCCGGTCAGGCCGAGCCACCACGGCAGCACCTCAGTCACGTCGGCCGGGTACCCCGCCGGCGGGCCCGCCAACCGGGGTCAGTGGGCGGGCAGGTGGCCGCCCCTCCGCTCGATCCGCTGGATGGCCGGCTCCGCGAGGATGCCGTGGACCAGCACCGACACGGCCACGGCGAGCGCCCCGACCCGCCACAGCGCGTCCTGCCGAGCCACCGGCAGCCGGTCGAGCGCGTAGGCGAGGTAGAACAGCGTGCCGATGCCGCGGACGCCGAAGAACGCGATGGCCAGCGTCCCCGGCCGGCCCGCCGAAGAGCCGAGCAGGGAAACCCACCCGACCAGGGGCCGCACCACCAGCACCGCGACCACCGCGAGGACGACTTCCAGCGGACGGAGGCCGCGCAGCAGCCCGTCACCGATGGCGAGGCCGAGCCCCAGCAGGGCGAGCGGGACGAAGAGCCGTTCCAGCTGGTGGCCGAACGCGTGCAGGACGCCGTGGTAGTCGTGCTCCCGCTCCTGCTTGCGGACCACCACCGCGGCGGTGAACACGGCGACGAACCCGTTGCCGTGGGCCAGTTCCGAAAGCGCGTAGGGGAGAAAGGCGAGCGCCAGCAGCACCAGGCCGTCGCCGTATTCGGCGAGCCGCAGCCGGTCCGACGACGTGTGGAAGATCGCCCAGCCGAGGCCGCGCCCGGCGACCAGGCCGACCACCACGCCGGTCACGACCGGCAGCAGCAGGTCGACGAGCACCCAGGAGGGGGCGAGGTCCGGCCTGCTGCCCGCCATCGCCAGCCCGAGCAGGACGAACGGCATGGCCAGCCCGTCGTTGAGCCCCGCCTCGGTGGTCAGGGTGAAGCGGATTTCGTTGTCCCTGGCCAGTTCCGGCTCGACGTCCGGGTGCGGCACGCCGATGTCGCCCGCCAGCACCGGATCGGTCGGCGCCAGCGCCGCGGCCAGCAGCAGGGCGACCCCGGGGGTGAGGGCGAGCCACCAGTGCCCGAGCGCGGCGATCGCCAGGATCGACAGCGGCATGGTCAGCGCGAGCAGCCGCCACGTCGAGCCCCACCGCTTCAGCCCGAAGGGCCGGTCCACGGACAGGCCCGCCCCGGCCAGCGCGACGAGAATCCCCAGCTGGGTGAAGGATTCGACGCCGTGCAGGTGCGCGGCGGGATCGCTCCAGCCGTTGCCGTAGGGCGCGGGCAGGGGGAGCAGGCCCAGGACGATCCCGGCCATCAGCATCACCAGCGGCACCGAGAACGGCCGGTCGGCGACGAGCTTCGGCACGATCGCCGCGGCGAGGGCGAGCAGCCCGGCCACCCCGAACAGCACGGTCAACGAGGACAACGTTCCCTCCAGCCCGCTCGTGCCGTGGTGCCGCCCGGGCGGGAGGTCCGTGCGCGCGGGACCCGGCCGAGCGTGAGCCGGGTTCCGCCGATGCCCCGCCCGGCGCGGATGCGGGTAGCGTGGCCGGGAGGTGACGTCGGGCCCGGGGTTCCCGGTGCGCGGGCGGCGAAACCGGTGAGGAGGCGGCGTGACGGCGGCGAACGGGGCCGGACGGCCCTGCCGGTTCTGCGGCTCGGTGCGTGGCCCGCGCGTCCCCGGCAAAGCCGGGCCGATCTGCGTGGAGTGCGTCCGGGCCGGGTTGCGGGTCGTGCGCGACGGGGCGGACCGCGAGACGCCGAGTGGAGACGTGCTGGCGGCGGTGACCTCGCCACTGGCCGCGGTGTGCGAGTTCTGCGGCCGCCGGGAGCGCCGGACGTTCCTCGGCCTGCGGCGCCCGCTGCTGCGGGTCGACTGCGCCGCGCGGGACGCGGTGATCTGCGCCGACTGCCTGGACCACGCGGGTGACGTGCTGAACCTCGCCCTGCGTCACTGACCGTGTTTCCGCCCGGCGCGTCCGGGTAACCGCGCACCATGACGTCCACCCAGACGACCCGACCGGTGACCGCCTCGGTCACCGAGACCCTGCGCGTCGCGGCCGAAGTGGCGCTGCCCACGCTCGCGGGCGGGGTGATCAAACGCCGTCCGGCGGCGATGGGGCTGGCCGGCAAGCTGCAGGTCGACCGCCCGGCCGTCAAACTCCTCTCCCGGTTGCGGGACCGGTATGACGGACGCCCGCTGAAGCTGCGCGTCCCCGGCCGGTCGGTGGAGCTGGCCCTGTCCGGCGAGGACGTCGGCACGCTGCTGGCCGGCGCGCCGTCGCCGTTCAGCCCGTCCACAGTGGAGAAACGCGCCGCGCTGGGTCACTTCCAGCCGCACGGCGTGCTGATCTCCGACGCCGAAGATCGCCGTCCGCGGCGCCGGTTCACGGAGGCCGTGCTCGAACCCGGGCGCCCGCTGCACGAGCTGGCGGCACCCTTCGCCCGCGCGATCGCGGACGAAACCGCCGTCTTGCTCGGCGAAAGCGAACTGGACTGGGACACGTTCGCCGTGGCGTGGTGGCGGCTGGTGCGCACGATCGTGCTCGGCCCGGGCGCCCGCGACGACGAGACGCTCACCGGCCTGCTGGAGCGGCTGCGGCTGGACGCGAACTGGGCGTACCTGCACCCACGGCGCAAGCAGCTGCGCGAGCGCTTCCACGCCCGGTTGGCCGAGCACCTCGGCCGCGCCGAGCCGGGCAGCCTGGCGGCGGCGATCGCGTCGGCCGGCGACGACGGCACGGCGACGGACCAGGTGGCGCACTGGCTGTTCGCCTTCGACGCGGCGGGCATGGTGACGTTCCGGACCCTGGCCGTGCTGGCCACCCACCCGGCGGCGCTCGACCGGGCGCGCGCGGAGCTGCCGGAGGCGGACCCGGCGGAGCCGCACCAGCTGAGCTACCTGCGCGCGTGCGTGCTGGAGACGATCCGGCTGTGGCCGACGACGCCGATGCTCCTGCGCGAAACGACGGAGGAGACGAGCTGGGGCCCGGCGGGCACGACGGTCCTGATCTTCACGCCGTTCTTCCACCGTGACCAGGAGCTGCCGTACGCGGACCGCTTCGAGCCGGACATCTGGCTGGACGGCCGCGCGGAGGCGAACCCGGCCCTGGTGCCGTTCAGCGCGGGCCCGGCGATCTGCCCCGGCCGCGACCTGGTCCAGTTCTGCACGAGCACGCTGCTGGCGAACCTGCTGCGCGACCACGACTTCGAGCAGGTTTCCGGTCCCGTGCTCGCCCCGGACCGCCCACTCCCGGCGACTCTGGACAACTTTCACGTGAAGTTCGCGGTGCGGCCGGCCTGAGCCGGTACTGAAACGTCTGGCCCGGAACCTGGAAAGCCAGTTACCGAAACGGCCATTTTAAGATCAACGCAGCCATCGCACCTCGGATCATTGAACCCTCTAATGAGGGCCGCTGATGGCCCTCTGTTTCGGTGTCGCTAATATCCCTCGCTTCACCCGCGAAGGAGGGCGCGACATGATCGATTCAAGGACCATTGTTCCGAGGTTTCAACGTATACGTACGATCGTTTTCGCCTTGCTGCTTCCTCTGGTTGTGCTGATCATTCCCGGATGCGCATCCGATCCGACGTGTTCCGGCGGCCTGCACCCTTACAACGGAAAATGCCTGAGCAACATGGCCATCCAGTACGTCGGCTGCACCGAGGGGAGGGGGATAAGTCCGACCACCGAGATCGGTGGCGACGTGGGTGGCACCTTCAAGTCCGTAGCCGATGCTTCGTTGAAGATCGCCTACAAGAAGACGGAGCAGGAAAATACCCCTGTTGCCCTGCAGATCGTCAAGGACTGCATGGAGGTCGCTCGGAGTACGTCACCGCCGGATGATCCGGACCAAGCCACGGCGGCGGACTACCAGAAGCAGTTCGACCAGCAGCTACAGCAATGGCAGAACGGAGTCGTCGATCAGACGCCCTCCATCAAGCTCTCTCGTGACAGCGCGAAGCGGGGGCAAGCGATCACCGTGTCCGGCGCAAAGTTCTGGCCTGGGGAAACAGTCGATATCAGCGTCCACGCCACCCTGGCGGGGCAAGCCAAGGCAGGCAAAGATGGTAGCTTCTCGGTCTCGATCACAGTGCCGCGGAACGCGCCGCCGCCTGATTTCGACACCACGATCATGGCCGCGGGCGAGAGCTCGGCCAAGTCGGCCCGAGCTCCCTTCCGCACGGTCGCGTAACCACGCCCTTTCATGAGGTTGCCTTGCTCGCGTTTTCGCGAGCAAGGCAACCTCTGCGGGTCACACCGAAGCGGTGAACACGTACGAACCCGCGGGCACGAAGTACGAACCCGCCGAGGACGGGACCGCTTCCGGCGGCGCGACCACCGAACCCGGCTGGGACGTCGGCACCTTGACCGTCGCCGACGATCCCGCCGGGACCGTCACCCGCAGCGTCACCTTTCCGCCCGAGATCGACCAGTCGCTGACTGCCGACCCGTACGGCGTCTCGTACGCCGACTTCGCCGACGTCAGCCCGCCGCCCGGCTGAGGCGCCACCAGCAGCGACCCGTATCCCGGGGACGCCGGTGAGAGCCCGCCGATCGAGCGGTACAGGAAGTCGCCCACCGAGCCGAGGCCGTAGTGGTTGAACGAGTTCATGCCCGGGTCGTTGAACGAGCCGTCCGGCTTGATCCCGTCCCAGCGCTCCCAGATCGTCGTCGCGCCGTGGCCGATCATGTAGCCCCAGCCGGGGAAGCCCGGCTGCAGCAGTACCTGGTACGCGACGTCCGCGTGCCCGTGCGAGGCCAGCACCGGCAGCAGGTTCTCCACGCCGAGGAACCCGACGCTCAGGTGCCCGCCGGCCGCCGCGACCCGGGCGGCCAGCTTGTCCGCGGCGGGCTGGACCCGGTCCGCCGGCAACAGCCCGAACGCCAGCGCCAGGACGTACCCGGTCTGCGTGTTCGACCCCACCGTGCCGTCGGCCTGCGAGAAGCGGGACGTGAACGCGGCCCCGATCTGGTCGGCCAGCGTCCCGTACTTCGCCGCTTCGGCGGTGTGCCCGGTGGCCGCGGCCATCCGCGACACCAGCCGGGACGACCACGCGAAGAACGCCGTCGAAATGAGGTCCTGCGCGGTGTTGTCGTCGACGTTGAGCCAGTCCCCGTACGTCTGGTGGTCGCGGATCAGGTCGGCCCCGGACGTCGAGCGCAGGTACTCCACCCACTTCACCATCGCCGCGAAGTGCTCGTCGATCACGCCGGTGTCGCCGTAGCGCTGCCACAGCGTGTAGGGCACGATGACGCCCGCGTCGCCCCAGCCCGCCGTGCCCGAGCCGCTCAGCACGCCCGGCGCGACGTCGGTGAACGACCCGTCGTCGTGCTGCGCGTCGACCAGGTCGTCGCTGAACTTGCCGAGGAAGTTCGCGACGTCGAGGTTGAACGTCGAGGTGCCGGCGAAGATGCCGATGTCGCCGGTCCAGCCCAGCCGCTCGTCGCGCTGCGGGCAGTCGCTCGGCACGGACAGCATGTTCGAGCGCTCACCCCACAGGATGTTGTGCTGCAGCTGGTTCACCAGCGCGTTCGACGAGGTGAACGTGCCGGTCCGCGCGCCCGAGGTCCACATCGCCCGGCCGGTCAGCGTCGCCGGCGTCGGTGCCGAGGGCAGGCCGGTCAGCTCGACGTACCGGTAGCCGTGCACGGTGAAGCGCGGTTCGTACGTCTCGGCGCCGCCGGTGCCCGCCAGGGTGAACCGGTCGGTCGCCTGTGCCGCGCGCAAGTTCGCCGTGTAGATCGTGCCGTCCGGGTTGAGCACCTCGGCGTGGCGCACGGTGACCGTGGTGCCGGCCGGGCCGGTCACGGACAGCCGGTTCCAGCCGCTGAAGTTCTGGCCCAGGTCGGCCACCCAGACCCCCGGCTTCGGCTGGGTCCACGCGACCGGCTTGAACTCCTGCTGCACGGTGACACCGTTGTCCACTTGCGACACCAGGTTCGGCTTGGCGCCGGTCTTGACGCGGGGTGCCGCCCAGCCGCGGTCGTCGAAGCCGGGGCGGTCCCAGCCGGTGGCGAGCCGGGCGTCGTAGGTTTCGCCCTGGTAGAGGTCGTCGGCGCGGATCGGGCCGTCGCCCGCCTTCCACGTGCCGTCCGTCGCGACCGTCGTCGAAGTACCGTCGGTGAACGTCAGCTTCAGCTGCGCCGAGTACCACGGCTCGGTGCCGTACTTCTGGCTGCCGGCGATGCCGATGCTGCCGGAGTACCAGCCGTTGCCGACCAGGGCGCCGAGGACGTTCTCGCCGGTGCGGATCTGCCGGGTGACGTCGGATACGCGGTACTGCAGGCGTTTCGTGTAGTCGGTCCAGCCGGGCTCCAGGACCTCCCCGCCGACCTTGGCGCCGTTGAGGTGCGTCTCCTGGAGACCGAGGGCGGTGGTCAGCAGCCGCGCGCTCGCGACCGGCTTCGAGACTGTGAAGCTCTTGCGCAGCAGGGGAGCGGGGGCGCTGACCGCGACGTTCGCGCCCCACGGGCCGGTGCCGTACGCGGTCAGTGCGCGGGCCGCCGGCCACGAGCTGTCGTCGAACCCGCGCTGCTGCCAGCCGGCCGGGCCGGTCTGGCTCGCCTTCCAGGACCCGTCGGTCACCACGGTCGGTCCACCCGGGACGGTCAGCTTCGCGATCGTCCCGGCCGGGCTCTGGGTCGTGTTCTCGGTGCTGATCGCGATGGTGTTCGAGCCGGCGGTGAGCAGGCCGCCGACGTCGAGTACGGCGGCGGTCTTCCAGGAGTCGGTGACGCGTGGGGAATCGCTGACCTGCGTGCCGTTGACCCACACCGTCGCGGTGTCGTCGCCGGTGACCACCAGCGTCGCCTTCGCGGGCGCCGCGGTCAGGTCCACGGTCTTCCGGAAGTGGCGGGTGGCCGGCGGCACCCCGCCCATCGGGTCGCCTTCGGGGTACCAGATCCAGTTCGCGCCGGCGAGGTCCGGGCCCGCGGTCGCGCGGCCGAGGAAGGCGCCGGTCCATTCGGCCGACGGGTCGCGCAACGCCGTTTCGAAGCGCTGCACCGGGCTCCAGCCGCTCAGCCGGCCCTGGCCGTCCCAGACGCGGACCTTCCAGGTGTACGCGGTCAGCGACCCGAGCGCGGGCCCGCCGTAGGCGACGTCGGCCTGCTGCGCCGAGGTGACGCGGCCGCTGTCCCAGACGTCCGTGCCGCCCGCGGACACCAGGATCTCGTAGGCGGACTGCCGTTGCTGCGCCGCCGTCGACGCGAGCTTCCAGCCGAACCGCGGCTGGTCCACGCCGATCGGGTTCACGCGCTGCCCGACCGTCGCGCTCGCCACCGAAAGCGGCGTCGGCGCCGAAGGGCCCGGCGTGCCGACGCGGGTTCCCCACGGGCCGGTGCCGTAGGCGCCGAGGTCCTTGGCCGCGGCCCAGGTCCCGTCGGCGAAGCCCGGTTGCTCCCAGCCGTCCGGCACGGTCGTCGCGCTCTTCCAGCCGGTGCCCGTAGTGAGGTCGGTGGTGCCCGACGCGGCCGTCACGCGCAACCGGCCGAGCAGCCCGGCGGCGCCGCCGGAGTTGCGGACGGCGACGGCGAGCGTGTTGGCGCCCGGGGTCAGCGCGGGTGCGAGGTCGACCGACAGCGCCGACCGCCACGAGTCCGTGGTCCGCGCGGAGGAGGCGAGGGGCTTGCCGTTGAGCCAGACGTCGGCGGTGTCGTCGCCGGTGACGACGAACCGGGCGTCGCCGGCCACGCCGGCCGGGGCGGTGAACGTGGTGCGGAAGTACCGGGTCGCGGCCGGCGCGGAACTCGCGGGGTCGCCTTCCGGATACCAGATCCAGTGCGCACCGGTCAGCTCGACCGGGGGCGCGGCACCGGCCGGCGGGACCGACGCGGCCGACAGGGCCAGGACGGCGGCGAGCGTCGTGGTGGTCGCGCGCCAAAGCTTCGAGGGCAGCATGCGGGCTCCCTTACGGCGGGGATGGGCGGCGAGACTTAAAACGTTTCAAAACAGCGTGATACGTGACTGTAATCACGAACTCACACGTTGGCAATACTCCACCGGGACGTACGGCCGGTGAATCGCTTCGTCGGATGCGGCGATTCCTAAATCGTTTTACGTTGGCCCGGCGTCCGTTTCGCGGCAAATCGGAGCGTTGACGAACCGGGGTGGCGAGCCGCATAGTGCTCGCTGGTAACGCTCACATCATCAGGTCCCCCTCTGGAGGCTTTTGTGTCTCAACGTCGAGACAGCAAAAATGTTAGCGCTAACAATCACTGGCGGATCGTGCGCCTGCTGGCGGGTGTCGTCGCCCTCGTCGCCGCGAGCCTGACGACGGCGTCGACGGCTTCGGCCGCGGCTTCGCTGCCGTGCGACATCTACGGGGCCGCCGGTACGCCGTGCGTCGCCGCGCACAGCACCACCCGCGCCCTCTACGGCACCTACAACGGCGCGCTGTACCAGGTCCAGCGCGCCTCGGACGGCGCGAAGACGAACATCGGCCTGCTGGCGGCCGGCGGCTACGCCAACGCCGCGGCCCAGGACTCCTTCTGCGCCGGGACGACCTGCCTCATCACCGAGATCTACGACCAGTCCCCGCGGCACAACGACCTGACGATCGAAGGCCCCGGCGGCGCGGGCGGCCAGGACACCGGCGTCCCCGCCGACGCCCTGCCGGTGACGGCGGGCGGCCACCAGGTCTACGGCGCCTCCTTCTCCGGCCGGATGGGCTACCGCGACAACACCACCTCCGGCGTCGCGAAGAACGGCCAGCCCGAGGGCATGTACATGATCACCTCCGGCACGCACGTCAACGGCGCCTGCTGCTTCGACTACGGCAACGCCGAGACGAACAACCAGGACACCGGCAACGGCCACATGGACGCCCTCAACTTCGGCACCGAGTGCTGGTTCCAGCCCTGCTACGGCGCGGGTCCGTGGGTGCAGGCCGACCTGGAGAACGGGCTGTTCCAGTCCAGCGCCGGCGGCAGCCAGAACACCGCGAACACCGGCACCACGGCGCCGTTCGTCACCGCGCTGCTGAAGAACAACGGCCAGAACTTCTTCGCGCTCAAGGACGGCAACGCCCAGTCCGGCGGACTGCGGACGACGTACTCGGGCCCCGAGCCGACCCGGGCCGGGTACTCGCCGATGCACCAGGAAGGCGCGATCGTCCTCGGCACCGGCGGCGACAACAGCAACGGCTCGATCGGCTCGTTCTTCGAAGGCGTGATGACCGCCGGGCTGCCCACCGACGCGGCGGACAACGCGGTCCAGGCGAACGTCGTCTCCGTCGGCTACGGCGGCCCGACCGGATCCACCGGGACGCTGAACCCGGCCTCGGAGATCTCGCTGCGCGCGACCACCGCGTGCTGCACCGGTGACTACATCCGGCACCGGAACGACAACGCGGTGATCTCGCCGGTCAGCTCCACTTTGGACAAGAACGACGCCACCTGGATCGTCCGGAAGGGACTCGCCGACGCCTCCTGCGTGTCGTTCGAGTCCCGCAACTACCCCGGTGACTTCCTGCGGCACTTCGACTTCCAGGTCTACCGGCAGCCGATGGACGGCAGCACGGCCTTCCGTGCCGACGCCACGTTCTGCCCGGTCGCCGGGAAGAACGGGCAAGGAACGTCGTTCCGCTCGTACAACTACTCCGGCAAGTACCTGCGGCACTACGACCACACCCTCTACATCGCCGACACCAGCGGCGCCCACGCCTGGGACGCCGCCGGGTCGTACAACGACGACGTCAGCTGGGTGATCGCGCAGCCCTGGGCGCCCTGACCCGGCGCACGACGACGATGGCGGCCGCGCCCAGCAGGATCAGGGCGATCGGGAGCGCCGTCGGCAGCCACGGCCAGGCCCGGCCTTCGAAACCGACGCCGTCGGTGGGCAGCTCCAGGACCTTCGCGGTCCACCGCGCGGTCGCGACGTCCGTGCGGCGGGAGAGCGCGCTCACCGCGGTGTCGTAGGCGAAGCCGGGCCGGTCGTGGACGTACTCGGGTTCGGGACCCCCGGTGACGCCGCGCGTCGCGCCCGGCACGATCAGCCGGTCGAGGTCGGCGCCGGCGAGCGTCGCCCGGGGCAGGAACGTCAGGCCGTGCCGCGACCGGACCGGCGCGCCGTCCGCGCTCACGGCGAGGGTGCGAGAGGACAGCGACTGGCCTTCGGTGTCGAACACCGACGCCAGCTCGATCTCACCGGCACCGTTGGCGAGCAGGACGCCGATCTCGTCCGGGTCCCAGCGGAAGGCCGCGTTGACGATCGCCGCGGCGTCCGGTGTCGACTCCGGTGCGTGCACTCCGACGGTGGTGCCGTAGCGGGTCCAGCCGATCGCCTTCGCGGCGTCGGCGGCCACCTCGCGGCCGGCGAGCCGTTCGACCCAGTGCAGCGTCCCGTCGATGCCGGAAAGGATCCCGGCGGTGGTGACGACGTCGCCGTCGTCGACGAACCGCTGCCCGCGCACCCAGTGCACGGCCGGGTAGTCGCTCGAGAAAGCCCCGAGCTTGAGCCAGTGCGCGGTCGCGGGCCTGCCGTCGAGCAGGCCCGCCGAGGCGAGGACGCCGCCGCCGTTGCAGACGCTCAGCAGTTTCGCGCCGTGCGCGGCCTGCGCGCGCAGCCACCGCGTCACGGGTTCGGTGCTCGGCTCGCCGACGTCCGGCAGGGCCGGGACGACGACGAGGTCCGGTGCCGTCGGCCCGAGCCGGGTGGCGAGGTCGGCGAAGCTGAGGTCGGGCACGAGGTCGAGGCCGCCGGTCAGCGGCTTCGGCTCCCGCGTCGGCGCGGCGGTGTAGACGTTGAACCGGCCGGTGGCCGCGAGGATCTCGTACGGCGCGAGGGTGTCGGAGACGACGGCCCCGCGGTCGCCGACGACGACCACCGCGGTCGGCTTGGCCGGGTCGTGCGCCGGCGGTGCCGCGGCGGGCACGGGCCGGTCCGGGCCGGGGGCGTAGAGGGCGTGGAAAGCCGACAGCGCGGAGATCGTCGCGCCCACGGCGGGGACGGCGAGCACGGCGACGACCAGGGCGGCCCACTTCAGGACGGTCCGCACGTCAGTGCCAGTACTCGGCGCGGCGCCACACCATGGCGGCCAGCATCAGCGGGAGCATGACGACGTGCCCGGCGACCAGCAGGGTGCCGCTGGAGATCGCGCCGAGCCAGTACGGCACGAGCAGCACCACGAAGGGCAGGTACATCGCGGCGGCCATCTCGGCGATGCGGGGCCGGGAGTGCCGGCGCAGCAGCATGGCCGCGGTCATCGCGATCGTCATGTCCGTGGCCATGACGAGCGCGTCGACGTCCGCGCGTTCCAGCCAGGACGGCGGCCACAGCGGGTGCAGCGCGACCATGCCGATGAGCATGGCGGCGACCATTTCGACGTAGTGGCCGGTGAACCGGGCGAGCTTGCGGCCGGTGGTCCGGGCCGGTGCGGTGGTGGTCATGGGTTCCCTCCAGGTTTGTCCTGGACGAGAATCCCGGGTGCCGGCCCGGGCGGGACGTGCCGGAAGTCATGACCCGGGTCATGTGACCGCGGCTCAGAGCAGGCCGAGGTCCCGGGCTCGCAGCGCGGCTTGGGTGCGGTCGCGGGCACCGAGCTTGCCCAGCACGTTCGTCACGTGGTTCTTCACCGTGCCCTCGGCGAGGAACAGCTTCGCGGCGATCTCCCGGTTGCTGCGGCCGTCGGCGAGCAGGCGCAGCACGTCGAGTTCCCGCTCCGACAAGGGCACCACCAGCGGCTGGGGGCGTGGCTCGGGCAGCTGCGCGAACCGCGCGACGACCTTCGCCGCCACGGACGGCTGCAGCACCGACTCGCCCCGCGCGGCCGCCAGGACCGCCTCGATCAGCCGCGCCGAGGAGACGTCCTTGAGCAGGTACCCGACCGCGCCCGCACGCAGCGCCGCGAAGACGTCTTCGTCGTCGTCGAAGGTGGTCAGCGCGATGACCTGGACGCCGGGGTGGTCGCCGCGCAGCCGCCGGGTCGCGCCGACGCCGTCGAGGACCGGCATGCGCAGATCCATCAGGACGACGTCGGGCACGAGGGCGGCGACCTGGCGCAGTGCCTCCTCGCCGTCGCCCGCTTCGCCGACGACGTCGATGCCGTCGTGGGTCGCCAGGAGCGTGGCGAGGGCTTCGCGGAAGAGGGCCTGGTCGTCGACGAGCAGGACGCGCACCGGCGTCATCCCGGGACCTCCATGCTCAGCGCGCTGCCCTCGCCCGCCGTCGAGGTGAAGGCGAGTTTCCCACCCAGCTGCTCGGCGCGTTCCCGAAGCCCCACCAGCCCGAAGCCGGCGGGCTCGGCGCCGTCGGTGCCGACGCCGTCGTCGCGGACCGAGACGCGCACGGACGCGTCGGCGTAGTCCAGCACGAGGTCGACGTGGCCGGCCGCCGCGTGCTTGCGGACGTTCGTCAGACCTTCCTGCGCGGCCCGGAACAGCGCTTCGCGGTGCTCGTCCGGAAGCGGTCGCTCGGCACCGGAGACCGTCAGCTCCGCGGGGACGCCCGCTTCCGAGACCAGCGTGCGCAAGGCGTCCGGCAGCGGCGCCGGCCGCGGCTCGCGCAGCGCCTTCACCGAGCGCCGCACCTCGGCCAGCGCGTTTTCCGCCTGCTCCTGCGCCTTCGCCAGGACCTCGTCGGCCTTGCCCGGATCGGTCGGCAGCACCGCCCGCGCGGCCTTGACCTGCATCTGGACCACGGTGAGCGAGTGCCCGAGCCCGTCGTGGATGTCGCGCGCGACGCGGTTGCGCTCCTGCGCCGTCGCCAGCCGCTCGGCCTGCGTCGCGTAGCCGCGCAGCTTCTCGTGCGCCTCGGCGAGCTCGCCGCGCGAGCGCTGCTCGCGCACCAGCAGCTCGGTGATGACGGCGGCGAACAGGACCGAAACCAGGGTGCCGAGGCCTTCCCGGAGGCCTTCGCCCAGCGACATCCCGAGGTGCACGAGCGGGACCACGGCGATGACCAGCGCGACCACCGGCAGCGGCAGCCGCAGTAGCACACACTGGCTGACCAGCACGACGAGGAACAGCGTCGTCCCGACCCCGGCGTTGATCGTGAAGGTCACGAAGGCCAGCGGCAGCTGGACACCGACGTACGCGGCCGCCCACGTCGTACGGCCGCGGGCGCGCACCCACCCGAAGCCCGCGGTGGCGAACACGGCGAACACCGCGCCGAGCACGAGCGAGAGCACGGGCTCCCCGGACCCGAGGACCCCGAGCACGATCGAGAGGAAGGCGCCGCAGGTCAGCACCCCGAGGGCCCGGTTCATGGAGCCACTCTGGGGTGTGGGTGCGCCGCGGTCAACCACCCCGCACCGCGGAAAGCGCTCTCTGCTCAGGCGGCCACTCGCCGCCACACCCCGTACGCTGGAAGTGACGGCGAAGCCGAGACGGGAGTCCGACATCGATGTCAGTCCTCTGGGGCGTGTCCTTCGACGCCACTCCGCTCTCCGGGGTCGTGGTCGAGTTCCTCAAGACGGCGCGCCGGTTCGCCGGGCACCGCGTCCACCTCGACCTCGGCTACGACATCCGGCCCGACAAGGGGACGTTCTTCCGGCCCTACCGCGACGAAGCCGGGCTGCTGCCGGAGTGGGTCACCCTCGACCGCGTCGACGACGTCGCCGGGATCCGCGGCTACGACCGGGAGTTCGTCGAACGGACCCTGCGCGAATCCGTCCAGCTCGGTGCAGGAACGCTGCGTCCGGAGATCGACCGGATCGCGGGCGAACTGGCCGACCGCGTCGTGGCCACCTGGGAACGCCTCGGCGTCACGATGGTGATGGTCGAAAACGGGACCCTGCCGGAGAACGTCGCCTACACCGAAGCCCTCTACCGCGCGATCGGCCGGTACGGCACCCGGCACCGGCTCGGCCGGTTCGTGTTCTGGCGGGACCACGACCTGATGTGGCAGAGCGAACCGGGCATCGCCAAGTACGGCCGGTTCCCGTACCCCGGCGTCCCGGCACCGCGGAATTCGCCGCACATCCACTACTTCGCGCTGCACGACGAGGCATTGGCGAAAACCCTGGACTGGGTGCCGGGGCTGCGGAACATCGACGTCCTGCCCAACGCCTTCACCCTCGACCCGGCCCGGGTCGACGAGCGCACCGCGGGCTTCCGGCGGGAGCACGGCATCCCCGAGGACGTGCCGCTGCTGGCCCGGATCACGCGGATCATCCCGCAGAAGCGCATCGACCGGGACCTGCACCTGCTGGTCCTGCTGCCGGACGCGTGGTTGTTCGTCGCCGGCGACGTCGCGGAGGCGCCCGCCGAGCACGCGCGGCTGGTGCGGCTGGCCGCGGAGCTCGGCGTCCGCGACCGGGTCGTGTTCGGCGGCTGGCTGACGCCGTACGACACGAGCGTCCCCGGCCGGTACTCGGTGCGGGACCTCCTCGCGCACGCGACCGTCGTGTCGTTCCTGACCTCCTACGACTACGAGAGCTACGGCAACCCGGTCAGCGAGGCGATCGCCTCGGGGACGCCGTACATCACCAGCGGGTACGAGCTGTACGACGTCGTCTACGGCCGCAAGGGGTTCCGGGCACCGGTGCTGGACATCCGGGCCCGCGACCTGCCGGACGCGGCGTTCGCCCGCGAAGTGGCCGAGCTGATCACCGACGAAGGGAAACGGGCGGACGTGGTGCGGGCGAACTCCGAACTCGGGCAGGCCTACTTCGGCACGGAGGTCGTCGACGACCTCGTCGACCGGCTGTACCCGCCGCCGATGGCCGCCGGCACCCGGCTTTCGGTCGTGCTGCCGGTGTACAACGAGGCCGCGAACCTGCCGGAAGTCCTGCGGACGCTGCACGACCAGCGCGACGGCGACGGCCCGCTCGAAAAGAGCCGGTACGAGGTCGTGCTGGTGGACAACAACTCGACCGACAACACCGTGGCCGTCGCGCGCGCCTTCGCGGCCGCGCACCCGGATCTGGCGCTGCACGTGATCGCCGAACCCGAGCAGGGCGTGTCGTGCGCGCGCCGGGCGGGCATGGACTTCGCCGCGGCGCGCAGCCGCAACCGGCCCGACACCGATCCGGCCGAGCGGTTCTACCTCGTCTCGGCCGACGCGGACTGCCGCGTCGACCCGCACTGGCTGAGCGAGCTGTTCGCCGCGATGGAGTCGAGCAAGGCGGCCATCGGCGTCTGCGACTACTACTACGACGAGGCGCACTTCACCGGCCGGCCACGGCTGTGGGAGGCGATCCAGCGGACGCTGCGCTGCCGCGCGGTCACGTTCTCGCTGTTCGGCGGCTTCCCCGACGGCAAGGGCTTCGCCGTCGAACGCGACGCCTACGAGCGGGCCGGCGGCATCGAGATCTTCTACCAGCTGCAGGACGGCGAGTTCGTCAGCCACCTCTCCGACGACTGGGACTTCGGCATCAAGGTCGCCAGCGGCGGCGACGCGATCACGTACGCGCCGCGCTCGCGCGTCGAGATCAACCCGCGGCGCGTCGACCACGCCATCGACGAAGTGATCGCGGGCCGCGCCTACGGCTCGGACGGCATCATCGTCATGCGCGACATCCGGCCGTCCGCACCGGCGGCGCCGGCCGATCTCACGGAAGCCGAGGCCCAGCAGGCGTGGGAGTTCTCCATCAAGGACTTCACGCCGAAGAACACCATCCTGCCGGTGCTGCTGACCCCGGCGCTGCTGGAGGACGACGCCGTCATCGCGTTCTTCGGCGCCGACCTCGCCGCCCGGCTCGCGCGGCGGATCGCCGAGATCCGCGACGAGATGCGCGTCGTCGACTTCACGCCCATCCACGCGTACAAGACGCCGTCGTACCGCCTGTACTTCGAGTTCGCCGACGAGCTGTTCGCCTGCCTGCGCCGGCACGTCGGCGCGGACATCGGGGTTCCGCCGCCGTTGCCGCCGTGCCTGGCGGAGATCCCGCCGGACCGGTTCGCCGAGTTCGTCCGCTACTACTGCGAAGACCGCGAATCGGGAGAAGCCCACAACTACTTCGGCAACGGAGGGGTGTTCTGATGACCCTCGCCTACGAAGAGGCGATCGGCTCGCTGCACGCGCTCGACCCGGCGTGGCCGCGGCCCGCGGTGCTCGACGTCCTCGAGGCGCCGGAGAACCGGCACCTGCTCGACTTCGTGCAGGAGGACCCGTTCGGGGCGCACGTCTTCCCGGGCAACGTCCCCGGCTCGCCGTCGGACTTCCTGCGCGACCTCGATCGCCAGCTGGCGACCGCCGGCCCGATCCACCTCTGGTCCTACATCCCCACGTGCGCCTACCGGTGCCGCTTCTGCCAGTACCCGGTGGTGCTGGTCAAGGGCAAACCCGAAGTGGCGTACGAGAAAGCGAAGCACTGGGTCGACCTGAACATCGCCGAGGCGAAGCTGTGGCTCGACGCCGTGCCGAACCTGCGCGGGGCGGAGGTGGGGGAGTTCAACGTCTTCGGCGGGACCCCGTCGCTGCTGCCGGAGCCGGAGATCCGGCGGCTGCTGGAGTTCTACCGTGCGGAGTTCGGGTTCACCGGCGGCACGACGATCCGGTTCGAGGGCGACCCGAGCACGTTCACCCCGGCCAAGCTCGAACTGCTGCGGGAACTGGGCTGCACCAAGCTGTCCAGCGGCGTCCAGTCCTTCGACGACCACGTCCTGGAGCTGTGCGGCCGCGAGCACAGCGCCGCGATGTGCGTCGACTTCGTCCGCAACGCCCGCTCGCTGGGCTTCGAGTGGGTCAGCATCGACCTGATGTACGGCCTGCTCGACCAGACCCTCGACAGCGTCCGCCGCGACCTCGACGTCGTGCTGGAGAACGAGGTCACGGCCGTGGTCTGCACGAAGCTGCACCTGGCGTCCTACAGCGACACGCGCACCGGCGTCACCGGGGAGAAACCGGCCGCGTGGCAGCTGCCGTCCTACCGGGACAAGCTGGTGCGCGACGGCCACCGCTGGCCGCCGCTCGGGGAGCAGTACCAGATGCGCGAGCTGCTCACCGGCGGCCTGCGCGCGGCCGGCTACACCGAGCACCCGACGATGTACTTCGCGCGCGCCGGCCTGGGGCCGGAGAAGTGGAAGGCCATCATGGTCGACCAGGACAAGCAGGAGCCCGAGGTGGCGATCGGGCTGGGCGGGTCGTCGAGCTGCCGCGCGTCCGAGGCGATCACCGACGTCAACTCGAAGCGGTACACCGAAACCGTGACGGCCGGCCGGATCCCGCTGGGTTCGGCGACCCGGTTCACGCCCGAAGCGCAGGAGGCGCGGGCGGTGAAGATGGCGCTGACGACGTTGCGGCCGCTGCGGGATTCCGTGCACTCGGCGCGCTTCCCGGGGCGGTCGCTGTTCGCGGAACCGTGGCTGGGCAAGTTCCGTTCGCTGGCCGCGCGCGGGCTCGTCGAGCTGCGCCCGCACGACGGCGTCGTCGCACTCACCCCGGTGGGGGAGGTGCTGGTCGAAGCGATCATCACCACCGAGCTATAGATCACTACATCGAGTGACACATCGCTCGCGGGGAGCGACACGGGCGGGCACCATGGTCTTCGGACGTGCCAGTACCGAGATCGGAGCCCCGATGAGCCGAGCCGTTGCCGGACACGACGAACAGCGGTGGCGGCCCCGGCTCGCCGCAGCGGGCGCCTTGGCCGCGCTCGCTTCGGTGGTCGTGGCCGTCCCCGCGGAAGCCTCGCCGGACTACTCGCTCGCGGCCACGAACTTCGCGGGCACGCAGATCGCGGCGCACGAGGGCGTGGTGCCGGGTTCCGCCCGGGCCGAACCGGCCGACCGGACGCTCGGGCACGACGTCAGCGGGCACCAAGGCGCGGTCGACTGGGCCGCCGCGTCGGCCGGCGGCGCGAAGTTCACCTACGTCAAGGCGACCGAGGGCACCGGGTTCGTCAACCCCCAGTACGCCCAGCAGTACGACGGGGCGCACGACGCGGGCCTGATCCGCGGTGCGTACCACTTCGCCCGCCCCGACATCTCGGGCGGCGCCGAGCAGGCGGAGTACTTCATCGCCCACGGTGGCGGCTGGCGCGCCGACGGCAAGACGCTGCCGGGCGCGCTGGACATCGAGTACAACCCCTACGGCGACGTCTGCTACGGCAAGAACCAGGCGGACATGACGGCGTGGATCACCGACTTCACCCGGACCTACCTGGCGAAGGTCAAGCGCAGCGCGCTGATCTACACGAGCACGGCGTGGTGGAAGACGTGCACGGGCAACGCGTCCGGGTTCGGGAACACGAACCCGCTGTGGCTCGCGCGCTACGGCCCGGAGGTCGGCGAGCTCCCGGCGGGCTGGGACAAGCAGAGCATCTGGCAGTTCGCCCGCGGCGGCGGGCTGCCGGGGGACCAGAACTACTACAACGGCCCGTTCGGCCGGGTCGTGGCCCTGGCCGGCGGGGCGGCCTGACCGCTGACAAGATCGGACAAGCTGCTTGCCGGTCTCGTGACCCGCTCCCTACGATCGACCGGGAGTGGTGACGCCGGTGTCGCCACGAAGTCCTTTGTGGACCGGAGGCGCCGTGCGCAGGATCGCCCTTCTGATCGCCCTTTCCCTGACCGCGGCCGTGGTCGTTTCCGCGCCGGGAGCCGCCGGTGCGGGACACGCCTGGTTCACGGCGTGGGCGCAGTCGCAGGACGGGCACGCCGACGCACCCGTCTCCGACCGGTCGCTGCGGATGATCACCCACCTCAGCCAGGGCGGCGACGCCGTCCGCGTCCGGCTGCAGAACACCTTCGGCACCGGGCCGCTGACCGTCGGCCACGCCACCGCCGGGCTGAGCGCGGGCGGCGCCGACGTCACGGGTTCCCGAGACCTGACCTTCGCGGGCCGGCCCGCCGTCACGATCCCGGCGGGCGGCGAGGTCTGGAGCGACGAGACCCGGCTCGTGACGCGTCCGGACACCAACCTCGCGGTCAGCATGTTCGTCTCGGGCACGGCCACGCCCGGACGCCACGGCGCGGCGCTGCGGGACAACTACCTCACCGCGCCGGGATCGGGGGACCACACCGCCGACACCTCCGGCGCGGCGTTCACCGCCACGGTCGGCTCCACGTACGTGGTCAGCGCCGTCGACGTGCACAACTCCACGCTCAAGGGCACGGTGGTCCCGTTCGGCAGCTCGGTCGTCGACGGGATCGGCAGCACCAACTGCGGTCCCGGCTGCACGCAGCTCGGCGCGGACCGGCGGTGGACCGACGACCTCGCGCGGCGCCTGGTCCCGGCGTCGCTGGCGGTGGCGAACGCGGGCGTCTCGGGCACGACGAGCGCCCCGACGTGCCCGGGGATGCCGCCGTCGGTGGCGGGCCTGGACGCGGGAAGCCGCCTCGATCGCGACGTGCTGGCACTGCACGGCGTCAAGTCGGTGATCTACTACTACGGAACGAACGACCTGGCGTACGGCTGCGACGCGGCAACGATCCTGGACAGCTACCGCGCGGTGTTCCAGCGGCTGCGGGCGGCGGGGATCGCGGTGTACGTCACGCCGAGCACGCCCCGGCCGGGTTACGACGACGCGGCCAACCTGGCGCGCCACGAGATCGGGTTGTTCGTGTCCCGCTGGGCGTCCTGCGGCGGCACGTGTTCCGGCGTGGTGGACTTCGACCAGGTGCTGAAGGACCCGCTGAAGCCGAACAGCATCCTCCCGGCGTACGACAACGGCGACGGGATCCACGCGAACGCGGCGGGCCAGCAGGCGTTGGCGGACTTCATCTCGGTGGCGATGTTCGCCCGATAGGGGCAGGTTCCGCACACGATGAGGTGACCCGGCGAGTCGGAACTCGGGGGTCGTGCCCGTGGGTCCGCAGAGTACGTCGCGTGAAGCACAACTCGATGGACGATGCGGGGTGCTGCCTGCTGTCCGTGGCCTGGAACATCGCCCCGCCGACCGCAGGACGGCCCGACTCCCGGCGCGGCGCGATCCGGCGCTCGGTCGAGTCCGTGTGCCGCACCGCCGGGCTCGGCGCTCGCGAATGGGCCGCGCGGAACGGGGCCGGCGCCGAGGCCGAGTACCGGCCTTTTCTGCAGCTCGCCGACGTCGCCTACGAGATCGCCACCCTGCTGCTGCTCGTGGAGGACTTCCTCGTCCCGGACCTGGAACGCGAGCACCGGCGCTGGGCCGAGATCGAAGAGCTGACCGGTCGCTTCGCCGAGCTCGCCGAGTGGACGTCGAACTTCCTGAGCTTGTCAGGCTCCGCCTTACGGCTGTAAGGTTCAGCCTGACAAAGGAGGCCGTCATGGCGACTGGGGTGATCGCGCGCTGTTCCTTCTGCGCGAAGCCGAACACGGAGGTCGACACGCTCGTCGGCGGTCCGGGCGTCTTCATCTGCGACGGGTGCGTGCAGCTCTGCGTCTCGGTGATCGCGGGCAAGCCGGCGGACGCGCCGCTCATCGCGCCGTGGGAGCACGACCTGCCGCTCGAGCAGGTCCTCTCGAACCTGCGCCCGGTCGCGGCGGCGACCGCGCAGGTGCAGGAGAACCTGGCGGCGTGGGTGGGCAAGGCGCGCTCGCTCGGCGGCACGTGGGCGCAGGTCGGCGAGGCGCTGGGGATGACCCGGCAATCGGCGTGGGAGCGGTTCTCCGGCGAGGGGTGACGCCGATGTCCACTGTGGACACCGAAGGGCCCGGAGGTTCGGCCGGACGGCGCAGCCGCGCTGCGGCGAACCGGTGATGTGCGGGAATGGGACGAAGATCCACGGTGTGCCGCTGGTGCGCTCCGTCGTCGCTGCGCTACTTTCCGCCAGCGTTGGCGTAGCGACTCCGGAGGTGACGAAGCTTGATCGGGACCACAGGTCCGGACCATTTCTGCACAGCGTGCCGACCCGGCGAGGGCGGAAGCGGGTCGCCCCGGCCGTGATCCGCGTGCTCCTGATCCTGTCCCGCGCCGACCGGACCCGCCGCATCGGGCGGCAGCTCGCCGGGGAGGCGGACATCGAGGTGCGGCACCGGGCGCCGGAGACCTGGAGCGACGTCGTGACCGCGCTCGAGGAGTTCGCGCCGTCGGTGGTCGTGCTCGACCGGGCCGTGCTCGGCGCCGAGGCGGTCACCGTCGCCGGGGACCTCGCGCGCGGCTGCCACCCGCCCGCCGTGGTGCTGCTGGCCGATGCCTACCACCCCGGGGACGTGGTGTCCGCCGCGAGGGCCGGGGTGCGCGGCTACGTCGTCGACAGCGCGGGCAGCCACCCCTGGGCCGCGGTGGTCCGCGCGGTCGCGGCCGGGGGCGGGTGGCTCGCGCCCGCCGCGGCCGGGGACCTGCTCGGCGAATTCCGCGCCCGGGTGCCGCACCGGTTGCGGGAACCCCCGCGAATTCCGTTGACCGAACGGGAATTGAGCGTGCTGCGGCTCGTCGCGCAGGGGTGTTCGAACCTCGAGGTGGCGGCCGAGCTGGGGCTCAGCCAGTCGACGATCAAGACCCACGTCTCCCGGATGCTGGCCCGGCTCGACCTGCGCAGCCGCACCCAGCTGGCCGCCTTCGCGCGAGACCTCGGCATCGTGTGAAATCGTCGATATTCGTTCTTTCGACCGATGCGGCCGCCGCGGCGGCGGCCATACCATGATTGCCGGTCGGCGCGGTCCCGCATTCGCGGCCCCGGCCGTGGTGCCCGGGATCTCGGGGAAGGCGCGAAGACGCGGCTTCCGGTCCGGAAGAATTCGCTGAATAGTGGACGGAGGTCGGTGTTGTCCAGGGAAGACGGCTCCGCGTCGGGATTACCGCTCGCGCGTTACGAGCTCTTCCGTTCTCGTGACCCGAATCAGGTGCGCGACGAAGTGAGCCGGGTGTGGGCCCCGCACACCCTTCGGGTGCTCGGCGGCGATTCGCGGCTCGACGCGCGAATGCACTACGCGCGATTGCGTGATTTGTCGGTGAGCGCGCTCCGGTACGGCGGAACCGTGCGGTTCGCGTCCGCGCCCGCCGAATCGTTCTTCACGGTGCTGGTCCCGCTGGCCGGCGAAGCCGAGGCGCGCTGCGGGAACGACCGGGTGGTGGTCACCACCGCGACCGCGGCCGTGCTCTCCCCGGCCGATCCGGTGGCGCTGCGCTGGCCGGGCGACTGCGCGCAGCTGGTCGTCCGGCTGGAGCGGACCGGGCTCGAGGCCCGGCTCAGCGACCTGCTCGGCGCACCCCTGCGGCGGCCGCTGCGGTTCGCCCCGGCGATGGCCGTCGACTCGGGCAACGGCCGGAGCTGGCTGCGCGGCCTGCGCATGCTGGTGACCGAGCTCGAGCGCCCCGGCTCGCTGATCGAACGGCGCGCGGTCGCCGAGACCTTCGAACGCACGCTGGTCACCGCGTTGCTGATGGGGCAGCCCAGCAACTACACCCGGATGCTCGACGGCGAGGTCCCCGCCGCGCCGACGCGCGCGGTGAGCATCGCGCTGGAGTGGATCGACAACCACCCGAAGTGGCAGCACACGACCGCGAGCCTGGCGCGGGAGGCCGACGTCACCGAGCGGTCGCTGCAGCTGGGGTTCCGCAAGCACCTCAAGATGGGACCGATGGAGTACCTGCGGGAGACCCGCCTGCGCGGGGTGCGCGACCAGCTGCGGGCGGCCCAGTCCGACGCCGTCACGGTGACCGAGGTGGCCGCGGAATGGGGCTTCCTGCACGCGGGCCACTTCGCCGCCCGGTACCAGCAGCGGTTCGGGGAACGGCCGTCGGAAACGCTGCGGCGGTGAATCGCACCCGGAAATCCGGGTAGCCGAACGGGTGTCGTCCGTGCGAGCGGGCGGCACCCGTTTTTCGTGCCCGCACCCGTTCCGCCGTCGGGAAGAATTGTTCGGTTTTCGGATGTCGGCAGGCGTGCCGCCCGCGGAATCATGGACCTCGGGCGGGAATCGCGGGATTCCCCGCCGGCCGGAAAAGAGTACGTCCGAAGGAGGAAAAGTGCCGCCGATGATCCGGGTGGAGAACCTGGTCAAACGGTTCGGGCGGACCACAGCGCTCGACCGGGTCGGGTTCGCCGTCGAGGCGGGCACGGTGGTCGGCGTGCTCGGGCCGAACGGCGCCGGGAAGACGACCATGGTCCGGATTCTGGCCACGTTGCTGCGGCCGGACGAGGGCCTGGTCCGGGTCGGGGGCCTCGACGTGACGCGCGAACCGGCGCGGGTTCGCGCGCTGCTCGGGCTCACCGGCCAGTACGCGTCCGTAGACGGGGACCTGACGGGCACGGAAAACCTGGTGCTGCTCGGCCGCCTGCTGGGACTGTCCCGCCCCGCGGCGCGGGACCGGGCGGCGGAGCTGCTCGAGCGCTTCGAGCTCGGGGCGGCCGCCGCCCGGCCCGCGTCGACGTACTCCGGCGGCATGCGCCGCCGGCTCGACCTGGCGGCCAGCCTGACCGGGCGGCCGCGGGTGCTCTGCCTCGACGAGCCGACCACCGGGCTCGACCCGCACGTGCGGCGGGAGCTGTGGCAGGTGGTGCGGGAGCTCGTGGCCGAAGGCGTCACCGTGCTGCTCACCACGCAGTACCTGGAGGAGGCCGACCGGCTCGCCGGCCGTGTCACGGTGTTCGACGCCGGGCGGGTCGTGGCCGACGGCACCCCCGACGAGCTCAAGCGCCGGGTCGGCGGCCGCACGGTGCAGGTCCGGCCGCTGCTGGCCGAGGACGTGGACGCGACCGCCCGCGTCCTCGGCAAGCTGACCGGTGCCGCCCCGGCCCGCGACCTCGGCACCGGCCTGCTCACCGCGCCCGCCGCCGACCCGCTGGTGCTGTCCGCGCTGGTCCGCGAGCTCGACCGGGCCGGGCTGGCGGTGACCGAGCTCGGGCTGCGGCTGCCGAGCCTGGACGAGGTCTTCCTGGCGCTGACCGGGAAACCGGCCCGGCCGGAGGTTCCGGCGGCGCGGGAAGGGAGCGCGGGATGAGCGCACGGATGCCGTTCGCCGGAGGAACGCCGAGTGCGGTCGGCCCGGAGCTTTCCTCCGGCACGCGAGGGGAGTGCGGGATGGGCGCAACGCCGAGCACGGCCGGCCCGGCCCTTCCCCCGGCGCGTGAAGGGAACGCCCGGTGAGCGGCCGGGTGGCTCCCGCCGAAGCGCTGCGGCACGGGCTGATCCTGGCCGGGCGAGGGGTGCTCAAGATCCGCCGCAACCCCGAGCACCTGGTCGACGTGACCGTGCAGCCGCTGCTGTTCCTGGTGATGTTCGGCTACCTGTTCGGCGGCGCGATCGCCGGCAGCCCGGGTGCGTACCTGCGGGACCTGGTACCGGGACTGATGGTGCCGAGCGTGCTGATGGCCACGCTGTCGGCCGGCGTCGGGCTCAACAGCGACGCGGGCAGCGGCGTGTTCGACCGGTTCCGCAGCATGCCCATCGCCCGCTCGGCCCCGCTCACCGGGGTGGTGCTCGCCGGCGCCGTCCGCTACCTCGTGGCGATCGCCGTGCTCCTCGGCGCGGGCGCCGCCTTCGGCTACCGCGTGCGGACCGGCCCGCTCGAAGTCCTCGCCGCGGCGGCGATCCTGGTGACCGCCGGGCTGTGCTTCTGCTGGGTCACCGTGTTCCTCGGCATGGTGCTGCGCGACCGCGACGCGGTGCAGGGCTCGGCCGTCGCGTTGTTCATGCCGCTGGTCTTCGCGAGCAACGTCTTCGTGCCCGCCGCGACCATGCCGGGCTGGCTGCGCGCCTGGTCCGGCGTCAACCCCGTGAGCCTGCTCGCGGACGTCGTGCGGGGCCTGCTCAACGGCGGTCCCGTCGCGGGCCCGCTCGCCGGTGCGCTGGCCTGGTCGGCCGGTGTGCTGGGTGTCTTCTTCCCCCTGGCGATCCGCGCCTACCACCGGCGCGTCGGATGACGGAGAGGTGAAACCGGCCATGGGCTCTGCCGAGCCGACCGTGGAAGTGACCTTGAAGGGAGCACCCGACGGAATGCCCGAAACCGTGCTCGTCCGCTGCGCCGAGCTGGCCTCGGCGCGGCTGAAGATCCCGTACATGGCGGGATACGAGCACTTCGAACCCCAAGACAGTCCCCGCGGAGTACCCGAAGACGGCGCCGTCTTCGTCTGGTGCGACCGGACGAAATTCGCGGAATAGAAGGGCGCCCATGAACACCGCCATCCTCGGGACCGGCTCCTACCTGCCGGACACCGTCCTCACCAGCGCCGAACTCGGCCGCCGCCTCGGCCTCGGCGAACAGTGGATCTTCGACAAGACCTGCATCTCCGAGCGCCGGGTCGCGGCGCCGGACGAGGCGACCTCGGACCTGGCGACCAAGGCCGCCGAACACGCCTTGCGCGCGGCGAACCTCGCTGCCACCGACATCGACCTGCTGATCGTGGCCACCTCGACCCCCGACCAGCCGATCCCGGCCACCGCCTGCGCGGTCCAGGCCAACATCGGGGCGATGCGCGCGGCGGCCTTCGACGTCGACTCGGTGTGCAGCGGCTTCGTCTACGCGCTCGTCACCGCGCACGCGCTGCTGGAAGCGGATCCCCTGCCCCGCAACGCGCTGGTCATCGGCGCGGACACCTACTCGCGCATCCTGAACTACGAAGACCGGCGCACCTGCGTGCTGTTCGGCGACGGGGCCGGCGCCGTCGTGCTCGGCAAGCGGGGCGGCGGCCGCGGCCTGCTGTCGAGCGCGCTGGGCTCCGACGGGACGACGGCCGACTTCGTCACCGTGCCCGGCGGCGGGAGCCGCCGCCCGGCCAGCGCGGCCACCCTCGCCGCGGGCGAGCACTACTTCGCCATGCGCGGCAGGCAGGTCAGGGAACTCGCCTCGCGGGTGCTGCCCGACCTCGTCGTCGACGTCGCGAAGTCGGCGGAGCTCGAGGTGTCGGAGATCGACCTCATCGTGCCGCACCAGGCCAACGGCCGGATGCTGCAGGACCTCGCCAAGACCCTCGACCTGCGGCCCGAGCAGATGCACCTGACCGTCGAGCGGTACGGCAACACCGGTGCCGCCTCGGTGCCGATCACCCTCGACGACGCCGTTCGCTCCGGGCGGCTGTTCGACGACGACGTCGTCCTGCTCGTGGCGTTCGGCGGCGGCATGAGCTGGGGCGGGGCGACGCTGCGCTGGACCCGCCCGCGCAAGCCGGCGGAGCTCCGGTGATCCGGCCGCCCGTGCGGGTGCCGCGGTCCGGCCCGCCGCGCCACGAAGTCGAGTTCCGCGGCGACGTCCGCATCCCCTCGAGCGAACCGGGCCTGACCCTGGGCGCCGACCTCTACCTTCCCAAGGTGAACTACCGCGTGCCGGTGCTGGTGACCCTCCACACGGGACGGAAGGACGGTCTCGGCGGCATCGCGGCGAGCCGGTACCTGCGGTACTTCGCCGAACGCGGCTACGCCGTGTTGTACGTGGACTGCTTCGGGATCGGGACGTCCGAGGGGTCGCCGCGGCCGCTGCTGAGCCCGGGCGAGGTCGCCGACGGCGTCTCGGTGGTGCAGTGGGCCGCCGCGCAGCCGTGGTGCACCGGCCGGGTGGGCATGTGGGGCCTGTCCCACGGCGGCATGACGACGCTGGCCGTCGCCGCGGAGCGCCCGCCCGCGCTCAAGGCGATCTTCCCGGTGATGGGCTGGACCGACGTCGAACGCGACCTGGTGCACCCGGCGGGCCTGCGCGGCGGGATCGGGATGTTCGGGCACCTGAGCCTGTACCACATCTTCTGCGCGCTGCTGCCCCCGCTGCGCGACGGCGACCGCGAGAACTACGAGAGCGTCTGGAAGGAGCGGCTGGAGAAGTTCGAGCCGTGGTTCGCCGACGCGTGGGAACACCCGCCCGGGCACGAAGTCTGGGCGGAGCGGCGGATCGACGCGCGGCGGATCACCGTGCCGTCGTTGTGCGTCGCCGGGTGGCGCGACCTGTTCTGCGACGGGATGATCGCCGCCTACCAGCAGATCCGGGCGCCCAAGCACCTCATCGCCGGCCCGTGGCTGCACACGTTCCCGGACGTCGCCCCGGTCGGGCCGTTCCCGTCGGCCGTGCTCGCCTGCGCGTGGTGGGACCGGTGGCTGCACGGCCGGGCACCGCGGGCCGGCGCCCGTGAGCGCACCGCGACGTTCTTCGTCCAGGGCGCGGGTTCCCGCTGGGTGCGGGCCGTGCAGTGGCCGCCGGACAAGAAGGCCGACCACGTCTTCGTCGCCTCCCGCTCGGGGCACCTGTACCGGTCCGCGCCGGGCGGGCGGCCGTCGGCGCTCGCCACGGTCACCGGCCGCGGCGACCCCACCGTGGGCGCGCTGAGCGGACTGACCAAGCACCCGACCGACCGGTTCGGCTACCCGCTGGACCAGCACGACGACGACGCCCGGACGCTCGCGTTCACCAGCGCTCCCTTGCCGGAGCCGCTGCTGATCGCCGGCCGGCCGTCGGTGCGGCTGCTGCTCGGGCCCGGCACCACCGCGACCCGGTGCGTGCTCAAGGTGACCGACGTCGACGAGCAGGACCGCTCGCTGCTCATCGCGGCGGGCACGGTGAACCTGGCCCGGCGCGCGGACGTCGTCCAGGTCGAGCTCGACCCGACCTGCTACCAGGTCGCCGTGGGCCACCGGGTGCGGCTGGTGCTCGCCGAGGCGGACATCCCGCGCCTGTGGCCCGCCGCCGAACCGGGACTGCTGGGGGTCCGCGTGATCCGCGGTCCCGGCGACTACGTCGGCCTGGCCGCCGAGGAGTACGACGGCCAGCAGGCCACGACGCTGAGCCTGCCCGCCGCCGACCCCGACGCGCTCACCGACGTGGTGGTCCCGGCGCCGGACCGCCGGAACCCGGCCGGCCACGGCCGCGACCGCTGGGAGATCGCCCGCGACCACCTCCGCTCGTCGGTCCGGCTGACCGTGGAGAAGCAGGACCGCATCCGGATCCCCGGCGACGACCGGGACTTCCTCGCCATGACCACGCAGGTGGACCTCGGCGTGCCCGAGCACCACCCGGCGGCCGCGCGCATGACCGCGACGGGGGAGAAGACCGCCGAAACCCCGGACGGCGACCGGGTCGTCGTGCGGGCCGGCATCGACATGGGAGCCGCGGACGCCGCCGTCACGGCCGAGGTGCTCGTCAACGGCACGCAGTTCTTCACGCGGGAGTGGAAATGGACCTGACCGGGCTCGAACGTCCGCTGAACTACCTGGAACTGGCCCACCTGGACCGGGTGGTGATCATGGCCGCCGAGTACGAAGGCGACCTGGACGCCGCCGTCCTGGCGCGCGCGTTCCGGCACCTGTGCGCGGTGCACCCCGTGCTGCGGGCCCGGGTCCGCGGGACGTCGCCGGAAGCCGTGCTCGCGGTCTCCCCGGAGCACGAACCGGAGCTGATCGTCCTGGACGACGGGCCGGACGCGCTCGAGCGGATCACCGGACTGCCGTGGGACGCCACGGCGGGGGTCGCCGACCTCGTGCTCGTCCAGGGGGACGGGCACGGGTTCGTCGCCCTGCGCACGGACCACTCGATCACCGACGCGAACGCGTGGCTCGGCACCTTCCGGGAGCTGCTGCGGGTGTTCACCGCGTTCGCGTCGGGGGAGGAGCCGGTGAGCGAGCCGGGCACGGCCCTGCCCGCACCGCCCGCCGCGCTGTTCCACGAGCGGCTCGGCCTGATCCCGTACGACCGGCGGCTGTTCCACTCCGCGGTGCCGCCCGAGCCGACGGCCGGGACCGCGGGCCTGCTCAGCGGGTACCTCCGGCTGAGCGTCGAGGAGACGCAGTGGCTCAAGCGGGCGGCGCGCCGGTACGAGACGACGGTGCACGGCCTGGTCGCCGGCGCGATCCTGCTCGCGCAGCGCGTGCTGGCGGGCGGGCGGGAGGCCGTGCCGATGTACTGCGTGTCGCCGGTGGACTTCCGGCGCCGGGTCGATCCGCCGGTGGGTGAGCTGGAGACGACCAATTTCATGATGTCCTACGTGGCCGAGACGCCCGTGTCCCCGCGGCTGAGCCCGGTGCTGATCGGCCGCGAGGTCAAGGCGCGGATGGACGAGGTCCTCGCCGGCCCGGAAGGCGTGCGGGAGGCGGCGCCGATGGCGGACGCACTGGGCCGCAACCTTTCCTACGCGCTGATCAGCAACCTCGGGGTGGTGGCGCAATTCCCCGCGCCGCCCGGGCTGGAGTTCACCGACATCCACATCCTCAACACCGTCGGCGACACGTTCTTCCCCGGCTACTACGTCTCGACCTACCGGGACCGCCTGACGGTGCTGCACATCTTCACCGACCGGTTCTTCACCCGCGGCGACGTCGACCGGATCGTCCGGGAGCTGCACGAGCAGCTGCTCATCGTCGGCGCTTCGGCCTAGGAGGACTCGTGAAGGCTTTGCTGCTCACCCACGGCAGCCGCGGCGATGTGCAGCCGTTCGCCGCGCTGGCCGCGGCGCTCACCGGGGCCGGGCACGAGGTGGTGCTGGCCGCGCCCGCGTCGTCGGCCGCGGTGGCCGAACCCTTCTGCGCCGGGGTGCTGCCGCTCGACGACGGGACCAACAAGCTCGTCGACGACCGGGCGGCGTGGGAGGCCGTCGAGCGCAACTTCCGCGGCCTGCGCGGGAAATGGCTCGGCCTGCGGCTGCTGCGCCGCAACCGCCTCGCCATGCGGCGGGTGTTCGGCGACCTCGCGGCACTGGGGCGGACGCTGGCCGAGGCCGGCGACGTCGACGTCGTCGTGCACCAGGTCAACGTCCCCGGCCACGCGATCGCCGAGCTGCTCGGCGTGCCGGCGGTGCCGGTGTGCCTGCAGCCGTTCTGGGTGCCGACGCCGTCGCTGCCCGACCCGCTGTTCCCCTATCCGCTGCCGGCCGCGCTCAACCGGCTGTCCTACGCGTCGACCAGGACGTTCGTGCGGGCCCTGACCGGGAGTCCCGCGCGGTTCCGCCGGGAGGGGCTCGGCCTGCCGCGCCGCCGCTTCGCCCACGACCCGCTCCGGCGGCCCGACGGCGGCCCGGCTCCGGTGCTGCAGGCGTTCAGCAGGCACGTGCTGCCGCCGGGGGTGCGGTACCCGGGAAGCGTGCACACACCGGGGTTCTTCTTCCTGCCACCGGCCCGGTGGGCCCCGCCGCCCGACCTCGCGGGCTTCCTCGCGGCCGGCGAGCCGCCGGTCTACCTCGGGTTCGGCAGCATGGTCGGCAGCGACCCGGCCCGGACCGGGCAGATCGTCGCGGCGGCGCTGCGGGCGACCGGGGTCCGGGCGGTCGTCGCGCTGGGCCGGGGCGGGATCCGCCCGGACGGCCTGGGCCGCGACGCGTTCTGCCTGACGCAGGCCCCGCACGACCGGCTCTTCCCCCGCATGGCGGCCGTGGTGCACCACGGCGGGGCGGGCACGACGGGCGCGGCGCTGGCCGCGGGACGGCCGCAGGTGGTCTGCCCGTTCATGTTCGACCAGCCGTTCTTCGGCAGGCGCCTGTTCGCCATGGGCGTGGCCCCGCCGCCGCAGCCGCTGCGGGAACTGACCGCGCGCGGCTTGGCACGGGCGATCGGCGACGCCCTCGAAGGGACCGTGCCGGACCGGGCGAAGGAACTGGGCGAGCTGATCCGCGCGGAGGACGGCACCGGCCACGCGGTCAAGGTCCTGGAGGAGGTCGTCGAGGGCTTCAGCCCAGCCAGGCCGGGTCCTGCTCGGTGACCCGGCCGTCGCGCAGGACCACGACCCGGTGGCACACGAACCGCACGACGTCGATGTCGTGCGAGATGAACACGTAGCTCAGCCCCAGCTGCTGCTGCAGGTCGAGCAGCAGGTTCAGGATCTGGGCCTGCACCGACAGGTCGAGCGCGCTGGTCGGCTCGTCGCAGACGACCAGCTCCGGCTCCAGCACCAGCGCCCGGGCGATGGCGATCCGCTGCAGCTGCCCGCCGGAGAACGAGCCGGGGTAGCGGTTCGCCGCGCCCGGTGCCATCCCGACTCGCTCCAGGACGCCGGCGACGCGCTCCTCGGCCGCCCGGCGCGGCAGGCGGCGGACCACCCGCAACGGCTCGGCGAGCGTGCTGCCGACCGTGCGGGACGGGTTCAGCGAACCGTGCGGGTCCTGGAAGACGATCTGCAGGTGCCTGCTCAGCTCACGCCGTCGCCGGGCGCCGGTGTGCGTGATGTCTTCGCCGCGGAACCGGATCCGGCCGGCCTCGGGCCGGACCAGGCCGACGATCGCGTGCCCGATCGTCGACTTCCCCGAGCCCGACTCGCCGAGCAACCCCAGCGTTTCCCCTTGCCGCACGACGAAGCCGACGCCGTCGACCACCGGGTGGTGCGGCCGGTAGCCGACCCGCAGGTCCTGGACCTCAAGCAGAGGCACGTTCCCCTCCCGGCGAGAGCTTGGCGTGGTGCAGGCACCGGGTGCGGTGCCCGGCGGCGGGTTCGAAGACCGGGACCGGCGCGGCCGCGCATTCGGCCGTGGCGAGGGTGCACCGCGGGGCGAAGTGACAGCCCCGCGGCCACTGCGCCGGGTCCGGCACCGAACCCGGGATGGCGGCCAGCCGCGAGCCCGGCCGCGCCCGGCGGGGCAGCGCGCCGAGCAGGCCCTCGGTGTAGGGGTGGCGGGGCCGCACCACCAGGTCGCCGACCGGGCCGGACTCGACGATGTGCCCGGCGTACATGACGTACGCCCGCCGGCAGAACGCCGAAACCACCGACCAGTCGTGGGTGATCAGCAGGATCGCCATCCCGCGGTCGGCCTGCAGCCGCCCGAGCAGGCCCAGCACCTCGTCCTGCACGCTCGCGTCGAGGGCTGTCGTCGGCTCGTCGGCGATGAGCAGGCTCGGTTCGCCGGCCAGCGCCATCGCGATCGCGACGCGCTGGGCCATGCCGCCGGACAGCTCGTGCGGGTACCGGCGGGCGACCGCCGCCGGCAGGTTCACGTCGTGCAGCAGACCCAGCGTGCGCTCGTGCACCGAAGCCCGCGTTCCGCCGTGCCGCAGCCGGACCAGCTCGCCGAGCTGGCTCGCCACCGTGAACACCGGGTCGAGCGCCGCCACCGGGTCCTGCGAGATCAGCGCGATCCGCGAGCCGCGCAGCCGGCGTACCGCGCGCGGCCCGGCCAGCGCCAGGTCGGCGCCGTCGAACAGGAGGCTCCCGGCGGTGACCGCGCCGCCCGCCGGGAGCAGGTCGAGGACCGCGCGGCCGGTGATCGACTTGCCGCAGCCGGATTCGCCGACCAGCGCGACGGTCTCCCCGTGGCCGACGTCGAGGTCGAGGTCCTCCACCACGACCCGGTCACCGGACAGCGTGATTTCCACGTCCCGCAGGGAAAGCAGCGCCGTGGACGGCTCGGCGCGCGGGGTCAGCACCGGCGCGGCCGCCCGGTGCGCGCGGTGCAGCCGGTCGCGCAGCGGTCCGGCGTGGTCGGCGGTCGCGTCCCGGACGACGTCGCCGAGCAGGCCGAAAGCCAGGATCGCCAGCCCGAGCACGACCCCCGGCGGCACGAGCAGCCACGGCTGCCGGTCGATCACCGAAGCCGCCTGTGCGATCATGTCGCCCCACGTCGGGTCCGGCGGCTGGGCGCCGAACCCGAGGTAGCTCAGCCCGGCGTCGATGAGCAGCGCGCCACCGGCCAGCAGCGAGATCTGGACGATGACCGGGCCGGCGATGCGCGGCAGGACGTGCGCGGCCACGATCCGGTGGTGGGGCAGCCCGCACACGCGCGCGGCGGCGACGTAGAGCTCCTTGCGCACCGCCAGGGTCGCGCCGCGGACGACCCGGGCGAGGCCGGGGGAGACGAGCACGCCGAGCGCGATCATCACGACCGTCTGGTGCTCGCCCACGACGGCCAGCACCACCAGCAGCGTCATCAGGACCGGGATCGCGAGCAGCACGTCGACGACCCAGGTGAACGCCCGGTCGAACCAGCCGTCGAGGTACCCGGCCACGACCCCGCTGGTGACCCCCACCCCGATCACGGTGAGGACCACGATCGCGGCGTGCAGCAGGCTGATCTGCCCGCCGTACATCAGCCGCGTCAGCACGTCCCGGCCGAGCGCGTCGGTGCCGAGCGGGTGCGCGGCGCCGGGACCGGCCAGCACCTGGTCCAGGTCGGTCGCGACCGGGCTGTAGGGCGCGAGGACGGGCGCCAGCAGCGAACCGGCCACCAGCAGCGCGAGGTACCCCAGGGGCAGCAGCGCGAGCGGGCGGCGGAACGCGGCGAGCCACCGCCGTCCGGGCCGGACGCGCCGGGCGACGAACTCCTCGATGCCCGCGGTCACCGGACCCGCGCCTTCGGGTTCAGCCAGCCGTAGGCCAGGTCCACCACCAGGTTGACCGCGACGACGATCACCGTGAACACCACCACCACGCCTTGGATCATCCGGATGTCGTGCAGGGAGGTGGCCTGGACCGCGAGGCCGCCCAGGCCGGGCATGGCGAAGACCGACTCGACGAACACCGTGCCGCTCAGCAGCCCGATGAACGTCAGTCCCACCAGGGTCACCACGGGGATCGCCGCGTTGCGCAGCGCGTGGCGCAGCACCACCGACGCCTCGGGCACGCCGTGGGCCCGCAACGCCGTCACGTAGTCGCGGGAGAGCGCTTCCAGCATCGCGTCCCGCGTCTGCTTGGCGAACACGGCGATGCCCGGCAGCGCCAGCGTCGCGACCGGCAGCACCAGGCTGCGCGCCCACCCGGCGGGCGACGCGCCCAGCGCGACGTACCCGGTGGCGGGCAGCAGCTGCACGGTGACCGCGAACAGCGTCACCATCGTGAGCGCGAACCAGAAGCTGGGCAGGGCGTACCCGATCAGCGAGAGCACGTCGACGACCCGGCCGATCCGGCCGCCGTGGACGGCGCTGATCACGCCGAGCGCGACGCCGACGAACGCGGTCACCGCCGTGGCGCAGCCGATCAGCGAAAGCGTGACCGGCAGCCGGTTGGTGATTTCGTCCGCCACCGACAGCCCGCTGATCGGCGACGTGCCGAGGTCGCCGTGCAACGCGTCCCGCAGCCACTGCCCGTACTGCGTCAGCACGGGCTGGTCGAGACCCAGCTGGTGGCGCAGCTGCTCGTGGGCCTGGACGCTGAAGTTCTGGCCGAGGATGGCGCGGGCGAGGTCGCCGGGCGCGGCGGACTGCAGCAGGAAAGCCGCCAGCGAGACGACGAACACGAGCGCCACCGACACGACCAGGCGGTGCGCGATCAACCGGAGCACGTCCCCTCCTTCCCGTCGCGCCGCTGGCCGGCGATGAACTGCCGGTACCACCGGTAGGACGCCTTGGGCGTGCGGGCGAGCGTCGTGAAGTCGACGTGCACCAGCCCGAAGCGCGGGCGGTAGCCGTGGTCCCACTCGAGGTTGTCGAGCAGCGACCAGACGTGGTAGCCGCGGATGTCCGAGCCGGCGTCGAGGGCGGCGCGCAGCTGGCGCAGGCAGGTCCGCAGGTAGGCGATGCGCCGCAGGTCCTGCACCGAGCCGGTGACGTCCGGCTCGTCGAGGCCGGGGTAGCCGTTCTCGGTGATCTGGATCGGCGGCAGGTCCGGGTAGGTCGCGCGCAGCCAGGCCAGCAGCGCGCCGAACCGCTCGGGCGCCACCGGCCAGCCCAGCAGGTTCGTGCTCGCACCGGGGAACGGCACCCGCGTGTAGCCGAACACCCCGGCCGCCGACGCGGCGATCCGCGCCGGCGCGTACCAGTTGACCCCGAGGAAATCCAGTGGGGCGGCGATCGACCGGCGGTCGGCCGGGTCGGCTTCGATCACCGGCCTGCCCTCGAGGTGCGGGTAGTCGCCGCGCAGCAGGGGATCGAGGAACAGCCGGTCCTCGTAGACCTCCGCCCGCGCGGCCGCGGTGACGTCCTCCGGCCGGTGGGTGGCGGGCGTCGTCCCGGCGAGGTTCAGGCTGATCCCGATCTCCGCGCCGGGCACGTGCGCCCGCAGCCGCGGGACGGCCAGTCCGTGCCCGAGCAGCAGGTGGTGGGCCACGCGCAGCCCGTGCCGGCGCACCGGCGGCTGCGGTGGCCCGGTCATCTCCGCGTGCATCACCGAAAGCGGCTCGTTGAGCGTGAGCCAGTGCCGGACGCGGTCGCCGAACCGGACGGCGAGTCCTTCGGCGTAGTCGGCGAACCGGGCCGCGGTGTCGCTGGCGGCCCAGCCGCCGGCGTCTTCGATCGGCTGCGGGTGGTCCCAGTGGTAGACGGTGAGCATCGGCTCGATCCGCCGGGTCAGCAGCCCGTCGACGAGCCGGTCGTAGAAGGCGAGCCCGCGGCCGTTCCACCGCCCCTGCCCGGCGGGCTGGACCCGCGGCCAGGACACGGAGAACCGGTAGCTGCCGACGCCGAGCCCGGCCATCAGGTCGAGGTCCTCGGCCAGCCGGTGGTAGTGGTCGCACGCGACGTCACCGGTGGCCCCCTCGGCCAGCCCGCCGGGCCGGTGGGCTCGGGTGTCCCAGTTGGACGGTCCCTTCCCGTCGGCGTTCCACGCGCCCTCGATCTGGAAGGCGGCGGTCGCGACGCCCCACCGGAACCCCGGGGGGAACAGCGGATCCGGTTCGGTCATCCCCGGCCGGCCGGGTGCCAGGAGGCGACGCTGGGGAACGGTTTGCCGGGCACCGGGTCCACGCCGACGGTGTCGCGGTAGAACAGCAGGCCCGGGCTCAGGCACACCGGCAGGAACCAGCCCAGCTCGACGACGCGGCGGACGATCTGCCGGTCCAGGGCGGGGCGGGCGGCGTCGTCGGCGGCCGCGGCCTGCCGGTCGAGCCGTTCGAGCTCGGGATCGCTGCTGCGGAACGGGTTCATCCCGATGGCGTCCTTCAGCCAGAGCCCACGGCCCATGAAGTAGGCGGGCAGCACGCCCCAGCCCATGCTGGAGGCGGGGAACTGGGTGAGCGCGTTGTTGGCGGCGGCGGGCTCCTTGGCGGTGATCCGCAGGGTGACGCCGATCTGCTGCAGGTCCGACGCGATCGCCTGGGCCATGTCGCCGGGGAAGGCCGGGGTCGACGGGATCACCACCGGCAGCGTGAACCCGCCGCCGTGGCCGGCGTCGGCCAGCAGCTGCCGGGCCTTGCCGGGATCGTGGGTGTAGAAGGGTTGTTCGCTGTAGCCGTCTTCCCCCGGTGCCGAGGGCTGGTCGACCGGGATGCCGTACTCGCCGAGCAGCGCCGAGGTGATCTTCACGCGGTCGACCGCGTAGTTGAGCGCCTGCCGCACCCGCACGTCGGCCAGCGGCGGGCTCAGCGTCCCCGCCCGGTCGTTGAGCTGAAGGCCCATGACGATCGCGGGGCTAGACGCCACTTCGAAGCCGGCGGCCTTCGCACCGCCGGCGATGGTGTAGCTGCCGGCGACGACGTCGACCTGGCCGGTCTTGAGCGCGGCGAGGGCGGTGTTTTCGTTGGGCAGCACCTTGACCGTGATCTTGTCGTAGAACCGGCCCGCGGAGTTCCAGTACTTCGGGTCGGGGCCGTAGGTGTAGTGGTCGTTGGCGACGGTCTCGCCGGGCAGCAGGACGTACGGACCGGCCCCGGCGGTACCGGTCGCCAGCCCCGCCGGCGCCGCCGCACCGGCGGGACTGATCACGTCGCCGGCCAGGTAGTCCTGGGTGAACAGCGTGGGCAGCAGCGGGTGCGGCTGGTTCAGCGTCAGCCGCAGCACCAGCGGTTCCTGCACGGTCATCGTCGCGATCGGGGCGAGGAAAGCGGCGGCCTGGCCGGCGGACCTGCGGAAGTGCTCGATGCTCGCCTTGAGCCCTTCGGCGGTCAGCGGCGTGCCGTCGCTGAAGACCACGCCGCTGCGCAAGGTGATCTCGAAGGCGGTGTTGCCGGTGCCCAGGTACCGCCACGCCGTCGCGAGCCGGGGCTGGTAGGTGCCGTCGGCGGCGCGGTAGATCAGCGGGTCGTAGGCCGGCTGCAGGAAGAACTGCGACTCCCCGCCCGCCTTCGCCGGGTCGAGGCTGGTCGGCGGCCAGTACTGGCCGATGCGCAGGGTGCGGTCGGTGGTGGACGAGCCGGACGGCCCGGCGCACGCGCCGGCGGCCAGGCCGGCGGCGAGCAGGAGACCGCCGACGGTGAATTCGCGGCGGGTGAGGACGGCAGGGGAGGACATGGGGGACCTTTCGGTGGGGCCGGGGCGGGTCAGCCGCGCCAGTGCCGGTCGAGCAGGGAAACGCCGTCGTGGACGACGTTCCCGTGGGCGTCGAGGGTGGTCGCGGTCGCGGTGACCGTGACGTCGACGGTGACGTGGGCGCCGGTCGCGGTGTCGACGGTGCCGGTGATGTGGCCGGTGACGGTGGCGGCTTCCGGGTCGAGCCGGTGCGCGGTGGCCACGAGTTCCTGGTCCACCCGCAGCGTGTGGCGTCCGCCGGGCACGTCCTCCGGGCGGATCCGGTGCCGGCCGCCCAGGCGCAGGGAAACCGTGTCGTGCAAGAGGTCCTCGGTGACCTCCCAGGACGCGGCCGGCTCGCCGGATTCGCCGTCGAGCTGCTCGTCGAGATCCGTGAGAGCGGGCTCGGCCGGCTCCGGCATCGCGCACGCGACCCCGCCCGCGGGTTCGGCGAGCGGGAGCGTGAGCGTCCGCGCCACCGGCCAGCCGCCGGGCGGCTCCTGCGGCCACACGCGGGGGAAGTCGCCGGGGGCGACGACGACGCGGAGCCGGTGTCCCGTCGCGACTTCGTAGGTGGTCGGCGTGAGCGGCACGGTGAGCTCGCCGTCGCCCGCGCAGGCGATCCCGGCGCAGATCAGCACCGACCGCCCGGCGGGGTCGACGTCGGTGAGCTTGACCGACACCCGCGGCCACGGCCGGGTGAGCGTCACCGACGGCCGGCCGCTCACCAGCCGCGGCAGCGGCAGCGGCGGCGAGGTGTAGCAGAGGCTGCGGCTGTCGTCGCCGTGCTGGTCCAGCGGCAGCCCGAACTGCCCGGCGGGGGTGGCCCAGAGCCCCGATTGCAGGCCCGTGGCCGGATCCGGGGCGGACGGCGCGGACCGCTGCCAGCCGGCGAGGTGCTCGGTGCGGACGCTGCCTTCCGGCGGCCAGGACGGGAAACCGAGCCAGCGCGGCCGGGCGCCCTGCACGTACACGCGGACCGGCGGGGTGTCGTCGTCGCCTCTGCCGAGCAGCCAGCGGTCCCACCAGGACCGGGCGATCTCGAGGAAGTCGATCGGCGTGACCGGGCACTCCTGCGGCATGACGTGCATCCACGGCCCGGCGATCAACGCCTTGGTGCCGCGCAGTTCTTCGTACGCGCGGACCGCGCCGTCGACGAAGAGGTCCCGCCAGCCGGCCACGCACAGCGCGGGCACTTCCACGGCGGGCACGTCGATCCGCCGCCGCGGCCACACCGGGGAGCCGGGGCCGTTGCGGAACAGGTCGAGGACGTAGGGCGCGAAGGTCAGGCGCCGGTGCCAGCGCGCCTGCTCGTCCGGGTCGGCGAAGTCGTCCACGGGCGGCAGCAGCTGGTTGAACAGCGTGCTCACCGACCAGGACGCCAAGGGCGAGAACGCACCGCGCGTCCCGCCCGGGTGGACGAATTCACGGCCGGGGTCGACCGGGCCTTCGAGCGCGATGACGGCCTTGAGCGCTCCGGGCCGCCGGGCGGCGGTGCGCAGGGTCGTGACGGCGCCGTAGGAACCGCCCCACATGCCGACCGCGCCGCTGCACCAGGACTGCTCCGCGCCCCAGCGGATGGCGTCGAGCGCGTCGTCGGCCTCACCGGGATCGAACGGCGGCCGCGGGACCCCGTCGGACGAACCGGTCCCGAGCAGGTCGACGAGCAGGGACGCGTAGCCGCGCTCGGCGAACCACCGTTCGGTGGGCGACCCGTTGAGCGCGGCGATGTCGCGCCGGTAGGGCAGGACGGTGACCAGGAGCGGGAACGGGCCCGGTCCTTCGGGGAGGAAGAGGTTGGCCGAAAGCGTGACGCCCGGCTCGGGTGTGGGGATCCGGACGTCGCGCCGGAGCACGACTTCGTGGCGCCGGTCAGTGTCCGTGCGTGCAGGCATCGCCGCCTCCGCTGTCGCCGGTGGGTACTAGATCGAATACTTCAGTACCGGGTTTCGTACGTTAGACACAGACGCCGCGACGGCGCAAGCCCTCGCCGGGATGGGGTGCGGCCTACTTCCCGCCCTGGTTGGTCAGCGCGGCCAGCACCAGCGCGCCCAGTTCGGTGTACGCGTCGGCCATCGACAACCCCGACCGGTCCAGCAGTTCGCCGTGCTGGATGCCGTCGATCAGCAGGCTGACCGCGGCGCTGACGAAGTCCGCGTTGACCGCGCGGAACGCGCCGGAGGCGACACCGTCCTGAATGGACTCCCGGACCCGGTGCGCGGCGGCGAGCGAGTGCCGGGCGTACAGCTCGGCGGTCGCCTCGAAGGTGAGCAGGTCCGCGTAGCACTCCGGCGACATCCGCCGCAGCTCGGAACCCAGGCCGGCGAGGTATTCGGCGATCCGCTGCGGGGGATCGGTGATCGGCCCGACCTTCTCCTCGACGCGGGCGGCCGCCTCCTGGAAGAAGTGCCGGACGGCGACGACGACGAGCTGTTCCTTGCTGCCGGCCACCGCGTACAGCGTCGACTTCGAACACTGCAGCCTGCTGGCCAGGTCGTCCACGGTGAGCCGGGCGAAGCCCTCGTCCAGGAAAAGCCGTTCCAGGCGCAGGATCAGTTCCTCGCGCTTGGCGTCGGACATGCGTCGGCTTCGCGCCGTGCGCGCTCCCGGTGGCGTCATCCAAGGTGGCTTCGCGGTCATGGTTCCGTAGCCTCGCACACGCCCGGGGTCGAGGCGGCGCGCGGTACTACCGTACCGCATCCGGTACCCTCACGGGAGAAGACCGAACCGGCGGGCGGTGACCACGGCCTCCATCCGGCTGCGCGCCACGAGCTTGCGCATGCTGCTGCGCAGGTAGCTCTTCACGGTTTCCGCGGTGATCCCGAGATCTTCCGCGATCTGGAGGTTGGTCCAGCCGAGGGCGACGCAGGCGAGCACGTCGAGCTCCCGCGCCGACAGCGCCGGGGCGGTCCCGGTCCGCGCCGGCCGCCCGGCGACCGCGGCCAGCGTTTCGCACACCCCGCGGACGCGGGCGCGCAGCAGCGGGTCCTCGACGCCCTGGGTGAGGATCCGGAGTTCGGCGTAGGCCTCGCGGACCAGTTCCCAGTGCGGCCGGTGGCAGTCGGTCGCGTCGTAGCGGTCGAGCCAGGCGAGCCGCCGGGTCACCTCGTCGCGGACGGCCAGGCTCTGCTCCAGCTCCCGCGCCGACTCCACGACGGACTGGACCACGCGGTCGCCCAGCGGCAGCGAGCTGCGCAGCGCGCCGTAGAGCACCCCGCGCACGGTGCGCGTCACGACCACCGGCACCGCGACCATCGCGCGCAGCCCCTCGGCCACGATGATGTGGTCGTAGTGGTGGCTGATGCCGGGGGAGCGCACGTAGTCGTCGACGACGACCGGCCGCCGTTGCGCCACCGCTTTCCCGCCGAGCCCGCGTCCGTACTCGAGGCTGACGCCGCGCAGCGCGCCGGTGTTCGGGCCGGCGATCTGGCTCAGCTTCACCTGCCGCCCGGCGCCGACTTCGCCGCCGAAGGTGAGCGGCAGGCCGGTCGCGTCCCGCATCCGGGCGAGTGCGCGGTAGATCTCCGGGCGGTCGTCGGCCGCGGCGTTCGGGTTCACGCCTGCCTCCTCGAAAACGTCGCCGCCGCGGTCCGCTCCCCTCAGGCGGGGGTAGCTGGGACTCCGGCGCGATGGGACATTTTTGCCACGGTACGGCACCTTGGCGGTATCGCGTAGGTCCGGGAGGTCCCCATGACGAGCAGCCACCGCCATGTCGAGGACCTGGTCGCGCGGTTCGACCGGCCCCGCGCCCGCGCCGCGGAACTGCTGTGCGACCGGCACCCCGCCGGCGCCGTGGCGTTCACCGTCGTGGAGCCGGACCTTTCCTGGCGCGACTGGACTTTCGGCGAGCTGCGGGAGCGTTCGGCCCGGCTGGCCACGGCGCTGACCGAGCTCGGGGCCGGCCCGGGCGACCGCGTCGCGACCCTGCTCGGCAAGTCGGGCGACCTGGTCGTGACGCTGCTCGCGATCTGGCGGATCGGTGCCGTCCACGTGCCGCTGTTCACCGCGCTCGCCCCGCCCGCGATCGCCACCCGGATCGCCGGCAGCGGCGCGCGGATCGTGGTCACCGAACCCGGGCAGCGCGCGAAGCTCGGCCCGGACGACGACATCCCGGCGGCGTGGCGGCTGACCGTCATCACCACCGGCGCCGCCGGGGACCACCACCCCGGGGACCACTGCTTCGAGCGGCTGCTGGAGGCGCCGCCGCAGGCGTCCCCGGCGGGGATGGGCGGGGACGCGACGCTCGTCGAGCTCTACACCTCGGGCACGACCGGGCCGCCCAAGGGCGTGCCCGTGCCGCTGCGGGCGGTCGCGTCGATGCTCTCCTACCAGGAGTTCGGGCTCGACCACCAGCCGTCCGACGTGTTCTGGAACGCCGCCGACCCCGGCTGGGCCTACGGCCTCTACCACGCGATCCTCGGCCCGCTCGGCCTCGGCCGCCGGGCCCTGTTGCTCCACAGTGGATTCTCCGCCGCGCTCACCTGGGCGGTGCTCGGCGCCTTCCGCGTCACCAACTTCACCGCCGGGCCGACGGTGTACCGCGCACTGCGCGCCGCGGCGGACCCGGCCCCACCGGACCTGGCCCTGCGGCACTGTTCGTCGGCAGGGGAGCCGCTGCCGCCCGAGGTCAGCGACTGGGCCGAAGACGTCCTGGGCGTCCCGGTGTTCGACCACTACGGGCAGACGGAGCTGGGCATGGCGGTCGCCAACGCCTGGCACCCCGCCGTGCGGTCCGCACGCCGACCCGGATCGATGGGCCGCGCCCTGCCGGGCTGGCGGCTGGACGTGCTGCGGCCGGACGCCGCCGTGCCCGCCGCCGACGGCGAACGCGGCCGGCTCGCCGTCGACCTGGCCGCCAGTCCGCTCATGTGGTTCAGCGGGTACCGCGGCGCGCCCGGGCGCACGGCGGAGCGGTTCACCGAGGACCGGCGCTGGTACCTCACCGGGGACACGGCCGCGCGGGACGCCGAAGGGAACTTCCGCTTCACCGCGCGCGACGACGACATCATCCTGATGGCGGGCTACCGGATCGGACCGTCCGAAGTGGAATCGGTGCTGCTGGCGCACCCGGCCGTCGCCGAAGCCGCCGTCGTCGGCGCCCCCGACGACCTGCGCGGCGAGGTCGTCACCGCCCACGTCGTCGTGCGCCCCGGCCGGGCCGCCGGCCCGGAACTGGCCGAAGAACTCCAAACCTGGGTGAAGACGCGGTTCGCCGCGCACGCCTACCCGCGGACCGTCCACTTCGTACCGGAACTGCCGAAGACCCCGAGCGGCAAGCTCCAGCGGTCGGCTCTGCGCTACGCGCAACGGCGCTCCCGATAGCCGTCCCGCTCCGCCGTCCCGGGTGATCCCCGGGCGGCCCACCCCACCCGTGCGCGGTTCCCCGCGCGCGGCTCGTTCCCGGCCGTGTGCCGGGCCCCCCTCTCCCGCGCCGGTCCACCGCCCGGCGCGGGGGCAGGAGAGCGGTCGGCTCTCCTGCGCACACCTGGCGTCCCCGGGCCGGTCGCACCGGCGCGCCCGCGCACGCCCGGGGACGCCAGGACCTCGCATCCCACATCCCTGGAGGCAACGATGCCCAGGCCCGTCGAAGACCGGCAGATCCCGTCCCGCGCGACCGAACCCCCGCCTTCGCGGGTGTCCCGGCGGAAGTTCGTCCTCGGCGCGACCGCGGGGTTGTCCGCGCTCGCCGTCGCCGCCGCCCTGCCCCGGACCGCGAGCGCCACCGCGGTGCCGCGGGCCGTGGCCGACAGCGGGGCGCAGGTGATCGCCGAACAACGGCTGAGCCCCACCATGCTCGACCTGACCGTGCAGTCCCCGGCGCTGGCGGCCACGGCGATGGTGCGGCTGCTGCACCCGGCGGGCTGGACAGCCGGCTCGACCCGCACCTGGCCGGTCCTGTACCTGCTGCACGGCGCGGGCGACGACTACACGTCCTGGACGCGCTCGACCGACGTCGCCACGTTCACCCGCGGCGCCGAGATGCTGGTGGTGATGCCTTCGGGTGGCCGGGACGGGTTCTATTCGGACTGGTTCAACCGGGGGGCCGGCGGCGCGCCCGGCTGGGAAACGTTCCACCTGACCGAACTGCGGCAGATCCTCGAGCGGGGCTACGGCGCCGGGACCGTCCGGTCGATCGCGGGCCTGTCGATGGGCGGGCTGGGCGCGCTGGCCTACGCGGGACGGCACCCGGGCATGTTCGCCGCGGCGGCGTCCTACAGCGGCGTGGTGCACACGACCTACCAGGGCGCCCGCGGGCCGAGCCTGATCCAGGGCGTCCTCGTGAAGGACGGCTACGACCCCACGGCGCTCTGGGGCGATCCGAACCTGAACGCGAACGTCTGGGCCGCGCACAACCCGTACGACCTGGTCCCGAAGCTCACCGGCATCCCGCTGTACCTGGCCTGCGGCAACGGGACCCCGGGCGTGCTGGACCCGCCGGGCACGCCCCCGGACCTGTTCATCGAACCGCTGTGCCACGAGATGAACACCGCGCTCGCGAGCCGCCTGAGCGCGGCCGGCGCGACGGTGACGACGGACTTCTACGGCCCGGGCACGCACAACTGGCCGTGGTGGCAGCGTTCCCTGCACCTGTCGTTCCCGATGCTGACGCAGCCGTTGCGCCTCGGCGGCTGACGCGCGGGGGATTCCCCGGGTATCACCCGCCCGGAGGTGGGCCCCGCGCCGCGGTGGCCGTACTTTCCCTTGCGGGCGGCGGACATCAGCGCCGCCGGAGCGGGGAAAGGTGCCGGCGCAGCAGCGCGCACGCGGGGTCGGCACCTGAACGGACCGGGGTGACCGGCGCCCCTCGGCGGTCACCCCGGGTCCCGCTCGGTCAGCCCGGTTCCGGGGGTTCGAGGCGCAGCCGCGCCGACGTGCCGGGCTCCACCAGCCCGGGCAGGCGCTGCCGCCACATCGCGCGGATCCGGCCGAGCAGGTCGTGCTCGCCGGCCGTCGCCCGCGCGAGCAGGTGGGTGCCGGCGAACTCCGCGACCGTGCTTTCGGTCGCCGCCGGCACGTCCACGTCGCCGCGGAGCTCGCCCGCCCGCCGCGCGCGGCGCAGGAGGTCGCGCACCACCGCGAGCCAGCCGAGGAACTGCGCGGGCGCCAGCACGTCCGCGAGTTCGGCGTGCAGCGGCAGCCGGACGCTCGCCCGGTACTTCGGGTCGTGCTGCAGCCGCCGGGCGACCTCGAAGGTCAGTCCGACGAGGACCTGGACCGGGCTGGGCTGCCGCGCGGACAGCCGCGCCGCCAGTTCCCACCACAGCGGGCAGTACCGCTCGACGACGGCCGCGGCCAGCGCGGCCTTGGACGGGAAGTGGCAGTAGAGCGCCCCTTTCGTCACCTCGGCTTCCGCGCAGACGGTCTCCAGCGTGGTGCCCGCGAAACCGACCCGGTCGAAGATCGCGGCGGCGGCGTCGACCAGCTCCTCGCGCGTGCGCCGGCCGCGGGCGGTGCCGGTCACGTCGCCGGGTCCGCCGGGTGCGCGAGCAGCCAGCACGAGTCGACGAGGTCCGCCCCGGCCGTCAGGGACACGGCGAACTCGAAGGACGACTCGGCGCCGTCGGCCCTGGCCTGGCAGCGGATGCGGCCCAGCACGACGACCGTGTCCTCCTCGCAGACCCAGCGGCCCACGCTGAGCCCGGCGACGGTCAGCGCGCTGTCGAAGGCGGAAAGGAACGATTCGACCTGCCGCCGGGTGCAGGTTTCGGAGGTGCCGCCCGGTTTGGCGGGGGTCGGCCCGTGCCATTCGACGCGCGGGGCGAGCAATTGCGCGACACCGGAGAAGTCGCCGGCGCCGAACCGCAGGAGTGCCTGCTGCGTGAGGACGATGGCGGCGGGGTCCGGACGGCGGCAACGGCTCTGCACGGCGGGGTTCACACGTTCTCCCGGGGTTCGCGGCGGGGCCGGGCGGTGGCCGGCGGGCGGCCCGGCCGGAGGCGACGATACCGGAAAACGCGGGGTTCGCCGGGTACCCACGGTGATTCATCACCAAGAACGACGGCATTCGCAGGCGATCTTTCCGCCATTTGCGTGCACTCGTCGTCCGGGTGTTACGCCATTACCCCCGGGTGAGGGGAGGGCAACGCGAAATTCGCGGTGAACGAGGTTCGGAAATCGGTTGCGGAACCTTGTTCTGCGGTATTGGCGACGATTTACCGTGGTGTCGAGGAATACATCGGCTTTTCGGCTCGGTCGATCGTATGAACGGAAGATCGGGGACGGTAATGGCGGTTGTTCCGGTTCCCGCATCCGGAGGTACCGGGATGCGAAATGCCGAACTACTTTCACTGTCGGGCGACCGGATGTCGCTGTGCGGCAACGCGAATCCGCACGTAGAACCCGCTCCCGGTGGCACGGGAATGGGACGCTGAAAGGTGAATCGGGTTCCGGTCCGCGTAGTCGTGACTGGTTCTCCGAAGGGAGAGGGGCGATTGGTGAATAATTCATGGGCAGTGGTCGAATCCGGCATTCCGGACGGTCGGCGCGTTGCCGGGATCGTGGTGCGGAAATACGGCGGTTCGTCGCTGGCGACGCCGGAGCTGGTGCGCGGGGTGGCCACGCAGGTCGCGGACCTGGCCGCGGCCGGACGGCGGGTCGTCGTGGTCGTTTCGGCGATGGGCGACGCCACCGATCGGCTGGTGGCGCTGGCGGGGCAGTTCGCCGACCGGCCGGACCCCCGCGAGCTCGACCAGCTGCTGGCGACGGGTGAGCAGGTTTCGGCCGCCGTCCTGGCACTGGCGCTGACCCGCCGCGGGGTTGCCGCCGTCTCGCTCACCGGCGACCAGGCGGGCATCGAGGTGACCGGCGGTCCCGGTGCGGCCACGATCGCGCACATCGACCCGGACCGGATCCTCGACGCGCTGGGCGGCGGCCGCGTCGTCGTGGTCGCGGGGTTCCAGGGCCGCGACGCCGTCGGCGAGCTCCGCACGCTGGGGCGGGGCGGCTCGGACACGACCGCCGTCGCGCTGGCGGCCGCGCTGGGGGCGGCCGAGTGCGAGATCTGCACCGACGTCGAGGGCGTGCGGACCGCGGACCCGCGGATCGTGCCGGACACGCGCCCGGTGCCGTCGATCTCCTACGAAGCCATGTCCGAGCTGGCCAGGGGCGGTGCCCGCGTCCTGCACCCGAGGTCGGTCGAGCTGGCCGGGCAGCACGGGGTGACGGTGCACGTGCGGCACTCCTCGCGCACCGGCGCGAGCACCCGCGTGCGCGCCGCGGAACCGGCGCTGGAGCGCGGCGCGGAGGTGGTCGGTATCGCGCACGACCGGGACGTGCGGCTGCTGCGGATCGAAGCGCCGGGGCTGTCCCCGGACCGCGGGGCGCGGCTGCTGGCCGGCCTGGCCGGGCACGGGCTGCACCCGGACACGCTGAGCTGGCCGGGGGCCGGCGAACTGCGGTTCACGCTGCGGGGCACGGCGCCCTTCGCCGGGCCGGCCCGCGCGCTTGTGGAGGACCTCGGCGCCCGCTGGACGCTCGACGACGACCTGGGCGCGGTGTCGGTGGTCGGCACCGGGCTGCTCGACCGGCCCGACATGCCCGCGGAGGTCCTGCGCACCGCGGGTGAACTCGGCACGACGATGCCGGCGATGGCGATCTCCGCCGTCCGGCTCACCGCGGTGCTGCCGCTCGACCGGCTCGGCCACGCGGTCCGCGCGCTGCACCGGGCGTTCCGCCTGGACCGGCCGGCGGAGGCGAGGCCGTGACCCCGCGCGAAACGCCGGCGGCCGTGCGGTCGGCCGGCGGCCGCGTCCTGACCGGCGCCGGCCGGCCCCGCCCGCGCGGGGAGACCCGGCTCGACCGCCTCTTCGAAGAGGCCTGCGACCGCGAGGGCGACCGGCTCGCCGTGGACGCCGGCGAGGTCCGGCTGACGTTCGGCGACCTGGACACCCGCGCCAACCGCCTCGCCCGCCACCTGGTTGCGCGGGGCGTGCGGCCCGGCGACCGGATCGGGCTGCTGCTCCCCGAACCGGCCGACAGCTACGTCGCGATGCTCGCCGTGCTCAAGGCCGGCGCGGCCTACGTGCCGCTCGACTCGGCCTTCCCCGACGACCGGCTGGCCTTCATCGTCGGCGACGCCGGGGCCGGCCTGGTGCTGACCGCCTCGCCGCTGCGGCACCGGTTCGCGGAAGGCACCGATCTGCTTTGCCTCGACGAAGAAGCGCACCGGATCGCGGCGCGGCCCGGTGCCCGCCTGGCCCGCACTCCGGCCGGAGACCTCTGCTACATCGTCTACACCTCCGGCTCCACCGGACGGCCGAAGGGCGTCCCGATCCGCCACGCCGCCATCGGCAACTTCGTCCGCGTCGCGGCCGAGGCGTACGGTCTCGCGCCCGGCGACCGCGTGTACCAGGGCATGACGATCGCCTTCGACTTCTCGGTGGAGGAGATCTGGGTGCCGCTGCTGTCCGGCGCGACGCTGGTGCCCCGGCCCGCGGGCGGCGCTCCGGCCGGGGCCGAGCTCCAGGAGTTCCTGCGGGACAACGGCGTGACCGCGTTGTGCTGCGTACCCACGCTGCTGGCGACCCTCGAGGACGACCTGCCGGACCTGCGGTTCCTGCTCGTGTCCGGCGAGGCGTGCCCGGAGGACCTGGTCGGCCGCTGGTCGCGGCCCGGCCGCCGCTTCCTCAACGTCTACGGCCCGACCGAAACCACGGTCACCGCGACCTGGACGGTGCTGCACCCGGACCGGCCGGTCACCATCGGCGTCCCGCTGCCGACGTACTCGGTGGTCATCCTCGACCCCGCTCGGGCGCGGGCGCTGCCGGCGGGCGAGCTGGGCGAGATCGGCATCGCCGGAATCGGGCTGGCCGAGGGCTACCTCAACCGGCCGGACCTGACCGAGCGGGCGTTCGTGCCGGACTTCCTGGGCATCGCGGGCAACCCGTCCGGGCGGATCTACCGCACCGGCGACCTCGGCCGGATCACCGATGGCGGCGAGATCGAGTACCACGGCCGCACCGACACCCAGGTCAAGGTGCGCGGCTACCGCGTCGAACTCACCGAGATCGAGTCGATCCTGCTGGGGGCGCCGGGCGTGGCGCAGGCCGTCGTCGGCACCTACGCCCCGGAGCCGGGGACGACCGAGCTGGTGGCCTACTACAGCACGCGGCGGGACGCGGACGCCGTCGACGTCGAGGACCTGCGGCGCCTGCTGCGCGAACGCCTGCCCGCCTACATGGTGCCGGCGTACTTCGAGCGGCTCGAGCGGATCCCGATGACCCCGAGCCACAAGGCCGACCGCGCGCACCTGCCGGCCCCGACCGGGCCGCGGGCGCTCGCCGCGGAAACGGCCTACACCCCGCCGGAAACGGAGGCCGAGCGGATCCTCGCCGGCGCGCTCGCCGAGGTGTGCCGGCTCGACCGGGTGTCGGTCACCGCGCACTTCTTCGACGACCTCGCCGCCGATTCGCTGCTGCTGGCGAAGTTCTGCGCGCGCGTGCGGGAGTCGGGGGAGCTCGCCCCGCCGCCGGTCAAGCAGCTCTACCTGCACCCGACGGTGCGCGAGCTGGCCCGCTCGGCGCGGACCACCGGACCCCGGCCCGCCCCGGCCGTGACCCCGCACCGGGCGAGCGCGCCGGCCCACGCCCTCTGCGGGGCTTACCAGCTGCTCGTCTTCCTCGCCTACATCGCCGGTTCGGCGGTGCTGCTGGACCTGACCTACGACTGGGTTTCCGCGGCGGCCGGCGTGTTCGACGGCTACTGGCGGTCGGCCGCCGCGGCGGGGACCGGGTTCGCGGCGCTCTGCGCGGTGCCGGTCGCGGTGAAGTGGCTGCTGGTGGGCCGCTGGAAACCGGGGGAGATCCCCCTGTGGAGCCCGGCTTACCTGCGGTTCTGGACGGTCAAGACGGTGACCCGGTTCTGCCCGCTGGCGCTGTTCGCCGGTTCACCGCTGTACGCGCTGTACCTGCGGCTGCTCGGCGCGAAGATCGGCGCGGGCGCGGTGATCCTGGTGCGGCGGCCGCCGGTGTGCACCGATCTGCTGACGGTCGGCGCCGGTGCGGTGGTCCGCAAGGACGCCTCGATCGCCTGCTACCGCGCCGAGGCGGGCCGGATCCGGACCGGCCGGATCACCGTGGGGGACCGCGCGTTCGTCGGGGAGACGGCCGTGCTCGACATCGACACGGCGCTCGGCGACGACGCCCAGCTCGGGCACTCGTCCTCGCTGGCCGCGGGGCAGGCCGTGCCGGCCGGGGAGTCCTGGCACGGCTCGCCCGGCCGGCCTTCCACAGTGGACTACCGGGCATTGCCCGCCGGGCTGGCGGGCCGGGCGCGGCGGACGGCGTTCGCGGTCGCGCAGCTGGCCTCCTTACTGCTGGTGACGACGCCGGTGACGCTCGCGGCGGGCACGGCCGTGGCGCACTTCGTCCAGCCCGCCCAGGCGGACCTCACCGGCTGGGCGTTCTACCGGGGCGAGCTGCTCGCCTCGACGGTGCTCTACGCCGGCGCCCTGATCGGCGGTCTCGTGGTGGTGCTGACCGTGCCCCGGCTGCTGGCCCGGTTCCTGGTGCCGGACCGCGTCTTCCCGCTCTACGGGTTCCGGCACGCCGTCCAGCGGGCGATCGCGCGGCTGACGAACCTGCGCACGTTCACCTACCTGTTCGGCGACAGCAGCTACATCGTCCACTACCTGCGCGCGCTCGGGTACGACCTGTCCGTGGTCCGGCAGACCGGGTCCAACTTCGGCGTCGAGGTCAAGCACGAGACGCCGTTCCTGTGCACGGTCGGCACCGGAACCATGGTCTCGGACGGGCTCTCCCTGCTCAACGCGGACTACTCCGGCTCGTCGTTCCGCCTCCGCCGCACCACCGTCGCGCCGGAGACGTTCCTGGGCAACGACATCGCCTACCCGCCGGAGGCCCGGGTCGGGCGGAACTGCCTGCTGGCGACCAAGGTCCTCGTCCCGCTCGACGGCCCGGTCCGCGAAGACACCGGCCTGCTCGGCTCGCCGGCGTTCGAGATCCCGCGTTCGGTCCGCCGGGACCGCGGCTTCGACCACCTGTGGACCGGCGCGGCGCGCCGCCGCGGCCTCGCGGCCAAGCTGCGCCACAACACGGCGACGATGGGCTGGTACCTGGCGGTGCAGTGGCTCAACCTCACCGGGGTGATCGGCATCGGGGTCGTCGCGGGCGCCCTGCACCCGCGGTTCGGGGCCTTCGCCACGGCCGGGGGCATCGTGGGCGCGCTGCTGTTCTCCGTCCTGTTCCTGGTGCTGGCCGAACGCGCGGCGCAGGGCTTCCGGCGGCTGCGGCCGCGGTTCTGCTCGATCTACGACCCGGTGTTCTGGCGCCACGAACGGTTCTGGAAGCTCAGCCCCGGCCGGCACCTCGCGCTGTTCGACGGCACGCCGTTCAAGAGCCTGCTGTGGCGGCTGCTGGGCGTCCGGATCGGCCGCCGGGTCTTCGACGACGGCTGCGCGATCCCGGAGAAGTCGCTGGTCACCATCGGCGACGACTGCGTGCTCAACGCGGGCAGCGTGCTCCAGTGCCATTCGCTCGAGGACGGCACGTTCAAGTCCGATCACACCGTCGTCGGCGCGGGCAGCACGCTCGGCGCCGGCGCGTTCGTCCACTACGGAGTCACCCTCGGCGCGGGGACCGTCGTCGAAGCGGACGCGTTCCTGATGAAGGGCTCCGCGACCCCGCCGCGGTCGCGCTGGCGGGGCAACCCGGCCACGGAAGGGGCCGCCGAAACCGTCCAGGGGAGGGTGTCATGACCGACGTCCGCATCGCCGCGGGGCCCGAGCCGCACGTCACCGGCGACCTGCCCGGCCCGCGGTCGGCCGAGTACCTCGCGCACCAGGAGCGCTGGGAGTCCAACGCCCGCGTCTACCCGCGCAACCTGCCGGTGGCGCTGGCCGAAGGGGCGGGCTGCCACGTCCGGGACGTCGACGGGAACGTCTTCATCGACTTCCTGTCCGGCGCCGGGGTGCTGGCACTGGGCCACAACCACCCCGAGGTCCTCGCCGCGGCGAACGCGCAGCTGCGGCTGCTCGCGCACGGCCTCGACTTCCCGACGCCGGCGAAACGCGCGTTCGTCGACGCGCAGCTGGCGATGCTCCCGCCCGGCCTGCGGTCACGGATGAAGATCCACTTCTGCGGCCCGGCCGGGGCGAACGCGGTGGACGCGGCGCTCAAGCTGTGCAAGACCGCGACCGGACGCGGCGACGTCGTGTCCTTCCAGGGCGGGTTCCACGGCGCGAGCCACGCGGCGATGGCGCTGACCGGCCTGGTCCGGCAGAAGCAGCCCATCGCCAACGGCGTGCCGGGCGTGCACTTCTTCCCGTACTCGTCCTGCTCGCGCTGCCCGCTCGGGCTGAGGCCGGACGACTGCGAGATCAACTGCGCCCTGCTGCTGGAACGGGCGCTGCGCGATCCGCTCGGCGGGGTGCCGCGGCCCGCCGCGGTCGTGCTCGAACTGGTGCAGGGCGAGGGCGGGGTGGTGCCGGCCCGCCGCGAGTTCGTCCAGCGCGTCCGGGCGCTGACCCGGGACCTGGACATCCCGCTGGTCGTCGACGAGGTGCAGACCGGGTGCGGGCGCACCGGCACCTGGTTCGCCTTCGAGCAGTACGACATCGAGCCCGACGTCGTCGTCGCGTCGAAGGCACTGAGCGGAATGGGCCTGCCGGTCGCGGTCATCCTCTACGACCGCCGGCTGGACGGGTGGGCGCCCGGCGCGCACACGGGCACGTTCCGGGGCAACCAGGCCGCGTTCGCCGCCGGCGCGGAGACCGTGCGGATCATGCTGCGCGACGACGTCCTCGGCAACGTCCGGCGGCGCGGCGAGCAGCTCGGGCGGGCGTTGTCGGTGCTGCGGGGCCGGCCGTGGGTGCGCGAGGTGCGCGGGATCGGCCTGATGTGGGGCATCGAGCTGGCATCGCCGCACGACGGCCGCCCGGCGGCGGAGTACGCCCGCGCGGTGCAGGCGCACGCGCTGCGCAACGGCCTGATCGTCGAGCTGGGCGGCCGCGACGACGGCGTCGTCCGGCTGCTGCCGCCGCTCACCGTCACCGCGGACGTCGTGGCGGTGGCGAGCACGATCCTGCTCGAGGCGATCGAGCACTGCCGTCCCGCGTGACGCCGAATCGGACGCCGGGGTTCGGTGCGCGGATAGCCCGCGCCGCAGAGGATCGCCGACGATCGGACCCGTCCCGCCCCCAACCCTGGGAGAACCTCATGAAAGCACGGTCCGCATTGGCCGCCGTCGCGGTGCTCGGTGTCCTGCTGCCGGTGGCACCGGCCGCGGCCGCCGCCCCGGCGCCACCGGTACGGGCCGACGTGTCGGCGGAGGACCGCGAGTACCTCAACCGGACGCACCAGAACAACCTGTTCGAAATCTTCACCGGCGACCTCACCGGCCGCGGGAAGTGCCTCGCCGTGCGGGAACTGGGGCCCCGGTTCGCCGCGCACCACACGGATCTGGATGCCGAGCTGGTCGGCGTCGCGGCTCGGGAGGGCGTCACGCTGTACTCCGTGCCGGAACCCGGCCAGCTCGCGCGGATCGCCGATCTGGCGGTGCGGTCCGGCGCGGACTTCGACGCCGCCTGGCTGCGCGAGCAGATCGCCGCGCACCTGGAGGCGATCGCGCTGGCCGACGTGGAGACCCGGCACGGGTGGTCGGCGGAGGTCAAGGCGCTGGCCGCCCGGTCGGCGCCGGTGCTGCACCACCACTTCGAGGAGGTCGTTTCGGCCCTGAACGCCTGCACCCCCGGCTGAGGGGAACCCCTGCCCGGACGCCACCTCGGCACCACCGCCGAGGTGGCCTTCGGCGTGCCCGCCACCCGGCGCGGGTACGCGCCGTATCACCCGGTTGACGGTCTGCGCCCGGCGGCGGAAGCGGGAAGATCGCACCTGGCCGGAGCACCGGACAACACACAAGGGGAACCATGCACTGCGTCACGACGCTCGTGGTGGACGACCAGCCCGTGCTCAGGTACGCGGTCCGGCAGCTGCTGCGGGACTACGCCGGGGTCCGGGCGGTCGCCGAAGCCGGTACCGAGCGGGAAGCGCTGCGGCAATGCGAAGCGAACCACCCCGACATGGTCATCACCGAGCTGTCGCTGGCCGGGGAACCGGCCGGGGCGGGCATCTGCCAGTTCGCCAAGGAACACCTCGACCGCGCGGCCGTGCTGGTGTTCGCCGGCGATTCCTCGCCCGCGGCCGTCGCCACGGCCCTCAACGCCGGCGCCGACAGCTTCGTGCACAAGTCCGCCAGCGGGACGCGGCTGATGGCCGCGGTGCGGTCCACCCTCGCCGGCGGACGGGTCTGGGTACCGGCGGGGGAGTCCGCGCCGCTGCTCACCGGGTCCGTGCCGGGTGCCGGCGTGATGACCAAGCGGGAGGAGGACATCCTGGCGCTGATGCTGTGCCGCTGGTCGAACGACGAGATCGCCGGCGAGCTGCACCTGGCCCGGCAGACGGTGAAGAACTACGCGAGCCGGATCCTGCAGAAGCTCGGGTTCCCGAACCGGCGGGAACTGGTGCACGCGCTCGGGTTCCGGGCGGGCCCGGTGCCGTGCGCCGCGGTACCGCCGGTACCGCAGGCGGGCGAGGTTCGGTACCGGCCGGATCCTGTCAGCCGGAGATCTTTTTCCTAGGGTGACCGGAGTGACGACATCGGCGTCGGCGAGGCAGCCGTTCCCCGGAAGGCCGGTTCCGTGACCGTGCTCGGTGCACTGGTCCTGGTGCTCGCGGTGGGCGGCCTGCCCGCCGGTCCCGCTCCCCAGGTCAAGATCCAGGAGGTGCTGGCGGGCCCGGCGGGCTACCTGGTCCTGCGCAACGTCGGCTCCACGGCGGTCGATCTGGGCGGCTGGTCGGTGCGGTCGTGCACGGGCGGCCCGGCGCCGGTCGAGCTGGCGCTGCTGCCCGCCGGCGCGGAAATCCCCGCCGGCGGCCACTTCCTGATCGCCGCCGCGGGCTTCGGCGGGACTGAAGCGGCGGAGCTGGTCGTACCAGAGGTACCCGGCGACGGCGAAATGCTGCTGGACCACCGCCGCGTGCGCGCCGACGCCGTCGGCTGGACGGCGTCCTCGCCGTGCCGGGAGCGCGACGCCGCGGTGGCGTGCCCCGGGCTCGCGGAATCGCGCGACGCGGCGAGCCGGGATACCGACGACAACCGCGTCGACTTCAGCTGCGTCCGGTCACGGAACTGATTTCTCTCCCATTCTCGTGGAAAGGGGTGTTCGTGGTGCCCGCACGAAGCAGGCACGAATCGATCCGGTTTTCGGTGTGCGAGCTGATCGCCGAACGGCGGGCCGCCAAGGGGTGGTCCCAGGACGACCTGGCGACGAGGCTGCACGCGATGTCCGGCAACGACAGCGTCACACGGGAGGAGGTTTCCCGTTGGGAGCGGGGGAAACGCATCCCCGGGCCGTACTGGCGGAGCTGGCTCAGCCGGGTGCTGGACACGCCGTGCGCCGAGCTGGAACTGGCCGCGACGGCGACCCGCCGCCGGCGCCGGACCGGCGCGTAACTGGCCCCTTCCGGTTCCGTCGATCTTCGTTGGATACTGGTTTCGCCGCCGACGGAAAACAGTTCCGAATGAGGCGGGCAACGGTATTCGCAATTCCTACCCCGAAAGGATTCGATCATGCGTCGTCTTCTGGCCGGTTCGGCGATCCTGACCGCATTGGCGGGCCTGGCGGCCGGCGGTGTGGCCGCCGCGACCGAAGAGCAGCCCGCCGTATCGTCGTCGGTGGTGATCAACGAAGTCTCGACGCGGGGCCCGAACGGCGCGACCGACGAGTTCATCGAGATCCGCAACGTGTCCAACCGCGCACAGGACCTGACCGGCTACACGATCCGCGTCTACGGCCCGTCGAACGCGGTGCTCGACACGATCGCGCTGCCGGCGGGCATGGTGCTGCAGCCGAAGGGCAACCCCGGGCAGTTCGTGGTGCTGACGGGCCAGAACTTCTCCGGCACGATCTCCGACCAGACCAACGTGGTGCCGTTCTTCCTGGCCGGCTCCGAAGGCATCCCCACGAACGGCGGCGTCGCGGTGTTCAGCCAGACGGGCACGAAGGTCGACGGCGTGGCGTTCAACGCGGCGGCCTCGACCCCACGCGAGGGCCAGGCGGCCCTGCCCGAGACGGCGACGACGGAACAGCTGGCGGCGGCCAGCGCCCGCGACATCCTGAGCACGGACACGGACAACAACCGGCTCGACTTCTCCCTGCACCAGCGCACACCGGGCATGGAGAACTGACCGGCGCGACCGACCGGGCCTGAACCCCTGGCAGCGGCCGGTCGCACCGCCCGGGCCCGAACCCCTGGCAGCGGCCGGGCCGCGGAGTGCGTCCGGCACCCGCGACCCGGCCGCACTCACCCGCCCGGGTCCTCCTCGCGACCCGGGCACTCGCAGGGCGGGCGGCCGCTCCCCCCGGCCGCCTGCCCGAGGGCCCGAGTCCGCGGGCACTCACCAGAACCCCGGCGTGGGCCGCGAGAGCCGAGCCGCTCCCGACCCACGTCGCACCGGGAAGGCCCGGGCCGCCCTCACGGCCCGGGCCTTCGCCTTTTTGGCGGGATGTCGCCGATGGCGACACCCCGCCACCCCAACCCGTGTCCTTCCGGGAAAACCTCCCTCATCCTCGGGAAACCCCTCTCGCGGCGGCCGTGCGCAACGGCCGCCGCCTGGCATCCGAGGAGAGTGAGGTCCCGATGTCCCCGCGTTCCCCTCACCGGCGCGAGTCCCTGACCGTCGTCGCCGCGGTCGTCCTGTCCCTGCTGTCCGCACCGGAAACCGCCGCGGCCGCCGCCCCGGCCGGGCCGGCGCCCGCCGTCCACCGGGTCACGCTGCTCACCGGCGACGTGGTCACCTACGAACAAGACGCCGCCGGCCACCGCACCGCCCAGGTCGAACCGGCGCTGCGCCCGGATCGCCCGCGGCCGGCGTTCCACATCACCACGACCTCCGAAGGCCTGCTCGTCTACCCCTCGGACGCGTTGCCGCTGATCGGTACCGGCGCCCTGAACAAGAACCTGTTCAACCTGACCCAGCTCGTCGAAGACGGCCGCGACGACACCGCCTCCGCGTCGATCCCGGTCATCGCCCGTTACGGCAAAACCGCCGCCGCGCAAGCGAAGGCGCTCCCGCACACCAGCCACCGCATCCCGCTCGCCACCGCCAACGGCGTCGGCCTGCACGTCGAGAAGGCCGGCGCGGCGGACTTCTGGCACTCGCTGGTCACCCGCGACGCGACCGGCAAACCCGCGCTGGCCGCCGGGATGTCCGACGTCCGCCTGGACCGCAAGGTCCGGGTGGCCCTCGATCGCAGCACGGCGCAGGTGGGCGCGCCGGCCGCGTGGCAACGGGGCCTGACCGGGGCCGGGACGACGGTCGCCGTCGTCGACACCGGCATCGACGCCCAGCACCCCGACCTGGTGGGCAAGACGACCGCCGCCGCCGACTTCAGCGGCGAGGGCGACGTCGCCGACCACCACGGTCACGGCACGCACGTCGCGTCGATCATCAGCGGCACCGGCGCGGCTTCCGGCGGCCGCTACAAGGGCGTCGCGCCGGACGCGAAACTGGTCGTGGCCAAGGTTTTCGACGCCTCGGGCGAAGGTGACACCGCGCAGGTGATGGCCGGCATCGACTGGGCCGTGGCGCAGGGTGCGAAGATCGTCAACCTGAGCCTGGGCGCGGGCGTCAGCGACGGGTTCGACCCGCTGAGCCGGCAGCTCGACACGCTCTCGGCGAAGAACGGCACGCTGTTCGTCGTCGCCGCGGGCAACGCGGGCCCGGGGGACCGCACGGTCACCACACCCGGCTCGGCGGCGTCGGCCCTCACCGTGGGGGCCCTCGACCGCGACAACACCCTGGCGTGGTTCAGCAGCCGCGGCCCGCGCCTGCGTGACGCGGTGGTGAAGCCGGAGATCTCCGCACCGGGAGTGGGCATCGCCGCCGCCCGCGCGTCCGGCACGTCCCTGGGCGACCCGGTCGACGACTTCTACACGCGCGTCTCGGGGACGTCGATGGCCACCCCGCACGTCGCGGGCGCCGCGGCGATCCTGCTCCAGCAGCACCCGGGGCTGTCCGGGGAGGCGCTGAAGAACACGCTGGTCAGCACGGCCAAGGACGTCGGGTTGCGCTGGTACGAGCAGGGCGCGGGACTGCTCGACGTCGCCCGCGCGGTGTCGCAGGAGGCGAGCGGGACGGCGGTGGCGAGCTTCGGCCGCACCGAGCGCACGACCGCGTCCCGGGTCGTCCGGACGCTGACGTACGCCAACACCGGGGACCGGCCGCTGGACCTCAGCCTGAAGCTCCAGGTGCGCCCGTGGGACGACAAAGCCGCGCCGCTGCCCGGGATGCGGCTGTCGGGCACGACGCTGTCCGTCCCGCCGAAGGCCACGAAATCGGTGGAGCTCAGCGAAGACCCGAACGAGGGCACGGCCGGGGTCTACGGCGGCTCGGTGCTGGCCACGACGGCGGACGGGAGCGCGGTGCGCACCGCCGTGAGCGCGTACAACGCGGCGGCGCTGGCCCCGGTCACGCTGCGGGTGCTGGACTCCACGGGCGCGCCCGCGGAACTGGCGTCGGCGCAGCTGATCGACGACAGCGGTGGCGGCGCGAACCGCAACGACCCGTTCCTCGACCAGGTCAGCCAGCAGGTCGACCTGGTGAACGGGGTGGGCGGGGTCGCCGTGCCCGCCGGCCGGTACTCCGCGCTCGGCTGGGTCATCGAGCGGGACGCGACGACGCGCCGCTGGTCGGCGGTCAGCGCGTCGGCGGTGGCCGTCTCCGGCCCGGCGGAGATCACGCTGAACGCGGCGACCGCCGTCCCGGCCGGGTTCGTGACGCCCGAACCGGCCGATCTGCGCGACCGGACGGTGATGCTGCGCCGGGTGATTCCCCCGTCCGCGGGCACGAACGGGTACATCGGCGAAGCCGGGCTGTCGACGGGCGGGGCCGCGTGGGACGTGCGCGTCGCTCCGGCACCGGCGACGACGACCGGGACGATCTCGCTGCAGGACAGCGCGGTCCTGTCCACCGCGGCGGTCGAGCTGCGCGCGGGGCCGACCGTGCTGAACCCGGCGTACGACGTCCCGTCGCTGACGGCGAAACTGCCGGGGGAGCGGACCCTGCCCCTCGTCTTCGCCGAGGCGGCCGACCTGCCCGCCACCGACGTCCGCGGAAAGGCGGTCCTCGTGCGCATTCCCGCCGGTTCGCCCGATGACGTCTTCGCGGGAGCGTCGAACGCGGCGCGGCTCGTCGCGGCCGGGGGCGGCGCCGCCGTGCTGCCGTACGCGGGCGCGGCGCCGATCCCCGGGCTGACGAGCTCGGTGGTGCCGACGCTGTCCCTCGGATCGGAGCAGGGCGAGGCGTTGCGCTCGGCGGCGTCGGTGCACCTGGTGGTGCGCGCGGCGCCCGACGCGATGTACAACCTGAGCTATTTCGAGCGCAACGGCGTCCCGAAGGACCTCGTGCGACGGGTCGACCGGGCGGCGCTGGTCGCGACGAAGACGACCTACCACGCCGACCGGCCGAACCTGAGCGGGCAGAAGAACTGGTACGCGTTCCCGACCGGTTCGTGGAAGACGCAGCTGGTCCAGGGCACGAAGATCCCGGTGCCGGGCTCGTGGACGGAGTACACCGGCCCGGGTGACGACCGGCTGGTCTGGAAGCGCGTGGTGACGTTGTCGGGCACCGACAGCGCGGGCAGGCGGGCGTCACAGGCGATGAACGCGCAGGGCGGCTACCGTCCGGGTGAGCGGTCGAGGCCGGACGAGCACTGGTTCCGCGCGGCGCTGCACAGCGCGGCGGTCGAGCTCCCGCCCGACCATCCGGCCCGCTACCCGGCGACGGCGAGCGGCTGGACGGTCCTGTGCTCGTTCTGCCGCGGCGGCCAGGACCCGGACGCGTTCGTGCCGGCGTTGCAGTGGACCGACGGTGGGCACTACACGAGCCCGTACGAGAACGCCCGGTACTTCACGGGCACGACGACGCGCCTGTTCCGCGACGGCGCCGAAGTTCCGAGGTCCAATGCGGACGATCCGCTGGCGCTGTTCCCGGTGTTCCGCCTGGCCCCGGAGCGGGCGGCCTACCGCTTGGACGTCACCGACGTGATGCCGGCCCAGGCCCAGGTCGGCACCCCCAGCGGCGTGTTGTTCCAGCACGCGCCGCGGACGGACACGTCGTGGACGTTCACCTCGGAGCGCTCGGCCGCGGCGCCACCCGCCGGGTTCACGTGCTACCAAGCGGGCCCGGCGTGTTCGTTCCAGCCGCTGATCCAGCTGGACTACCGGTTCCCGCTCGACGCGGCGAACCGGGCGCCGGCGGGCCCGTCGTTCACGTTCGACGTCGCGGCGTCGTCGCACTCGGGCGCGCGCGGCGGCGGACCGGTGACGCAGCTGCGGGTTTCGTCCTCAGTGGACGAAGGCCGCACGTGGACGCCGGCGGTGGCGAAGCCTTCGGGAAGTCCGGTGTGGACGGTGACGGTGAACCAGCAGGCGGGCGACTTCGTCTGGCTGCGCACGGAAGCCCGCGACGGCTCGGGCAACACGGTCACGCAGACGGTCCAGCGAGCCTACGCGATCACTCGCTGACCTCGGGCGGCGGCAGGGCAACCCACCCCCGCGCGGCGGCCTGCAGGCCGGCTTGGAACCGGGTGCCGGCGCCGAGCTGGGTCATGAGGTTCTGCAGGCGGCGTTGGAAGGTCCGGTAGCTCATGCCGAGCTGCTTGGCGATGCTCCGGTCGGGAAGGCCGGTGGTGAGCAGGGCGAGCAGCCGGGCGTCGTCGAAGGAGAGGACGCCCGGTTGTTCGGTGGCGGGCAGGCGTAGGGGGAGGCCTTCCCGCCACAGGAGGCCGAAGAGGGCGCCGAGGGCGTCGAGCAGGGCGCAGCGCCGGATGACGAGGGCGGTCCGGATCTCCGGCAGGTCGGCGCGCAGCGGAACGAGCCCGAAGTCCCGGTCGACGAGGATCATCTTGACCGGAGCGGCCGGAACGACCCGGGCTTCCTCACCGAGCAGAAGCCCGGCTTCGAGATCGGAGGGCAGATCGTGCACTTCGAGCGCGCTGCGGTCGTAGACGCCGCGAAACCGCACGCCCCGCTGGAGAAGCTCCCGTTCGGCGGGGTGCAGCACGGTAGGAGGCTGGGCGTAGGGGGGCTTGTCGACGAAGGTGACTTCTTGTTTGGCTTGCCGGAGGAGCTTGTCGGCCCGTTCGGCGATCCGTTCGGTGCCGTGGACGACTTCGACGAGGTCGACGGAGTGCTGAGCGGGAGCTTCCCGGAACCGTTCCTCGAGCCGTTCGGCGACGATTTTGGCGGCGGCGAGTTCTTGGTGCTTCCGGCTGAGAATGGCCCCGATGGCGACTTCCGGTCGCACGGGGGCATAGGCCTTGGGGGAGCCGGGCAGGCGGGCGAGGAGCCCTTTGCGGGTGAGGACGCGCAGGATGGGCCGAAGTTGGTCATCGGTGAGGGCGGTGGCATCGCGAAGTTGGGCGAGGGTCATGGACCCGGAGCCGGCGAAGACCTGGTAGACGTCGAGGTCGGCTTCGTTGAGTCCGATGATGTCGAGCATGGTCCTCCCGGTGTCCCCTGGTCGCGGCTGACGGTAGCGCTGATCGGGGGCTTGAGAGGGGTACGGAAGGTACTCGGGAGGTGGGGTCCGGTTCTGCCCCGGAGACGACGAAAGCCACGTCTACCTGCGTAAACATGGCTTGTCCGTCGGGCTGACAGGATTTGAACCTGCGACCCCTTGACCCCCAGTCAAGTGCGCTACCAAACTGCGCCACAGCCCGGACCCGCACTCGCTGAGTGCGTGAGAAGTACTCTAGCGTGTCCTCCGAAGCCTCCTGCACGCGGGGCCCCCATCCGCCTGACCTGCGGAAACTCGGGTCAGGCGGATGGCGACAAGATCATGCCGGGTTCGACGCGTGGGTCAGGGTCTGCCATGCCACGAACAGGTTGTTCGAGCCCGCCGGGCGCTGGCGCTCCGTCAGCGTCTGCGTGTTCGTCATCGCGATGCCCAGGCGGGTGTGCAGCGCGTTGAAGCCCACCTCCGTCACCGGGCCCAGGCCGAGCTTCAGCGAGCCGCCGCACAGCCATGACGGCGCCGCCGTGCCCAGCTGGTACTTCGACTGGAAGCCCAGCGCCTGACGGAGGCGCTCGCCCACGTCCGTTCCGTACACGTCCTGGCCCTGGATGCGCAGCGTCTCCGCCACGTCCGCTATCGCCGCTATGCCGTAGCCCGTGTGGGTGAAGTCGCGGCACGTCTCCTGGGTCAAGCCGTCCACGAACGTCGACTGGCCCTGCCAGTAACCGATGATCTGTTCGCGGGAAGAGAGGCCGCTGCCCGGGACCGTCTTCGGCAACGCGCCGTCGGAGGACAGGTACACGTACGCCGCGACCCGGTTGCGGTACCTCGTCACCGCCTTGTCGAAGTTCGTCTTGTCCTCCAGGAAGACCGAAATCCCTACCGCGGCCTCCATCATGGACAGTTCCCAGTTGCCGTTGCTGTTGCTGCCGTTGATGATTTTGTTCAGGTACACATTGCGCAGCATCGTGCCGAAGCGGCCCGAGTTCGGCCAGCTCGAATACGTGTACTTGATGATCTCCGCCGCGCGGGGCCACGACGAACCCGCCCAGCCCGTCTGCAGCGGCGCGTTGCTGTTGGTGTGGCTCGTGATCGTCGCCGACCACGCGTCCATCAACGCGATCGCCTTCTGCGCGTACCGCGCGTCACCGGAGATATACCAGATCAACGCGTCCGTGTACGCCGCGATCGCGTCTTCCCGCTCGTCGGTACACCCGTAGTTCGGGTTCGAATACGACCCGCATTCGACGACCGCCCGCGGTTTCGGCGTGCGGGAAAGCGACGCGTAGGAACTCGAAACCGCCTGGTCGTACGCCGCTTTCCACGGCTGGGCGCCGGCGTTCACCTGAGTCTTGACGAAGTCGAGTTGCGGGCGGCTGACCAGCACGCCCGGGTGTGTGAACGTCGCCGGGGCCGCGGGGGCCGGCGTGGCGACCAGGCCCAGGGCGAGCGGTACCAGGGCGGCGAGCGTGACGACTTTTCTCAAGCGGGACATGGCTCTCCTCGAGACGACGGTGTCCGGGGCATCGCGCTGCAAGCAGTCTCATGGTCCAGACCATCGCGCGTCAACCCGTGAAGAGCCCTTTCTTTTGCTCCTGAAGGAAGATTCAGCCCGCTGAACAAAATCGTTCAGCGGGCTGAATCGACGTACCGTTAACCGAGACCGGCGCTGACCGCGTTCATCAACGTCCCGGTGTCACCCGACATTTCCCAAGCCATCACGCCCAGCAGGCCGCGCTGCTTGAGCCACGTGGTCTTCAACCCGATCGACCATGCGTCGTCGAACGTCCACCACTGGCCGCCGTTGCCGGTGTAGCACGACGTCGCCACCGCCGCCGTGTCGTGGTAGACCGTGCACGCCGGCACGCTCGCCACCAGGTTCGAATACCCGCGCGTGCCCGCCTCCTCGGCGAACTGCCCCGGCGCCGCGCCGGTCGCCGACTGCCATTCGCCGTGCTTCCCGCCGTCCGCGACGCCTTGCCAGCCGCGGCCGTAGAACGCCAATCCGAGCGTCAGCCGACGGGGGTCGACACCCGCATTCGTATACGCGTTGATTGCGCTTTCCGCACTGAAGTGGAAGTTGTACGGGTCGTCCGCGTCGGCGTAGAGGTTGCCCTGGTGGCCGGTGCGGTTCGGCTCCCACGAGTTGTCGCTGCCCGAGCCGTGGAAGTCGTAACCCTGCACGTTTGCGACGTCGAGGTAGGTGAACACCCGGGACAGGTCCCAGCCGGACGCGACCTTCGCCGGGTCCGCCGGGGTGAACGCGTGCAGCTGGTACCGCTTGCCCGTCGTCGCGCCGTACGCGTCGAGCTGCGCGCGGAACTCGGCCAGCAAAGCGGTCAAGTTGTTCTTGTCGTTCGGGCTCCAGTGGTTGCCCGGGTGGCCGTCGGCGCTGGCCGGCCACTCCCAGTCGAGGTCGATGCCGTCGAAGATGCCCGCCGCGGTGCCCGGGCCGCCGGCGCCGCCGTAGGACGCGATGTTGCCCTTGATCCACGTGTCGAGGCACGAGGAGACGAACTTCTTGCGCGACGCGTCCGTGGCCGCGACGTCGGAGAAGTATTTCGAATACGTCCAGCCGCCCAGCGACACCAGCACCTTCAGGTTCGGGTGCTTGGCCTTGAGCTTCTTCAGCTGGTTGAAGTTGCCGCGCAACGACTCCCAGCCCGTGTCGGCCACGCCGTCCACCGACTGCGCCGCCGAGAACGGCCGCGAGTAGTCGGCTTCGGCGTCGCCCGCGCCGTCGCCCTGGTTGGGGTCCTGCGGGTTCGCCGTGGTGCCCTTCGTGACGCCGGAGAGGCAGGTCAGGTTCACCGGGTCGATGTTCTCGAACGCATACAGCAGGTGCGTCAGCTTCGCCGCCGCGCCTGAGGTCTCGAGGTTCTTCACGAAGTACTGGCGCCCGTAGATGCCCCACTGGACGAAATAGCCGACTTTCGCGTAGCCGGAAACGATGTCGCCCGTGCGAGCCGTCACCGCGGCACTGGGCGCCGACACGTTGTCGTAGCCGTCGCGGGCGCGCACGGTGAAAGTGTACGAAGTGGACGGTGCCAGCCCGGTCACGACGGCGGCGGTCGTCGTCACCGTCGTGGCCAAATCGGACCCGCGGTAGACGTCGTAGCTCACAACGCCGGTGTTGTCGGTCGAGGCCGTCCACGCCAGGGACACGCTGCCGGAGTCGGCGGCCGTGGAGCGCAATCCGCTCGGCGCGGTCGGCGGCTGCGTGTCGTCGGCCGGGTTGTTCGTCGTGACGGCGAGCGCGGCACTGGCGGGCGAGGTGTTCCCCTTGGCGTCCTTGGCCTTCACCGTGAACGAGTAGGCCGTGCCCGGCGTGAGCCCGGAAATGGTGGCGCTCGTCCCGGTCACCGACGTGGCCAGGGAAGTGCCCTGGTAGACGTCGTAGCCGGTCACCGGCAGCGATCCGGCCGCCGAGGCGTTCCACGCCAGCGCGACGGTCTTGGTCGTCTTCGCGACCAGCCGCAGGTTTGCCGGCGCGCCCGGGGGAGTGTCGGGTGAACCGTCGCAGTTGGCGTTGTCGACCCGGCACTGCGTCGGTGTGGCGGCAGCGCTGAGCCGGAACGTCGGGCTGTAGGGGTAGGTGTTCCGGCCCGGCGCCAGCGTCGCGATGTAGTACGCGGGCGTAAGCGTGACCTGAGTGCCGTTCTGGGTCACCGTGCCGTTTTCGCCGGTCGAGGCGGTGACGCCGGCGGGCAGCGTGAAGGTGATCGCCCAGTTGCTCACCGACGCGGTGCCGGTGTTCGCGACGGTGTAGGTGCCGGTCGTCCCGCTCATCGCCAGGGTGGCGGTCAGCGAACCGGCTGCGGCGGCGGGTGGCGCGAGCGCCGCGGTGCCGCCGACCGCTATCAGTACGGCGGCGAGTGCGGAGCGTAGTCGTGCGGAGGTGCGTCTCATGGCGGTTCTCCAAGCGGCACGAGGCGGGGGACGTGGTCTAGACCACATCCAAGGTAACCCGGTGCGGGGAGAACCGCGCACGCCCGAACGGCGGCAACCGGTGTCCGAACGGACTGTTAACGACCCGAGAACGTCGCCTTGCCGGGACCGTCCGCGAGGAACGACTTGACGGCGCCGCGGAGGTCCTCGGTTTCGAACAGCCCGGCGGCGATCGTCGTGATGTGCGCGTTCGCCTCCGGGACCCCGCCGGCCGAGAAGTGGTCGAGGACGCGCTTGGTCGCCGCGTGCGCCCGGGTCGGCCCGGAAGCCAGCTGACGCGCGAACTCCCGCGCGGCGTCGTCGAACCCCTCGTCCGGCAGGACGCGGTTGACGACGTTCCAGCGCTCCAGCGTCGCGGCGTCATAGGTGTCGCCGGTCATCACGAACTCCTTGGCGCGCCCGACACCGGCGCGGGCGGCGAGCCGCTGGGTGCCGCCCATGGTCGGCGTCAGCCCCACGACCTTCTCGACGAGCCCGAACTTCGCGCGCGACGCGGCCAGGATGAGGTCGCAGGCCACCGCGACCTCGAACGCCCAGGTCAGGCACAGGCCGTGCGCGGCGAACACGGTGGGGAACGGCAGCGCCGCGATCCGGTCCGGGATCGCCAGCATCTCGTCGAACAGCACTTTCGCCTCGGCCGGCGAGCCCTGCGCGTCGAACAGCGAGACGTCCACCCCGCCGCTGACGATCTTGCCCTCGGCGCGGACCAGCAGAGCGCGGGCCGGCGTCTCCTCCAGCTCGTCCAGCGCCGAGGCGAGGGAGTCCTGCAGCGAAGCCGTGTAGAGGTTCAACGGCGGGGCGTCGACGGTCAGGACGGCGAGCCCGCCGTCACGATCGAGGCGGACCTGGTCGGTCATGTTCACCCTGCTTCTTCGGCGGCGACGATGTCGTCCCAATACTGCTGGGCCTCGGGGCGCCAGTCGACGTGTTTGTGATGGAACAGTTCCGCCGCCTTCGTCCCGCTCCACTTGGCCGGCAGGAGCTCGGCGGGCAGCTGCGGGTCGAGGAACGGGAACCGCCGCCACTCGTGCACCAGCTCGGTCTGCGCGCGCAGCACCGCGCGCCCGCCGGTGGGGTGCAGCCCGGTGAAGCGGTCGATGAAGTCCTCGTAGCGGTCCTTCAGCTCGCTCAGGTCCCAGGACCGGGCGACCATCGTCTCCTGTTCGCCGACCTCGCCGTAGGTGGCGGTGAAGGACATCGCCTGGGCGTCGAGGCCGAGCTCGTTGACGATCTGCTGGGCTTCGCGTTGCCGGCTCAGGTCCGGGCTGACCCACACGCCCGCGACCGGCGAGCCGAAGCCCGCCCACGTCAGCCGCGTCCGCAACCGGTGGCGCAGGTCGCGCTTGGCCTCCGGCACGGAGACGATCAGCATCAGCCACTGGCCGTTCCACGGGCGCTCTTCGCGGCCGAACGCGTAGATCCGCTCGGCGCCTTCGGTCAGCAGGCGCCGCCCCGGCGGCGTCAGCGACCAGCGCACGCGGCGCCCGACGCGCTCGGAGACCACCCAGCCCTCGGCGGCGGAGCGGGCCAGCGCCTGCCGCGCCGACTTCTCCTCGATGTCGAGAATGCCGAGCACCTCGACCAGCATCGACGTCCAGACCGGCTTGTCGCGCGGCAGCGTGTACTCGCCGAGCACGGTCATCAGCAGCGACCGGGCGCTCGCGTGGCTGACCTCGCGGCGCCGGCTCACCGTGGGCCGGGGCGCGGACGGGCGGCCTTCCCTCGGTTTCGGCCTGCGGCCGAGGGTGACCGGGGGAGCGGATTCGCCCATGCTGTTTCACCGACCTCACTGCTTGGCTGTTCCGACAACCGAACAGGTTACCCACACTGAGTGATCAAAGCGCCACCGGACACACACAGTCGGTGGCTCTGACCATGATCTGACAGTTCAGCACGGGCCCGTAGACTTGGCCACCTCATGAGCGCAACTCTCGTCGCGAAGGACCTGGCCGCGGGCCACGGTGACCGCATCCTCTTCTCCGGCCTCGACCTCGTGGTCGCCCCCGGCGACGTCGTCGGGCTGGTCGGCGTCAACGGCGCGGGCAAGTCGACGCTGCTGCGGACGCTGGCCGGGCTCGCGAAGCCCGACGACGGCGAGATCCGGCTGAACCCGCCGACCGCGACCGTCGGGCACCTGCCCCAGGAGCCGGAGCGGCGCGAAGGCGAGTCGGTGCGGGCCTTCCTGGCCCGGCGGACCGGCGTCTCGGCGGCGCAGGCGGACCTCGACTCGGCGACCGAAGCCCTCACCGCGGGCTCGGAGGGCGCCGACGACCGGTACGCCGTGGCGCTGGACCGGTGGCTCGACCTCGGCGGCGCCGACCTCGACGAGCGGGCCGCGGAAGTGGCGGCCGACCTGGGGCTCGCCGTCGACCTGGACCAGCCGATGACGTCGCTCTCGGGCGGCCAGGCCGCGCGCGCCGGGCTCGCGTCGCTGCTGCTGAGCCGCTACGACGTCTTCCTGCTCGACGAGCCGACCAACGATCTCGACCTGGACGGCCTGGCCCGGCTGGAGCGGTTCGTGACCGGGCTGCGGGCGGCGACCGTCCTGGTCAGCCACGACCGCGAGTTCCTCGCCCGCACGGTCGACCGGGTCGTCGAGCTGGACCTGGCGCAGCAGCAGGTGAACGTCTACGGCGGCGGGTACGAGTCCTACCTCGAGGAGCGCGAGGTCGCGCGCCGGCACGCGCGCGAGGAGTACGAGGAGTACGCCGACACGAAGGCGTCCCTGGAGGCGCGCGGGCGGATGCAGCGGGCGTGGATGGAGAAGGGCGTCAAGAACGCCCGCCGGAAGCAGCCCGACAACGACAAGGCGGCCCGCAAGTTCCGCACCGAGGCGACGGAGAAGCAAGCCTCGAAGGCGCGGCAGACCGACCGGATGATCGAGCGCCTGGAGGTCGTCGAGGAGCCGCGCAAGGAGTGGGAGCTGCGGATGGAGATCGCGGCGGCGCCGCGGGCGGGCGCGGTGGTCGCGACGCTGCGGGGTGCGGTCGTGCGCCGGGGCGGGTTCACGCTCGGCCCGGTGGACCTGCAGGTCGACTGGGCGGACAAGGTCGCGATCACCGGGGCCAACGGAGCCGGGAAGTCGACGTTGCTGGCCGCGCTCCTCGGCCGGCTGCCGCTGGACGAGGGGTCCGCCGCGCTGGGCCCGGGCGTCGTGGTCGGCGAGGTCGACCAGGCTCGGCGGCTGTTCCTCGGCGACGTCCCGCTCGCTTCGGCTTTCGCCCGTGAAGTGCCGGAGTTCGCGGACGCGGACGTCCGGACGCTGCTGGCGAAGTTCGGGCTGAAGGCCGCGCACGTGCTGCGCTCCGCCGCGACGCTCTCGCCGGGGGAACGGACCCGGGCGGCGTTGGCGCTGTTGCAGGCGCGCGGGGTCAACTTGCTGGTGCTGGACGAGCCGACCAACCACCTCGATCTGCCGGCCATCGAGCAGCTCGAGTCGGCGCTGGACAAGTACCCGGGGACGCTGCTGCTGGTGACCCACGATCGGCGGATGCTCGACGCCGTGCACGTGGGGCGTCGCCTCGAGGTCGACGGCGGCAAAGTCCGCGAGTTGTGAGCCGGTGAGCGGTGCTCTCGTTCGAGAGCGCCGCGGGGAGCCACTTCGTGAGCGGCGCTCTCGAATCCGAACGCTGATCGCGGACAGGCGAGAGCGGTGCTCTCGAAATTGGCGGTGCTCGCCTGTGATCGGAGAGCGGCGCTCTCGACAGAGAGCACCGCTGCCGCTGGCGGGAGAGAGCGGTGCTCTTGGCTGTGAGCGGCGGCCGCTGGCGGGGAAGAGCGGTGCTCTCGACCGTGAGCACGGGCCGCGAGCGGGGAAGAGCGGTACTCTTGGCTGTGAGCGGCGGCCGCTGGCGGGAGAGAGAGCGGTGCTCTTGGCTGCGAGCACCTCACGCGAAGGTGCGGGAGCGGTGCTCTCGTGCGAGAGCGTCGCTCACCCCTTTGTCGCCCCGCCGGTCAACCCCTTCACGAACTGCTTCTGCAGCGCCAGGTAGAAGATCAGCACCGGCAGCGTCGCCAAGAACATCAACGCGAACACGCTGCCCAGATCGGCCTGGTACTGGCCGATCGACCGGTAGATCCCCGTCGTGATCGTGGTGCCCTGGCTCGGGCCGAGGATGATCAGCGGGTCGATGAAGTCGTTCCAGATCCACACTCCCAAGAAGATCAGCACCGACGCCGTCGCCGGGCGCAGGAGCGGGAACACCACCCGCCAGAACACCTGCGTGCGGCTCGCGCTGTCGAGCAGGGCCGCCTCCTCCAGCTCCACCGGCACCCCGCGGATGAACCCCGTGAACACGAACACGCCGAACGGCACGTAGTACCCGACGTTGAACAGCACCAGCCCCTGCAGCGTCGCCATCAGGTGCGTCACCCGCAGGACGTCGGTGATCGGGATCAGGATCACCTGCGGGGGGATCATCAGCCCGGCCAGCAGCACCAGCGTCAGAACCTTCGTCCACCGCTTGCCCGAGCGCGCCAGGTAGTGGCCGAGCATCGCCGACAGCACCGTCAGCACCAGGATCGACAGCACCGTCACCACGACGCTGTTGGCCAGGCTGACCCAGAACAGGCCGTCGGGGCGGGTCAGCACGGCGTGGAGGTTGGCCAGCGTGGGCGGCAGCGGCAGCGCCGCCGGCTCCTTCGCGATCAGGTCGCCTTGCTTGAAGACGTTGGCCAGCACCAGGTAGAGCGGCACGAAGAACACCGCGCCGACCAGCAACGCGACCGCCGGCCGCAGCCACGACCGGGTCACAGGTCCACCTCCCGGCGGCGCAGGAAGCCGAGCACGACCGTCGTCACGACCGCGACGATCACCAGCATCAGCACCGCCATCGCCGACGCGTAGCCGACGTGGTTCGAGTCGAAGCCGGTCTGCAGGACGTCGAACGCGATCGTCGCCGTCGCCCCGGACCCGGGGCCGCCGTTGGTGATCACCTTGACGTAGTCGTAGGTCTTGAACGCCGAAATCAGCAGCACGACCGTGGTGATCGTCAACGACGGTGCCAGCAGCGGCCACGTGACGGCCCGGAACCGCCGCAGCGGCCCGGCGCCGTCGATCTCGGCCGCCTCCAGCAGCTCCGGCGGCACGCCCTGCAGCCCGGCGAGGTAGACGACGACGCAGAACCCGAGCATCTGCCAGCACACGATCGACGCCACCGAGTACGGCGCGACGTCCGGATCGGACAGCCAGCCCGGCGGGTGCGCCACCCTCAGCGCGCGGAGCAGGGTGTTCAGCGGCCCCTGGTCGTCGAGCAGCCGCGACCACACGATCGAGACGACGACCGAGCTGAGGATCACCGGCGTGAAGAACACGCTGCGCAAAGCGTTGTACAGCCAGCCTTTCCGGTCCAGCAGCAGCGCGACGCCGAGACCCAGCACGTTCGGCACGACGACCACGATCAGCGTCAGGATCGTCGTGACCTTCAGCGCGGTGAGGAACTGCTCGTCGGCGAAGAGCAGCCGGTAGTTGTCGAGGCCGGTGAACTTCACCGGCGGGTTGAACGGGTTGTAGTTCGTGAGGCTGTACCCGAAGCTGATCAGGATCGGCGCCAGCACGAAGCACAGGTAGACGAGCACCCCCGGGGCACCGAACGAGGCGAAGTGCCAGACCCGCGGCAGGATCGGCTTGCGCCGCCGGCGGTGCGCGGGGGAGCGGCGTGCCCTCGGCGGCGCGGGCGGGGAGACGACGGCGGCCAAGGTCGTCAGCCCGCCTTCGCCCACTCGGTGTCCAGGAAAGCGCACGCGTCGGCCACGGACTTGCGGCCGGTGATGACGTCCTGGGCAGCCTGGTCGACCTTGTCCTTCATGCCGGGCAGCAGCCCGTCGTCGGCGGTCTCCCAGCGGAACGCGTGCACCACGGCGTTCTTCTCGACGGCTCGGGTGTAGAGGTCGTAACCGGCCTTGAAGGTCGGGCCGACGTCCGCGGGCGGGGTGTAGCCCTTGATCGCCGGGAACAGGCCGTCGGCCTTGACCGACGCGTCGAGCTGGTCCTTGTCCAGCTGGAAGCCGAGCGCGAACTTCTTGGCGGCGTCGAGGTTCGCGGCCTTGGCGCTGACGATCATGCCGCCGCCGGTGTAGGCGGGGACGACGAGCTTGCCGTCCTCGGTGGGGAAGTCGAACACGCCGATTTCGAAGTCGTGCTTCTTGCTGTCGGCGTTGGCGGCGAACCAGTTGCCCATCGGGTACATCGCGCTCTTGCCGTCGAGGAAGGCCTGCTCGGTCGCCGCGTAGTCGCGCGACACGCTCGTCTTGTCCACGTACCCCTTCGACGCGAGGTCGGCCAGCTTGGCGAACGCCTTCTGGAAAGCGGGATCGGCGAACTTGACCTTGTCCTGCCGCCGCTGCGTCAGCCAGTCCGGCATCGTGTTGTAGACCTCGGTGCTGACCAGCCCGGAAAGGATCATCGACGACGGGAAGCCGTCCTTGCCGCCGCCGATGGTGAACGGCGCGTAGCCCTTGTCCTTGAGCTTGCCGGCGTCGGCGACGAGTTCGTCCCACGTCTTCGGTGCTGCCGCGATGCCCGCGTCGGCGAACATCTTCTTGTTGTAGTAGATCGGCGGGATGGTCTGGGTGTTCGCCGGCAGCTGGTAGTACTTGCCGCGGACCGGGTTGGCCTCGGGGAACTGGAAGTCCTCGAGCTCCGCGGGCGTCCAGGCGTAGAGGTTGCCCGCCTCGGCGAAGCCCGCCGAGTCGACGGCGATCATCACGTCCGGGAACTGGCCGGACTGCAGGAGCTGCTTCGCGTACGACGTCCGGCCGTCCGCGGTCGGCGCGACGAGCTTCTTGACCTTGATCCCCGGGTTCTTGTCGGTGACGCGCTTGATGGCCGCGTCCCAGTAGGCCGGGGTGAGGTTCGGGGTTTCGAAGGTCAGGAAGGTGATCTCCGCGTCGCCGCCGCTGCCGGTGTTCGAGCCGACCGAGCACGCGCTCACCGCCAGGAGCGCCGCTGCCCCCAACGCCAGGAACCTTCTCATCGAGCCTCCCACCATATGTGATGTATGACGCATTTGATCTGACGTCTGACGGGCTGTCAAGCGCGATATGCGCGCGAAAGCGTCGATGGATGGCCGATAGATCCGATCTCTATCGTGAGATTCGGCTCAGCCGGATCACCGTGCTCGCGAAGTCGCCGGTCGGCAGGGTGAGCGGCAGCCCGTGGGCGAGCAGAACGGCTCCGCGGTGGACCGTCCCGGCCGCCGAATCGAGGTACCGGTCAGCGGGATCCAGGCCCTCGAGACGCAGCGGGCGCTCCGGCGCGGCGAAGTGCGCGGCCTGGCGGTAGGCGAAGACGACCACGCGGTCTTCGTGGACGTACTGCAGCGCGGTGACGCCGTCGTCGACCGGCGGCCGCAACCGGTGCAGCGCGCCGTGCTGGACCACCGGCCGGATGTCCTGGTACAGCGCGATCAGCTCGCGGGCGAGCGCGAGGTCGTCCTCGGGCCACCGCACGATGTCGCCGCCGATGCCGAGCACACCGGCCATGGCGACGTGGAACCGGAACCGCAGTGGCACCGATCGCCCGGTGACGAAGCTGGGGTTGTCGGTGACCCACGCCGACATCGCGCCCGCCGGGTAGAGCTGGCTGTAGCCGTGCTGGATCCGCAGCCGGTCGAGCGCGTCGGTGTTGTCCGACGTCCAGACCTGGTCGGTGCGCGACAGCATGCCGAGGTCGATCCGCCCGCCCCCGCCGCTGCACGCTTCGATCCGGAGCCCGGGGTGGTCGGCGCGCAACCGGTCCACGAGGGCGTAGACAGCGCGCGTGTGCTCGACCCACAGACGGTCCGGGTCGGCGTCACCCGGCCAGCCCGCCTCGCTGAACGGGCGGTTCATGTCCCACTTGAGGAAGTCGACGCCGTGGTCGCCGACGAGCCGGTCGAGCCACTCGTGGGCCCACGCGGCGACGTCCGGCCGGGCGAAGTTGAGCACGAGCTGGTGGCGCAGCTCCGACCGGCGCCGGTGCGGGTGGTGCAGCACCCAGTCCGGGTGCGCGCGGTAGAGGTCGCTGTCGGGGTTGACCATTTCGGGCTCGACCCAGATGCCGAACCGCATACCGAGTCCGTGCACGGCGTCGACCAGGGGCTTGAGGCCGTCGGGGAAGCGCGCGCGGTTGACGTGCCAGTCGCCGAGCCCGGCGTGGTCGCCGGTCCGGGCGCCGAACCAGCCGTCGTCCATGACGAACAGCTCGACACCCAGCGCCGCGGCCTGCTCGGCGAGGGCGCGCTGCCCTCTCTCGGAGACGTCGAAACCCGTTGCCTCCCAAGAGTTGTAGAGCACCGGGCGCAGCTCACGGCCGTGCTCGAGGACGCCGTCGCGGACGTAGGCGTGCCAGGCGCGGCTGGCGGCGCCGAAGCCTCCGGCGGTGTAGAGGCCGGCCATCACCGGCGTGGTCAAGGGCTTGCCCGGGCCGACCCGGTGCACGACGCCGTCCTGGCCGAAGCCGCCGCTGATCGTCAGGCGTCCGGTCGACGACCGCGTGGTGGTCAGCCGCCACGAGCCGCTCCAGGCGAGCGCGACGCCGTAGACCTCGCCGTGGCCTTCGGTGGCGGTGCCGTCGTCGGCCATGACCCACGGGTTGGCGTGGTGCCCGGTGATCCCGCGGCGGCTCGCGAAGACCGTCTCGCCGTGCGCCGCGGGGGTGCGGTGCAATTGGGTTTCCGCCGCCCAGCGGCCACTGACGTGGCTGAGGCGGTAGTCGTCGCGGAGCGGGAGGCACCAGGTCGCCGAGTCGGCGCGGACGACTTCGACGGCCGTGTCCGCGGTGAGTTCGGTCCAGCGTTCGAGGACGCCGGCCGCCAGGCGGTAGTGGAGGGCGATCCGGAGGGGGTAGTGGCGGTCGGTGAAGCGGAGTTCGAGGTGGTCGCCCGAGATCTCGTGCGTGTCGTAGCGCCATTCGAGGGCCCGCGTGCCGTCTTCGAAGCGGACTTGCAGCGCGGGGGTCCAGTAGCGGGTGCCGCCGTCGGCGGCCAGTTCGTCCCGGCCTTCGCCGGGGTCGTTGAACCCGTCCCACCACGGCAGCGTTCCGGTGACGAGCTCCTCGACGGCGTCCGCGGGGAGGGCGGGGCCCCAGTAGAGGTGGGTCGGGACGTCGTCCTCGTTCAGGCGCAGGGCGTAGGTGCTCGACTCGCCGGTGAGCGCCCACGCGCGGTGACGTTCGAGGTAGCTGATCTCGCCCATGCGGGACATCCTGGCGCCGGGGGGACCGGCGGCCAAGAGTTGTTCCGCTCATCGGTGAATTCGGCCGTTCGGGTGGCCTTGGCCCCCGGCATTGCTGTGTTCGGGCGGCCGCCGTGACAATGGGTGATGGGAGGGTCGGCCACGAAAACGGTGGTCGTCCGTGAGGGGAGATCACCATGGTGGTCAGCGGAAGGAAAATCGCGGCACTGGCGGGACCGGAGGCGGTACCTCGGATCATCCGCCCGTCCGTGCACGATCTCATCGACGCCCGCCGGGAATCGGCCGAGCGATTCGCGATGGTGCGCGAGCAGTACGAAGCGGGCCAGGGAAAGATCGAGGACGACTGTTTCGCGCTCAATTTCGCCGCGGCGCTTCTGCTCGTCGTCGAAACCGAGGGGCAATCGGACCGCGACGCGAAGAAGGTCTACAAACTGCGGCTCGTCTACGACCCGGGCGAGGCCACCCCGGACGTCGACGACGTGTTCCGGTCGGCCCGCCGGGTGGAACGGAAGTACTCGGTGCTGCTCGACGGCCGGGCGCAGGAGATCCTGGCCAGGGGCCTCTACACGGCGGTCGCGGCGCTGCTGACCGTGCTCGACGCGATGGTCGAGTCCGACCAGAAACGCCAGCGCGTGGCCGCCGCCGTCCTTTCGGCCCGGAAGGAAATCCGCCAGATCGAGCAGAACGCCCGTGAGGCGGCGCTCGACCGGGCGCTCGTCCGCTACCTCGGCGGGCTCGCACTCGGGGTGCTGGCGGCCGCCGCCGTCGCCGTCGGGGTGTCGTTGCTGCCGCTGCCGTCCGGAATCCGTTCGGAACTGGTCATCTGCGTGGTGTCCGGGGCCATCGGGGCGATTCTCAGCGTCATGACGCGCACGGCGAACCGGGAAAGGGTGCGCGTGAGCCTCGACCAGAGCTGGCTCGTGATCGCTCTTTCCGGGTGTTTCCGGCTGATCATCGGCGCGGTTTTCGGGGCGGCGATGCTGGTGCTCGTCCGCGCCGGGTTGCTGCCGATCGCCGTTCCGGAACCGGGCCAGCAAGTGACGTTGTTCTTCGCCGGTCTGGCGTTCCTGGCGGGGTTCAGCGAACGCCGGGCGCAGGACACGATCGTCCGCACCCTGCCCGGCGCCGTCGAGCAGAACGTGACCGAACCGGCGCGGGGCAAGGAGGACTGAACTCAGGGGCGGTCGGTCAGGTAGCCGCCCATGGTCGTGAAGTATTCGGTCGCCGCGAAGTCGGTCCCGTCGGCCGTGCGGACGCGCTCCACCACCAGACCGGGGGACTGGCCGCGCCGCGCGTCCGGCCCGGCCACGATCACCACGCCGTCGCCTTCGCGGATGAAGATGCGGCCCGGCGTGCCTCCGTAGTGACCTCGGGACACCGAAGCCTTCAGGATCCGCAGCCGCTCGCCGCGGTGGTAGGTGAACGCGTTCGGGTACGGGTCCGGCAGTGCGCGGACGAAACGCTCGATGTCCGACGGCGGCGAGGTCCAGTCGATGAGGCTGTCGCGCGCCGCGCGCTTGTGGAAGAAGCTCGCTTTCGAGCGGTCCTGGGGTACCGGCGTGTAGCCGGTCTCGATCTTCGCGATGGCTTCGGCGGTGATCGGCGCGATCAGGTCCACCGTGCGGTGGAACAGGTCCGTCGTGGTGTCGGCCGGCCCGACCGGGATCGCGCGCTGCAGGACGATGGCGCCCGCGTCCAGCTCGCCGTCCATCATGTGGGCGGTGACGCCGACCTCCGGCTCGCCGTTGATCATCGCCCAGATCAGCGGCGAGAAGCCCGCGTAGGACGGCAGCAGCGAGTCGTGGATGTTCAGCGTGCCGTGGCGCGGCAGCTCGAAGATCTCCGGGGGCAGCCACGTGCGCCAGTTGTTGGCCACGATGAGGTCGAGGTCCGCGGTCTTGAGCTCGGCCAGCAGCTCGGCGTCGTCCGGGCGGGTGCGCAGCAGCACGGGGATGCCGTTGGCCTCGGCGAGGTCGGCGACGGAGTCCGCCCAGATCCGCTCGTAGGCGTGGTCGCTCTTCGGGTGCGTGACCACGAGGGCGACCTCGTGGCCGGCGTCGATGAGCGCCTGCAGGGTCCGGTGCCCCCAGGTCTGGTAGCCGAACATCGCCACGCGCATTCGAGAGTGCCCTTTCGTGATCGGGGGACGAACATCACCACGAACGTACTAGGCGAGGCTCGCCTAAGTTAGGTTAGGGTTCCCTGAACCGTACCGGAGCGCGCGAGGGAGCAACATGAGTGCAGAGGTCCCGATCTACGACATCGTCGGCGTGGGCTTCGGACCGTCGAACCTGGCCCTCGCGATCGCCCTCGCCGAGCACAACGCCGGCGCCGCGGAGCCGGTGACCGCGCACTTCCTCGAGCGGCAGCCGCGCTTCGGCTGGCACCGCGGCATGCTGATCGACACCGCGACCATGCAGGTGTCGTTCCTGAAGGACCTGGTTACCATGCGGAACCCGACCAGCGAGTTCAGCTTCCTGAACTACCTGCACGCGGCGGGCAGGCTGGTCGACTTCATCAACCACAAGAACCTCTTCCCGCTGCGCGTCGAGTTCCACGACTACTTCGAGTGGGCGGCCGCGAAGGTCGACGACGTCGTTTCCTACGGCACCGAGGTCGTCGCCGTGAAGCCGGTGTACGACGGCGCCGAGGTCGCCTACTTCGACGTCGAGGCCTCGGACGGCTCGTCCCTGCGCGCCCGGAACCTCGTCGTCGGCACGGGTTTGCGGCCCCAGCTGCCCGATGGCGTCACCGCGGGCGACCGGGTCTGGCACAACAGCGAGCTGCTGTTCCGCGTGGACGCCCTGCGCGGCACCTCGCCCCGGCGGTTCGTCGTCGTGGGCGCCGGGCAGAGCGCGGCCGAGGTGGCCGCGCTGCTGCACGAGGAGTTCCCGCGCGCCGAGGTGTGCGCGGTGTTCGCGCGCTACGGCTACAGCCCGGCCGACGACAGCTCGTTCGCGAACCGGATCTTCGACCCCGAGGCCGTCGACCAGTTCTACGCCGCGGGCGAGCCGGTCAAGGACCGCCTGATGCGCTACCACGGCGCGACGAACTACTCGGCCGTCGACGTCGCCCTGATCGACGAGCTCTACCGCCGGGTCTACCGCGAAAAGGTCCTCGGAGTCGAAAGGTTGCGGCTGTTCAACGTCTCGCGGCCGGTCGGGGTGACGCCGTCGGGCACGGTGACGATCGAGTCCCTGACGACCGGCGCGCAGACGGTGCTGGAGGCCGACGCGGTCGTGTACGCGACGGGCTACCGGCCCGCGGACCCGACGCCGCTGCTGGGTGAGCTCGGCGCGCGCTTCCTGCGCGACGAGTCCGGCCGCCTGCGCGTCGAGCGCGACTACCGGCTCACGACGGACGCGCCCCTGCGCGGCGGGATCTACCTGCAGGGCGGCACCGAGCACACGCACGGCATCACGTCGTCGCTGCTGTCGAACACCGCCGTGCGGGTGGGGGAGATCCTGCGGTCCATTGTGGACCGGCGCGTGGTCGCCGAGCCCGCGGGGGAGTACGCGGTCAGCGCGCGCTGAGCTGCTCGCGCAGGATGTCGCCGTGGCCGGCGTGCCGGGCGAAGTCCTCGATCAGCAGCAGGTGGACGAACCTGAGGTTCACCTCGCCGAGGACCTCGTGGGTCCACGTGTCGTCGAGACCGAAGCCGGCGGCGATTTCGCGGGACCGCGCGCTCGCCCGCTCGAAGTCGGCGATCACGTCGGCGAGCGTTTCGCGCTCGCTGACGACGAAACTGGCGTCGCCGGGGGTGGTGGGGCCGTGGCACTCGGACTCGGCCAGCCCGAGCAGGAAGAGCTGGAACCACCGGCGCTCGGCCATGGCGGCGTGCTTGACCAGGCCGATCGGCGTGGTCAGCGACGTGACCAGCCGCGCCCGGGCGGCGGACTCGGAAAGGCCGCGCGCGGTGTCGATCACCGCGCGCCGGTTGCGGTCCATCGTCGCCTCCAGCAGGCGGCGTTCGGGTCCGGTGGTGGTTTCGGGCAGCACGAACACAAGGATCAGCTCCAGAAGTGGGGTGGTGGCCGGACGGACCTCGGGACGGCACGAGGCGGGCCACGCCCAGGATAGCGCTAGTCGGCCGGCGCCGGGTGGTGGCGGCTGATCGGGATCACCATCGGCGTCCCGCTCACCGGGTCCGGGGTCACCTGGCAGCGGACGTCGAACACCTCGTCGACCAGCTCCTCGGTGATCACCTCCACCGGCTTGCCCGACGCCACGATCCGGCCGGCCTTCATCGCGATCACGTGGTCGGCGTAGCGGCAGGCCTGCGGCAGGTCGTGCAGCACCATGACCACCGTCCGGCCTTCGCCGCGGTTGAGGTCCACCACGAGGTCCAGCACGTCGATCTGGTGGGCCAGGTCGAGGTACGTCGTCGGCTCGTCCAGCAGCAGCACCGGCGTGCCCTGCGCGACCGCCATCGCGATCCACGCGCGCTGCCGCTGGCCGCCGGAGAGCTCGTCGACCGGGCGGTCGGCCAGGTCGGTCATCGAAGTCGCCGCCAGCGCGGCGTGCACCGCTCCTTCGTCCGATGTGGACCACTGGCGCCACCAGCTCTGGTGCGGGGCGCGGCCGCGGCCGACGAGGTCGGCCACCGTCATGCCCTCGGGCGCCACCGGGGACTGCGGCAGGATGCCGAGCCGCTGGGCGACCTGGCGCGTCGGCAGGTCGTGGATCGAGCGGCCGTCCAGGTAGACCCCGCCCGACTTCGGCGTGAGCAGCCGTGCGAGGGTGCGCAGCAGCGTCGACTTCCCGCACGCGTTGGGCCCGACGATCGCGGTGATCTGCTCCGCGGGGACGTCGAGGTCGAGGCCGTCGATGACGACCCGGTCGTCGTAGGCGACGCGCAGGTCCTGCACTTTGAGAGTCATGTCAGCCTCCGGAACCGGATCGGTTGGTCCTGGCCAGCAGCCAGAGCAGCAGCGGCGCGCCGAGCACGCCGGTCACGATGCCGACCGGCAGCGCCGACGCGGTCAGCGAACGGGCGAGGATGTCGCTGCCCAGCACCACGACCGCGCCGGTGAGCGCGGAGGCCGTGATCGGCGGTGACGACAGCCGGGCGAGCCGTTGCGCGATCTGCGGTGCGGTCAGCGCGACGAACGAGACCGGGCCCGCCGACGCCGTCGCGAACGCCACCAGGCCGGCGCCCGCCAGCAGCAGGCCGAGCCGCACCGGCTGGACGGGTGTGCCGAGCCCGGCGGCCACGTCGTCGCCGAGCAGCAGCGTCTGCATCCACCGCGACAGCGCCAGCACCAGCGGGAAGAGCACCAGCAGTGCGAAGAACAGCGGCACCACGTGTTCCCAGCCGCGGTTGGCGAGGTTGCCGACCAGCCAGCCGATCGACGCCTGCGCCTCGGTGATCTGCGCCTTGCTCAGCAGGTAGTCGGTGAGGCTGGTGCACATCGCGAAGATCCCGATGCCCACCAGCAGGATCCGGTAGCCGGTCGTGCCGCGCCGCCACGCGAGCCCGTACACCAGCAGCGCCGTGAGCAGGCCGCCGAGGAGGCCGAGCGTGGTGGTGCCGAGCCCGCCGCCGAAGCCGAACGCGATGCCCGCGACGACGAAGGTGGCCGCGCCCGCGTTGATGCCGATCATGTCCGGACTGGCCAGCGGATTGCGCGTGATGGTCTGGAAGACCGCGCCGGACGCGCCGAACGCGAACCCGGCCAGCAGTCCGGTGAGCGCCCGCGGCAACCGCAGTTCCTGGACGATGTAACCGTTTCCGCTGTCACCGCCGCCGAAGAGGCCGGAGAGCACGTCGGACACGCTCATCGGGACGTCCCCGATCGTCATGCCCACGCAGAAGAGCGCGAACGCGAGCACCGCGAGGACGACCGAGACGAGCAGCAGCCGGGGCCGGAAGCGGCCGGACACCGGGCCGGCGCGGAAGGTGACCCGGTCACGCCGGATCTGCAGCAGGCTCACGTCACGACTCCACGAGCTTGCGGCGGCGGACCAGGTGGATGAAGAACGGCGCCCCGAGGAACGCGACGATCACACCCGCGCGGATTTCGCCCGGCCGCGCCATGACGCGGCCGAGGATGTCGGCGGCGAGCAGCAGGCAAGGGGCGAGCACGGCGGTGTAGGGCAGCAGCCAGCGGTGGTCCGGGCCGAGCACGAACCGCACCGCGTGCGGCACGATCAGGCCGAGGAACACGATCGGGCCGGCGACGGCGACGGCCGCGCCGGTGAGCAGGGTGATCGCGAGCGCGCCGCGCAGCCGCAGCGGGCCGAGCCTGCGCCCGAGCGCGATCGCGACGTCGTCGCCGAGGGCGAGGCTGTTCAGCGCCGGCCCGCTCGCGATCGCCAGCACCACGCCGACCACGAGGAACGGCAGGACCTGCAGCAACGCCGTCGCGTCGACGCCGGAAAGCGAGCCGGCGGACCAGAAGCGGTAGCGGTTGAGCGCCACCGGGTCCGACAGCACCATCGCGCTGGTGAAGGAAGAGAGCAACGCCGTGACGGCGGCACCGGCGAGCGCCAGCTTGACCGGGCTCGACCCGGCCCGGCCGCGCGTGCCGAGGTAGTAGACGACGGCCGTCGCGGCGAGTGCGCCGGCGAAGGCGAACCAGATGGAGCCGTACAGCGAGCCGACGCCCAGCACGGTGATCGAGAACACGATGGCGAACGCGGCCCCGGCGCTGACGCCGAGCAACCCCGGATCGGCGAGGGGATTGCGGGTCAGCGCCTGCATCACCGTGCCGGCCAGGCCGAGGCCGGCCCCCACGAGCACCGCCAGGAAGGTCCGCGGCATCCGGACACTGTGGATGATCACGGCGTCCGCGGAGCCGTCGTCGTGCAGGAGCACCTGCCAGACCGCGCCGAACGAGATCTCCTTCGACCCCAGCCAGATGCTCAGCAGGCACAGGAAGACCAGCAGGGCGAAGGCGGCCAGCAGACCGAGGGCGCGGCCCGTGTGTGGCGGGCGTCGCGTGAGAGCGATCCCTCCGGGGTCTGTTCGCACCGCACCTCCGACTGGTACTGATTTAGGTAAGGCTAACCGATGGTACAGCAGTGCACTCTCACCCTCGGTTTGTTAGGTTGCCCTAAGTCCGCGTCCCGCCCGGGGCGTCTTGAGCAGCGGGAGGCTGGTCTACCGGTGAGCAACGGTGACGCTGTGCAGCAGGTGGCGGAGCTGGGATTCTGGCGTGACCGCCTCGCCTCGGCACCGAAGGAGCTCGCGCTGCCGGCCGACCGGCAGCACCTCGCTTCGCCGGTGCTGGCCCGGCTCTCGCGACCGTTGCCCGCGACCGACGAGCTGACCCTGCTGGCCGCGTTCGCCGTGCTGCTGTCCCGGTATGCGGGAACCGCCGACGTCGTGCTCGGCATCGGTTCGCTGGTTCCGCTGCGGGTCGACCTGGGTGGCTCGCCCGGTTTCGCCGACGTCGTCGCGCGCGTACGTGACGCACGGGAGGAAGCGCTGGCGCACGAGGTTCCGTTCGCCGACCTGGTGGCCGCGCTCGAGCCCGAGCCCGGCCGTGGGGGATCGGTGCTCGTCAACGTCGGCTTCGGCGCCGAGACGGACCTCCCGCTCGACCTGAACCTGATCGAGGGCGGTGTGCGCTACCGCGCCGACGTGTTCGACGAGTCCACTGTGGACCGCATGCTGGCGCACCTGGAACGCCTGCTGGCCCACGCTTCGGTGGATCCGCGGTGTCCCGTCGCGCGGCTGAGCCTGATGGCGGAGCCGGAGCTGCACCGGATCCTCGAAGAGTGGAACGACACCGGCCTCGCACCGCCGCTGTCCACCCTGCCGGAGCTGTTCTCCGCCCGCGTCCGGGAGGCTCCGGACGCGGTGGCGCTCGTCTTCGAGGACCGGGAACTGACCTACGCGGAGCTGGACGCGCGGGCGAACCGGCTCGCGCACGTCCTCATCGGACGCGGCGCCGGACCCGAGCGCGTCGTCGCACTCGCCGTGCCGCGGTCCCCGGACATGATCGTCGCCGAGCTGGCCGTCCTCAAGGCCGGCGCCGCGTACCTGCCGCTGGACCCGGACTACCCGGCCGAACGGATCGGGTTCATGGTCGGCGACGCCCGGCCGGTGTGCGTGCTGACCACCGGTGACCTGGCGGAGCACTTCGAAAGTCCGGTCCTGCTCGAGGAACTCGACCTCGCGGCGGCACCCGAAACGGACCCGGGCGCCGAGATCGTCCCGGCGAACGCGGCCTACGTCATCTACACCTCGGGTTCCACCGGGCGGCCCAAGGGTGTCGTGGTGTCCCACGCCGGGGTCGCGAAGCTCGTCGCGACGCAGGCGCGGCGGTTCGGGGTGGGCCCGCACAGCCGGGTGCTGCAGTTCGCCTCGCCCAGCTTCGACGTCGCGTTCTGGGACCTGTGCCTCGGTCTGCTGTCGGGCGGGCGCCTGGTGGTCGTGCCCGCCGAGCGCCGGGTGCCCGGACCGGAACTCGCCGAGTACGCCCACACCCACGGCGTCGACTTCATGATCCTGCCGCCCGCCCTGCTCGCCGAGTTCCCCGAGGACTGCGACCTCCCGCGCGACAGCGTGCTGCTGGCGGGCACCGAGCGCGTGTCGCCGGAGCTCGTCCGGCGGTGGGCGCCGGGCCGCCGGATGTTCAACGCCTACGGCCCGACCGAAGCCACGACCAACTCGACGCTCGGGCTGTGCGACCAGGAGATCGCACCCGGCTCGGCCGTGCCGATCGGCGTCCCGGACCCGGGGACGCGCGCGTACGTTCTCGATGCGTCGCTCGCGCCCGTCCCGGTCGGTGTCGCGGGCGAGCTGTACCTGGCCGGTTCGGGCCTCGCGCGCGGCTATCTCGGCCGGCCCGGCCTGACGTCGGAACGGTTCGTGGCGGACCCGTTCGGCGACGGTGGCCGGCTCTATCGCACGGGTGACCTGGTGAAGTGGTTGCCGGACGGGCGGCTGGTGTTCCTGGGGCGCGCCGACGACCAGGTCAAGATCCGCGGCTACCGCATCGAACCGGGCGAGATCGAGTCGGTGCTCGACGAGCACCCGCGCGTGGGCCAGTCGGTCGTCGTCGCCGACGACGGCCGGCTCGTCGCCTACGCCGTGCCCCTGCCCGACCGCGACCAGGCGGCCGAGCAGGGCCACGTCGAGGAGTGGCACGCCGTCCACGAAGAGATGCTGGCCGGCTCCACCGGCATCGAAGAGAACTTCGCGGGCTGGAACTCCAGCTACGACGGCTCCGACCTCCCCCTGGAAGAGATGCGGGAGTGGCACGCGGCGACGATCGAGCGGATCCGTTCCCTCGCGCCGAAACGGGTGCTGGAGATCGGCGTCGGGAGCGGGCTCATCCTCTCGCGGATCGCCCCGGACGCCGAAACGTATTGGGGCGTCGACCTTTCCGAGAGCGCGATCGAGAACGTCCGGCGCGAGGTCGCCGCGACGTCCTACGCCGGCCGGGTGCACCTCGCCGCCCGCCCCGCCCACGACCTGGGCGAGCTGCCGGCCGAGCCGTTCGACACCGTGATCGTCAACTCGGTCGCGCAGTACTTCCCGAGCGCCGACTACCTCACCGAGGTCGTCCGGACCGCGGCCGGCCTGCTGGCCCCCGGCGGGACGATCTTCCTCGGCGACATCCGCAACCTCCGTTCGCTGCGCGCGTTCCGCACCGCTGTCGAGCTGCGCCACGGCCGCGCCGACGTGGCGGGAGTCGACCAGGCGATCGCGCGCGAGGGCGAGCTGGTGCTCGACCCGGACTTCTTCCCGGCCCTCGCCCGCGGTCTCGACGGCCTCGGCGACGTCGACCTGTGGGTGAAGCGCGGCCACGCGCACAACGAACTGACCCGGCACCGCTACGACGTCGTCCTGCGCAAGGCGCCGAAGCCGGAGCCGGTCGACGAGCAGGTCGTCGCGTTCGGCGATCTCGGCGCGGTGGAACGGTTCCTGGCCGCCGAGACGCCGGACCGGCTGCGGGTCACCGGCATCCCGGACGCGCGGCTGTCCGGCGAGCTGGCGGCGGCGCGCGCCCTCGACGAAGGGGATGCCGAGGCGGCACTGGCTGCACTCGACCGACGCGACGGCGTCGAACCGGAGGATCTGCACCGGCTCGGCGACACCGCCGGTTACCGGGTCGCGGTGACCTGGGCCGCCGAGGGTGGCTTGCTGGAGGCCGTCTTCTCGAGGGGGGAGGACGGCCCGGCCTACCGCCCCGGGCGGCAGTCGGGCACCCCGGCGTCCTACGCCAACAACCCGGCGGCGCGGCGGGACACCGGCGCGCTGGTGGCGTCGCTGCGGGCGTACGTGCGCGACCGGCTGCCGCTGTACATGGTGCCCTCGGCGTTCGTCGTGCTCGACAAGCTGCCGGTGCTGGCTTCGGGCAAGCTCGACCGGAAGGCCCTGCCGCGGCCCGAGCGGTTCGCCGCCGGACCGGGTCGCGCGCCGCGCAATCCCGTCGAACAGCTGCTGTGCGAGCTGTTCGCCGACGTCCTCGGCGTGCCGCAGGTGGGTCCGGACGACGACTTCTTCGCCCTCGGCGGGCACTCGCTGCTCGCGACCCGGCTGATCCAGCGCATCCGCGCGGCCGCCGGCGCCGAGGTGCCGGTGCGGGCGGTGTTCGACGCGCCGAGCCCGGCCGCGCTCGCCGACCTCCTCGCCGGCCCGGTGACCGGCACCGAACGGCGGCCGCTCACCCGCGTCGCCGACCGGCCCGAGCGGCTCCCGCTGTCGTTCGCGCAGCAGCGGCTGTGGTTCCTGCACGGCTTGGAAGGCGGCTCGGCGACCTACAATGTCCCGCTCGTGATGCGGCTGGCCGGTGAGCTGGATGTCGAGGCGCTGCGGACGGCGCTGCACGACGTCCTCGGCCGGCACGAGGCCCTGCGGACGGTCTTCCCGACCGCCGACGGCGTGCCGTACCAGGAGATCCTGGCCGAAGCGACGGTCGAGCTGACCGTCCGCGAGGTTCCCGGGTCCGCAGTGGACGATGTGGTGGACGGCCTGGTCCGCGGGGTGTTCGATCTCGGCGCCGGCGTCCCGGTGCGGGCGGCGCTGCTGACCGTCGACCCGCGGCGGCACGTGCTCGTCCTGGTCGTGCACCACATCGCCGCCGACGGCTGGTCGCTCACCCCGCTCTGGCGGGACATCGCCACGGCCTACCGCGCCCGGCTCCGCGGTGGTCGTCCACAGTGGACGCCACTGCCCGTGCAGTACGCGGACTACACGCTCTGGCAACGAGAACTCCTGGAAGCCGAAGAGGCCGCGCAGCTCGACTACTGGCGCCGCGCCCTCGACGGCCTGCCCGAGCGCATTCCGCTGCCGCTGGACCGGCCGCACCCGGCGGTGTCCGCCTACCGCGGCGGGTTCTTCACCTTCGCCTGGGACGCCGGCCTGCAGGCCGGGCTGACCGACCTGGCCCGCGCGTGCGGCGCGAGCCCGTTCATGGTCGTGCACGCCGGCCTGACCGCGCTGCTGTCCCGGCTCGGCGGCGGAACCGACATCCCGATCGGCACGCCGATCGCCGGCCGGACCGACCCCGCGCTGGACGACCTCGTCGGGTTCTTCGTCAACACCCTCGTCCTGCGCGTCAGCACCGGCGGCGATCCCTCGTTCCGCGACCTCGTGGCGCGCGTGCGCGACCGCAGCCTCGACGCCTACGCCCACCAGGACGTCCCGTTCGAGCGCCTGGTCGAGGCGCTGAACCCGGCGCGGTCGCTCGCGCACCACCCGCTGTTCCAGACCATGCTCGCCTGGCAGAACACCCCCGGCGCCGGGGTCGAGCTGCCCGGGCTGACGGTCACCGAGCGGCCCGTCGGCACCGGCACCGCCAAGTTCGACCTCTGGTTCTCCTTCACCGAGCGCGCCGACGGAATCCACGGGCAGGCCGAGTTCAACGCCGAGGTCTTCGACCGCGCCACCGTGACCGGCCTGCTCGACCGCCTCGAAGTCCTGCTGCGCCAGGTCGTCGCCACCCCGGACCGCCGCCTGGGCGCGCTGGACGTGCTCACCCCGGCCGACCGCGACGGGCTCGAAAAGGCCTGGTCCGGCGCGGTCGGAGACGTCCCCGCGGTCACCGTGCCCGAGCTGTTCGCCGCCCAGGTGGCGAAGACGCCGGACGCGACGGCGCTCGTCTTCGAGGACGAAAAGCTGACGTACGCGGAGCTGGACGCGGTCTCGAACCGCCTCGCCCGGGCGCTGGCCGAGCGGGGCGCCGGGCCCGAGCGAGTCGTCGCGCTGGCGCTGCCGCGCTCGACGCACCTGGTCACGGCCATCCTCGCCGTGCTCAAGACCGGCGCGGCCTACCTGCCGCTCGACCCGGGCTACCCGGCCGAGCGCCTCGCGTTCATGCTCGAAGACTCGGCGCCGGCACTGGTCGTGGCCACCGCCGACGACCTGCCACCGCTCGACGGGGTATCGGACGCGCCGCTCGACGTCGTGCTCCGGCCGGAGAACCCGGCGTACGTCATCTACACGTCCGGTTCGACGGGCCGGCCCAAGGGCGTCGTCGTGCCGCACGAGGGCATCGTCAACCGGCTGCTCTGGATGCAGGACGAGTACGGCCTGACCGGCGACGACCGGGTCCTGCAGAAGACGCCGTCGAGCTTCGACGTCTCCGTGTGGGAGTTCCTCTGGCCGCTCGTCACGGGCGCGACCGAGGTCGTGGCCCGCCCCGGCGGCCACCAGGATCCCGCCTACCTCGCCCGGCTGATCCGGGACCGCGGGATCACGACCGTCCACTTCGTCCCCTCGATGCTCCAGGTCTTCCTGCAGGAGCCCGCGGCGCGGGAATGCACGAGCCTGCGCCGCGTCCTGTGCAGCGGGGAAGCGCTCCCGCTCGACGCCGTCACCCGGTTCGGCCAGGTCCTCGACGCCGAGCTGCACAACCTCTACGGCCCGACCGAAGCGTCGGTCGACGTCACCTCCTGGCGGACGTCCACCGAGGACACGAGTGTCCCGATCGGACGTCCGGTGTGGAACACGCGGACCTACGTGCTCGACGCCGCCTTACGGCCGGTGCCGCCGGGCTCCGCGGGGGAGCTGTACCTCGCCGGCGTCCAGCTGGCCCGGGGCTACCTCGGGCGACCGGGACTCAGCGCGGAGCGGTTCGTCGCCGACCCGTTCGGCGCGCCGGGGGCCCGGATGTACCGCACCGGCGACCTGGCCCGGTTCCGCCCCGACGGCGTCCTCGAGTTCCTGGGACGCGGCGACGAACAGATCAAGATCCGCGGTTTCCGCATCGAGCCGGGGGAGATCGCGGCCACCCTCGCCGCGCACGAAGACGTGGCCCACGCCGTCGTCGTCGCACGGGAGGACCGGCCGGGCGACGTCCGCCTCGTCGGGTACGTCGTGCCCGCCGACACCGCGGCCACGGCGGACGAGCCGGCGCAGGTCGGCGAGTGGCGCGAGCTGTACGACTCGATGTACGCGGCCACCGACGACGAGTTCGAGGGCTGGAACTCCAGCTACACCGGCGAACCGATCCCGCGGGCCGAGATGCGGGAGTGGCGGGACGCGATCGTCACGCGCCTGCGCGGCCTGAACCCGCGCCGCGTGCTGGAGATCGGCGTCGGCACCGGCCTGCTGCTGACCGAGCTGGCTCCGGGCTGCGAGGCCTACTGGGGCACGGACTTCTCCGCCGAGGTGATCGCGTCGCTGGGCCGCCGGGTCGAGGCCGACCCCGCGCTCGCCGATCGCGTGCGGCTGCGCACCGGCGACGCCGCCGATCTGTCCGGCCTGCCGTCCGGATTCTTCGACACCGTCGTGCTCAACTCCGTCGTCCAGTACTTCCCGAGTGGGACGTACTTGCTGGAGGTGCTGCGCGGAGCCCTCGAGCTGCTCGCTCCGGGCGGGTCGCTGTTCGTCGGCGACGTCCGCGACCTCCGCCAGGTCCGCGCCTTCCACACCGCGGTCGTCGCAGCGCGCGGCGGCGACGTCGAGCAACACCTTCTGCGGGAAAAGGAACTCCTCGTCGCACCCGAGTTCTTCGCCGGGCTCCCCGGGGTCACCGCGGACATCCGGGTCAAGCGCGGCCGGGCGGTCAACGAGCTGACCCAGTACCGCTACGACGTGGTCCTGCGCCCCGGCTCCGCCGCGGCGCCCGAGGTCCCCACGTTCGTCTGGGGCACGGATCTGTCCACGGTGGACGAGGTGGCCGGCCCCAGCCGGATCGAACGCGTCCCGAACGGCCGGACCGCGCCGGGCGGGGTGGACCCCGAAGACTGGTACGCGTTCGGGGACGCGCACGGCTACCGCACGGTCGTCACGTGGTCCGCCTCCGGCGACGGCTCGGTGGACGTCCTCTTCACGACCGGGGACCCCGCCGGCGCCTTCCGGCCCGGCACCGGCCCGCTGCTGTCCTACACCGGCAACCCCGGCCGCTTCCGCCGGATCAGCACGCTCACCGCGGACCTGCGGACCCTCGCGGCCGGCCGGCTGCCCGACCACATGGTGCCCTCGGCGATCGTCGTCCTCGACGCCCTCCCGGTGACCGCCAACGGCAAGCTCGACCGCCGCGCCCTGCCCTCGCCCGACCCGGTCGCGCCGACCTCGGAACGCGAGCCGCGCACCCCGGTGGAACGGCGGCTGTGCGAGCTGTTCGCCGATGTCCTGGGCCTGCCGCGGGTCGGCCCGGACGACAGCTTCTTCACCCTCGGCGGCCATTCGCTGCTGGCCACGCGGCTGATCGCCCGCATCCGCACGACGCTGGACGCCGAGCTGGAAGTCCGTTCGGTGTTCGAGACGCCGACCCCCGCGGGCCTGGCCGTGCTGGTGGGCGCGGGCACCGGCGCGGCGCGGCCGCCGCTCGTCCCGGTGGAGCGCCCGGAGCCGGTGCCGCTGTCCGGCGCGCAGCGGCGGCTGTGGTTCCTGCACCACCTCGAAGGCCCGTCGGCCACCTACAACGTCCCGCTGGTCATGCGCCTGGAAGGCGCGGTCGACGTCGGGGCGCTGCGCACCGCACTGTCCGATGTGGTCGCCCGCCACGAGACCCTGCGGACGCGGTTCCCGCAGCGCGACGGCGTGCCCTACCAGGACGTCCTCCCGGCCGGCGAGGTCGGCCTGCCCGTGCACGAGGTCACCGACCTCGACGCCGAGCTGACCCGGCTCGTCCGCGGCTCGTTCGACCTCGAGCGCGAAGCGCCGATGCGCGCCGAGCTGCTGCGGCTCGGCGAGCGCGAGCACGTCCTGGCGCTGGTGTTCCACCACATCGCCTCCGACGGCTGGTCGATGGCCCCGCTGTGGCGGGACATCGCCACCGCCTACGCCGCCCGCCGCGCCGGCAAGCCTCCACAGTGGACGCCGCTGCCGGTGCAGTACGCGGACTACACGCTGTGGCAACGAGATCTGCTCGGCAGCGAGGACGACCCGGACAGCGTCCTCGGCACGCAGCTGGACTACTGGCGCGACACCCTCGACGGTCTGCCCGACCGCATCGAGCTGCCGCTGGACCGGCCGCACCCGGCGACCGCGACCTTCCGCGGCGAGCTGCACACCTTCACCTGGGACGCGCGGCTGCACGCCCGCCTCGCCGAGCTGGCCCGCGAGTCCGGCGCGAGCGTGTTCATGGTCGTGCACGCGGCGCTCGCCGCCCTGCTCACCCGGCTCGGCGCGGGGACCGACGTCCCGATCGGCTCGCCCATCGCCGGCCGCACCGACGCCGCGCTCGACGACCTCGTCGGGTTCTTCGTCAACACCCTCGTCCTGCGCGTCGACACCGGCGGCGAGCCGACGTTCCGCGACCTCGTCGCCCGCGTCCGCGAACGCAACCTCGACGCCTACGCCCACCAGGACGTCCCGTTCGAGCGCCTGGTGGAGGTGCTCAACCCGGCGCGTTCGCTGTCCTACCACCCGCTGTTCCAGGTGATGATCGCCGGCCAGAACAACGCTCGCGCCGAAGTCACGCTGCCCGGCCTCACCGTCACCGAGATCCCGGTGACCACCGGGACGTCGAAGTTCGACCTGGCGATCTCGCTCACCGAACGCGAGGCCGGGATCGCCGGCGTGCTGGAGTTCAACGCCGACGTCTTCGACCACGCGGGCGCGGACGCGATCCTGCGCCGCCTCGAAGTGCTGCTGCGCGCGGCGCTCGCCGAGCCGGACCGCCCGGTCGGCGCCCTCGACCTCCTCACCGGCGACGAGCGCGACCGGGTGCTGACCGAGTGGGCGGGCTCGCTCGAACCGGCGGGCACCGAGACGTTCCCCGGCCTGTTCGCGCGCCGCGTGGCCGAAGCGCCCGACGCCGTGGCGCTCGTCTACGAGGACGTCGAGCTGACCTACGCCGAGGTGAACGCCCGCGCGAACCGCCTCGCGCACCTGCTGCGCGACCGGGGTGCCGGGCCGGAGCGCGTGGTCGCGCTGGCCGTGCCGCGCTCGGTCGGCATGATCGTGGCCGAGCTGGCCGTGCTCAAGGCCGGGGCCGCCTACCTGCCGGTCGACGTCGACTACCCCGGCGACCGCATCGCCTACATGATCGAGGACGCGCGCCCGGTCTGCGTCGTGACGACCCGGGAGATCGCGGCCAAGCTCCCCGCGGACGTTCCCCGCGTGCTCTTGGACGAAGCGGACCTCGACGCGCTGTCCACCACGGACCCGGACGTCGCGGTCAGGCCGGAGAACGCGGCCTACGTGATCTACACGTCCGGCTCGTCCGGGCGGCCCAAGGGCGTCGTGCTCCAGCACTCGGGCGTCGCCAAGCTCGTGGCCACCCAGGTCGAGCGGTTCGGGATCGGCCCGCACAGCCGGGTGCTGCAGTTCGCGTCGCCGAGCTTCGACGTCGCCTTCTGGGACCTCTGCCTCGGCCTGCTCTCCGGCGGCCGGCTGGTCGTCGTCCCGGCCGAGCGGCGCGTCGCCGGGCCCGCGCTGAGCGAGTACGCGCACCGGCACGGCGTCGACTTCATGATCCTCCCGCCCGCGCTGCTCGACGCCATGCCGGCGGACTGCGACCTCCCGCGCGACAGCGTGCTGCTGGCCGGCACCGAGCGCGTGTCGCCGGAACTGATCAAGCGGTGGGCGCCCGGGCGGCGGATGTTCAACGCCTACGGCCCCACCGAGGCGACCACCAACTCCACGCTCGGCGAGAGCGACCCCGTCGAGCTGGCGGACGCGACGGTCGTCCCGATCGGCATCCCCGACCCCGGGACCCGGGCGTACGTGCTCGACGCCGGGCTGCGGCCGGTCCCGCCCGGCGTGGTGGGGGAGCTGTACCTGGCCGGGTCGGGCCTCGCGCGCGGCTATCTCGGCCGGCCCGGCCTGACGTCGGAACGGTTCGTGGCGGACCCGTTCGGCGACGGTGGCCGGCTCTACCGCACCGGTGACCTGGTGAAGTGGCTGCCGGACGGGCGGCTGGTGTTCCTGGGCCGCGCCGACGACCAGGTCAAGATCCGCGGCTACCGCATCGAACCGGGCGAGATCGAGACCGTCATCGCCGAGCACCCGGCGGTCGGCCGGTCCGTGGTGATCGCCCAGGACGGGCGGCTCGTCGCCTACGCCGTCCCGGCGGCGAGCCGCGACGAAGCCGCGGAGCTCGACCACGTCGGCGAGTGGCGCGAGCTGCACGAGAACGTGTTCACCGAAGCGGCTTCCGGCGGGCTGGAGGAGAACTTCACCGGCTGGAACTCCAGCTACGACGGTTCCGAGATCCCCCTCGACGAGATGCGCGAGTGGCACGCGGCGACGATCGACCGGATCCGGTCGCTCCGGCCGGAGCGGGTGCTGGAAATCGGGGTCGGCAGCGGCCTGATCCTGTCCCGGATCGCGCCGGACGCCGAGGAGTACTGGGGCGTCGACCTTTCCGAGAAGGCGATCGCCAACCTGCGGCGCGAACTCGCCTCGACGTCGTACGCGGCCAAGGTCCACCTCGCCGCCCGCCCGGCGCACGACCTCGGCGAACTGCCGCCCGAGCCGTTCGACACCGTGATCGTCAACTCGGTGGCGCAGTACTTCCCGAGCGTCGAGTACCTCGCCGAAGTGATCCGGACCGCCGCGGCCCACGTCCGCCCGGGTGGCGCGATCTTCCTCGGCGACATCCGGAACCTGCGTTCGCTGCGGGCGTTCCGGACCGCGACCGAGCTGCGCCACGGCCGGCGCGACCAGGCCGCGGTCGACCAGGCGATCGCCCGCGAGGGCGAGCTCGTGCTGGACCCGGACTTCTTCGCGGCGCTGGCCCGTGAGCTCGATGGCTTCGGTGATGTGGACCTCCGGATGAAGCGCGGCCACGCGCACAACGAGCTGACCCGGCACCGGTACGACGTCGTCCTGCGGAAGGCGCCCCAGCCGGCCGCGGTCGCGGAAACGGTCGTCCCGTTCACCTCGCTCGACGAGCTGGTGGCGCTGCTGGCCGAGCCGCCCGCCCGGCTCCGGGTCACCGGGGTGCCGGACGCGCGGCTGTCCGGTGAGCTGGCCGCCGTCGCGGCGCTCGCCGAGGGCGACGCCGACGCCGCACTGGCCGCTTTGGCCGCCGAGCCGTCCGGGGTGGACCTCGAGAAGCTGCACGACCTCGGCTACGGCGGTTACGCGGCACCGGCGCGGCAAGGCTTCCTGGAGGTCGTGTTCACCACCGGCAAGCCGACCCGCATCCACCGCGCCCGTCCGGCGCGAGCCGCACTGGCCGCGCTGGGCAACCACCCGGCCGGGCAGCGGGACACCGGCGCCCTGGTCTCGGCCCTGCGCGCCCACGTCCGCGACCGGTTGCCGCAGTACATGGTGCCGTCCGCGTTCGTCGTGCTCGACCGGCTGCCGCTGCTCGCCTCGGGCAAGCTCGACCGCCGTGCCCTGCCGAGCCCGGACACCCACGCCGGTACCGCCGGCCGCGCGCCGCGGACCCCGGTCGAGGAAGTCCTCTGCGGACTGTTCGCCGAGGTCCTCGACACCGCGTCGGTCGGAGTCGAGGACGACTTCTTCGCGCTGGGCGGGCATTCGCTGATGGCGACGCGGCTGGTCGCGCGGCTGCGCGGGGTGTTCGGCGTCGAGCTGCAGGTGCGGTCGGTCTTCGAGGCACCGACGGTCGCCGGGCTCGCCACCCTGCTGTCCACTTCGGACACCGCCGCCGCGCGGCCCGCGCTGACGCGTGCCGAACCGCGTCCGGACGTGCTGCCGCTGTCGTTCGCCCAGCAGCGGCTGTGGTTCCTGCACCGCCTCGAAGGCCCGTCGGCGACGTACAACATGCCGGCCGCGGTCCGGCTGACCGGCGACCTCGACGTCTCCGCACTGCGGCGGGCCCTGTCCGACGTGGTCGGCCGCCACGAGGCCCTGCGCACCGTCTTCCCGGAGGTCGACGGCGAAGCCCGGCAACGGATCCTCACCGACGTCACGATCCCGCTGCCCACGCTCGCGGTCACCGAGGCGACGCTCGCCGACGCCGTGTCCGAAGTGGCGCACACGGTGTTCCGGCTGGAGTCGGAGATCCCGCTGCGGGCGCACCTGCTGCGGCTCGGGGGCCGCGAGCACGTCCTGGTGCTGGTGTTCCACCACATCGCCTCCGACGGCTGGTCGACCGCGCCGCTGTGGCGCGATCTCGCGACGGCCTACACCGCGCGGCAAGCCGGTGCGGCTCCCGCGTGGACGCCGTTGCCGGTGCAGTACGCGGACTACACCCTGTGGCAGCGGGACGTCCTCGGCGAGCCGGTGCTCGAGCCGCAGCTGGCCTACTGGCGCGAAACCCTCGCCGGCCTGCCGGAGCGGATCGAGCTGCCCACCGACCGGCCGCACCCGGCCGAAGCGTCCTACCGCGGTGAGCAGTTCGCCTTCGGCTGGGACGCGGAACTCCACAGTGGACTCGTCGAGCTGGCCCGCACGTGCGGTGCCAGCCTGTTCATGGTCGTGCACGCCGGGCTCGCCGCCGTGCTGACCCGGCTCGGCGCGGGGACCGACGTCCCGATCGGCACGTCCGTCGCCGGCCGCACCGACGCCGCGCTCGACGACCTCGTCGGGTTCTTCGTCAACACCCTGGTGCTGCGCGTGGACACCGGGGGCGACCCGTCGTTCCGCGACCTCGTCGCCCGGGTGCGGGACCGCGGCCTCGACGCCCACGCCCACCAGGACGTGCCGTTCGAGCGCCTGGTGGAGGCGCTGAACCCGGTCCGGTCGCTGGCGTACCACCCGCTGTTCCAGACGATGCTGGCGTGGCAGAACAACGCCGTCGCCGACCTCACGCTGCCCGGCCTGACCGTCGCCGAGGAACCGGTTCGCACCGGCACCGCGCGCGCCGACCTGACGTTCTTCGTCGGGGAACGACCCGGCCACCGGGCCGGGATCCGCGGCACCGCCGAGTACAACAGCGACGTCTTCGACCGCGCGAGCGTCGAAGCCCTCCTGGACCGGCTCCGGATGCTGCTCGAGGCCGTCGTCGCCGACCCCGGCACCCGGATCGGCGCGGTCGACCTGCTCACCGCGGCCGAGCGCGAGCGGCTCGCCGCCGAGCCCGCCACCCCGCTGCCCGCGGAGACGACCGCGGACCTGTTCGCCGCCCAGGTGGCCCGGACTCCGGACGCCCCGGCGCTGGTGTCCGGCGGCGAAAGCCTCACCTACGCCGAACTGGACGCGCGGGCGACGGCACTCGCCCGTGCCCTGCTCGCGCGGGGCGCCGGGCCGGAACGGGTGGTGGCGGTCGCGTTGCCGCGCTCGGCCGGGCTGGTCGTCGCGCTGCTGGCGGTCCTCAAGACCGGCGCCGCCTACCTGCCCCTGGACCTGAACCACCCGGCCGGACGCGTCGAGCTGATGCTCGCCGAGGCCGGCCCGCACCTGGTCGTGGCCGAAGAGGGCTTCGGCGACCGGCTGGTCCGGCCCGGCGACACCGGGCCCGAACCGGCGTGGCCGTCGATCCACCCGGACCACCCGGCCTACGTGATCTTCACGTCCGGCTCGACCGGCCGCCCGAAGGCGGTCGCCGGCACCCAGCGCGCGCTGGCCAACCGGCTGCACTGGGGGCGCGGGATCGCCCGGGGCGTCCGGGTCGCGAAGAGCGCGCTGACCTTCATCGACGGCTCGACCGAGCTGCTCGGCGGGCTCGTCGCGGGCGACCCGGTCATCCTCGCCGACGACGCGACGGCCACCGACCCGATCGCCCTGGCCGGCTTCGTCCGCGAGTCCGGCGCGCAGGTGCTCACCGTCGTCCCGAGCCTGCTGGACAGCTTCGCCGAAGACGGCCCGGCCGGCGCGTTCGACACCGTGACGACGTGGATCACCAGTGGCGAGCCGCTTTCGCCCGTGCTCGCGGAAAAGGTGCGGCGGCGGTGGCCGTCGGCGAAACTGGTCAACCTCTACGGCTGCTCGGAGGTCGCGGGGGACAGCCTCGCGCAGGAGTGCGGGCCGGTCGCCATCGGACGGCCGGTCGCGAACACCCGCGCCTACGTCCTCGACGCGGCGCTGCGGCCGGTGCCGCCGGGCGTCCGCGGCGAGCTGTACCTCGCCGGCGCCGGGCTCGCCCGCGGCTACCTCGGCCGTCCGGCGCTGACCGCGGAACGGTTCGTCGCGTCGCCGTACGACCCGGGCGAGCGGATGTACCGCACCGGTGACCTCGTCCGCCGCCGCCCGGACGGCGCGCTCGAGTTCGCCGGACGCGCGGACCAGCAGCTCAAGATCCGCGGCTTCCGCGTCGAACCGGGCGAGGTGGAAGCGGCGCTGACCGCCGACGCCTCGGTCGCCCGCGCGGTCGTGATCGCCCGGTCCGGCTCCCTGGTCGCCTACGTCGCCCCCGCCGGGGATCCGGCCGCGCTGCGGGCGCGGCTGGCCGACCGGCTGCCGGACCACCTGGTGCCGTCGACGATCGTCGTCCTGCCGGAGCTGCCGCTGAACGCCAGCGGCAAGCTCGACCGCGCCGCGCTGCCCGACCCGGAGGTCCGGACCTCGGGCCGCGTCGCGCGAACCCCGGCCGAACAGGCGCTCTGCGACCTCTTCGCCGACGTCCTCGGCGTGCCGCAGGTGGGCCCGGACGACGGGTTCTTCGCCCTCGGCGGGCATTCGCTGCTCGCGACGCGGCTGGTCGGCCGGATCCGCGCACTGCTCGGCGTCGAGGTCCCCATCCGGGCGGTGTTCGACGCGCCGACCCCGGCGCGGCTGGCCGGGCTCCTCGACCCGGGCCGGGAAAGCCGGCCCGCGCTGGTGCCGGCCGAACGGCCCGGGGTGGTGCCGTTGTCGTTCGCCCAGCAGCGCCTGTGGTTCCTCGACCGCCTGGACGGCCCGAGCGCGACCTACAACATCCCGTGGGCGTGGGAGCTGACCGGACCGGTCGACACCGGCGCCTTGCGGGCCGCGCTGGGTGACGTCGTGGCGCGCCACGAGGTCCTGCGCACGATCCTGGCCGAGGACCACGGCACCCCCCGGCAGGTCGTCCTGGATCCGGCCGACGCCCGTGCGCGGCCGGTGCTGATCACGGAGACGTCGACCGACCTCGACGAGCGCGTCACCGCGGCGGCGTCGTACCGCTTCACCCTGGACGCCGAAATCCCGGTCCGCGCGACGCTCGTCTCGGCCGGGCCCGAGCGGCACGTGTTCGTCCTGCTGGTGCACCACATCGCGGGTGACGGCTGGTCCCTGCCGCCCTTGAAGCGGGACCTCGACACCGCCTACGCCGCCCGGCTGCGCGGTGAACGTCCACAGTGGACGCCGCTGCCGGTGCAATACGCGGACTACACGCTCTGGCAGCGGGAGCTGTTCGGCCACGCCGGTGACCCGGGCAGCATCCTCGGCCGGCAGGCCGCGTTCTGGCGGGAGACCCTCGCCGGGCTCCCGGACGAGCTGGCGCTGCCGGCGGACCGCCCTCGCCCCGCGCGCTCCACGAACCGCGGTGCGGCCGTGCCGTTCACCGTGCCCGCCGAAGTCCACAGTGGCTTGCGCGCGCTGGCGCACGGCAGCGGCACCAGCACGTTCATGGTGCTCCAGGCCGCGCTCGCGGCCTTGCTCACCCGGCTCGGCGCGGGCACCGACATCCCGCTCGGCACGCCCGTCGCCGGCCGGACGGACCCCGCGGCCGACGACCTCGCCGGGTTCTTCGTCAACACCCTGGTCCTGCGCACCGACACCGGCGGCGACCCGACGTTCCGGGAGCTGCTGAAGCGCGTCCGGGAGGCCGACCTGGCCGCCTACGCCCACCAGGACCTGCCGTTCGAGCACCTCGTCGAGCTGCTCAACCCGGCCCGCTCCCTGGCCCGGCACCCGCTGTTCCAGGTCATGCTGGCCGTCTACCACTCGGGTTCGGAGCCGGAGCGGCTGCTCGGCCTCGACGCGGCCTACCGGGACACCGGGCTGCGGCAGGCGAAGTTCGACCTGTCCTTTGACCTCGTCGAAACGCCCGCCGGCATCGAAGGCGACCTCGGGTTCAGCCTCGACCTGTTCGACGAGCCGACCGCCCGGACGCTCACCGAGCGCCTGGTGCGGCTGATGACGGCCGTCGTCGCGGACCCGGACCGGCCGCTCAGCCGGCTCGACGTCCTCGCCCCCGCCGAGCGGCACCGGATCCTGCGCGGCTGGGGCGCGGGTGAGCCGCTGACGACGTCGGCCCCGACCGTGGTCGACCGGCTGGCCGCGCAGGTGGCCGCGACGCCCGGCGCGACCGCGCTGAGCGACGCTTCCCGCAGCGTCACCTTCGCGGAGTTCGGTGCCCGGACCGACCGGCTGGCCCGGTGGCTGGCCGCGCAGGGGGCCCGCCCGGAGAAGATCGTGGCGCTGGTCCTGCCGCGGTCGGCGGCGGTCGTCGAGGCGATCTTCGGCGTGTTCAAGACCGGTGCGGCCTACCTTCCGGTGGACCCGGACCAGCCCGCCGAGCGGATCTCGGCGATCCTCGCCGACGCCGGGGCGACGCTGGTGCTGACGAGCCGTTCGCTGCCGACGCCGGTCGCCGGGGCGCTGTTCGTCGAGGACGTCGTGGACAGTGACACGGCGTTGACCCCGCCGTCGCCCGCCAATCCGGCGTACGTGCTCTACACGTCCGGCTCCACCGGCAAGCCCAAGGGAGTGGTGGTTCCGCACTCCGGGCTGGTGAACCTGTTCCACAGCCACCGAGAGACGCTCTACCGCCCGGCGGTCGCGGCGGCGGGCGGGCGGCGGCTGCGCGTCGGGCACGCCTGGGCGTTCTTCTTCGACGCCTCCTGGCAGCCGCAGCTGTGGCTGCTGGACGGGCACGAGGTGCACGTCGTCGACGACGACACCCGCCGCGACCCCGGCCGGCTCGCCGCGGTGGTGCGCGAGCGCGGGCTCGACTTCCTCGAACTCACGCCGTCGCACTTCGCGCAGCTGGCCGCGGCCGGCGTCGTCGAAGACGGCAAGTGCGCCCTCGGGGTCGTCGGTGTCGGCGGCGAGGCCGTGTCCCCGGCACTGTGGGAACAGCTGCGGTCGATGCCGGGCACCGAGGCGTACAACCTCTACGGCCCCACCGAGGCCACTGTGGACGCTCTGGTCGGACGGTTCGCCGATGCCGACCGCCCGGTGGTCGGGCGCCCGGTGCACAACGCCCGCGCGTACGTCCTCGACGGCGGCCTGACCCCGGTTCCGGCCGGCGTCCCCGGCGAGCTGTACCTGGCGGGTGCCGGGCTGGCCCGCGGCTACCACGACCGGCCCGCGCTGACCGCCGGCCGGTTCGTGGCCGATCCGTTCGGGCCGCCGGGGGAGCGGATGTACCGCACCGGCGACCTCGTGCGGTGGCGGCCGGACGGGCAGCTGGAGTACCTCGGCCGCACCGACGACCAGGTCAAGATCCGCGGCTTCCGGATCGAGCCGGGCGAGATCGAGGCGGCACTGACGCGCCACGACGACGTGGCGCAGGCACTCGTCGTCGTCCGCGGGGACCGGGACAAGCGCCTGGTCGCCTATACGACCCCGGCGACGGCGGATCCCGCGCGGCTGCGGGAGTTCGTGGCCCGGTCGCTGCCCGAATACATGGTGCCCGCGGCGATCGTCCCCCTCGACGCGTTCCCGGTGACGTCCAACGGGAAGCTCGACAAGGCGGCGCTACCGGTGCCCGGGTTCGAAACCCGGGGCCGGGCCCCGGAAACCCCGCTGGAGAAGACCCTTTGCGAGATCTTCGCGGAGGTACTGGACGTCGGCGCCGTCGGTGCCGACGACGACCTGTTCGCCCTCGGCGGGCATTCGATGCTGCTGGTGCTCCTGCGCGCCCGGATCGCCGAGCGGCTCGGGACCGAGCTCCCGATCGCCGAGTTCTTCCGCACCCCCACGGCGGCCGGCCTGGCCGCGGTGCTGACCCAGGACGAGAGGCAGACGTGCACCGCACCCTGATGAACGCCAAGATCCACCGCGCCACCGTCACCCAGGCCGACCTGCACTACGTCGGCTCGTTGACCATCGACGCCGACCTGATGGCCGCCGCGGACATCGTCGAGGGCGAGCGGGTCCAGGTCGTCGACATCACCAACGGCGCCCGCCTGGAGACCTACGCCATCACCGGCGAGCCGGGCACCGGGGTCATCGGCGTCAACGGCGCGGCCGCGCACCTGGTCCACCCCGGCGACCTGGTCATCATCATCACCTACGCCCAGGTCGACGAAGCCGAGCGCGCCGGCCACCGGCCGCGGGTGGTGCACGTGGACGCCGGCAACCGCCAGGTCCACCTGGGACACGACCCGGCCGAGCCGGTGCCCGGGGCCGTGGCGCAGCTGTCCGGCCGAGGTGGGCGCTGACACAGTTGCTTTTGGCAGGCTGCCCTAAATAAGGTGTGCCTATCCTAAAAGCTGGCGAGAGGTTCACATGTCCGTGTTTCAAGGCGCTGCTGGGCTCAGCCGGCGCGGATTCCTGATCGGGGCCGGCGGCCTCGCGGCGACCGTGGCTCTCACTGCCTGCGGCAGCGGCGAGGACAAGCCCGCCGCGTCCTCCGGGCCGTGGGAGTTCACCGACGACCGCGGGCAGAAGATCTCCCGTGACCAGCGTCCGACGCGCGTGGTGGCGTACGTCAGCTCCGCGGCCGCGCTGTGGGACTACGGCGTCCGCCCGGTCGGCGTGTTCGGCCCGCAGAAGACGGCCGACGGCGGCAAGGAGATCCAGGCGGGCAACATCGACCTGAACTCCGTCACGTCGATCGGCAACGCCTGGGACGACTTCAGCATGGAGAAGTTCGCCGCCACCAAGCCCGACCTGGTGATCACCGGCCTCACCGGCGCCAAGCCGACCGACCTGTGGGTGCTCAAGGACGATCTCGGCCCCAAGGTGCAGCAGGTCGCGCCGATCGTCGCGCTCTCGGAGTACAAGGTCACGCTGCCGAAGGTGATCGAGCGCTACGAGCAGCTCGCCGTCGCGCTCGGCGGCGACGCGAACTCCGACGTCATCAAGAAGGGCAAGGACGACTTCCGGAAGGCGTCCGACGACCTCAAGGCGGCGATCCAGGCCAAGCCCGGCCTCAAGGTCCTGGTCGTCTCCAGCGACAAGGACAACCTGTACGTCTGCAAGCCGGAGTTCTTCGCGGACCTGGCCTACTACCGCGACCTCGGCCTGGACATCATCACCGGCGCCGGCTCCGACGACTACTTCGAGACGCTCAGCTGGGAGCAGGCCGGCAAGTACCCGGCCGACCTGATCCTGACCGACAGCCGCACCTACGCGCTGTCGCGCCGGCAGCTGGCCGCGATCCCGACGTGGGCGCAGCTGCCCGCGGTCAAGGCGAACCAGCTCGCCGACTGGTCGACCGAACCGCGGTTCAACCCGGTGCTCGCGGCCCCGGTCATCCGGAAGCTGACCGAAGTCGTCACGGGTGCCCGTACGGACATCACTGCCTGAGGAGGCCCGCGTGACCAACCCGTTCGAAGACCCCGACGGCACCTACCTGGTGCTGGTCAACGCCGAGAACCAGCACAGCCTGTGGCCGGAGTTCGTCGACGTCCCGGCCGGCTGGACGGTCGCGTTCGGCCCGGCCGGCCGCCAGGACTGCCTGGACCACGTCGAAGCGAACTGGACGGACATGCGGCCCAGGTCCCTGGCCGAAGCCATGGACGACTGAGGTCCCGCCGGGAGCCCACGGGTTCCCGGCGTTTTCAGCGCCGGACGTGGTAGCGCAGGTGCGTGACCGACTTCGCCGCTCTCGCCTCGACCTGCTCGAGATCCAACGGCGGGACGCCGTCGAACAGCCGCGAGCCGGCGCCGAGCATCAGCGGGACGACGTGCAGCCGGATCTCGTCGATCAGCCCGGCGGCGAGGTACTGGTTCACGGTCCGCGCGCCGCCGTGGATGGAGATGTCCCCGTCGCCGGCCGCTTCGCGGGCGCGGGCGAACGCGGCGTCGATCCCTTCGGTGACGAAGTGGAACGTCGTGCCGCCGTCCATCGGCTGCGGTTCGCGAGGGTGGTGCGTCAGCACGAAAACCGGGCCGTGGTACGGCGGGTTGTCGCCCCACCACCCCTTCCACTGCCGGTCCCAGCCGCCGCGCACCGGGCCGAACATGTTGCGGCCCATGATGAACGCCTTCGCCGTCAGCATCCGCGCGAACTCACCGGGGTGCTGCTCGGCCCCTTCGCCGTACCAGGCGTGCAGCTTGTCGCCCCAGCCGTCGCCGCCGTCGTCGCCGAACGGGCGCTGCTCGGTCTGGTTGTCGCCGGCGGCGTAACCGTCGAGCGAGATCGTGAGGTCGCAGGTCACCTTCGTCATGGGGACAGCTTGCGGCCGCGGACGCATGACGTCCAATGCCAGATCCGTCCAGGACACATTGATAACGTTGATGAATGCTGAACCTGGTCCACCTCAAGGTGCTGGTCGCGGTGGCGCGGCACGGATCGGTGACCGAAGCGGCGCGCGAGCTGCACTATTCGCAGCCGTCGGTGAGCCACCACCTGTCCCGGCTGGAGGCGGCCACCGGGGCCCGGCTCGTCCAGCGGATCGGCCGCGGCATCCGGTTGACGCCGGAGGGACGGCTGCTGGCCCACCGGGCCGCGGAGATCGTGGGCCGGGTCGACGCGGCGGCCACCGAGCTGGCGGCGCAGGTGGGCCTGCAGGCGGGCGTGGTCCGGCTGGCCGCCAACGCGTCGACGTTGGCCACGATCGTCCCGGAAGCCGCGGCGGCGCTGGCGCGGGAGCACCCGGGACTGCGGCTGAGCCTGGCCGACGAGCACCCGGCGGAAGCGCTGCGCATGCTGCGCCACGGCGAGATCGACGTCGCCGTCGTCTTCGGCCGCGCCGAAGCCCCGGTCGAGGAGGGCGTCCGCCTGCACCACCTCGGTGCCGACCCGGTCCACCTGATCAGCCGGGAAGCCGGTGACCGCATCGAGGACCACCGGGACTCCGGGTGGGTCGGCGGCTGCGCCCGGTGCCGGGAGGAACTGGGCGCGATGTGCGCCCGGGCGGGCTTCAGCCCTCGCATCGCCGCCCTCAGCGACGACATGGTCGTCGTGCAGTCGCTGGTCGCCGCGGGGGTGGGGGTCGCGATCCTGCCCGGCCTCGCGCTCCGGGCCCATCGCCGGGCCGGGGTGCAGGCGACCGAGACCGGGTTCAGCCGCCAGATCCACGCGGCCACCTACGGTGAGCCGCCGGACCCACCCGCCGTGGCGGCGGTGGTGGCCGCGCTGGGCGAGGCGGCGTCGGTCGCGCTGGCGTGAGGAGGTGGCCGCTCGTTCGCGCTGGGTCGTGGCCGTGCTGGGGGAGGTGCGTCGGTCGCGCTGGTGTGAGCAGGTGGCCGCTCGTTCGCGCTGGGTCGTGGCCGTGCCGGGGAGGCGGCGCCGATGGTGCTCCCTCCCTGGCAGCTTGCCCGCGTCAGGCGCGCTGGCCTGACCAGGCCGCCCACAGCGTCGCGTACTGACCTCCCGCGGCGACCAGTTCTTCGTGGGTGCCGGACTCCACCACCGCGCCGGCGTCGAGGACCACGATCCGGTCGGACGCCGCCGCCTGCGTCAGCCGGTGGGCCACCACCAGCGCCGTGCGTCCCTCCAGGGCCGCGGCGGCCGCCGACTCGAGGACCCGCGAGCCCGCGCTGCCCGCCTCCGCCGTGGCCTCGTCGAGGATCGCGATCGGCGGGTCGGCGAGCACCAGCCGCACCAGGGCGAGCTGCTGGGCCTGCGTCACCGTCAGCCGGTGGCCGCCCTCGCCCACGACCGTGGCGAGGCCCTCCGGCAGGCTGTCCACCCAGGACAGCGCGCCGGCTTTCGCCAGCGCCGCCCGGAGCTCCGCGTCGGTCGCCGTCGGGCGCGCGAGGCGGAGGTCGTCGGACAGCGGCCCGGCGAAGACGTGGACTTCCTGGCTGATCAGCGCGACCGTCCGGCGGGTGGCCGCCGGGCCCAGCTCGTCCAGCGGGACGCCGCCGAGCGTGACCGAGCCGGTGGCGGGCGGGTGGATCCCGGCGATCAGCTTGGCGAGCGTGGTCTTGCCGGCCCCGCTCGCGCCGACCAGCGCCACCCGCTCGCCGGGTGCGACGGCGAGGTCGATGTCGCGCAGCACCGGGTGACCGTCCACATAGGAATAACCGGCCGCCGCCGTCTTCACCGACGCGTCCACCGGCCGGGCCGCCCGCGCGGGCGCGGCTTCGGCGGGCAGGTCCGCGACGCCGATCAGCCGCGCGAGGCTGGCCGCGGCCGCCTGCGCGTCGTCGACCAGGGCCAGCGCCGTCGTGATCGGGCCGAAGAGGCTGTGGAAGTACAGCGCCGCGGCCGTCGCGACGCCGACCGTCACCGCGTCCGCCCCGACCAGCAGGAAACCCATGGCCAGCACGGCCGACAGCCCGACGAACTCCGCCAGGTTCAGCCGCGCGTAGAACCGCGTCACCAGCCGGATCCCGCGCAGGGCCAGGCCGACGGCGGCGTCCGACCGGTCGCGCACCCGGTCCAGGTGCGCGTCAGCCAGCCGGAACGCGCGGACGGTCTTCGCGCCGCCGATGGTGTCGAGCAGCTGCTGCTGTTGCGCCCCGACCGCTTCGCGCTGGCTGGCGTACAACGGTTTCGCGCGCGGCACGTACCAGCGGACGGTCCACAGCTGGATCGGCACGGCGACCAGCGCGGCCAGCAGGAACCGCCAGTCCAGCACGGCCAGCGCGCCGAGGGTGAGCACCACGGTCAGCACCGAGCGGCCCAGCTCCGGCAGCGCCTGCCGGACGGCTTCGGCGACGACCGAGACGTCGTTCGTCACCCGCGTGGTGAGGTCGCCGGACCCGGCGCGCTCCAGCTGGTCGAGCGGCAGGCCGAGGGCCCGTTCGACGAACCGTTCGCGCAGCTCGGCGAGGATCGTCTCGCCCAGCCGCGCCACCAGTGACACACCGATGGCCGTCGCGACCGCTTGGGCGAGCGCGACGAGCACCAGGCCGACGACCGGGGTGACGAGGTCGGCCGCCGGCCGGCGCGTCGCGACCAGGTCGACGACCCGGCCGAGCAGGGGAGCGGTGAGCAGCCCGATCGCCGTCGCCGCGACGAGCGTCGTGAACGCGGCGGCGGCCCGGCCCTTCGACCGGCCGGCGAGTTCGCCGACGACGGCGCGGATCCGGCGGCCGTCGGCCACGGGGAGGAGTTCACGGGTCACGAGAGCACCGCCGCTCGGTAGTCGGCGCGACCGGCCAGGTCGGCGTGGCTGCCTTCACCCGCGATGCGCCCGTCGTCGAGGAGGACGACGCGGTCGGTCGCGGCGAGCAGCGCCGGGCTGGTGGTCACCAGGATGGTGGTGCGGCCACGCCGCAGTTCGGCCAGGCCCGCGGCGATCCGGGCCTCCGTGACGGTGTCGACGGCGGTCGTCGGGTCGTGCAGCACGAGCACCGGCGCGTCCGCGGCGAGGGCGCGGGCGAGCGCGACCCGCTGCCGCTGCCCGCCCGAGAGCGATCGGCCGCGTTCGCTGACAACGGTCGCGACGCCGTCGGGCAGGGCGCCGGCCACCTCGTCGACGGCCGCGGCGGTCATCGCCGGTCCGGCCAGCGGCCCGGTGCCGCAGTTCTCGGCGACGGTGCCGGCGAACAGGTCCGCGTCGTGCGCGGCCACCAGCACCACCTCGCGGACCCGGCTGGGGTCCACAGTGGACAGGTCGACCGCGTCGACCGTCACCGAGCCGGTCACGGGGTCGGCGGCGCGGCCGAGGCAGTCCAGGAGGTCGGTCGCGGCGGCCGGGTCGGTGGCGACCACGCCGAGCAGCTCGCCCGGGTGGGCTTCGAAGTCGACGTTCCGCAGCGCGCCGCGGCCGAGCGCGGAGAGCCGGACGTGCCCCGCGGCCGGCGTCGGCAGCGTGGCGTCCCCGGCGCCGACGGCGGGCGGTGCGTTGAGGACGTCGGCGATGCGTGCCGCCGACGCGCGGCCCTGCGCGAGTTCGCCGTTGACCCACGAGAAGATCGAGAACGGCGTGATCAGGTACTGCGCGAGCCCGACCGCGGCGACGAGGTCGCCGACGCTGATGGCCCCCGCGGCCGCGAGGTTCCCGCCGACGAGCGCGACGACGGCGAGGAAGATCCCGGTCAGCGCGAGCAGCGCGCCGTTGTGCCAGGCCTGGGCGCGCGCCGCCCGCAGCGTCGCCTCGAGCGAGTCCTGGCTGGTGCGGCGGTAGCGGTCGACGGCGGCGCGTTCGGCGCCGACGCCCTTCAGCACGCGCAGGCCGGCGACGAGGTCGGTGGCGATGCCGGAGGCGAACGCGGAGCGTTCCTGCTCGGCCTCGCTGCGGCGTTCGAGGGGCTTGCCGATCAGGTGCGCGAGGTAGAGCATCGGCGGCGTCCCGAGCAGCACCAGCAGGCCGAGCGGCACGCTCATGGTGAGCAGCACGATGGCGCTGACCAGCAGCCCGGCCAGCCCGGCGACCCCGAACGGCAGGACACCGTTGACCTGGCCGACGCGCTTCGCGTCCGACGTCCCGACGCTGACGAGCTCGCCCGCGAGGGACTCCGCGCCGCCGCCGGGGTGCAGGACGCGGCGCCCGACGTCGAGGCGCAGGTCGTGGGCGGCGCGTTCGGCGGCGCGCTCGCCGAAGCGGGCGCCGAGGCGGTAGCTGGTCGACAGCACGGCGAACAGCACGCCGAGCAGCGCGAGCCAGAAGAGGAGCGTGCCCACCGATCCGCCGGCGACGGCCTGGTCGATCACCACGCCGATCACCACCGGAACCAGTGCCTCACCGCCTTGGTGGCACGCGGTCAGCAGCGCCGCGAGACCCACCGATCGTCGTTGTCCGGTGATCGAACGGCGGAGGACTTCCCGTCCGGTCGTGCTCACCCGCGCCTCCCTGTCCTGGTCGTGGGATAGGTAAGGCTAGTCTAAGTAAAGAAGTCACGGGGACACGGTCGGCTTCGTCTCACTCGTGTCCGGCTCCCCGAAGCGGGCGAGGGCGAGCGCGGCGGCCACGGCGAGGACGAACCCGGCACCGGCGACGGCCACGAACCCCGGCCGGGTGCGGTCGCCGAGCACGAGCACGCCGACCAGCGACGGGAAGACCGTCTCGCCGAGCACCATCATCGCGGTGCTCGTGGTGACGCTGCCGCGCTGCAACGCCGTGGCGTAGAACAGCATCGCCATCCCGCCCGCGACCGCGACGGTGTAGGTGGCCGGGTCGGTGAGCAGGGCCGACGGGGCGAGGCTGGGGATGATCCGGCCGGCGATGGCGACGACGCCGAAGCTCAGCCCGGCGACGAGCCCGAGCGCGGGTGTCCGCACGCGGCGGCTCGCCTTCCCGGCGGCGATCCCGGCGGCGGCCAGGACGGCCACGGCCCCGATCAGCCCGAGCCGGAAGCCGAGCCCGACGGGATCGGACCCTTCGCTCTCGGCGGCGGCCCCGAGCAGCGCGAGCCCGGCGCACACGACGGCGACGGCGGCCCACTCCCGCTTCCCGAGCCGGACGCCGAGGAACCGCGCGGCGACGGCGGTGACGGCGAGGCTGGCGGCGAGGGCCGCCTGCACGACGAAGAGCGGCAGGACGTGCAAGGCGGCGATCTGCGCGACGAACCCGAGGACGTCGAGGGACAGGCCGAGCACGAACTTCCACTGCTTCAGGACGCGGACGAGGAGCTTCGGATCGACGCCCGGTTTGTCGCCGTCGGTGTCGGTCGCCTGGGCGGCGACCGACTGCATCACCGAAGCCACGCCGTACGCGATCGCCGCGCCGAGGGCGCAGAGCAGTCCCCACCACATGGCGATCACTCTATTTTGTCGGACCGGTGGGGTACGTTGCGGTCATGTCGAACACGAGTTCGAAGACGCACCGGTCGTGGCCGGCCCGCCTGGCTGCCGACGAGCTGCGCCTCCAGCTGGACTTCCTGCAGTTCCTCCGCGCGACGGCGGTGAACAAGCTGGCGGGGCTGCCGCTGTCGTCGGCGGCGGCCACGCCGTTCCCGTCGTCGCCGCGGTTGAGCGCGCTGGGGGTGGTGAAGCACCTGACGGCGGTCGAGCGGTGGTGGTTGTCGATCGAGGCCGGGGGAGCGGATCTGCCTTCGCTGTGGGCGGGGTCGCCGGACCCGAGCTGGAACGTGACGGCCGACGACACGCCGGCCTCGGTGGTGTCGGCGTACAAGGCGGAGTGGGCGCGGGCGGAGAAGTCCCTGCGGCGGCTGGGGCCGGATGACCGGACCCGGCGGCGGGGGGAGTTCACCGTGCGGTGGGTGGTCGCTCATGTCGTTCAGGAGACCGCGCGGCATGTGGGGCATTTGGATTTGCTGCGGGAGTTGGCTGATGGGGAGGTGGGGGAGTAGGGGGTGGGGTTGGCCGCGATGAGGTGGGGTGCCGGTCTGGTGTGGATGGTCGGCTTTCCGGGCCGGGCCGGGCCGCGCCGGGCAAGCCGAGCCGAGCCGAGCCGAGCCGGGCGGGGCCGGGTCAAGCCGCAGGCCGAGTCGAGCCGCGCGGGGCCGCGGCGGGCCGCGCCGTGCCGGGTCGGGTCGGGCCGCAGGCGGAGTCGAGCCGCGCCGGGCCGGGTCAAGCCGCAGGCCGAGCCGCGCCGGGCCGCGCCGGGCCGGGCCAAGCCGCAGGCCGAGTCGAGCTGGGCCGCGTGGTGGGCTGGTCCGAGTCGGGCCTGGCTCAACTGGGCCGGGCAGGGCCGGCGGTCCGGCTGGTGCGGCCGGGCAACCGGCCCGCCGCGCGGCCGAACCCACCAGCCCCGCCGTGGCTTGTCCACGCCCTCACCTCGCGCGCCGGGCGGGAAATTCGCGTGACACCTCCGGCTAACCTGGGTTCGTGGCCGTCGTTGCGGGGTACCGCCGATTTACCGGCCCCCTGGCCCTTCGCGGGCGCCAGTGGGGTTCCGGGGTCATGCCCGCCGCCGTCTGAAGCTGCGTCGCGTCACCGACCCTCGCCGGGTGTCCGGGCCAGGGGGAGCTCCTTCGCTCACCCGTCCCGCTCACCCAGGAGGCTCCGTCATGCCCGCCCGGCTCACCGCCGCCCAGCTCACCCGCGACCTCGCCGTCCGCGATCTCACCGATCCGGCCGCCGGGCCGCACGCCCTTCAGCTCGTCGTCGACCTGGCCGTCTCCGCCGTTTCCCGCCCCGGTCTCGAAATCCGGCGGTGGCCGGGCGATCGGATCGTCACTGTCGCCGACAACTACGACCACCTCGGCTACGACCCCGCCGACGTCACCCGCGACGCGCGCTATACCCGCTACGTCGACGACACTCATGTGCTGCGCAGCCACTCCAGCGCGCTGATCCCCGCCGCGCTCCGCGGGCTCAAAGCCCGCCCCGCCGACGACGTCCTGCTCGTCTGTCCCGGCGTCGTCTACCGGCGCGACAGCATCGACCGCCTGCACAGCGGCACCCCGCACCAGCTCGACCTCTGGCGGATCACCCGCGGCGCCACCGGCAGAGCCGACCTCGAGCAGCTCGTCGAATCCCTCGTCGGAACCCTCCTGCCGGGACGCCGGTGGCGGCTCGAACCCCGCCGTCATCCGTACACAGTGGACGGTGCTCAGCTCGACGTCGAGCACCGGGGCCACTGGATCGAGGTCGCCGAATGCGGGCTCGCCCACCCGGACGTCCTCGCGCGGGCCGGGCTCGGAGGCGGCTGGTCCGGCCTCGCCCTCGGCATGGGGCTCGACCGGATGCTCATGCTCCTGAAGGGAATCCCCGACATCCGCCTGCTGCGCTCGGCCGATCCGGCCGTCGTCGCGCAGCTCGCCGATCTCGCGCCCTACCGTCCGGTCTCGGCGCTGCCGCCCGTCCGTCGCGACCTCTCGATCGCCGTCGCGGCCGGTGACCGGGCCGAGGACCTCGGTGACCGCGTCCGCACCGCCCTCGGCGACGACGCCGACCTCGTCGAGTCGGTCGAGATCCGGCGGGAAACGCCGTGCGCGCGGCTCCCGCCGCAAGCCCTGGCCCGCCTGGGCGCGGCGGAACACCAGAAGAACCTCCTGGTCCGCCTCGTACTCCGGCCTCTCGACCGGACGCTGTCCGACGCCGAGGCCAACGTCCTGCGCGATCGTGCCTACGCCGCCCTCCACCAGGGCACCACACACCAGTGGTCAGGCCCGGAGCCCTCGGAGCGCGAGAGCGGCGAAGCGTCGCGAAGCCGCGACGCGCGCGGCGGGTGACGCGGCCCGGATCCCGCTGTTGGCCATGAGGACCAGCACGAGGTCGTCTAGGACGACATCGGCCCGCACCGCCCCCGCTTCCCGAGCGCGGCGGATCAGCTCCGCGATCGAGCGCAACGCCCGTTCGCGGTCCGCGGTGAAGTCGATCGCGTGCGGGAACGCCGACGTGAACGCCGCCGTGAAGCCTTGGTCGCGCGCCTGGACTTCGCACAGCCTCTCGACCACCAGGGAGAGACCGCGCCACGGGTCGGGGTCGGCCAGTCCTTCGTCCACGACGGCGTAGCACGCTCGCATCTGGTCGGTGAACGCTTCGGTGACCAGCAGTTCCTTCGTCGGGAACCGGCGGTACAGCGTCGCCGGCCCGACCCCGGCCCGCCGGGCGATCTCGCGCATCGGCACGTCCAAGCCGTCGGCCGCGAACACCTCGCGGGCCGCGTCGAGGATCCGGGCGCGGTTGTCGCGCGCGTCCGACCGGAGGTTGTGAGGCAAAAGAACGACCACGCTCTCAGTTTAGCCAAGTGGACGCCGGCGTCCACTACCGTCGGACGCATGAAAGCAGTTGCTGTGCAATCGTTCGGCGGTCCCGACGGGCTCGCGGTCGTCGACCTCCCGGACCCCGAACCGGGCCCCGGACAGGTGCTGGTCGCCACCGAGGCGATCGGTGTCGGCGGGGTCGACGCCGTGATCCTCAGCGGTGCCGTCGCCGCGTACGGGTTCAAATCCGGACACGTTCTCGGCGGCGAGATCGCGGGCACCGTGGCGGCGGCCGGTGCCGGCGTCGACCCGTCGTGCCTCGGCCGGCCCGTGTGGGCGTTCGCCGGCACAGGCGGTGGCTACGCCGAGCAAGCCGTCGCCCCGGCGGAGACGCTCGTTCCCTTGCCGGAAGGTCTGTCGCCCGTCGACGCGGTGACGCTCGGCGGTTCCGGCGTGGTGGCCCACTTCGCCCTGCGTCACGCCCACTTCGCCCCGGGCGAATCGGTCCTGTTCCGTGGCGCGGCGGGCGGGATCGGGGTCATGGCCGTGCAGCTCGCGGCCGGCGCCGGCGCGATCGCGGTCACGACGTCGTCGCCCGAGCGCGGGCAGCGGCTGCGCGAACTCGGCGCGACGCAGGTGCTCGACCGCGCGGCCGGCGGCCCGGACACCTACGACGTCGTCCTCGACGTCGTCGCGGGCCCGGAGCTGCCCGGCTTCTTCGCCAAGCTGAAGCCGAACGGCCGGATGGTGGCGGTCGGCGTGATCGCCGGGATGCCGCCGGCGGACTTCGGCAAGGAACTGCTCACGGCGTTCCGCAGGTCGCTGTCGTTCGCGACGTTCAGCGCCGACACGATCCCGTGGGCGGACCGCCGCGCGGTGGCCGCCGACCTCTTCGCGGCGGCGACCCGCGGCGAGCTGACGTCGGTGGTCCACGAGGTGCTGCCCTTGGCGGACGCGGTGACCGCGCACCGGAAGATGCGGGACGGCGAGGTGTTCGGGCGGATCGTGCTGACCCCGGAAAGCTGACCCGTAGGGTGGGGCCATGGCAGATCGGCTCTACTTCCGGCAGCTGCTCGCCGGGCGGGACTTCGCCGTCGGCGATCCCGTCGCGACGCAGATGGTGAACTTCGCCTACCTCATCGGTGACCGGGACACCCGGGAAGCGGTCATCGTCGACCCCGCCTACGCCGTGCAGGATCTGCTCGGGGTCCTCGAAGCCGACGGCATGCGGCTCACCGGGGTGCTCGCCACCCACCACCACCCCGACCACGTCGGTGGCGAGATGCTCGGCTTCGACCTCCCCGGCATCGCCGAACTGCTCGCCCTCCAGCCGGTGCCGATCCACGTCAACGGCGCCGAGACCGAGTGGGTCCGCCGGGTGACCGGCGTCGAAGACAGCGATCTGCGCGCCCACGACCACGACGACGTCCTCGAGGTCGGGTCCGTCCCGATCCGGATGCTGCACACCCCCGGGCACACGCCCGGCAGCCAGTGCTTCCTCGTCGAGGACAAGCTCGTCTCCGGCGACACGCTCTTCCTCGAAGGCTGCGGCCGCACCGACTTCCCCGGCGGCGACGCCGAGGAGATCTACCGCAGCCTCCAGGCCCTCGCCGGACTGCCCGGCGACCCCGTCGTCTACCCCGGGCACCAGTACTCGGCCGAACCGTCGGCCGCGCTGTCGGAGGTCAAGCGCACCAACTTCGTCTACCGGCCGCGGTCGCTCGACGAATGGAAGGTCATGTTCGGCGGCTGAACCAAGCCGTTCCAGGGGCTGGAACGGCCGGCGTTCACGGAGTGGGCGCGGATTGACTTCCCTTCCCAGGGACCGGAAGGTCGGGGCCACGCAAGCGAAAAACCCCCCGTCCCCGGGAGAAATCCGTGTCGATTTCCACCACGGGCGTGCTCCCGCGCGTCCGGAAACACGCCGACGCGCCACCGCGCAAGAGGTGGCGGCCCGACCTGCGGCGCTGGATCAGCCCGGTGGTGCTCGTCGCCGCCTGGCAGGTCTTCAGCGCCACCGGCGTCCTGCCGCCGGACAAGCTCAGTTCCCCGTGGACGGTCGTCCGGGCCGGTATCGAAGTCGCGCGCAGCGGCGAACTCGGCGACGCGTTCGCCGTGTCGCTGGGCCGCGTCGGCGCCGGGTTCGCCATCGGCGCGGTCGTCGGGGTGGTGCTGGGCATCGTGTCCGGGCTGTCCCGCTGGGGCGAGGTGCTGGTCGACCCGCCGGTGCAGATGCTGCGCACGCTGCCCTTCCTCGGCCTGATCCCGCTGTTCATCCTGTGGTTCGGCATCGGCGAGGAAACCAAGATCGTGCTGGTCGCGCTCGGCGTGGCCTTCCCGCTCTACCTCAACGTCCATTCGGGTATCCGCAGCGCCGACCCGAACCTCGTCGAGGCGGCGCGGGCGCTGGGGTTCAGCCGCGCGGAACGGCTCTGGCACGTCGTTCTCCCGGGCGCGCTGCCGCAGGCGCTGGTCGGGCTCCGGCAGTCGCTCGGCATCGCCTGGCTGGCGCTGATCGTCGGCGAGACGGTCAACGCCGACGCCGGTGTCGGGTATCTGATCAACAACGCGCGCGAGTTCCTGCGCACCGACGTCGTGGTCGTCGGTCTCGTCCTGTACGCCCTGCTCGGCCTGGTCACCGACGCGCTGGTCCGGCTGCTCGAACGGAGGGCACTGCGGTGGCGAACCCGGTAGCGGAGGTCCGCAACCTCACGAAGAAGTTCGGCGACCGGACGGTCCTCAGTGGACTGGATCTCACGGTGGAGCGCGGTGAGTTCGTCGCGTTGCTGGGCCGCAGCGGCTCGGGCAAGTCGACGCTGCTGCGCGTGCTCGCGGGCCTCGACGGCGACGTGGACGGCCGGGCGACCGTGGCCGGGACCGTCTCGGTCGCCTTCCAGCAGCCGCGGCTGCTGCCGTGGCGGAAGGTCTGGCGCAACGTCGTGCTCGGCCTGCGCCAGGACGGCGTCTCGAAGGCCCGCAACCGTGCGCTGGCCGGGAAAGCGCTGGCCGAGGTGCACCTGGCCGAGCACGCCGACGACTGGCCGCTGACGCTGTCCGGTGGCGAGGCCCAGCGCGTCTCGCTGGCCCGCGCCCTGGTCCGCGAGCCCGGCCTGCTCCTGCTGGACGAGCCGTTCGGCGCGCTCGACGCGTTGACGCGGATCGCGATGCACGGCCTGGTCGTGGACCTGTGGCGCCGGCACCGGCCGGGCGTGCTGCTGGTGACCCACGACGTCGACGAGGCCCTGCGGCTCGCCGGCCGGGTCCTGGTCCTCGACGGCGGCCGGATCGTGGCCGAGCACCGGCCGCGCGGAACCGATCACGACGATCTTCGCCGGCGCGTGCTGGCGGACCTGGGGGTGACCGAAGATGCGGTGGCGTAACGGAATCGCGCTCGTCGCGGCGGCGCTGGCGCTGGCCGGCTGCGGCTCGGCGACCGGGACCGATCAGGCAGCGGTGCCGGGCCCGGTGAGCGCGGCGGACCTGGCCAAGGTGACGCTCAAGGTCGGCGACCAGAAGGGCGGCCTGAAATCGCTGCTCACCGCCGCCGGCCGGCTCGACGGGACGCCGTACAAGATCGAATGGTCGACGTTCACCTCCGGCCCGCCGCTGCTCGAAGCCGCGTCGGCCGGCGCGATCGACGTCGGCCGGGTCGGCAACACCCCGCCGATCTTCGCGGCCGCGGCGAAGGCCAAGATCAAGGTGATCAGCGTGGCACGCAGCAACGTCGAGCGGGAGGCCATCCTCGTCCCGCCCGATTCGACACTGCCGGACGTCGCCGCGCTGAAGGGCAAGACCATCGGCGTCGCCAAGGGCTCGTCGGCCCACGGCCAATTGCTCAACACGTTGCACAACAACGGGCTGTCCACGAAGGACGTCAAACTGAGCTTCCTGCAGCCGTCCGAGGCCTACGCGGCCTTCACCCAGCACACGATCGACGCCTGGGCGATCTGGGACCCCTACACCGCGCAGGCCCAGCTCGAAGCGCACGCCCGGGTGCTGGCCGACGGCCGCGGCGCCTCGAACGGGCTCGGCTTCCTGACCGCGGGCACGGCCGCGCTGGCCGATCCCGGCAAGAACTCGGCGCTGCGCGACTTCGCCGTCCGGGTCGTCAAGGCGCAGAAGTGGGCCGACACGCACCGCGCGGAGTGGGCGCGGGCGTGGGCCGAGGAGACCGGGCTGAAGCTCGAGGTCGCGCAGAAGGCCGTCGACGCGGGCCGCGACCGGCCGATCGCGCTGGACGACTCGGTGATCGCGTCCGAGCAGCAGCTCGCGGACGCCTTCACCGAGGAGAAGACTCTGCCGGGCAAGGTGGACTTCGCCGCGTTCGCCGACCGGCGGTTCGCCCCCGACCTGGATCAGGCGAGGAGCAACGGATGACCATCACGCTGCACTGGTTCCTGCCCACCAGCGGCGACGGCCGCACGATCGTGGAACGCTTCCACGCCAACCGGTCCCAGGGCCCGTCGGCGCAACGCCCGCCGGACCTGGACTACCTGGCCCAGGTCGCCCGCGCGGCCGAGCGCCAGGGCTTCGAAGGCGTCCTGACCCCGACCGGCACGTGGTGCGAGGACGCGTGGCTGACCACGGCCGCGCTCATCCGCGAGACGACCCGGCTGAAGTTCCTCGTCGCGTTCCGCCCCGGCGTCATCTCGCCGACGCTGGCCGCGCAGATGGCGGGCACTTTCCAGCGTCTGTCGGACGGCCGGGTGCTGCTCAACATCGTCACCGGCGGCGACGCGGTCGAGCAGCGTCGCTTCGGCGACTGGCACGACCACGACGCCCGGTACGCGCGCACCGACGAGTTCCTGACCATCGTGCGCGGCGTCTGGTCCGGGCAGCCGTTCGACTTCGAAGGCGAGCACCTGCGCGTCGAAGGCGCGACGACGCTGGCCGCGCCCGACCCGGTGCCGCCGATCTACTTCGGCGGCTCGTCGCCGGCCGCGCTGCCGGTCGCGGCGCGGCACGCCGACGTCTACCTGACCTGGGGCGAGCCGCCCGCTCAGGTCGCGGAGAAGATCGGCAAGGTGCGCGAGCTGGCCGGGGACCGCCCGATCCGGTTCGGCGTCCGGCTGCACACCATCTCGCGCGACACGTCGGCCGAGGCGTGGGCGGAGGCGCAGAAGCTGCTGGACGCGCTGAGCCCGGAGCAGGTCGCCCAGGCGCAGGCGCAGCTGGCCGCGAGCGAGTCGGTCGGGCAGCAGCGGATGGTCGCGCTCCACGGCGGCCGGACCGATGGCGGCGTGCGCGGGCTGGAGATCCACCCGAACCTGTGGGCGGGCGTCGGCCTGGTCCGCGGCGGCGCGGGCACCGCCCTCGTCGGCAGCCACGAAGAGGTCGCGGACCTGATCGAGGAGTACCACAGCGTCGGCGTGAGCGAGTTCGTGCTGTCGGGCTACCCGCACCTGGAGGAGGCGTACTGGTTCGGCGACGGCGTCCGGCCCGAGCTGGCTCGGCGCGGGCTGCTCAAGGAGTACTAGGCCCAGCGTGTCGAGGCGTAGACGACGATGTTGTCCCGATAGGACCGTTTGGCCGCGTCGAAGCTGCCGCCGCAGGTGATCAGCCGCAGCGCGCTGCCCGGCGCGGGCCCGTACACCGCGTCGGTCGGGAACGCGTTCTTCGGGTAGCGCTGGACCGCGTCCACGACGAACCGGGTCTCCTGGCCGTCCGACCGCGCGACGAACACCTCGTCGCCGTCGCGCAGTTCGCGCAGCCGGAAGAACGGCGCCGGGCCGGACCGGGAGTCGACGTGCGCGGCGATCACCGCCGGCCCGGGGTCGCCCGGCACCGGACCGGCGGCGTACCACCCGACGTCCTCGAACCGCGCCGGCGCTTCGAGCTGGTGGTCCGCACCCAGCCCCAGCGGGACGAGCGCGGGCGCGTCGACACCGATCGCGGGGATCCGCAGCCGCACCGGGCGGACTTCGGCCGCGGCGGGCAGCGGCTTCGGCCCGGTCGCCGTCCCGGTCGTGGTCTCCGCCGCCGGTGGCACGGCGGGCGGCGGCGGAGCCGGGGCACAGCCCGCCGCGACCACCGCGGCGACGAACAGAACTCCGAGGTCAGCGCGCACGAGCCGCCCGGCGTCCCACGACGAGCGCGGCCAGCAGCGCCACCACCGCGAAAGCCGGCCAGAGCGGTGCCCCGGACGGCGCCGCCGTGCCGCCGCCACCGGTCTCGACGCCCAGCTTCGGCGGCTCGGGCAGCGAAGCGCCGTCGGAGATCGGGTTCGCCTTCAGGACGCCGTTGTTCTCGAGGACGAACACGGTCGTCGAACTGCCGGCCTTCACGTCGATCTCCGGGCTCGTCTTCGCCGTGCCGCTGCGCAGGGCCAGCGGCCAGCGTCCCTCCGGCACGTCGACGTAGGGCGAGGTGAAGCCGTAGGGCGCGTCCTTGGCGAGCAGGACGCCCGGGCCGTCGACGGAGACCGGTGTGATCGCCGCCGACCCTTCGACGATCCGCAGCCTGCCCTTGCCCGCGGCGGGCGCGGTGAGGTCGTCGGTGACCAGGGTGCCCTTGAGCGTGCCGCCCGGGCCGTTCGCGAAGACCAGCAGCGAGTACGCGGACCGTTCGGCGATCTCGATCGTCGCCGACAGCGCGGGCGGAGTGCTCGACGCGGCGTCGGCGGGCCGCATCGACAGCGTGTACTTGCCGGGGTCGAGCGAGGAGTACGGCGTGACGGCGCCGTAGCCCGCCTTCCGGATGACGACCTTCTCGGCCTGGCCGAACGGCGCGAAGGAGATGTCCACCGGCGGGACCTCGGGGGAGAGGTGGCCGATCCGGATCCAGCCGACGCCCGGGCCGGGGGCGGTCGCGGCCTCGGCCGTGACCGGCGTCAGCGCGACGAGCAGGAGGGCCGCGGCGGTCAGCCCGCCGGGTCTGAGCAGGAGCTGGGGGAGAGCGCGCATCGGTGGGCCTCTTTCGCCGTCAGGGGGAGGAGAACGGGACGAGCAGTCCCGGGGGTGCGAACAGCGGGTAGGTGACCAGCACGCCACCGCCGGTCCGGGTGACCGACGAGGGGCGGAACAGGTCGCGCTGACCGGTGTAGAACGCGGCCGCGCCGTCTTCTCCGCCGGTCAGCAGCACCCGGCGGCGGGGTTGCCCGGCGGGGTCTTCGCCGGGGACTTCGGGGAACGCCGCGACCCGCACCGGCTGCAGCGCCGCGAGCGCGGCGATCGTCGCGATCAGCCGGGGGTCGACGTGGCCCGCGCGCAGCGGGACGGCGGCGTCGGGGGTGACCGCGATCCGGGCCGAGGCCAACAGGGCTTCGCCCGCGTGGGCGCGGGCGGAGGCTTCCGAGGGCGCGGCCGGGTCGGCGGGCGGCAGCCCGAGGCGCGAGACGGTGACGCGGTCGTCGCCGGCGCCGAACACCGCGGTCGCGGCGGCGGTCTCGAACGCGGCGCCGATGTCGGGGTACCGGTGCCGCAGGCCGGTCTCGCCGGCGGTGAACACGGCCCACTCGGCGGGCGGGCAGCGGTCGGCGCACGCGGCGGACCCGACGAGCATGCCGGTCGGCCAGCCCGCCTTCGCGAGCTCGGCCCAGGCGGCGTCGCCGACCAGCACGCGGGAGCCGGAAGCGTTGACCCGCAACCAGTCCCGCGCCTCGGCGAGGGGTCCGTTCGCCTCGGCCGCCGGCCGCAGGGCGGGGTAGCCGTACGCCCAGCCGGCGGCGATCGTCACGGCCAGCACGACCGCGGCCAGCGCGGTCCCGGTGCCGCGCCGGGCTTCCCACCGGTGGGCCGCGCCGCGCTGCCGGGTCACGGCCTGGACGACGCCGGCCAGCAGCAACGGCGTGACCGGCAGCAGCAGGGCGAGCACGGCGGTGTCCGGTACCCCGGGGACGAGCAGGGTGGCGGCGAGCAGCAGCCCGGACACCGCGAACGGCCGCAGCGGCGTCACGGCCGGCGCCGCCACGAGCGCGACCGTCGAAAGCACCACCCACGCCGGGTCGAGCGAGACCCAGTCGGCGGCCGAGGGATGGCCCGCGGCCGCGAGGTGCGGCCGCAGGATCCCCGCCGCCGGGCCGAACGCGATGCCGAGCCCGAGGTTGAGCAGCACCGCCACGAGCGCGGCGCGCACGGGCGCGCGCCGCACCAGCAGCCAGCCGGCCGCGGGCAGGAAGACCAGCGCCAGCGGCGAAGTGAGCACGGCGGCCAGCAGACAGAGCGCGGCGAAGACGTCGTGCCGGATCCGCGCGCCGGGCCGGGTGAGCAGCACCAGCGCACCCAGCGCCCACACCGCCGCCAGGTGCTCGACGACGACCAGCCGCTGCAGGCCCAGCGCCAGCGGGGACGCCGCGAGCAGCAGCACCGCGGCGGCCGCCGCCCACCGCGTCAGGCCGAGCCGCCGGGCCAGGATCCACAGCAGCAGGGCGCCGATCACCGCGACGACGAGCATCGCCTCGCGGACCGCCGCGAGCGCGGTGGCCGAACGCCCGAACGCGTCGAGGAGCATCGTGTACGCCGAAAGCTGCCACCAACCGAACGGGCTGACCCCGGCGCCGCCCGCGTCGGTGAACGCCGTGAAGTGCCCGAGCGCGTAGGCGTGGGCGACGTTCGCGGCTTCGGCGGGCAGGGCCGGCGCCGGGGCGGCGAGGTAGAGCACCCGCAGGCCGCCCGCCAGCGCCAGCAGCGCGAGCACGATGTCGAGCGACAGCAACCGGTGCGCGGCCGCCGGTTCGGAGAGCGTCGCGGGGGAGCGGCCCGAGACCGTCGTCCCCCGGCTGTGCTGGGCCATTGGACGGATCGTAGCCGCTCCCGATCACCCGTCCAGCTCGGGAGGGTTACGTCAGCCGGTCGGCCCAGTCGCCGGGAAAGCGTTGCCGCGCAAGATTATTTCCGACTGTCCGGAGTGGATCCGGAGAGTGTCCGGGTCAACGCGAGCGCGACCGTCCGGACGGCGGGCGCGACCCGTTCGGTCCGCATCCGGTTGGCCCAGCCGGAAATCGAGACCGCGGCCACCGCGTCCCCGCGCGCGTCGAGCAGCGGGCTGGCCGCGCACACGACGCCGACGCCGGATTCTTCGCGCTCCAACGCGATCCCGTCCTCGCGGACCCGCGTCAACTGGCGGCGCAGCAGGCCGGGTGCGGTGATCGTCTTCGGGCTCATCCTGGGTAATCCGGCGTCGATCACCTTCTCCACTACGGATTCCGGAGAGAACGCGAGGATCGCCTTGCCGACGCCGGTGGCGTGCGCGGGGAACCGGCCGCCGATGCGCGACGGCAGCGTGGGCGCGTCCGGGCCGCGCAGCACGTCGAGGTAGACGACCTCGGTGCCTTCGAGGATCGCGAGGTGGACGGTGTTGCGCGTCGCCTCGCGCAGGTCCGCGAGGTACGGCCGCGCCGCTTCGACCAGTCCACGGCGGGGCGAGGCCAGTTGGCCGATTTCGAACAGCCGCAGCCCCAGCCGCACGGCACCCCCCTCGCGGGTGAGCAGGCCCGTGTCGGCGAGGTGACCCGCCAACCGGTGCACCGTCGTCTTCGCCAGCCCGGTCCGGCGGGCCAGCTCGGAGACGCCGAGGGCCTCGTCGCCCGGGCGGAAAGCTTCCAGGAGCGCGGCGAGCCGGGCCGCGACGAGACCGTCGCCGCTCGCGCCGTCGTTCCGCCCAGCGGTACGCATGGGTTGAGTGTGCCCGATCCGCCGCGCGACTGTCACCAGGTCGGCAAGGAGGTGGACGTCAGTGGTCGTCGGCGCCGAGCACGAGTTTCACGCAGTGGGCGACGAGCCGCTCGCGCGAGACCTTCAGCGAGCCGTCGAGGTAGGCGATGAAGACGTTGCTCAGCGCGCCGACCAGCCCGACGGCGATCATCTGGCGTTCGGTCTCGTCGCCGTGGGACAGCTGCTCGCCGACGAGCGCGGCGAACACCGGCAGCAGGTGCAGGCCGCGGCGGGTCAGCGCCGGGTCGGTCAGCGGGGCGAGCAGGAGGATCCGGCCCTGGCGGGGGTCGTCGACGATCAGCTCGACGAACGCGCGCACGGCGTGCTCGGCGCGCAGCGCGGGGGTCGGCGCGTCCCGGACCGCGGCCACGAGGGCTTGGCGGGCCTGCTCGCCGACGTGCTCGTAGACCGCGGCGACGAGTTCCTCGCGGTCGGTGAAGCTCTCGTAGAAGTAGCGCTCGGTGAGCTTGGCGTGCCGGCACACCGCGCGGACGCTCGTCCCGGCCGATCCCTCGGTGCCCAGCAGCTCCAGGCCCGCGGAGACGAGCTGCGCGCGCCGCTGCGCCTTGCGGTCGTCCAGGGTCGTGCCCGCCCACGTGCGGCCCGGCATGATCACTCCTCGGTTGACTACGTGTGTTGTCAGATCCTAGCCTGACAACAGCCGTGGTCAGTTGGACTCGACGAGGAGCGCCGATGGAACCCCCCGAACCCCTGGGGCCCGACTCGCTGACGTGGAAGTACTTCGGCGACTGGCGCGGCCTGCTCATCGCGCTGTGGGCCGGGTCGATGCAGAACATGCACCCGGGCCTCGGCGCCGGCGTCGAGCAGCACTCGCGGTTCTTCGAGGAGCGCTGGCAGCGGCTGTTCCGGTCGCTCTACCCGATCGGCGGGGTGGTCTACGACGGCCCGCGCGCGCACGCGACCGCCCTCGAGGTCCGCGGCTACCACGACCGCATCAAGGGCGTCGACGCGCAAGGCCGCCGGTATCACGCCCTCGACCCGGACACCTACTACTGGGCGCACTCGACGTTCTTCGTCAGCACGATCCTCATCGCCGACCGCTTCATGGGCGGCATCGGCGAGGCGGAGAAGCGGCGGCTGTTCGACGAGCACGTCACGTGGTGGCGGATGTACGACATGACCATGCGCCCGGTGCCCGGAAGCTGGGAGGACTTCCAGCGCTACTGGAAGCACATGTGCGCCGAGGTCCTGGAGGACAACAAGGCCACCAGGGACGTCCTCGACCTGCGGGGCATCGCCAAACCGCCGTTCCTGCCCTGGCTGCCCGGCGTGCTCTGGCGGCCGGTGAGCGCGCTGGTCGCGAAGAACTTCCGCTGGCTGACCGTCGGGCTCTACGACCGCGAGGTCCGCGACCTGCTCGGCTTCCGCTGGTCCGAGCGGGACGCGCGCCGGCACCGCCGGGTGGGCAAGCTGATCAACGCCGTGTTCAAGCTCGTCCCGCACGACCGCCGCTACCACCCGCGGGCGCGCGCCGGCTGGCGCCGCGCGCGCGGCGAGGTGGCTCCGGGCGCGCCCTTGGTCGAGACTCCACCCAGGAACCTGCCGCCGCTGTCCGAGCGGGGCAAGCCGGAGCACTACGCGCCGAACGTCGGTCGAAACACCTAGGAGGCATTCGTGAAGCTGGGATTCCACGTCGGGTACTGGGGCAGCGGCCCGACGCCGGGCGCGCTGGAAGCCGTGGTGAAGGCCGAGGAGCTCGGTTTCGACTCGGTGTGGACGGCGGAGGCGTACGGCTCGGACGCGTTCACGCCACTGGCCTGGTACGGCGCGTCCACCAGCCGGATCCGGCTCGGCACGAACATCGTCCAGATGTCCGCGCGCACCCCGACCGCGACGGCGATGAGCGCGATGACGCTGGACCACCTCTCCGGCGGCCGGATGGTGCTCGGGCTGGGCGCCTCCGGCCCGCAGGTCGTCGAGGGCTGGTACGGCCAGCCGTACCCGAAGCCGCTGGCGCGGACGCGCGAGTACGTGGACATCGTCCGGCAGGTGATCGCCCGCGAAGCGCCGGTGACCCTGGACGGCCAGCACTTCCAGCTGCCGCTCAAGGGCGGCACGGGGCTCGGCAAGGCGCTGAAGCCGACCGTGCACCCGCTGCGCAAGGAGATCCCCATCCACCTGGCCGCGGAGGGCCCGAAGAACGTCGCCCTCGCGGCCGAGATCGGCGACGGCTGGCTGCCGCTGTTCTTCTCCCCGAAGAGCAACGCCTTCTACAAGGCGGCCCTGGAAGAGGGCTTCGCCCGCGAGGGGGCCCGGCACACCCTGGAGACGTTCGAGGTGCCGTGCTCGATCCCGGTGATCGTGCACGACGACGTCGAGGAGGCGGCGAGCTGGATCAAGCCGTCGCTGGCGTTGTACATCGGCGGCATGGGTGCCAAGAGCGTGAACTTCCACCACGACGTCTTCGCCCGCCTCGGCTACGAGGACGTCGCCGACAAGGTCCAGGAGATGTACCTGGCCGGCCGCAAGGACGAGGCGACCGCGGCGATCCCCACGTCGCTGGTCGAGGACACCTCCCTGATCGGGCCGCCGGCGAAGATCCGCGACGAGCTGCAGGCGTGGGAGGAAACGGTCGTCACGCAGCTGCTCCTGCGCGGCGACGCGGCGACCCTGGAGAAGATCGCCCGCGCGCTCGGCTAGCGCGGGCCCGTGAGTGGCCTTGGTCACGACGATGGCACGATTCCCCTCGATCCCTACCGGGTGCTCGCCGAGATCGAATACTCATGGCCTGCACCCGGTACGCCGTTTCGAGGAGGACCATGGCGACGCTGTCCGGCCGGACGAGGTTCCGCTATTCGCTCGGCTCGTTCGTCACCGGGTCCTTCGGCACGGTGCCCGGCCTGGTCCTGGTCAAGTACCTGACCGACACGATGGCCGTGCCCGCCGGCTGGGCCGCCGCGATCGTGTTCGTGCCCAAGGCCTGGGACTTCTTCTTCAACCCGGTCGCCGGCCGGCTCTCCGACGCCGACCTGCTCAAGACCGGCAGCCGGCGCCGCTTCCTGCTGCTCGGCGGTGTCGGCGTCGCGGTCCTGTTCGCGGCGATGTTCGCCCACCCCGGCTTCGGCGACCCGCTGCCGGACGCGCTGTACGTGGCCGTCCTGTTCGCCGCGTGCGCCACGGCGTACGCGCTGTTCCAGGTGCCGTTCAACGCGCTGCCCGCCGAGCTGACCGAAGACGCGACCGAGCGCACGAAGCTCACGAGCGTCCGCATCGGCGTGCTGGCCGTGACGATCCTGATCTGCGGCGGCGGCGCCCCCGCGATCACCTCCGCGATCGAAGGCGTCGCCGGCTACCGGATCATGGCCGTGGTGATCGGGCTGATCGTGCTGGCCGCGACGCTGCTGGTGTACTTCGGGCTCAAGGACGCCCCGGTCGGCTCGCTGCGGCCGAACACCGTGAGCCTGAAGGAACTCGTCAGCACGCTCGCCGGCTGGCGGCCGTTCCGGTGGCTGCTCGGCACGTACTTCATCCAGGCACTCGGCATCGGGACCGTGCTCGCCGCGATCCCGTTCTTCGCCCAGCGCATCCTCGGCGACGACGCCTACGGCACGATCCTGTTCGTCATCTTCGTCGGCCCGGCGCTGGTCACGATGCCGCTGTGGCCGCGCCTCGGCGACCGCGTCGGCAAGCTGAACGGCTTCCGCCTGGCGACCGGGGCGTTCGCGGTCGGCCTGCTCGGACTGGTGTTCGCGCAGTCGATCCCGCTGGTCCTGACGTTCGTCTTCGTGGCGCTGTGCGGGGTCGGCTACGCCGGGATCTCGGTGTTCCCGCTGGCCATCCTGCCCGACCTGATCACCGCCGAGGAGGAGCGCACCGGCGAGACCCGCGCGGGCATCGCGGCCGGTGTGTGGACGGCGGGGGAGACGCTCGGGCTCGCCTTCGGCGGTGGGTTGTGGGCGCTGATCCTCGAGTTCGGCGGGTACGTGTCCAGCACGGACGCGACGGCGTTCCAGCCGCACAGCGCGATCGTGGCGATCCTGATCGGGGCGTCGATCATCCCCGGCCTGCTCATCGCGCTGGCGCTGCCGCTGCTGCGGCGCAAGGTCCTGGAGCCGCGGCATGAGCCGGCCTGAGGACGTTCTCGCGCAGCTGCGTGAGCTGCGCGCGGGCGACCTGCCGACGCACGGCGGCCGCACCCTGGCCTACGTCTACGACAGCGGGCTGTCCGAAGTGGACTCCCTCGGCGCGGCGGCGCACGCGCTGGCGTCGTCGGCCAACGGCCTCGACCCGACGGCGTTCCCGAGCCTGCTGCGCATGGAGAACGACCTGGTCGCCGCGGCTTCCGCGGTGCTCGGCGACGTTCCCGGCGTGGTCGGGTCGGTGACCTCCGGTGGCACGGAGTCGTGCCTGCTGGCGGTGCTCGCGGCCCGCGACGCGCGGCCTTCGGTGGAGTCGCCGTCGATCGTGCTGCCGACGACCGCGCACGCGGCGTTCCACAAGGCGGCGCACCTGTTCGGGCTGCGCCGGATCGACGTCCCGGTCGACCCGGTGACCTTCCGCGCCGACCCGGCGGCGATGGCCGCCGCCATCGACGACTCGACTGTCCTCGTCGTGGCGAGCGCGCCGTCCTACGCGCACGGCGTCCTCGACCCCATCACTCCGATCGCGGCCGCCGCTCAGGAGCGCGGCGTCCGGATGCACGTCGACGCGTGCATCGGCGGCTGGGTGCTGCCGTACTTCGCGCGCCTCGGCGCGGACGTGCCGCCGTTCGACTTCCGCGTCCCCGGTGTCACGAGCGTTTCGGTGGACCTGCACAAGTACGCCTACTGTCCGAAAGGGACGTCGGTGCTGCTGCACGCGTCGGCGGAACTGCGGCGGTCGCACTACTTCGCCAGCGCGGCCTGGCCCGGCTACACGATGCTGAACACGACGATCCAGAGCACCCGCTCGGGCGGCCCCCTGGCGGCGGCGTGGGCGGTGGTGCGCCACCTCGGCGACGACGGCTACCTCTCCCTCGCGGCTTCGACGCAGTCGGCCGTCTCGCTCATCCGGGCCGGGATCGCCGGAATCGACGGCCTGCGGGTGCTGGGCGACCCGGTCTCGACGCTGATCGCGTTCACCGGCGACGACGGCTTCGACCTGTTCACGGTGGCCGACGAGATGAAGGCGCGCGGCTGGTACGTCCAGCCGCAGTTCGCTCACCTGTCGTCCCCGGTGAACCTGCACCTCACGGTGACGGCGGCGAACCACGGCAGCGAGAAGGAGTTCCTGACCGACCTCGCGGCTTCGGTGGACGCGGCCCGCGCGGCGGGCCCGGTGGTCGTCGATCCCGCTGTGGCCGAGTTCGTCGCCGCTCTCGACCCGGCGACGCTGACGTCGGAGCAGTTCGCGGGTCTGCTCGCCGCCGCGGGCTTGGGTGGCGCTTCGGGCCTCCCGGACCGGATGGCCCCGATCAACGCGCTCCTCGCAACGGCACCGGCGCCGTTGCGGGAGCGGCTGCTGCTCGAGTTCCTCGGCGCGCTCTACACGCCCTGAATCACTGGTTGCGGGAGGCCAGGCCGGCCGGCGCCGACTTGACCGCGGCGTGGATCGCGTCCGCCAGGGCCAAAGCGTCTTCTTCGGTGAGCTCCAGCGCGACGCGGGCCGAAGCGCCCAAGCCCGGGTTGCGGAAGTCGATGTTCACCGTGTGCGCGTACGGCGCGTGGACCGGGTGGTCGACGTAGACGGTTCCCTCGTTGAGCCGGAACCACCCGCGGGCGCCCTTGCCGCTGCCCTCGAGCTCGAACTTCTCCGTCAGGTAAGTGCACATGTGCGGGGTCCTCTCAGGCGGTCAGCGTGCGGGCGTAGAAGTCGAGGATGCGTTCCCAGCCGTCCTTCGCGGCTTCCGGCCGGTAGCTCGGGCGGTCGACCGCGAAGAACGCGTGGCCCGCGTCCGCGTACGTGTGGAACTCGTGCTCCTTGCCGAGCTTCTCCAGTTCCGCCGCCAGCACGGCGACCTCGTCCGGGCCCGGGAACTGGTCGTCCGCGCCGAAGATCCCGAGCAGCGGGCACGACAGCTGCGGCGCCAGGCCCAGCAGCGGCTTCATCTGCTTCATGGCCTCCGGCGGATCGTTGACGACGAAGGCGCCGTAACAGTCGACCGCCGCGTCGAGGTCCAGGGAACACGCGGACAGGAACGCGTGGCGCCCGCCCGAACAGTGCCCGATGACGCCGACGCGGCCGTTGGCGTTCTCCAGGGCTCGGAGGTAGTCCGCCGCCCCGGAGACGTCGCCGACCAGGCGGTCGTCCGGGACTCCGCCGGCCGCGCGGACCGTCGCCGCCGCGTCGTCCGGGTCCGCGCCCGGGGCTTCGCGCGTGTACAGGTTCGGGCAGAGCGCGTTGTAGCCCTCGACGGCGAAGCGGCGCACCATCTCCTTCGTCGCGGCGTCGTAGCCAGGCAGGTGGTGGATCACCACGACGCCGCCGCGCGGGGTGTCGTCGGTCGGTTTGGCCAGGTACGCCTCGAGCTCGTCCCCGCCGTGGCCGGTGATGGTGACGGTCCCGGCGACGATCTCGTCGGTCATCGGTTCTCCATAAGATTGTTGGTGTTCAGGACGGGTTGTTCTGGATGCCCAGGGCGACAGGGTGTGGCTGATCGGTTCTTGCCCCGGTTGGGTGGCTTCTGAGGAGTGGC